>CAXTKD010000009.1:0-122243 GCA_964244885.1 uncultured Sphingomonadaceae bacterium | reverse complement strand
TCGTCGACATCGGCGGCGGCACCACCGAGGTCGCGGTGCTGTCGCTGCGCGGCCTCGCCTACACCACCTCGGTTCGCGTCGGCGGAGACAAGATGGACGAAGCGATCGTCTCCTACGTCCGCCGCAACTTCAACCTGCTGATCGGCGAGGCCACGGCCGAGCGGATCAAGAAAGAGATCGGCACCGCCAAGATGCCCGCCGACGGCATCGGCCGGTCGATCGCGATCAAGGGCCGCGACCTAATGAACGGCGTGCCCAAGGAAATCCAGATCAACCAGGCGCAGGTCGCCGAGGCGCTGTCGGAGCCGGTGTCGACGATCATCGAGGGCGTCCGCATGGCGCTGGAGAACACCGCGCCCGAGCTCGCCGCCGACATCGTCGACCAGGGCATCGTGCTGACCGGCGGCGGCGCGCTCCTCGGCGACATCGACGTCGTGTTGCGCGAGGCGACCGGCCTTCCCGTCTCGATCGCCGAGGACCCGCTGACCTGCGTGGCGCTCGGCACCGGCCGCGCGCTCGAGGACCCGGTCTACCGCGGCGTGCTCGAGACCGCTTAGGGCCTGAACGAAAGGATCCCGCGTCATGGCGCTGCGGCAGGGCCGGTCGAGCCATACGCGGCGGGAGCGCAACCGCGCGCTCTACGCGACGGTGATCGGAGTCGCGGTGGTGATCGCCGGCCTCACAATGCTCGTCGTCTCGCGCGTCGACCCGACGCGCGGCGGCGCGCTTCGCAGCGGGGTGCTCGAAACCACGGCCCCGGTCTGGGGGCTCGTGCGGCAGCCGGCCGAATGGCTGTCGAACGTCACCGCCGGCATCGACGACTATTTCGGCGCGGTGTCGCGCAACCGCCGCCTGGAAGGCGAGCTCCGCCGCGCCCAGCTGGTGCGCCAGCAACGCGACGCGCTGCGGCACGAGAATATCCAGCTGAAACGCCTGCTCCGCGTCGTCGAGCCGTCGCGGGCCTGGTCGCGGGTGCTGCCGATCGCCGGTGCGTCGGCAGGATCCTACATCCGCTCGGCCGTGGTAGGCGGCGGCAGCAACGACGGCATCGCGATTGGCCAGCCCGTCCGCGCCGTCGACGGCCTGATCGGCCAGATCGTAGAGGTCGGCGGCCATGCCGCGCGCGTTCTCCTGCTTACCGACACCAGCAGTCGCGTGCCCGTCCGGGTCGCCCGCACCGGCCGCGCCGCGATGGTCGCCGGCGTCAATGGGGCCCTCCTCGAGGTTCGCTACGGCGCGCCGTCCGACGACCCGCTTCGCATCGGCGACCGGCTCGAAACCTCGGGCGACGGCGGCATCTTCCCGCCCGGCGTCCCCGTCGCGGTCGTCGTCGACGGGGCCAGCGACCCGCCCCGCGCCCGGCCGATCGTCCGTCCCGACGGCCTCGGCTACGTCGTCGTCGAGCGGCCCTACCTGCCGCCGATCTCGACCTCCGACCGGCCGCCGCGGTGAACACGCCCTGGCGCTCGATGACGCGCGACGAGCGGTTCCAGTGGACGCTCGGCCACTGGCGCGCCCTCGTGCCGAGCCTCACCGCCGCGCTCGCCATCGCGCTGATGTCGATGCCGTTGATCACGCCGGTTCCGGCGCTGCCGCACCTCGGCTTCCTCGCCGTCGCCTGCTGGGCGCTGTTCCAGCCCGAGCTGATGCCCGCCTGGGCCGCCTTCCTGCTCGGCTTGCTCGCCGACGCGGTGCTCGCCCTGCCCTTCGGGGTCAACGCCACGCTCCTGCCCCTCACCTCCTCGACCATCGGCGCCCTTGGCCGGCGCTTCGGGGCCCGCCCTTTCGTCGCCGACTGGCTGTTGGTGACCGCGCTGTCGCTCGCCTACGCGCTTCTCGGCTGGCGGCTCCTGTGCTTCGTCGGCGGCGACCTGCCGCTGGCCCCCTTGATGGCGCAAGCGGCGACGACGGCGATCGCCTATCCCGCCGCCGCCGCGCTCTGCGCCCGGCTCCAGCGCGGCTGGGGCATGCCATGAGCATCCGCACCGAGGCCGACCGCGACCAGATGTTCTCGAGGCGCGCGCTGTTCATCGGCGCGGCGCAGGCCGGCGTCGGCCTGACGCTCGCCGGGCGGATGGCCTGGCTGTCGATCTTCGAGCAGGAGAAATACCGCCTGCTCGCCGAGAGCAACCGCGTGTCGATGCGCCTCATTCCGCCGCGCAGGGGGTGGATCGTCGACCGCGCCGGCAAGCCGCTGGCGCTCAACCGGCCCGACTACCGGCTGGAGCTGGTCGCCGAGCAGGTCAGCGACCTCGACGGCACGCTGGCGCAGATCGCCAAGCTCCTTCCGCTTACGCCCGAGGACATCGCCCGCATCCACGCCGATGTCGTGCGCGTGCCGAGCTACATCCCTGTCGTCGTGGCGGCCGATCTCGCCTGGGAGCAGTTCTCCTCGATCAACGTCCGCCTGCCCGAGCTGCCCGGCCTCCAGCCGGTGCGCGGTTTCTCGCGGCTTTATCCGGACGGCGCGGCGTTCGGGCATTTGCTCGGCTACGTCGGCGCGCCGACCCGCGAGCAGTTCCTCGAGACCCGCGATCCGCTGCTGATGTTTCCGGGCTACCGGGTCGGCAAGGACGGCCTTGAGAAGACGCTCGACGCCGAGCTTCGCGGCACCTCCGGCGCGCGCCGGGTCGAGGTCAACGCGCGCGGCCGCATCCTGCGCGACCTCGAGACCGACAACGACAAGCCCGGCCGCACCGTCAAGCTGACGATCGACCGGGACCTGCAGGCCTACGCCGCGCGCCGCGTCGGCGACCTGTCGGCGAGCGTCGTCGTCATGGACACGATCACCGGCGACCTGCTCTGCCTGCTGTCCTCCCCCGCCTATGATCCCAACGTCTTCTCGCGCGGCATTCCGACCAGCCTGTGGAACGAGCTCAACCGGAGCGAGGCGCACCCGCTGATCAACAAATCGATCCAGGGACTCTACCCGCCCGGCTCGACCTTCAAGATGACGACCGCGATGGCGGCGCTTGAGGCGGGCATCAGCCCCGACCAGACGGTCTATTGCCCGGGCTCCTACATGCTCGGGAGGCACCGCTTCCACTGCTGGCGGCACGGCGGGCACGGCACCGTCGACATGCACCGCGCGATCACCCAAAGCTGCGACGTCTATTTCTACACGATGGGCCGCGCCATCGGGATCGAAAGGCTGGCGGCGACGGCGCGCAAGCTCGGCTACGGGCAGGAGTTCGACCTGCCGATCCCCTCCCAGCGCAACGGGATCATGCCGACGCCCGAATGGAAGCGGAAGCGCTTCGACAAGGACTGGATCGTCGCCGAGACGATCAACGCCTCGATCGGCCAGGGCTATACGATCGCGACGCCGCTGCAGCTCGCGGTGATGTCGGCGCGGCTGGCGAGCGGGCGGTTGGTGCAGCCCCGCCTGATCGCCGGGCCGCCGCCGCCGCTCGCCGAGAGCATCGGCGTGCCGCCCGAGCAGCTTGCCGTCATCCACGCCGGGATGAGCGACGTCGTCAACTCGCGCGGCGGAACCGCCTTCTGGGCGAAGAGCCGCAGCGACGCGTTCCAGATCGCGGGCAAGACCGGCTCCGCGCAGGTGCGCCGGATCACGATGGCGGACCGGCGGCGCGGCTACACCAACAGCGACAACTTCCCGTGGAAATTCCGCGACCACGCGCTGTTCGTCAGCTTCGCGCCAGTGGTCGATCCGCGCTACGCCTGCGCGGTGATCGTCGAGCACGGATCGCACGGAGGCATCGCCGCCGCGCCGATCGCGCGCGACGTACTGACCTTCCTGTTCGAGCCGTCGCTCGCCAACCGCGCGCTTCAAGTGATCGAGGCCGACCGCGCCGAGAAAAAGCGCAAGGCCGAAGCGGCGGCCGCCGCCGCCGAGGCTGCCGCGCTCGCGCCTCCTCCGCCCCCGCCCGCAACGCCCGCAGCGCCCGCCGAGGACACGGAATAATGGTCGCCACCGCCCTTCCCGACCGCCTGCGCGCCCTGCCCTGGTCGATCATTCTCGTCGTCATCGCGGTGACGGGCTTCGGCCTCGCGGTCCTCTACTCCGCAGCCGGTGGCAGCATCCATCCCTGGGCGCTCAAGCAGGGCATCCGCTTCGCCATCCTGCTCGTCGTGATGATCCTGCTCGCCTATGTCGATATCGAGGTGTGGCTGCGCTGGGCCTACCATTATTACGGCGGCGTCCTGCTCCTGCTGATCGCGGTCGAGATCGCCGGCAAGATCGGCATGGGCGCGCAACGGTGGGTCGATCTCGGCGTCATCCGCCTCCAGCCGTCCGAGTTCATGAAGATCGGCGTCATCCTCGCGCTCGCCCGCTATTATCACTATCTGCCGCGGAGCTTCATCGAGAGCCCGCGCGCCGTCTGGCCGCCAGCCCTGATCATCGCCGTGCCGATGCTGTTCGTGATGGCGCAGCCCGATCTCGGCACCGCGCTGATGATCGGCTTCGGCGGCACGGTGATGCTGTTCCTGGCGGGCGTTCGCCTGCGCTGGTTCGCCGGCGCCCTCGCGCTCGTCGCCGCCGCGCTTCCCGTCGCCTACAACATGATGCGGCCCTACCAGCAGAAGCGCATCCTGATCTTCCTCGACCCTGAATCCGATCCGCTCGGCGCCGGCTACCACATCACCCAGTCGAAGATCGCGATCGGCTCGGGCGGGCTGTTCGGCAAGGGCTTCCTGAACGGCACCCAGAGCCATCTCGACTACCTGCCCGAGCTCCACACCGACTTCATCTTCGCGACGATGGCGGAGGAGTGGGGCCTGGTCGGCGGCCTGTTCGTCATGACCTGCTTCGGCGCGATCGTCGCCTGGGGCATCTCGGTCGCCGTCACCTCGCGCACTCAGTTCGCACGCATCGCCGCGATGGGCCTGATCTGCACGATCTTCTTCTACGTGATGATCAACCTGATGATGGTCATGGGCCTCGCGCCCGTCGTCGGCATTCCATTGCCGCTCGTCTCCTGGGGCGGCTCGGCGATGATGACCGTGATGCTAACGCTCGGCATCCTGCTGTCGATCGCCCGCCAGCGCGGCCGGACAATGCTCGGCGGCGGGCCAGGCGCGCTATAGGTGCATCGTCACGGGCGGGGACGGCTCGCCCCCGCCCGTGCGAAACGCATCAGAACTTCACGCGAACCCGAGCATAGTAGAAGCCGCCGTTGATGCCGAACGGACCGCCCGAGCGCGGATAGACCTGGCCGTCCGCCGTGCTGTTGGTCAGCGCGTAGATTGGTGTCGTCGTCGACGGCGCGATCTTGTCCGGATAGGTGTTGAACAGGTTATTCGCGCCGATCGTCAGCGTATAATGCTCCGAGAGCGTATAGCTGATGTCGAGGTCGGTCAGGAACTTCGAGCCGAACCTCTGGCCCGGGTACTCCAGCTGGTTCGCCCACGAGCTGTAGAAGTTTTCACGCGCGTTGATCGTGAAGTTACCGACCTGCCAGTTGGCCGAGAAATTGGCGCGGTGCTTCGGCGGCAGGTTGGAGATGTTAAATTGTTGAGCGCCGCTGAGCAGATCAACGCCTGCACTGGTTTTCTTTACATTGCTCACGGTGCTCTTGTTGTAATTGTACGCGAGCGTAAGGCTGAACGGATTGTCCATCAGCCGCGTACGGTAGCTGGTGACAAAGTCGAGGCCGCTGGTGCGGGTGTCGAAGCCGTTGGTGAAATAGTTCACCACGCCGCCGAGTCCCACCGAGGCAAGCGCCGGAAGCGCTGCGATGTCCATCGCGCTTACGTTGAACGCCTGGCTGATGCCGATCCGGTCCTTGACCTTGATAGTATAGCCATCGAGCGTCACCGATAGGCCCGGAGCCGGATCGAGCACGATACCCGCGCCGAAGTTGACCGACGTCTCCGGCTTCAGCGAGGTTGCCTTGTAAAACTGAGCGATGCTGCTGGTCACTGGATAGGTGCCGGTCTGCACCTGGACGCCCGTACCAGCCGCAAAGCTCGTGGTCAGGATCTGCGTGTTGTTCTGGCCCGGCGACGGCGCGTGGAAGCCGGTGCCGCCGGTGGCGCGCAGCGCGACGGTTTCGGAGATGTGATAGATCCCGTTCACCTTGCCGACGAACTTGCCGCCAAACGTCTGGTAATGCTCATAGCGCCCGGCAACGCCCGCGGTGAAAGCTTCGGTAAAGTCGGTCTCGGCGCCGACATAGACGCCGTAGCTCTCTTGGCTGTGCTTTCCGGCGAACGTCGGGCTGGTGCCGCCGTAGCCGCTGGCCGCCGGAGACTGGGTCGCGGTGACAGGATTGCCGGCCGCGTTGAGCGCCCGCGTGTAGACGCCCGGCGAAACCAGATCGTAGAGCGGCTGCGACGCATAGGGGCCGGCGGCATAAGACTGCAGGTCGCCGACCGTCGTCTCATATTGCTCGCGGCGGAACTCCGCGCCGCCCGACAGCGTGATTGGGCTCGAGAAGCCGGCGTCGATCGGATAGGTCAGATCCAGGTTGGCGTTGAACTCGCGCTGGATCAGCTTGCCGAAGAAGAACTCGGTCTGGCTCTGCGGGCCGAACGACGCGCTGAGCGAGTCGGTCATCGAGAGCGCCAGCTCGTTGCGCGCCGCCGTCGCCGACAGGTCGTAGGTCAGGCCGCCTTCGAGCTCACCCTTCAGCCCGGCGGTGCCGTACAGCTGCTCGACGTCGCCGATGAAGCGCGGCGTGAAGCCGCCCGGATAGATCGAGTTGAAGTTGAACGTCGCTCCGCCGTTGCGCACGAACCCGCCCGCCGGGCACGTCGCGTTGCCCGTCGGGCACGCGGTCGTATAGATCGTGTTGAACGCCCCATTTGCGCCCGGCGAGCCTGCCTGGCCCGGCAGTACGGTAACTGGGCCAGCCCCGCGGTCTAGTACTACAGATACGGGCGCGCTGATCGGCGAGCGGTAGTTGAAGCTCTGGTTGGCGTGGCTGTCGGCATAGTTGGCGACGACGTAAATCTTCGCCTGATCGCTGAGCTCATAGCCCGAGTTCAGAAATGCCTTGAAACCGTGAGCAGGCGATGAACCCCAGATCTGCGCCGGTCCCGGATAGTTTGGGATTTGGGTGGCGACCGCTGGGTTTGCCTGCGCCAGCAAGATAGCGATCGGGCGGGTCTCGCCGCGGCTGGTGCCCTTCTCGTCGAAATACTCGGCGGCCACATTGACGAAGCCGCGATCGCCGAGCTTGAAGCCGACGTCGCCGGAGACCTGCAGGCGCTCACCGTCGCCACGGTAGGTCTGGCCGTAGATCGCCTGCAGCTCGACGCCTTCGTCGTCGCGAAGCGAATAGTTGATGACGCCGCCGATCGCGTCCGACCCGTATTGGGCGGTCGCGCCGTCACGCAGGATCTGCAGGTTCTTGATTGCGATCGACGGGATGTTGCCGATGTCCGAGCCCTGCGAGCCATAGGACAGTGCGGTGTCAGCGCCGCCATAGACCTGGACGAGCGCAGCGCGGTTATAGCGCTTGCCGTTGATCATCACGAGGATCTGGTCCGCGCCGAGGCCGCGCAGCGAAGGTGGCCGCACGAAGGTCGAAGCGTCCGAGATCGTGTTCTGCGGGACGAAGAACGACGGCACGAGGTTGCGCACGACGTCCAGCATGTTCGCCGCGGGCTGCGCCGCGAGTTCTTCAGCACCGATCACATCGACCGGCGACGCCGAGTCGGTGACCGAGCGGTCGGTCCGGCGCGTGCCGATCACGACGATTTCCGCATCCTTTTCAGCGGCGGTGTCGGCCGCCGGCGCCGCTGCCTGGGCCGCGGCCTGAGCCAAGGCCGGCTGCGTGCCCAACAACGCCATCGTCGACACGCCGAGCAGCGCCATCGACCGGATATTGCGACATTTGATCACGTGCATTGTAAGTCCCCCTTGACCTGCGGTTGCATGTCTTCCCGGCGCCAAGCTGCAATGCAGCATGAGGTTGCACAAGCGTTTTGAACGAAAGCGGCAGGAACCGGGGGCGACCGACACCTGATTGTTACAGCTGTGTGTCCTTTTTGCGCCGAAATGTCGCGCGGTATCATACCGTCGATCGTCCGGGCAGCGCGACCGGACGACGCTCGGCGGCGGCCCTTCCCGCTATAGACAGGCAAAAGGCGCGCTGCTAACAGCGCGCCTCCAAACCCGTCCGGGTTCGTGGACGCATAGCTCAGTTGGTAGAGCAGCTGACTCTTAATCAGCGGGTCCTAGGTTCGAGCCCTAGTGCGTCCACCATTATTCATGGTTACCAAGTCTTAACGCTTTGCTGCTATGTTGCTCGTGACTCCTATCGCGAGAAGCGCGCCGCCGATGTCGATTCACGTTCGCACACGCCTCGCGTGCCTGGTCGGCCTGCTGCTGACCCTGCTGCTCGTGGCGCTCGCGGTCTACGGCAGCATCGAGACCCGGCGATCAAATTTCGAATCTGCCGCGGCCCTCGATGCGATCCGGCATCAGGAGGCGTCCGACGATATCGTCAAGCGGTTGCGCGCCGATATCGGCGATGCAACGCGCGCCGCCGAGCACGGAGCAGCGATTGCTCCCGCGACCTGGGCGATGCTTGACGGACGGCTGGAAACGCTTGGAGCCGCCGATCACGACGCGGCGACAAACCGCTTCGTCCAGAGCGGCCGGACCTTGGTCGCCGCCGCCTCGCGAGGCTCGATAACGCCCGCTTTGATTGGCGATTTCGCAGCGTCTCTCCGGCAACTCGAATCGTCCAGAGACGTTCTCCGTCATTCGCTCTCGGACCAGGCCGAATCCTACGGCCGGCGCAGTTCGCAGGTTACGGGCCTGTGGAGCATGGCGACAGTGATCGCCGTCCTCTTCGCCGCGGCGGTCCATCTGGGTTTCGCGCTCTGGCTGGGCCGGAACGTTCTGGCCCCTCTGGGCCGCATCGCCGGCGTCCTGGCGCGAGGCGAGAGCGGCGAAACCCCGCGATCGGATGACCTGGCGCGATCGGACGAGATCGGCACGCTGGCGCGCGCCAGCGTTGTTTGCCGGCAAGCGGCGGATGAGCGCAGCGCCGCCGCCGAACGGCTGATGTACGCCGCCCGGCATGACGCGCTGACGGGGGTGATGGGCCGGCAGACCTTCGACGAGATGCTCGCGGCGGAGTTCGCGACGCTGACCGAGCAGGACGAGCTGGCGCTGTTCACGCTCGACCTCGATCGCTTCAAGGACATCAACGATTCCAACGGCCACGCCGGGGGCGACGCCGTCCTCAAGCGCGTCGCCGCGATCCTCCAGAAGCTCTGCGGCCCCGAAAGCGTCGGCCGGCTTGGCGGCGACGAGTTCGCGGTCGTCCAGCGCGGGCTGACCCAGCCCGCCGCGGCGGGAACGCTCGCGGCCCGGCTGTTGGCGGCGTTCTCCGAGGCGGAAATAAGCGTCAGCATCGGCGTCGCGCTTTACCCGAAAGATGCGACCGACGAGACGCGGCTGCGTCATTATTCGGATCTGGCCCTCTATCGCGCCAAGCACGAGGGCCGCGGCAGAGCGCGGTTCTTCGGTTCGCTCCGCGGCCGGGCGACGGGCGTCGAGGGCGCCTATGTGCCGCTTCCCTCCGAGCTCGGCGCGGCGATCGCAGCGGGCGAGCTCAGGCTTCATTACCAGCCCAAGATGCGGGCCCGAAGCGGCCTCGTCGACGGCGTCGAGGCGCTGGTCCGCTGGCAGCATCCGGTGCGAGGGCTCGTCGCTCCGGACGTCTTCATTCCCGTCGCCGAGAAGATGGGGCAGATCCGCAGCCTGACTCAATGGACCCTGGAACGCGCGGTGGCGGACCAGAAGATACTGGCGGAGGGCGGGCAGTCCGTCCCGGTCTACATCAACATCTCCGCCTGCCTGCTCGGCGACCCCGGCTTCGCCCGCACGGCGCTCAGCATCCTCGCGACGCGCGTGGGCCAGATGGGGCTTGAGATCACCGAAACCGGCATTATCGAAGACCCGCGCAACGCGCTGGCCAACCTCCAGGAATTCGTCGACGCCGGCCTTCGGATCGCGATCGACGACTACGGCGCGGGCATGTCGTCGCTAAGCTATCTGAAGAAGCTCCCGGCTCACGAGCTGAAGATCGACCGCACCTTCGTCGCCGAGCTGTCACGCAGCCATCGCGACCCGCTGATCGTCCGATCGACGATCGACCTCGCGCATGCGCTGGGGCTTGAGGTGACGGCCGAAGGCGTCGAGAAACTCAGCTCCTACGCGCTTCTGCGCGCCATGGGATGCGACCTAATCCAGGGCTTTCTCATCGCCCGCCCGATGCCGCTCGACGGCCTTATCGGCTTTCTCGCCGATGGCGAGGCCCTCGCTCACCTCGGGGACGGCGAGTTCGACGCGCGCGCCGCGCAGAGCTGGTGACCGCGCCAACGGTTTGAAATCGCGTCATTAACCGTAAATCTTACCGAGCTGTTCACAATTGCCGTGCAAGTCAAGCCGCCCCAGTGGTGGAAGCGAGCAGCGCGATGAGCACGACGTACGGCAAGTTCGGAGCGAGCCTGGGCGCGCTTGTCATCGCCACGCTGCACGCCGCGCCGGCGGAGGCGAAACCGATCCATGCGATCACCGCGGGTATTCTGGGCGGACCCGGTCAGCCGGGCGATACCGGCAGCTCGCTGACGCCCTATTATCGCAACATCAACCCATTCTATCGCAACATCGGTGCCTTTTGGGGGGACATCAATCCGTTTTACCGGAACATCGGCGCCTTCTGGGGTGACGTGAATCCGTTCTACCGCAACATCGGCGCCTTCTGGGGCGACCTCAACCCGCTCTATCGAAACGTCGGCGCGTTCAGTGGCGCGGTTTTTCCCGACTATCGCAATATCGGCGCATTCTGGGACGCGACGGGCGACTACTGGTCGACCGTCGATACGCAGTGGGGACTGGCCGGCAGCTACGCATCACAGCCCGGCGCCTACATGGCGATCCGCGATCAGCTTTCGGAGCTCAGTACCCGCTCCGAAGCGGTGTGGGGTGCCGCCGTCGCGTCGCAGACCGGCAAGTCCTTCACCGAGGGCTTCGCCAAACCCCTGTTCGCGAAATACGGCATAGACCTGAGCAACCCGGCTTCGCTCGAGGGGCTTCCGGCCAACGAGCGCTCGCACTTCTTCCTCGACTGGTACGACGGCCTGATGAACTTCGCCGGCACCGATCACGTCGATTGGTGGATGAAGACCGCCAACTGGACCCCGCACCTGACGCAGGTTCAGGGCTCGGGCCGGGGCACGACAATCGGTCTGATCGATTTCTTCGTCGCCGGCGACGCCGACATCAAATCGAAGACCGTGTTCTACGATGGCGTTTCGAACTTTTCGAACGGCCATGGCGCCGGCGTCGCCAGCCTGATGGTCTCGGCGCACGACGGCCAGGGGATCATGGGCATCGCGCCCAACGCGAAGATCGCGGCCTACAATCCGTTCGACGCCAGCGGCACCGCCGACTGGCCCGATATCACGCGCGGCATCGTCAAGGTGACGGGCGCCGGCGCGAGCGTCGTCAACCTGTCGCTCGGCGTCCCGGGCTGGACGCTTAATCCAGACTGGCGCGGTGTCTTCAATGAGCCCGCGGTCGCGGCGGTCAAGAATAAGACGGTCTACGTCATCGCCGCCGGCAACGATGGCTCGACGCAGACGCAGGGCGTCAACTGGGGGGGCGCCGCGCGCGATACCTCGCTCATCCTCGTCGGGGCGGTCGATCCGACCGGCACGATCTCCGAGTTTTCGAACCGGCCGGGCGACGCCTGCCTGCTCAAGGACGACGGCAAGTGCGACGTTAAGCTAAAGGATCGCTTCATCGTCGCGCCGGGCGAGCTCATTCTCGTTTCGGACGACGCGGGCGGCGTCGCCCGCCGCTCCGGCACCTCGTTCGCCGCGCCGTTGGTGAGCGGGGCCATCGCACTGCTCCACGATCGGTGGCCGTGGCTCAAGAACTACGCGAAGGAGACCGCGGACATCATCCTCGGCTCCGCCAAGGATCTGGGCGCGCCGGGCACCGACGCGACCTACGGCGTCGGCCTGCTCGATGTCACGGCGTCCCAGTCGCCCCTGAGCTTCGACAAGCTCGCCTTCTATCAGGTCGACGGCCTCCTCCCCATACCGGTCAGGGCGGCGGACCTGAAAAGGGGGGGCGTGCAAGCGTCTTGGGAGACCAGGGGCCTGTACCTGACGGCGTTCGAGAAGATCGGCGGCACCCAGCGTGACTTCCAGATCCCGCTGTCCAGTCGGCTGGCGGGCCTGTCGGCAGCCAACGGCGAACAGTTCCAGGACTATGTCTACAGCCGCCTCGTCGATTGGATGGAGAGCGGGAAGAAGGGCTTCAGCGACTTCCAGCGCACGAGCGCGCCGGTCGCCAACAGCCTTGGCCTCAATTTGACGATGACCGCCGGCGCCGCCAACCCGGCGTCGCTGCGTTACAGCCGTCAGGGCGCGCCCATCCAGTCCGCGCTTCGTCTCGACGCCCCGTCGGGGCGCCTGGGCCTGACGGTGGGCCAGGGCGACGGCGCGATCGCGCTGGGGGGCCGCGCGGGTTTCGGGTTGTTCACCGATTACGACGCGCAAAGCGGCGGCGCCAACCCAATGCTCGGCTTCGCATCGGGAGGCGCCTATGCCGCGATGAGCGTCACGTTCGCGCCAGGCCTCAATCTCTCGGTCGGCGCAACCGAGCGCCGCCGCGACCGGCAGCTTGATCTGATCGGCGTTGAGTCGGCCATGCAGCGAGCCGCCTATGCCGGCCTCGCCCGCTATCGCGCCAGCGCGGCGCATGTGACGATCGACTATCGCCTAAGCCCGGCGATGAACGTCACCGCGGCGTTCACATCACTCGATGAGCCCAATGGCCTTCTCGGCGTTCGCTCCGCCGAGCCGGGCGACTTGCGCGGAGGTTCGCGCAGCGACGCGGCGACGCTCGGCGCCGACGTGTCGGTCGGATCCGGACTCACCTTCACCGCCGCCGCTACGGTGTCGAAAACCAGAAGCGGCGGGCGGAACGCGACATTGCAAGCGGACGGCCTTCTCGGCACGTCCTATCAGCTCGCGATCGCCAAGGAGCATGTGCTCGGTGCGAGCGACAGGCTGCGCTTGTCGATCGCCCAGCCGCTCACCATCGAAAGCGGCAGCGTCGACTATAAGTCCGTGCAGGTCGTCGACCGCGAGACCGGGGAGATTGGCGTCGTCACCGACCATGTCGATGTCGCGAGCCGCAGCCGGCGCTTCGTCGCGGAAACCATCTACGGTCTTTCGCTGATGGATGGCCGCGCGGAGCTCAGCGCTTTCGGCCGCGGCCAGGTCGGCAGGCTGGCGGCGGAGGAGGCGCGCTACACTATCGGCGGCCGCTGGCGGCTGAGCTTCTGAGGTGTTAATATTTACCCTTGGTTAACCATGGACGGCTAGCGTCGCCCGGTTAGGAACACGGGTGCCATTGATGCATATCAAGTTCGCGCTTGCCGCCCTTGTCCTGGTCTTCGCCGCACCGGTGATTGCCGCGGACGCGCCGACGGCCTTCGAGGCCGAGCTCGGCGAGGCGAAGCGCTCGATGATGGCGGAGCCCGACAAGGCGCTCGTCCATGCGGCGGCGGCCGCCAGGCTCGCCGAATCCATTCCGGCCATTCGGGACCGGCGGCTTTCGCTGGCGCAAGCGCAGTGGCTGCAGGGCGAGGCGCTCAATCGCGTCAACAAGTCCGAAGACGCTCGTCCCATCATCGCCTCGGCGATCGCCACGGTCAGCCGGCTCGACCGCGACAGCAAGCTCCACGGCGATTTGCTGCTCGCCGATGCGTCGATCAATTCCGTGACGGGGAGGCTGCCCGAAGCGCTGGCGGAAGCGCAAACCGCCTATGGCATCTTCAGCAAGCTCGGGGAGGCCCGCTCGCAGGCCAAGGTGCTGCAATTCATCGGGTCGATCTATTTCGACGCGCGCGATTACCCGCGCGTCCTCAAATATTACGCCCAGTCTGCGGAGGTCTACAAAGGCGACCCGGCGCTGACGATCGCGGCCTACAACAACCTCGGCGACACCCTGAAGGAAATGCGCCGTTTCCGCGAGGCGGAGACGCACTACCGGCGCGCCCTGGCGGTGGCGCGCGAGGTACAAAGCCCCGTCCTGGAGGTTCGCGTCCTCAACAACATCGCCTCGGCCGAATATTGGGCGGGCGACCTTGCGAAGGCCGATGCGACGGCGGATCATGCGCTGACGCTGGCGCGTGGCCTCGACACGGGCGACGAACCCTTCCTGTGGGGCGTGAAGGCGCAGATCGCGCTGGCCCGCAACAACCGCGCCGCCGCCGCCGCCGACCTCGACCGGACCTTCGCTGGCGCCGACCTGTCGGCGACAACCGTCCCCTATCGCGAGTTCCACGACACCGCCTACAAGCTCTACCGCGCCACCGGCGACAACGCACGGGCGCTCGTCCACCTTGCGGCCTTCAAGCGCCTCGACGATCAGGCTCGCGAGGTCGCGGCCTCGACCAACGCCTCGCTGATGGGCGCGCGCTTCGATTTCGCCAACCAGGAGCTGCGGATCACCAAGCTCAAGGCCGGCCAGCTGCAGCGCGATATCGCGCTGGAGCGCTCGCGCGCCAAGCTTCGGTCGACTATCCTGTTCGGCGCGCTCGGCGTCGCCGCCGTGGTGGTGATCGGCACCATGCTCGCCTTCTTCTCGATCCGCCGCAGCCGCAACGAAGTGCGCGCCGCAAACGCGACGCTGAGCGACGTCAACGTCGAGCTCAACAAGGCGCTGACCGCCAAGACGCGCTTCCTCGCCACCACCAGCCACGAGATCCGCACGCCATTGAACGGCATCCTCGGCATGACCCAGGTCATGCTCCACGACCGCAGCCTCGCCGGCGAGCAGCGCGACCGCGTCCGGGTCGTCCACGACGCGGGGACGATGATGAAGGCGCTCGTCGACGACATCCTCGATGTCGCCAAGATCGAGACGGGCAAATTGACCGTCGAGCAGAGCGACATCGAGCTTCACCCCATCCTGGACGGCGTCGCCCGGCTGTGGGGCGACGAGGCCCGGGCGAAGGGCCTGGCCTTCGAGCTGGCGCTTGACGATTGCCCGGCCCGCATGGTCGGCGATGCGCGGCGGCTGCGCCAGATCGTGTTCAACCTGATGTCGAACGCCGTGAAGTTCACCGATCGCGGCTCGGTGCGACTGTCTGCCGCGGCCGTTGGCGAGGACTTGGTAATCCGCGTCGCGGACACCGGCATCGGCATCGCCCCCGAGCAGCTCCAGGTGGTGTTCGAATCCTTCCACCAGATCGACGGCGAATTGACTCGCAGGCACGGCGGCACGGGTCTCGGCCTCGCCATCTGCCGCGAGCTGGCGCAAGCCCTGGGGGGCGACGTCACCGTCGAGAGCGAGGTCGGGCGCGGATCGACATTTTCGGTGCGCCTGCCGCTCGGCAGCTCCGCCGAGGCCGAGCGGGACACCACCGCCTGGCCGTCGACGCTCGCCGAGGCGAGCGTGCTGGTCGTCGACGGCAACGCGCTGACGCGCAGCATTCTGTCCGCGTCGATCGCCGGCGCGGCGGGCCGCGTTCGCGGCGTGGCCCCCGACGAGGCCGTCGCGGCCTCGGCGCTCGACCGCGTTCACCATATCGTGGCGGACCTCGCCTCGCTCAGCGCGGACGGCGACGCTCGCCGGGCGGTCGAGGCTCTCGTCGCCAGCCAGCACGGCACGCCGCTGCGGCTGACCCTGCTGGCGGTCGAAATGCCGGACGAGGCCACGGCCGCCGCGCTCCGCGACGCCGGGGCGGCGCAAATCCTCAAGCGGCCGATCGCGGTGGTTGAGTTGATCGCGGCGCTTGCGCGAATCCATTCGGGCGCGCCAAACACGCGAGCGATCGCGGCGTGACACGACGCGAAGCAGGCAAGACGACGGAGGAGAGCGGCCATGCGCGTCCTGTTCGTTGAAGACGACGCGATGAACCGCCGCGTCGTCCGCGACATGCTGAGCGTCGCCGACGTGACCATGGCGGAGGCCGAGGACGGCGCAACCGGCCTCCGGATGATCGAAGAGAACGATTACGACATGGTGCTGATGGACCTTCGCATGCCCGGCATGGACGGCCGGACCGCGATCCGCCACATCCGCGCCCGCACCGACGCGAAGGCCAACCTGGCGATCGTCGTCGTGACCGCCGACACCAGCCTCAACATGCGCGCCGAATGCCTGCTGGCGGGCGCCAACGACGTCCTGATGAAGCCCGTGGCGATGAAGGACCTGTTCGACGCCATGGGCCGGGTGATCGCCGAACGGTCGAACGGCCTCGACATGGTCTAGCGGTCGCGGCAGCTACCGCAGGCGCGTGAAGCGGAAGTGGTCGCGGACGTGGCGGTTGAAATATTCGCCCTTCGACCGGACGCCGCGCATCGCCTCCGCCATTTCGCCCGGCACGCCGTGATAGACATAGCGCCGTCCGGTGACGAACAGGATGTCGAGTTCCTGCTCGGCCGGACGGTAATCGAAGCTGCGGATGACGCTCGACGGCATGCCGCCGAGAACGCGCGAGCGACGATCGGGTTCGCTATTTCGCGGTCCAGCCGCCGTCGACCGACAGGTTGGCGCCGGTGATCTGCGCCGCCGCGTCCGAGCACAGGAACAGCGCCAGCGCGGCGACCTGCTCCGGGGTGACGAACTGCTTGGTCGGCTGCGCTTCGAGCAGAACGTCGTTGATCACCTGCTCGCGGGTCAGGCCGCGCGCCGCCATCGTGTCGGGGATCTGGCTCTCGACCAGCGGCGTCCAGACATAGCCCGGAGAGATGCAGTTGGCGGTGATGCCAAAGGTCGCGAGCTCCAGCGCCACGGTCTTGGTCAGCCCCGCCAGCCCGTGCTTAGCGGCGACATAGGCCGATTTCATCGGCGAGGCGACGAGCGAGTGCGCTGACGCGGTGTTGACGATCCGTCCCCAGCCGCGCGCCTTCATCCCCGGAACCACCGCGCGGATCGCGTGAAAGGCCGAGGACAGGTTGATCGCGATGATCGCGTCCCACTTGTCGACCGGGAAGTCCTCGATAGGTGAGACGTGCTGGATGCCGGCGTTGTTCATCAGCACATCGACCGAGCCGAAATCACGCTCGGCGCCGGCGATCATCGCGGCGATCTCGTCCGGCTTCGACATGTCGGCCGCCGAGTGGCGCGCCGTCACCCCGAACTCGCGCTCGATCCCCACGCGCAGCTCCTCGATCGCATCCGCGTCGCCAAAGCCGTTCAGCAGGACGTTCGCCCCCGCCCCCGCCAGCGCGCGCGCCGACGCGAGGCCGATGCCGCTGGTCGATCCGGTGACGACCGCCGTCTTGCCCTTGAGCTCAGACATGGATCGGCTTGCCCAGAACCGCCATCGCGGCTTCCTTGACCGCCTCGTTGTGCGTCGGGTGTGCGTGGCAGGTGTAGGCGATATCCTCCGACGAGGCGCCGAACTCCATCGCCTGCGCCGCCTGCGCGATCATCGTGCCGGCGGGCGTCGCGATGATCCATACGCCGAGCACGCGGTCGGTCTTGGCGTCGGCGATCACCTTGACGAAGCCGTCGGTGTCGAGGATCGCCTTGGCGCGGCTGTTCGCCATCATCGGGAACTTGCCGACCTTGACCTCGCCGCGGGCCTTTGCGTCCTCCTCGGTCAGCCCGACGCCCGCGATCTCGGGGTGCGTGTAGACGACCGATGGAATGACGTCGTGGTTCACCAGGCCCGTCAGCCCGGCGATATTCTCGGCGACCGCGATACCCTCGTCCTCGGCCTTGTGGGCCAGCATCGGGCCGGGAATGACGTCGCCGATCGCCCACACGCCGCGCACCGGGGTTGAGAAGTCGTGGCCGGTTTCGATCTGCCCGCGCTTGTTGAGCGCAAGGCCCGCGGCTTCCAGCCCCAGCCCCTCGGTGTTCGGCCGCCGCCCGATCGCCACCAGCACATGGCTCGCCTCGATCGTCTCCGCGGCACCGCCCGCCGAAGGCTCGACGGTCAGCGTCGCGCCCGCGCCATTCCGCTCGACCTTGGTGACCTTGGTCGAGGTCTTGATGTCCAGCCCCTGCTTCTTGAACAGCTTGGCCGCTTCCTTGCGGACCTCGCCGTCCATGCCCGGCAGGATCTGGTCGAGGAACTCGACGACCGTGACCCTGGCGCCGAGACGCTTCCACACCGACCCAAGCTCCAGCCCGATCACCCCGCCGCCGATCACGACCAGATGCTCCGGCACCTTCGGGATCTCGAGCGCGCTGGTCGAATCAAGCACCACCTCGTTGTCCACGGTCACGCCGGGCAGCGGCGTCACCGACGATCCGGTCGCGATCACGATGTTCTTGGCGCGGACGCTCCTGCCGCCGACGGTCACGGTGTCCGCCGCGGTGAAGGTCGCCCTGCCCTTCAGCCAGTCGATCTTGTTCTTCTTGAACAGGAAGGCGATGCCGCCGGTCAGGCCCGTCACCGCGCCGATACGCTGCGCATGCATCGCATCGAGATCGAGGCTGACGCCCTCCATCTTCACGCCAAACTTCGCCAGCGCCCCCGACGACGCCTCGGCGTAAAGCTCGGACGAATTGAGCAGCGCCTTCGACGGAATGCACCCGACGTTGAGGCACGTGCCGCCCAGCGTCTCGCGCTCCTCGGCGCACGCCGTCTTCAGCCCCAGCTGCGCCGCCCGGATCGCCGCGACGTAACCGCCCGGCCCGGCGCCGATCACCAGCACGTCGTAATCGTAATCAGCCATCATTTTCTCCGGTCGCGGGAAAGGCGCGAAAACGGACGCCGTCCCGCTCGATCACCACCATTTGGCCTCTCACCTTCGGGTCGTCCAGCGCTGCGAGCAGCCGCGTGGCAACGATTTCAGGAGAGAGGTCGCGTATTCGAATGTAGAGCAGGCACCCAGGCGGGCGCCTGCCACGATGAAAGATCAGTTCGCCAAAGTCCCGGTCGTTGGTGACAAGAACGGCATCGAGTTCAACTGCTCTCGCCAGAACGTCGTAGTCGGACTCGCTTGGTAAGTCGTCGATGACGGAATGGACATCCCATCCCGCCTCGCGCAACAGCCGAACCGTCCCGGCATGCACGCATTCGTCCGCAACCAGATTCCGGTCAGGCGGCACGCTTGCTGGCCAGGTCCCGTTCCTCGGTCACCATATCGGCGGCGAACTGGACGGCAGCGCGAATGCCTTCCCGGGTGAGCCGGGGGTAGCCCTCCAGAATTTTGTCTTCCGTCCAGCCGGCGGCCATGAGTTCGAGGATAAGCTCGACTGAAATCCGCGTCCCCCGCACGACAGGCTTGCCGACAAGCACGGCCGGATCGGAATGAATTTGATCGCGCCAGTTCATCTCACATATCCAGCAGCAGCCGAGCCGGATCCTCTATAGCCTCTTTCACTCGCACGAGGAACGTCACCGCCTCGCGGCCGTCGATCAAGCGGTGGTCGTAGCTCAGCGCCAGGTACATCATCGGGCGCGCCACGATCTGGCCGTCCTTGACCACCGGCCGTTCCTCGATGCGGTGCATGCCGAGGACCGCGGACTGCGGCGGGTTGATGATGGGGGTCGACATCAGCGAGCCGAAGACGCCGCCGTTCGAGATCGTGAAGGTGCCGCCCTGCATCTCGTCGATCTTCAGCTGGCCGTCGCGCGCGCGGCGGCCGAAGTCGGCGATCGCCTTTTCGGTGCCGGCGAAGCTCAAATCCTGCGCGTCGCGCAGGATCGGCACGACGAGGCCGCCCGGCGACGACACCGCGACTCCGATGTCGGCGTAGTCGCGATAGACGATCTCATCGCCCTCGATCGTCGCATTGACCGACGGCACCTCGCGCAGCGCCATCGTGCAGGCTTTCACGAAAAACGACATGAAGCCCAGGCGGACGCTGTGCTTCTTCTCGAACAGGTCGCGGTACTTCTCGCGCGCGCGCATCAGCTCGGTCATGTCGACGTCGTTGAACGTCGTCAGCATCGCGGCGGTGTTCTGCGCTTCCTTGAGCCGTCGCGCGATCGTCTGGCGCAGGCGCGTCATCCGCACCCGCTCCTCGCGGCGCTCGCCCTTCGCCGCTGGCGCAGCCGCGGTAGGCGCGGCAGCGGCTTTCGACGCAGGCTGAACTAGCTTTGCACTACCGTTGTCGATCGCGCCGAGCACGTCGGCCTTGGTCAGCCGTCCGTCCTTGCCCGAGCCCGCAACCGACGACGGGTCGATATTGTAGTCACCGAGCAGACGGCGAACCGCTGGGGCTATGGCGTCAGGAGTCTCGCCAACCGAAGCTGCCGCAGGCGCGGCCGGAGCCGGGGCGGCAGCCGGAGGCGCCTCAACCACCTTGGGCGCCTCGGCAACCTTCGCAGGCGCGGAGACAGGCGCCGGCGCGGCGGCCTTGCCGCCCGCCTCCAGCCGCGCGATCACCGAGCCGACGTTGACCGTGTCGCCGACCTTGGCGGCCTGCTCCAGCAGCACGCCATCGGCGGGCGCCGGAACCTCGACCGCGACCTTGTCGGTCTCCAGGCTGACCAGCGGCTCATCGGCCTTCACCGCGTCGCCGATGTTCTTCAGCCACTGCCCGACAGTCGCTTCGGTGATCGATTCGCCGAGCGGCGGGATGGTGACGTCGGTTGCCATGTCTGTCCTTCGAAAATTCTAGGCGCCGAGCGCCTCTGAAATAAGCTTGGCCTGCTCGGCCGCGTGGCGCTTGGCGAGGCCGGTGGCGGTCGCCGCAGCCGCCGCCCGCCCGGCATAGCTCGCGCGGCCGGCCTTGCCGCCCAGGTCGGCGAGCACGTCCTCGATCAGCGGCTCGACGAAGAACCAGGCGCCGGCGTTCTTCGGCTCTTCCTGCGCCCACGCGACGCTTTCGAGGTTCGGATATTTTCGAAGCTCGCGCTCGATGGCGTCGCCCGGGAACGGGTAGATCTGCTCGACGCGGACGATGGCGACATCGTTGCGGCCCGCCGCCTCGCGCGCCTCGAACAGGTCGTAATAGACCTTGCCGCTGCACAGCACGACGCGCTTCACCGCCTCGGCCGGAAGCTGCGCGTCGTCGGGCAGAACGCGGTGGAAATGGCTGTCGACGCCCATGTCGCCGATCCGCGACACCGCGCGCTTGTGGCGCAGCAGCGACTTCGGCGTCATCATGATCAGGGGCTTGCGGAACGGCCGGACCATCTGGCGCCGCAGGATGTGGAAATAGTTCGCCGGCGTCGTGCAGTTCGCGACCTGGAGATTGTCCTCGGCGCAGAGCTGAAGGTAGCGCTCGAGCCGCGCCGAGCTGTGCTCCGGCCCCTGCCCTTCGTAGCCGTGCGGCAGCAGCATGACGAGCCCGTTGGCGCGCAGCCACTTGATCTCGCCGCTCGCGATATACTGGTCGATGACGATCTGCGCGCCGTTGGCGAAGTCGCCGAACTGCGCCTCCCACATCACAAGCGTCTTGGGCTCGGCCGATGCATAGCCGTACTCGAAGCCGAGCACGCCGTATTCTGACAGCGGGCTGTCGAGCACTTCGAAGCCCGGCGCCACGGTGGTCAGCGGAATGAACTTGTCGCCCGTCGTCTGGTTGAGCCAGACGGCATGGCGCTGGCTGAACGTGCCGCGCCCCGAATCCTGTCCCGAAAGACGGACGCCATAGCCCTCGGTCAGCAACGTGCCGAACGCCAGCGCCTCGGCGGTCGCCCAGTCGATGCCCTCGCCGGTTTTCAGAGCCTCGGACTTCGCTTCAATGATACGCGCCAAGGTCTTGTGAATGTTGAAGCCTTCCGGCACCGTCGTGATCGCCTTGGCGACCTCGTTCAGCCGGTCGGGCGAGACTCCGGTATCGCCCGAACGCGCCGCGGTGACGGGATCCGCGGGCTTGCCGAGCCCCGACCAGCGGCCTTCGAACCAGTCCGCCTTGTTCGCCTTGTACGATGCCGCGGCCTCGAAATCGGCTTCCAGCTTCGCCACGAAGGCGTCGATCGTGCCCTTGATCCAGGCGTCGTCGACCACGCCCTCGCGCTTCAGCCGCTCGCCGTAGACCTCGCTGACCGGCGGGTGCCGGCGGATTTCGGCGTACATCAGCGGCTGCGTGAAGCTCGGCTCGTCGGACTCGTTGTGGCCGAAACGGCGATAGCACCACATGTCGATCACGACATCGCGCTTGAACGTCTGGCGGAACTCGGTGGCGAGCTTGGTGACGAAGGTCACCGCCTCGGGGTCGTCGCCGTTGACGTGGAAGATCGGCGCCTGAACCATTTTCGCGACGTCCGACGGATAGGGCGAGGAGCGCGCGAACTGCGGGCTGGTCGTGAAGCCGACCTGGTTGTTGATCACATAATGGATCGTGCCGCCGGTATTGTACCCCTTCAGCCCGGAGAAGCCGAAGCATTCCATGACGATGCCCTGGCCGGCGAAAGCGGCGTCGCCATGCAGCAGCACCGGCAGCACCACGCTGCGGTCGCGGTCGCCCCGATGCGTCTGGATGGCGCGGGTCTTGCCGAGGACGATCGCATCGACCGTCTCGAGGTGCGACGGGTTGGGCGCCAGCGACATATGGACCGAGATGCCGTCGAACTCGCGGTCGGTGGAGGTGCCGAGGTGGTACTTGACGTCGCCCGAGCCGCCGACGTCCTCCGGCGTGTTCGAACCGCCGGCGAACTCGTGGAACAGCACCTTGAACGGCTTCGCCATGACGTTGGTCAGCACGTTCAGCCGGCCGCGGTGCGACATGCCGAACACCAGCTCGCGCACGCCGGTCTGCCCGCCGTATTTGATGACGCTTTCCAGCGCCGGGATCATGCTCTCGCCGCCGTCGAGCCCGAAGCGCTTGGTGCCGACATACTTGCGGCCCAGGAACTTCTCGAACTGCTCGGCCTCGATGACCTTGCTCAGGATCGCCTTCTTGCCCTCGGGCGTGAAGGTGATTTCCTTGTCGCGGCCTTCCATCCGGTCCTGGATGAAGCGGCGCTCCTCGACGTCGTTGATGTGCATGTACTCGGCGCCGACGTTGCCGCAGTAGTTGGCGCGCAGGATCGAGACGATCTCGTTGATGCTCGCCATCTGCAGGCCGAGGAAGCCGCAGAGATAGACCGGCCGGTCGAGCTCGTCGGGCTTGAAGCCATGCCACTCCGGCGACAGGTCGGCCGGTGCCTCGCGCTGCGCCAACCCGAGCGGGTCGAGGTTGGCGGCAAGATGGCCGCGCACCCGGTAGGTGCGGATCAGCATCATCGCGCGGATCGAATCGCGCGCCGCCTGCTCGATGTCAGCCGCCGACGAGGTGGCCGGGGCGGCGGGAGCGGTTGCGGCCGCCTCGCGGCCCTTCTTCTCCGCCTTAGGCTCGATCGACATCTGAGTCGGGTCGAGCGCGGCGGTCAGTTCATCGGTGGCGGTCGGCGGCCAGTTCGGCTTCTGCCACGAAGGGCCGCTGGCGACGGTGCGCTCGACGCTCTCGAAATAGCGGCGGAAGCTCTCGTCGACCGACGACGGATCGGCGACGTAGCGCTGATAGAGCGCTTCGACGAACGACGGCCCGACGCCCTCGATGCCCTGCGGAAGATCGCCTTCGAAACCCATGGTCCGGTCCTTAACGCGGCGTGGTTAACAGATAGGGAACATAGCCGCCACCGTTAACCCTTGAGCACCTCGACCAACGTCGTGCCGAGCGCGCTCGGGCTGGCCGACACGCGGATGCCGGCGCGCGTCATCGCCTCGATCTTGTCCTCGGCGCCGCCCTTGCCGCCGGAGACGATCGCCCCGGCATGGCCCATTCGGCGGCCCGGAGGGGCCGTGAGCCCGGCGATGAAGCCGACCATCGGCTTGCTGCGCCCGCGCTTCGCTTCGTCGATCAGGAACTGCGCCGCCTCTTCCTCGGCCGAGCCGCCGATCTCGCCGATCATGATGATCGACTTGGTCTCGTCGTCCGCCAGGAACAGCTCCAGCATGTCGATGAAGTTTGTGCCGTTGACCGGATCGCCGCCGATGCCGACCGCGGTGGTCTGGCCGAGGCCCGCCATCGTCGTCTGATGGACCGCCTCATAGGTCAGCGTGCCGGAGCGCGACACGACGCCGACCGAGCCCTTCTTGAAGATGTTGCCCGGCATGATGCCGATCCGGCATTCGTTCGGGGTCAGCACGCCGGGGCAGTTCGGCCCGATCAGCCGCGACTTGGAGCCCGTCAGCGCGCGCTTCACCGGGATCATGTCGAGGACCGGAATGCCCTCGGTGATGCAGATAATCAGGGGGATCTCCGCGTCGATCGCCTCCAGGATCGCGTCCGCTGCACCCGGCGGCGGCACGAACACCACGCTGGCGTCCGCGCCGGTCGCTGCCTTCGCCTCAAGCACGGTGTCGAACACCGGCAGCCCCAGGTGCGTCTGCCCACCCTTCCCCGGCGCGGTGCCGCCGACCATCTGCGTGCCATAGGCGATCGACGCCTCGGCATGGAAGCTGCCGGTCTTGCCGGTAAAGCCCTGCGTGATGACCTTGGTGTTCTTGTCGATGAGGATGGACATTCAGTCTCCGTTCGGATGCGTCTACGCCTCGCCGTCGAGCGGGTGCTCGCGCGAAGTGATCTCGTCCCAGTCGTAGGGGCAGGTTTCGGGGAAAGTCTGGAGCGGAAGGTCGGTTTCGGCCGCCGCACGGCGGCGCGCTCGGCGGTAAGCCGTGGCTACAGCCTCTTCCAGCCTGGTGCGATAGCTTGGGCTCGCTTCCAACTCCTCGGCCACCACATCTCGGTTTTCGTAGATCGACGCCGTCCAAGATCTTGAGCGACGCTCCGCTTGATGATCCCACTTCAACATGTGGATGAGGATCGTGCGGATGGCCGATACCAAGCCGCGATAGTCGCTCTTTCCCAAATCTCCGACCTCTTCCGCCAGATTGGCGACGTCCAGCTCGTCAGTGCGGCCCGCGCGGAGCAGCATGACCTGTTCGGACACCCAGGCGGCATAATCCTGCCCATAAGTCGCCGACGGTTGGTGCCGCCCAAGCAAATGTCCGCGTTCAGCCATCGCGTCGTCCTCCGGTAGCCGCTGCGATACTACGCCGCTTGCCTCACTTCGGCGACGATCTTCTGCGCCGCGTCACCCAGGTTGTCGGCGGAGACGATCGGAAGACCGCTCTCGGCCATGATCTTCTTGCCGAGCTCGACATTGGTGCCCTCGAGGCGCACCACCAGCGGCACCGAAAGCTTCACCTCGCGCGCCGCCGCGACCACGCCCTCGGCGATCACGTCGCAACGCATGATGCCGCCGAAGATGTTGACGAGGATGCCCTTCACCGACGGGTCGGAGAGGATGATCTTGAACGCCGCCGTCACCTTCTCCTTGGTCGCGCCGCCGCCGACGTCGAGGAAGTTCGCCGGGAACATGCCGTTCAGCTTGATGATGTCCATCGTCGCCATCGCGAGGCCGGCGCCGTTGACCATGCAGCCGATGTCGCCGTCCAGCTTGATGTAGGCGAGGTCGTACTTCGACGCCTCGATCTCCATGGGATCCTCCTCGCTCTCGTCGCGGAGCGCGAAGATGTCGGGGTGGCGGTAGAGCGCGTTGGGGTCGAAGCCGACCTTGGCGTCGAGCACCAGCAGCTGGCCGTCCTTGGTCTCGGCAAGCGGATTGATCTCGAGCTGCGAGCAGTCGGTCGCAACGAAGGCATCGTAGAGCTGCCGGGTCAGCGACTGGCACTGCTTGTTGAGCTCGCCCGTCAGCTTCAGCGCGTGCGCCACCGCGCGGCCGTGATGCGGCTGGAAGCCCGCCGCCGGATCGACCGTGAAGGTCACGATCTTCTCCGGCGTGTCGTGCGCTACGCCCTCGATGTCCATACCGCCCTCGGTCGAGGCGACGATCGCGATCCGCCCGCTGGCGCGATCGACCAGCATCGAGAGGTAATATTCCTTCGCGATGTCCGCGCCGTCGGTGATGTACAGCCGGTTGACCTGCTTGCCCGCATCTCCCGTCTGGATGGTGACGAGCGTGTTGCCCAGCATGTCCGCCGCCGCCGCACGAACCTCATCCAGCGTCTTCGCAAGGCGAACGCCGCCCTTGGCGTCCGGCCCAAGCTCCTTGAACTTGCCCTTGCCGCGCCCGCCGGCATGAATCTGCGACTTCACGACATAGAGCGGCCCCGGGAGCTGCTCCGCCGCCTTCACCGCCTCATCGACCGTAAACGCCGCGATGCCCTTGGGGATCGGCACGCCGAACTTGGCCAGCAGTTCCTTGGCCTGATATTCGTGGATGTTCATCGCTGATCCTTTTAGGCGAGCGAGCCGTCGATGGCGCGGCAGGCGTCGAGCAATTCCTTCACCGCATCGACCGAGACCTGAAGGTTGGACTTCGCCTCGTCATCGAGCGCGATCTCGACGATCTGCTCGACGCCGCCGGCGCCGATGACGACCGGCACGCCGACATAGAGCCCATCGAGCCCGTACTTGCCCTCGACGAAGGCGGCGCACGGCAGCAGGCGCTTCTGGTCGCTGAGATAAGCCTCGGCCATCGCGATGCCGCTCGTCGCCGGCGCATAATAGGCCGAGCCCGTCTTCAGCAGCGCGACGATCTCGCCGCCGCCGCCGCGCGTCCGCTTGACGATCGCGTCGATGCGCTCCTTGGTCGAGCGGCCCTGCTTGATGAGGTCGGGCACCGGAATGCCCGCGACGGTCGAATACTGCACCACCGGAACCATCGTGTCGCCGTGGCCGCCAAGCACGAAGGTCGTGACGTCGCGCGCCGAAACCTGGAATTCCTCGGCGATGAAGTGGCTGAACCGCGCCGAGTCCAGCACGCCCGCCATGCCGACCACCATGTGGTGCGGCAGGCCTGAGAACTCGCGCAGCGCCCACACCATCGCGTCCAGCGGGTTGGTGATGCAGATCACGAAGGCGTTCGGCGCGTTGGCCTTGATGCCCTCGCCCACCGCCTTCATCACCTTCAGGTTGATGCCGAGCAGGTCGTCGCGGCTCATGCCGGGCTTCCGCGCGACGCCCGCGGTGACGATGATGACGTCGGCGCCCGCGATGTCGGCATAGTCGTTCGAACCGGTGATCTTCGCGTCGAAGCCCTCGACCGGGCCGCACTGGCTCAGGTCGAGCGCCTTGCCCTGCGGCACGCCCTCCACCACGTCGAACAGGACGATGTCGCCCAGCTCCTTGATCGCCGCCAGATGGGCAAGCGTTCCGCCGATGTTGCCAGCGCCGATGAGCGCGATCTTCTTCCGAGCCACGGGAGACCCCTTTTTTCGCCAAGAGCGGAAAGGCCGGAACGCGATGGCGCGCGGCCTGTCGATTTCGGGGGTCCGCTTAAAACCAATTGTTGCGTCCGGCAACTGCGGACGCGGCAATTGTTGCTATTTTCCGCCCGCCAGCTTTTGAATCATGTAGTGCCAATGCTCGACATTCTCGTCGAGCGACCTGACCGGGATGCGCTCGTCCCGCCCGTGCGCGCGCTCGTCCTCGGGGATCGAGACCCAGACGCCGCCGACGCCGTAGACGGGAATTCCCGACACGCGGAAGGGCCGCGCGTCGCTCGCGCCGGTCGACATCTCGGGAATGATGGGAGCGCCCGTATGAAGCCGGTGGACCGCCTCGGTATAGGCGGCGGTGACATCGGGCCGCAGCGGCGAGGCGAGGCTCGCCACGTAGTTGTCGTTCCGCGTCACCACGACATTCGTGTCGCCCGCGACCTTTTCCAGCTCGCCCCGTACCGCGTTCGGATCGATGCCCGGCAGGATGCGGCAGTTGATGTTGGCCGTAGCGAGCTGCGGCAGCGCGTTGTCGGCGTGGCCGCCGAACAGCCGCGTCGCGACGCAGCGCGTCCGCGTCAGGCCGACCTCGATCGGGCTCGCCTCGATGAAGTCGGCGGCCTTGCCGTCGCTCGGGTTCTTCAGCCAGGCGCGCATCGCGTCGCCAAGCGGCCCCGGCTCGCCCTTCTCGCGCACCGAGAAATAGGCGCGCGTCGTCTCGTTGAGCGCCGGCTCGAAGCGATAGGCCTCCAGCCGCTTGAGCGCCCCGGCGAGCTGGTAGATCGCGTTGTCGGGGCGCGGCCGGGACGAATGCCCGCCCTTGTTGCGCACTGTGAAGGTGTAGTTGGCGAAGGTCTTCTCGGCGGTCTGCAGCGTCGCTCCGATCGGCTTGCCGTCGGGGCCGTAGCCGCCGCCACCACCGTCGGCGTTGAGCGCGAACTCGGCGTCGGTCCACTTGCGCCACTCGGTCGCGCCCAGCTCGGCGCCCTTGCCGTTGGTTTCCTCGTCGCCGGTGAACAGCACGACGATGTCGCGCGTCGGCCTGAAGCCTTCGGCCTTCAGCCGCAGCAGCGCCGTCGTGACGCCGACCAGCCCGCTCTTCATGTCGAGCGTGCCGCGCCCGTAATAATAGCCGTCCTTCTCGAGGAAGACGAACGGGTCGTTGGTCGAATCCTCGCGCTTGGCCTCGACCACGTCCATGTGGCCCATCAGCAGGATCGGCTTGGCCTTCGCCTTCCCCGCCGCCGGCCAGCGCACGACCAGCGCCGCCGTCTGGTCATAGGGCAGGACATGGATATCGCTCTCCGCCCATCCGGCGGCCTTGTACTGATCGGCGAAATAGCGGGCGATCTCGGGGCCCTTGCCGCGTCCGAGGACGGTGGGGATCTCGATCGACGCCTTGAACATCGCGAGCGCCTTGTCGTGCCACTGCGGGGACGGCGCGGGCGCGGCGCCGGTCAGCGTGGTGGCGGCGAGCAGCGCGAGCGTGGTGCGGATCATGTCGAGTTCTCCCTGTCGTTGGCCGAAGGCTAGCTGCGGCGGCGGTGCGCGGCAATCATCTCAATGCGACGGCGGCGCGTCGCCCATCACCGCGGGCCGCCTGAGCGCGAGCGGGATCGGCGCCACCACCGCGAACAGCACCGTCAGGACGGTGAAGCAGTCCGCGTAGCTCATCACCAGCGCCTGCTTGCCGACCTGCGCGGCGATCTGGCGCACCGCGCTGGCGTCGGGGTCCGCCGAGCCATGCGTCGCCGCCAGGTCCGAAAGCTGGCTCAGCCGCGCCTGCACCTCCACCCGCCCCGGATTGATCGCCTCGCCCAGCCGTCCCCAGTGCAGGTTGTAGCGCCACAGCAGGATGGTGTTGATCATCGCGAGCCCGAATGCCCCGCCCAGATTGCGCATCAGCGTGAACAGGCCGGGCGCGTCCTTCAGCTCCTCGGGCGGCAGGGTCGCGAACGCGGCGTTGCTCGTCGAGATGATGCACACGATGATTCCGATGCCGCGCAAGACCTGCGGCCAGAACAGCTGCGCGAACCGCCATTCATCGGTGAGGCCCGTCGTCAGCCAGGCGGAAAGCGCCATCGTCAGGAAACCGAAGCACAGCATTTTCCGCGGGTCGACCTTCCGCACCATGAAGCCGGCGACCGGCGCCGTGGCCATCATGAAAATGCCCGTCACCGCCAGCGTCGTCCCGATCTGGCTGCTCGAAAGGCCCGCGACGCGCGAAAGATAGAGCGGGTAGATATAGACCAGCCCATAGAGCCCGATGCCGAGCACCGCGCCCAGCACCGTTCCCGCCGCGAAGTTGAACGAGGAAAACGGCTTCAACCGGACGATCGGCTCCTCGGCGGTCGCGGTTCGCCAGAAGAAGCCGACGCAGCCGACGATCGCCGCCACCGTCCACCAGAGCACCGTCGGGTCGTCCAGCCAGTCGCGGCGCGGGCCTTCCTCCAGCACATATTCCAGGCCGCCGAAGAACAGCGCCATCAGCACCAGGCCAAAAACATCCAGCCGCTTCAGCAAGGCGAGGTTCGGCTTGTCGAGGTCGACCAGCGCCCACACGCCGAAGGTGATCAGAACGCCCGGCACGATGTTGACCAGGAACAGCCAGTGCCACGACAGGTTGTCGGTCAGCCAGCCGCCGAGCGTCGGGCCCAGAGTCGGCGCCATCGTCACGATCATGCCGAGCCCGACCAGCGCCTTGCCCGACCGCTCGCGCCCGAACATCATGAACGACGCGGCGTAGACCGTCGGGATCATCGCGCCGCCGATGAAGCCCTGGATCGCGCGATAGACGATCATCGCCTCGATCGAGGTCGCGGTCGAGCACAGGAAGCTCGCCGCCGTGAATCCGGCGCAGGAGATGACGAACAGCCCCTTCACCGACAGCGCCCGGCCGAGGAAGGCCGACAGCGGGATCATCACGACTTCGGCGACGAGGTAGCTGGTCTGGACCCAGACGATCTCGTCGGCGCTCGCCGACAGGCCGGCCTGCACCTGCTGCAGGCTCGCCGCGACGATCTGGATGTCGAGGATCGCCATGAACATGCCGACCGCCATGAGAAGGAAGCCGACCAGCTTTCCTGCGGTCGGCGCGGCGGTCGCGTTCGGCTCAGCGGCGCTTGCCATCCGGCTCCGATCGAATGTCGACCGACGCCTCGACGGACATTCCGGGCGCCAGCCGCACGCCGTCGGGCAGCGGCCGGTCGATCGTCACCTTCACCGGTACGCGCTGGACGATCTTGGTGAAATTGCCCGTCGCATTCTCCGGCGGCAACATCGAGAAGCGCGAGCCGGCCGCCGGAGACAGGCTGGCGATCCGGCCCTTCAGGGCGATGTCCGGATAAGCGTCGGCCTCGAGGGTCACCGGCTGGCCGGGCCGCATCCGGGCCACCTGCGTTTCCTTGAAATTGGCGATGACATAGGCTTGGCTGACCGGCACCACGACCATCAGCTGCTGCCCGGCGCGGACATATTGCCCGACCCGCACGGTGCGGTTGCCGACCACGCCATCGATCGGGGCGGTCAGCCGGGTGTTGTCGAGATCGAATTTCGCGCTCTGGAGATCGGCGAGAGCGGCGCCACGCTCGGCGCTCGCCGACCCTTGCGCGCTGGTGGCGCCGTTCCGCTGCGATCGCGCCGCCGCCACCGCCGCCTCGGCGCGGGCCACGTCGGCCCGGCGGCTCGCCGCCTCGGCATCGACCACCCCGATCCGCTGGCGGGAGATGTAGCGCTGGTCGGCGAGCGCGGCATAGCGCTTGCGGTCGGCCTCGGCGCGCGCCGCCTCCGCCTTCGCGGCGGCCAGCGCGGCTTCCGCCTGGGCGATAGCCGAGGTTTGGGTACGCTCCATCGCCGCGGCGCTGCCGATGCCGGCGCGGCTGCGCGCCAGCATCGCCTGCGCGCGCGACACCTTGGCGCGATAGTCGGTGTCCTCGATCGTCAAAAGCGTCTGTCCGGCGCTGACGGCCTGGTTGTCGTCGACCTCGATCTTCGCGACATAGCCCGCCACACGCGGCGAGATCACCGCGATGTCGGCCTCGACGTAGGCATTGTCGGTCGACTCGATGTAGCGGCCCGTCTTCAGCCACCAGAAACCGTAGCCCGCGCCCGCCAGCAGCAAAATCCCGATGATAATGATAAATATTATGCGGCGCATCTGACCCCAGGACGCTCGATCGGCGCGGTCTTGCCCGCGCTCTCATGCTCTCGCAACCGGCCGAACGGACGCCTAGCGAATCTCTTAGCCGTGCCCGAGCATCATATAGTCCGCCGACTGCATCTCCATCAGCCGCGACGCGGTGCGTTCGAATTCGAAGCTGCCGTCACCTGCGGGATACAGGTCCTGCGGAGCCGCGTCGGCGGCGATCAGCAGCTTGACCTTGTGTTCGTATAGCTCATCGATCAGCGTCACGAAGCGCTTGGCCTCGTTGCGTTTTTCCGGCTCCAGCACCGGCACGCCGACGAGGATCACCGTATGGTAGCGCCGCGCGATCGCCAGATAGTCCGCCGCCCCGAGAGCCGCCGCGCACAGCCGCTTGAACGAGAAGACGGCGACGCCCTTGAGCGATTTCGGCACGAACAGCTCGCGCCCGCCCGGCACGGGAATCGTCTCCGACGGCACATGCTCGCGGTCCTCCGGCGGATAGTCGGTCAGCCGGAAAAACGCCTCCGACAGCTTCGCCGTCGCCTCCGCCCCGTTCGGGACGTAGTAGGTCGGCATTCCTCCCAGTCTTTCAAGGCGATAATCCGTAGGACCGTTCAGCCCGACCACCTCGAGCCGATCCTCCACGAGCGCGATGAAGGGCAAGAACAACGGCCGGTTGAGCCCGTCCTTGTAGAGGTCGCCGGGCGGCCGGTTGGAAGTCGTCACCACCGTCGTCCCCGCGTCCATCAGCGCGGTGAACAGCCGCGACAGGATCATCGCGTCGGCGACATCGCTCACCTGCATCTCGTCGAAGCACAGCAGCCGCCCGCCCGCGGCGACCTGCGCGGCGACCGCCGGGATCGGATCGTCGCCCGACGCCTGCCGTGCCGCATGGATTCGCGCGTGAACGTCGAGCATGAACTCGTGGAAGTGAATGCGCTGCTTCGAGGCGACCCGCACCCGCGCATAGAACAGGTCCATCAGCATCGACTTGCCGCGCCCGACCGCGCCCCAGAGATAGACGCCCTTCGGAGCCTCGGGCGCTCGCCCGATCAGCCTGCCGAGCCAGCCAGGTCCGCTCCCCGCCGCCTCCAGCGTCCGGGCCAGCGCGTCCAGCCGCACGGCGGCCGCCCGCTGGTCGGCATCGGCGCGCAGCTCGCCCGCCGCCGCCAGCGCGTCATAGGCGGCGAGCACCTCGCTCATGCCCGGCGCGGCACCTTTCGGAGGGTGCCCGAAAAGGCGAGGATCGGTTCGCCGGCCTGCGACAGCAATCCGCGGATGAACAGCATCTTGCCGGTCTCGCGAAGCACCTCGCCCGTCGCGAAAATCGGCTTGCCCGCCACCCCCGCGCCTAGGAACTCGCTGTTGCAGGTCAAGGTCACGGCGCCGACCTCTCGCGAAAGCCGGCCCCGCGCGATGGTGAACAGCGCTTGGTCGGCGATCGACATCAGATAGCCGCCGTGGAGGAAGCCGTTGTTGTTGAGGTGCCTGTCTTCGGGATCGGCGCGCAGCTCGCCCACGCCGTCGACCACGCGATGCCAGTGGCCGCCCAGCATCTCGCCGAACCGCGCCGCTTTGCCCTCCCAGCGGATCCAGCCGTCGTCTGTCGCGTCCGTCGCCATCGCGGTGCCGATAGCCGCCGGGCGGCGGCTTGGAAACCCGGTTGACGAGGCCGCCGCGAAGCACGACCTAATCCGCGACCGTGAAGGAACCCATGATGATCGATCTTTATTTCTGGCCGACCCCCAACGGCTTCAAGCCGGTGCTCTTCCTGGAGGAAACCGGCCTCGAATACCGCAAGATCCCCGTCAACATCGGCAAGGGGGAGCAGTTCGCGCCCGATTTCCTCAAGATTTCGCCGAACAACCGCATGCCGGCGATCGTCGACCACGCCCCCGCCGACGGCGGCGCGGCGCTGTCGCTGTTCGAATCGGGCGCCATCCTGCTCTACCTCGCCGAGAAGACGGGCCAGTTCCTCCCCGCCGATCTGCGCGGCCGCGCCGAGGTCCTGCAATGGCTGTTCTGGCAGGTCGGCGGCCTTGGCCCGATGGCGGGGCAGAACGGCCACTTCAACGTCTACGCGCCCGAGAAAATCCAGTACGCCATCGATCGCTACGTCAACGAGACCAACCGCCTGTATGGCGTGATGGACCGCCGCCTCGCCGACCGCGCCTTCCTTGCCGGCGATGCGTACACGATCGCCGACATGGCGAGCTATCCGTGGATCGTCCCCCACGACCGCCACGGCCAGAACCTCGACGACTTCCCCAACCTCAAGCGCTGGTTCGAGGCGATCAAGGCGCGCCCCGCGACCACCCGCGCTTACGCCGATCCCGGCCAATCCTATTCGCAAGACACCAATATGTCGGACGAGCAGCGCAAGTTGCTGTTTGGCCAGACCGCCGCGGTCACCAAGTGAGCCTCGCCGAAAAGCGCGCGACGTTCCGCGCTCTCCATGAAAGCGGCTTCTTCGTCATCCCCAATGCCTGGGATGCCGGCAGCGCCGGCCGCCTCGGGAAGCTCGGCTTCAAGGCGATCGCCTCGACCAGCGCGGGCGCCGCCTGGGCGCTCGGCAAGGAAGACGGCGAGCTGAGCCTCGACCAAGCGCTCGACCACCTCCGCATGCTCGTCGCCGCCACCGATCTTCCCGTGAACGCCGACTTCGAAAACGCCTTCGCCGATGCGCCGGAGCAGGTCGCGGCGAACGTCGCGATGGCGGTCGACACCGGCGTCGCGGGTGTTTCGGTCGAGGACTGGTCGGGCACCACCCTCTATGACGCGAGCCTCGCCACCGACCGCATCGCCGCCGCCCGCGCCGCGATCGACGCCGTCGATCGCGCCGTCATGCTGATCGGCCGCACCGAGCATTTCCGCGTGCCGGGCAAGGACGCGGCCGACAGCATCGCCCGAATGGTCGCCTACGCCGACGCGGGGGCCGACTGCCTGTTCGCGCCCGGCCTCGCCGACCACGGCGCCATCGCCGAGCTGATTGCCGCGGTCGCGCCAAAGCCGGTCAACGTCGTCGTCCACGCCTACGACGAAATCCCCAAACTCGCCGCGCTCGGCGTACGCCGAGTCAGCGTCGGCGGCTCGCTCGCCAAGGCGGCTTGGGACGGTTTCGACGTAGCGGCAAGGCGGCTCGCCGGCTCAGTCTAGCGCGAACAAAGTGTCGACGCTCCCGCCGTTCGCCAGCACCTGCGCGACGCGGCGGCGGCCGTCGTAATAGACCAGCGCCGGATGAGTGCCGCCCGAGGCTCTGATCTTCGCGGCATCGGCGTCGGAAAGGCTGCTCTCGCGCGACACATAGTCGGCGAAGCCTTCGACTTTCCATGTCGGCTCGCGCGCCATCTTGATCGGGCCATAGCGGTCTCCCAGCAGCAGATGCACGGTCTCGTGCGCGATCGTACCGGACAGCGTTCGCGTGCCGCCGATAGCGCGGCCATTGCTCACCCGGTCGGCGCGAATATCCGAGCGATTGAAGATCATGGCGGTCGACAGCGGCCGGCTGAGCGCGAACGCTCCCCACTCGAACGGCGCGAGCATCCGCCAGCGCCAACCACCGTTCGTGAGAAACAAGCGCTTGCGCGGGGCCGTGTCGGAAATCGGCCCTGCGGCGATAAGCGCCGAGGTTCGACGCAGCACGGCCTCAATGTTGGGATCGACCGGCGCATCGGAATAGACCTCCCTCAGGCCGATCTGCTTATGGTGCGGAAACATCAGCAGCTCCGGCACATAGTTCACCACCGCCAGCGCGACCGCTAGGCTGGAAATCCATCTCGACACCTTCATGCATACCTCCGTATTATCTGACTAATACAGTTGCCAACGCTTGTCATGCCGTTTCTGGAAAGGCATCACCCGCCCGATGACGCACGCCCCCTACCCCGCGCTTCGCCTCCGCCGCACCCGCGCCGCCGCCTGGTCGCGCGCCATGGTCGCCGAGGCGCGGCTGCATCCGTCGGACCTGATCTGGCCGGTGTTCGTCGCGGAGGGCACGGGTGCCCGCGAGCCGATCCGCACGATGCCCGGAGTCGAGCGCCTGTCCTGCGACCTGCTGGTCGAGGCGGCGAAAGAGGCGCGCGACTTCGGCATTCCGTGCATCGCGCTGTTCCCCAACACCCAGGCCGATCGCCGCAGCGACGACGGTCGCGAGGCGCTCAACCCCGACAATCTGATGTGCCAGGCGATCCGTGCGCTGAAGGACAAGGTGCCCGAGATCGGCGTGCTGACCGACGTCGCGCTCGACCCCTATACCGCCCACGGCCACGACGGCCTTCTGGATGATGCGGGCCGTATCCTCAACGATCCGAGCATCGAGGTTCTGGTCGGCCAGTCCTTGAACCAGGCGCGCGCCGGCGCCGACATCATCGCGCCGTCTGACATGATGGACGGCCGGGTCGGCGTCATCCGCGCGGCGCTTGAGGCCGAGGGGTTCCACGACGTCCAGATCATGGCCTACGCCGCCAAATATGCGTCCGCCTTCTACGGCCCGTTCCGCGACGCGGTGGGCTCCTCGGGCTTACTCAAGGGCGACAAGAAGACCTACCAGATGGACTGGGCGAACAGCGACGAGGCGCTTCGGGAGGTCGCGCTGGATCTCGCCGAGGGCGCGGACAGCGTCATGGTCAAGCCCGGCCTGCCCTATCTCGATATCATACGCCGTGTGAAGGATCGCTTCGAAGCCCCTGTCTTCGCTTACCAAGTCAGTGGCGAATATGCGATGATCGAAGCCGCCGTTGCCTTCGGCACGCTCGACCGCGACAAGGCGATCCTCGAAACGCTCACGGCCTTCAAGCGTGCCGGCTGCTCGGGAGTCCTGACCTACCACGCCCGCGACGCCGCCCGGCTGCTCGCCAAGTGAGCGAAGCGGTCCCCGACCGCGCCGCCCGCACCCTCTTCATCGCGACGATCTTCCTCGGCAGCTTCCTGCTGTTCGGAGTCCAGCCGCTGATCGCCCGCCTCGTGCTTCCCCGCCTCGGCGGCGCGCCGGCGGTGTGGAACACCGCGATGCTGTTCTTCCAGGCGGCGCTGCTGCTCGGCTACCTCTACGCCCACGCGCTGACCCGCTTCAAAGCCCGCACCCAGCTCGGCATCCACATCGCGCTGTTCGCAGCCGCCGCGCTCACCCTGCCGCTCGGCCTCGCCAACATCGGCGCGCCGCCGCTCAACGACGATCCCGTGTTCTGGCTGCTCGGCCTGCTCGCCGCCTCGATCGGGCCGCTGTTTCTCGTCATCGCAGCCCAGGCGCCGCTCATGCAGTCCTGGTACGCGCGCACCGGCGGCTCACCCGACCCCTATTTCCTCTACGCCGCCTCGAACGCCGGCAGCCTGCTCGCGCTTCTGGCATACCCCACCTTGGTCGAACCCAATCTGACGCTCGGCACCCAATCCCTCCTCTGGTCCGGTGGCTTCGCGCTGCTTGCCCTCATGACCGCGCTGTGCGGACGTCGGCTCCCCGCCGCGCCGCCGCCCGCAATATCCCCGATGTGTGTAGAGGTTGTAGAAATTACCTGGCCGACCCGCCTTCGCTGGATCGCGCTCGCCGCCGTCCCGTCGGGCCTGCTGATCTCGACGACGACGCACCTCACCACCGACATCACCGCCATGCCCCTGCTTTGGGTGCTGCCGCTCGCCATCTATTTGCTGACCTTCATCATCGCCTTCGCCGAAAGCGCCGGGCCGTTCGCGGCGCACGCCGCGAAGATCGCCCCGCCGCTGCTGCTCGTCCTCGGCAGCTACGCCTTCCTCGCCTCGGGCGCGGTCGCCTTCCTGATGGCGAGCGCTGACCTCGTGCTGCTGTTTTACGTCGCGCTGGCGCTCCATGCCCGGCTTGCGGCGTCGCGCCCCGCCCCCGCGCAGCTCACCGCCTTCTATCTCCAGGTCTCGCTTGGCGGGATGATCGGCGGCCTGTTCTGCGCGCTGATCGCGCCGCTCATCTTCGACTGGGACTATGAGCACCCGATCCTGCTCGTCGCCACCGCGCTGCTGCTGCCTGCCCGGCCTTTGCTGGCGCGCATCCCGCGCCCGCTCTGGCTGCTCCGCGGCGTCGGCCTGCTGTCGATCCCGCTGTCGCTGTGGATCGGCGAGCGGCTGGTCGCCGGCCCCGGCGACACGCCCGCCACGATCGGCCTGATCGTCCTCGCCATCGCCGCGATCGCCGCGATCGGCCGCCCGCTGCACTTCGCCGCCCAATTCGCGTTGATCATGCTGTCGCTCGGCGGCTGGCAGGCAATCGACATCTCGACGATTCCGGACGCGCGCTTCCGCAGCTTCTTCGGCATCTACAGCATCGAGAGCCAGGCGCCCCGCGCCGCGCGCGAGCTGCTGCACGGCACGACGCTCCACGGCGTCCAGAGCCTCCTGCCCCAGCTCGCCACCCAGCCGATGACCTATTATGCGCCGGGCAGCGGCGTCGGCCGAGCCTTCGCCGCCGCGCCGAAGCTGTTCGGTCCCCACGCGCGCATGGCCTTCGTCGGCCTCGGCACCGGCACACTCGCCTGCTACGCCCGGGCCGGCCAGAGCTGGACGGCGTTCGAGATCGACCCGACGATCGTCCGCATCGCCCGTGACCCGTCGCTCTTCAGCTACGTCGCGCGCTGCAAGCCCGACCTCCGCATCGTCATGGGCGACGCGCGCCTTAGCCTCGCGCGCCAGGCGCCCGCCAGCTTCGACATGATGGCGCTCGACGCCTTCTCGTCGGACGCTATCCCGCTTCACCTGATGACGACGCAGGCGTTCGACGCCTATGCGCGAGCCCTCGCGCCCAATGGCGTGCTGCTGGTCCACATCTCGAACCGCCATATCGACCTGGAGCCCGTCGTCGCCGCCATCGCCGCGCGCCAGGGCTGGACCGCCCGCGTCTATCATTACGCGCCGGAGCGTGTTCCGATGGCGCTCTACTACACCAAGTCCGACTGGATCGCCTTGACCCGCTCGCCCGCGCCCATGGCGGCGCTTCAGGCGGCGAGCGGCGATCCGGCAGGCTGGACTCCGCTCCGCCGCCGCCCCGGCCTCCGGGCCTGGACGGACGACTTCTCCGCGGTCCTGCCGGTGTTCAAGCTCTAGCTATTTCGACGCCGCGCGGACGAACACCCGCTTGCCGCCAACCCAGGTCTCCTCGACCTGAGTCTTCCAGATGTCGCCGGCGGGGATTGCGAACAGGTCGCGGTCGACGATGATGAAGTCGGCCCACTTGCCCGGCTCCAGCGTCCCGAACTTGTCCTCCCCATGCTCCGCCCAAGCCGCCCCGGTGGTGAAGGCCGCAAAAGCCTGCTGCAGCGTCAGCGCCTGATCGGGCCGCCAGCCGCCCGCCGGCTGCCCGTCGCGGTCCTGTCGCGTCACCGCCGCATGGATGCCGTAGAACGGATCGGGCGGCTCGACCGGAAAGTCGGAGCCGCCCGCAAAGCGCGCGCCGCTATCGATCAGCGTCTTCCACGCATAAGCGCCCGCCAGCCGCGCCTCGCCGAGCCGGTCCGCCGCCATCGCCTTGTCCGACGTCGCATGCGTCGGCTGCATCGAGGCGATCACGCCCAGTTGGGCGAAGCGCGGGATGTCCGCCGGATCGACGACCTGCGCATGCTCGATGCGGTTGCGGAGCGCCTTGCCGTAGGTCGGCTCGACCTCGGCATAGGCGTCCAGCACCTCGGCGTTCGCCGCATCGCCGATCGCGTGCACCGCGACCTGGATGCCCATCATCTGCGCCCGGCTGATCCAGTTCTGGAGCTTGGTGTCCTCGATGAACTTGAGGCCCCGGTTCTTCGGATCGTCGCTATAGGGCGCCTTGAGCCAGGCCCCGCGCGACCCGAGCGCGCCGTCGGCGTATAGCTTGACCGTCCGGAGCGTCAGACGATCGTCATAGAGCCACCCCGTCGGCCCGAACGGCGCGATATGGTCGAGCACCTCCATTCCGCCCGCCATCGCGTAGATGCGCGCGGTCAGCCGCCCGCGGTCTCCGAAATAGCGATAGAGGTTCCACACGTCCGGGCTGATGCCGGCGTCGCCCACCCCCGTCAGCCCGACCGACGCGATGATCTGCAGCGCCTTGGTCAGCGCCTGGTCAACCTCGATCGGCCCCGGCCCCGGCTTGACCTTCTCCACCAGATCCTGCGCGGCATCGACGAACACGCCACTGGGCGCGCCCTTGGCGTCGCGCTCGATCCGCCCTCCCGGCGGATTGGCGGTCCTGGCCGTTATGCCCGCCGCGTTAATCGCCGCACTGTTCCCCCAGCCAGCGTGACCGTCGATCCGCGACAGCCACACAGGCTTGTCGGAAACCGCCCGGTCAAGGTCCGCCGCGGTCGGAAAACGGCCAAGACCCCAGCTCACCTGGTTCCACCCGCCGCCGAGGATCCACTTCCGCTGGGGATTGGCGGCGGCATAGGCCTTGATCTTGGCCAGCCCTTCCTCAAGCGTCTTCGTGTCGCGCAGATCGACGGTAATCGCCTGCAGCCCAAGCTCCATGACATGGCCGTGCGCATCGATCAGGCCGGGGAGCAGCGTCTTGCCCTTGGCGTCCAGCGCGAAGTCGCCGCGCATGAACTTCGGCGGTTTGTCAGCGTTGTCAAACAGCCGCTCCACCTTGCCGTCGTCGCCAACCAGAAGCCCGGTAAAGCGCACGATCTCGCCCTTGCCGTTGAGCGTATAGCCGTTGGCGTTGCTGACATAGACGCGGGCATCGGCGCCCGATGCCAGCGCCATCAGCGCGCAGCCGAGAAGAGCCCGCATCCTCACCCCCTGAATCGTCGGATCAGCGATGACGTGTCCTGCCGCCCGCCACCCATCTTCTGCACGTCCGCGTAGAATTGATCGACCAGCGCGGTCATCGGCAGCGCCGCGCCGGCGCGCTTCGCCTCGTCGAGCACAAGCCCGAGATCCTTCCGCATCCAGTCTACCGCGAAGCCGAAGTCGAATTCGCCCTTCGCCATCGTGCCCGCGCGGTTCTCCATCTGCCAGCTCTGCGCCGCGCCCTTGGAGATGACGTCGATCGCCTTGTCGGGATCGAGCCCTGCCGCCATCGCGAAGCTGATCGCCTCCGCCAGCCCCTGGACGACCCCGGCGATGCAGATCTGGTTGACCATCTTCGTCAGTTGCCCGCTGCCCGCCGGCCCCATCAGCCCAAAGCGCTTGGCGTAGGCCGCGACGATCGGCTCGGCCCTGGCGAACGCCGCCTCGGTGCCGCCCGCCATGACTGTAAGCTGGCCGTTCTCGGCGCCCGCCTGCCCGCCCGAAACTGGCGCGTCGAGCACGTCGAAGCCGCGTCTGTCGCCCTCTGCCGCCAGCTCGCGGGCAATCTCCGCCGACACCGTCGTGTGGTCGACGAACAGCGCGCCCTTGGGCAGGGTATCGAACACGCCGTCGTTTCCGAGTGTCACCTGGCGCAGGTCCTCGTCGTTGCCGACGCAGGCGAAAACCGCCTCCTGACCCTCGGCCGTTGCCGCGGGGGTCGTCGCGCTCCGGCCGCCGAACTTCGCCACCCATGCCTCGGCGCGCGCCGGGTTGCGGTTGTAGACCGTCACCTCATGCCCAGCGGCGGCGAGATGCCCCGCCATCGGAAAGCCCATCGTTCCCAGCCCGACAAACGCCACGCGCGCCATGCGTCCCCCTCGCGAAAACTCGTCCCCGCGCCTCTAGCACGGTTTGCGAAGGCCGCCAGATACGCCTAATGCGGGCCATGGCCACCGCACCGCAGACCTCCGCCTCCGACGCGCTCCCTGTCACCTTCGCCGACGTCCAGGCGGCGCGCGAGGCGATCGCCGGCTCCGTCGTCCGCACGCCGTGCCTGATCAGCAAGACGCTATCGCAGATCACCGGCGCCGAGGTCTGGCTGAAGTTCGAGAATCTGCAGTTTACCGCCTCCTTCAAGGAGCGCGGCGCGCTCAACCGTCTGCTCACGCTCGACGCGTTGGAGCGCAAGCGCGGCGTCATCGCGATGTCGGCCGGCAACCACGCGCAGGGCGTCGCCTACCACGCCTTCCGCCTCGGCATCCCGGCGACGATCGTCATGCCGAAGCACACGCCCGTCGTGAAGGTCCAGCAGACCGAAAGCCATGACGCCAACGTCATCCTCCACGGCGAGAAGCTGGAGGAGGCGGCGGATCATGCGCGCAAGCTCGCGGCGGAGCGCGGCTTTGTCTTCATCCATCCCTATGACGATCCGCTCGTCATGGCGGGCCAGGGCACGATCGCGATCGAGATGTTCGAGGACGCGCCTGATCTCGACATGCTCGTCGTGCCGATCGGCGGCGGCGGCCTGATCTCCGGAAACGCGGTGGCGGCCAAGGGAATCAACCCCAACGTCAGCATCATCGGCGTCCAGGCGGAGCTCTACCCGTCGATGTACGCCAAGCTTCGCGGCGAGCAGGCGGTGTGCGACGGCGACTCGCTCGCCGAGGGCATCGCGGTCAAATATCCCGGCGACCTCACCTATCAGGTGGTGAAGTCGCTGGTCGACGACATCGTTCTCGTCGGCGAGCGCGATCTCGAGCATGCCGTCTCGATGCTGCTGACGATCGAGAAGACCGTCGTCGAGGGCGCGGGCGCCGCCGGCCTGGCAGCGATGCTCCAGCACCCGAGCAAGTTCCGCGGCCGCAAGGTCGGCCTGATCCTGTGCGGCGGCAATATCGACACCCGACTCCTCGCCAACGTCCTGCTCCGCGACCTGGCCCGCGACGGCCGCCTCGCGCGCCTGCGCATCCGCCTCAAGGACCGGCCCGGCCAGCTGTTCAACGTCGCGCGCATCTTCGACCAGCAGCAGGCCAACATCATCGAGGTCTATCACCAGCGGGTGTTCACCAACCTGCCGGCCAAGGGCCTGATCACCGACATCGAGTGCGAGACGCGCGACCGCGACCATCTCGACCGCCTTGTCGAGGCGCTGCGCGGCGCAGGCTACGAAGTGCGGATGGTCGAGCTCGCTTAGCGCCTTCCCCTTTCACCAACTCTCAACCATATTGGTCCTATGGTGAGCGTTCAGTGACCGACCAGACCTTCCGCTTCCCGCGGTTCTTCGTGACCGCGCCCAGCCCCTGCCCCTATATTCCGGGCAAGACCGAGCGGAAGATCTTCACCGAGCTTCGCGGTAGCGACGCCGGCGAGCTCAACGAGGCGCTGACCCGCATCGGCTTCCGGCGCAGCCAGAACGTCGTCTACCGTCCAAGCTGCGACAATTGCTCGGCCTGCGTCTCGGTCCGTGTGCCGACCGCCGCCTTCGCGCCGAACGCCACACAGCGAAAGCTGTTGCGCCGTCATGCCGATCTCGAGGTCAGCGCCTGCAAGCCATGGACGACGCAGGAGCAGTTTGACCTGCTTCAGTCCTACCTCAGAAGCCGCCACCCTGAAGGGGGCATGACCGGCATGGATGGCTTCGACTATGCCGACATGGTTGAGCAGACGCCGGTCGACACCGTGGTTGTCGAATACCGCGAGCCCGCCGACCCGCTGACCGGCAGGCCTGGCCGCCTCGTCGGCGCCTGCCTCACCGACCGCCACAGTGACGGCCTTTCGATGGTCTACAGTTTCTACGACGCCGCTTCGGAAGCGCGCAAAGGTCTCGGCACGTTCATCGTCCTCGATCACATCGTCCGCGCCGCCGAGGACAATCTGCCCTACGTCTATCTCGGCTATTGGATCGAAGGCGGCGACCGCATGGATTACAAGGCGAAATTCCGGCCGGCGGAAAAGCTCACCAAGGCCGGCTGGCAACCAATCGGCCAACTCGAAGCTAAGCGAGAGCGATGAACGATCCTTGTCGAAAAGCTTTACAATCCGCCCCCGCCAATCCTTGTTCAGAATTCAAAAGTCGTTGAAAACGCTGCCAACCTCAATAACGGCACACCCCTTGCTTTACACACGGCATAGGCTGCGCTGGGGTGTGCGGCCTGGAGTATGGGGATTCAAAGATGCTTAATATGAAGTTCTGCAGCGCTCTCGCTCTCGCCAGCGCGCTCGTCGCCGTTTCGGCGTCGGCCAGCCCGGTCACCGGCATTGTCGAGCCGCTGATCGTCGCCGGCAACCCGAACGATGTCGATGGCCCCGGCACCGGCGACAGCCCGGCCCAGCGCGTCGACCCGAACCTGCCGACCTCGCCGTATTCGGGCGTCGTCAGCCTCAACATCCGTTACGGCGGCCAGAGCTTCATCTGCTCGGGCGCGCTGATCGACGCGACGCACGTTCTGACCGCGGGTCACTGCATCGACACCGATGGCCAGGGCCACAAGGTCGACGTCAGCCAGCCGTTCGCCACCTCGGGTAACGATGTCCGCGCGATCTTCAACGCCAGCAACGTCGTGGGCAGCCCCGGCCGTGCGATCGTTACGGCCAGCGCCGTCGTGATGCACCCGGATTATGCCGGCTTTGGCAACTGCCCGGTGCAGGTCACTGACCCGGACGCGTTCTGCGTCAATGACGACGTGGCGATCGTCACGCTGAGTCAGCCGGCTCCGGTCGACGCGCAGGTTTACCAGATTCACCAGCCCACGGTTAATGAGGGCGAAGTGTTCACCATGGTCGGCTACGGCACCTCTGGCAATGGCGTCGCGGGCTACACGGTCAGCCCCGACTTCCGCGTCAAGCGCAAGGGTACCAACACCTACGACCTCGCTGATGGCAACGACGAGCAGAACTTCTTCGGCGCCGCCGAAGTTTGGTATGCCGACTTCGACGGTACCGACGCCAACGGCGTTGACCAGGACGCGTTCTGCACCGTCGCCGGCGTTTGCAGCGGCGACCTCGGCAACCAGTCGGAAGGCGCCCTCGGCGGCGGCGACTCGGGCGGCCCGTCGTTCATCATGGTCGACGGCCATCTCGAGCTGGTCGCCAACAACACCTTCAGCGGCCGCTTCTCGGGCGCTCAGGTGGGTGGCACCTTCGGGACCTACATGGGCGGCATCCTGCTCGCCCCGTACCTCGACTTCATCTACGCCAACAGCGATGCCGAGTACATCCCGGAGCCGGCCATGATCGGCCTCTTCGGTCTCGGCGCCCTCGGTCTCGCCGCCCGCCGTCGCAAGACCGCCTAAGCGATACCGTCGAGCTGAAAAACGCCCGGGCTTCGGCCCGGGCGTTTTTTGTTGCCGGCTGGATGGGTTACCTCAGCCCCGGGATTTGATTTGCGCACCGCGACCTGCGCTGATCGACCGGCCCGATCGGCGGAGCGCCTGCGCTGTAGCGCGTCCCGCAAAAATCCCGCGGCCGGCCTTCGACCGATACCCCACGCCGTTCGATATCGCCGGCCGTACGGAAACTCATGTCACCGTGGCGAGGATCGGCAAGAACGCTCTCCGACACCCGGCCAAGGATCGCCGCGCGCCACCGGCTTGAAAGATTTGCCGCCTCCTCGAAGGTCGCGCCGGCCCAGCCGATGATCCGTCCGTCGATGATGTTGTTCACCACGCGCGCCTTGCTGTCGGCGAAGCGGCCCTCGATGCCGCGCGTCGCATAAAGCAGGTTGTTCTCAATCCGGCTGTCCGGCGCGTGGCGCAGGTAGACTCCGGCGTCGCCGCAATTCGCGACGATGTTGGCGCGGACGACGCCGCCGCGCTGCTCGAAGGCGCATTGCCGATCGCGGCACAGCCCTGGATCGGTGCCGCCCCCGCCGAGCGAGAGCCCGACTCGATTGCCGCCGCGGTGCCGCCATTCGCACATCACAAGATTGCGCTCGAAAAGCGCGCCCGTGCCGCCGCCCTTGGCGAACGCGCCATAGCTGGTCCGGTCACCGCCATTTTTGGCGAAGTCGGCGATGACGTTCGCGACCAGGTGGACCCGATCGGCCGCCACCGCGTCGACCGGCGTCACCGGATGAACGGTCTCGCGTGGCGCGGTGTTGAAGATCAGGTTGCGCTCGATCAGGATATCGTCCGGCACGTCGCTGTCGTCGCGGTTGATCTTGATCGCGGCGTTGAAATTCCTGAGCCGGTTATTTCGGATCATCACGGCCTTGGCGCCACCCGTGACGTGGAAGGCGTGCTCGCAATCCTTGTCGTCAGGACAGACGCCGTCGATCTCGAGATTCTCGAATACCCAATAGGGCCGGTTGACGGAAAAGCCCTCGAGCGTCGACAGATGCAGGCGCGCATCGCCCAGCCGGGCGGCGCGCACGATGATCGGCGCCGACGCTCGGCCGGCCCCGCCGAGCTTGATGCCGGTGCCGCCGAAGCTGTAGTCGCCAGGCGCCAGCGTGATCGCATCCCCAGGCTGCGCGCTGGCGAGCGCTAGCGTCAGATCCGCGGGTCCGGAAACCACAATGGGTCGCGGCGTGGCGGCGCATAGCGCTTCCGGCTCGGCGGCATCCTCGAGAGCGAGCGGCCGCCCATCCGCGTCGTAGCAGGCGGGACCCGCCGCATCGCCCGGACCCACCGTTCCGAACGACACCGGGATCGGCTCACGTCTGAACCCCAGCCCGGTCTCCCCCATCGGCAACGGATTGATGTGACGGCGCGTCGCCAGCTCGAACAGTGCGCGTTTCGCCGGCACCTGGGTCACATATTGCACGACCGCAATAAGCCCGACGCCGGCCAACAGCACGAGCGCAACGAATATCCAGAGTACCCGCCTCATCTTGCCCCCCCGATCGGCACCATCGGGCAAGCATAGGGCAGCAATCCGCCGCGCCGCTAGTGCAGGTTCGGCCTCAGCCAGGTTTCGGCCTGCGCGAGGCCCACCCCGCGCCGCGCGGCATAATCCGCAACCTGGTCCGGCCCGATGCGCGCCACGCCGAAATATTCCGCTTGCGGGTGCCCGAAATAGAAGCCGGAAACGCTCGACGTCGGCAGCATCGCGAAGCTTTCGGTCAGGCTGATGCCTGTCCGGTGATGGGCGTCGAGCACCTTGAAGAGGAAGGCCTTCAGGCTGTGCTCCGGGCAGGCGGGATAGCCAGGCGCCGGGCGGATGCCGCGATACTGCTCCTTGATCAGCGCCTCGTTGGTCAGCTGCTCGCCCTCGGCATAGCCCCAGAGCGCGGTACGGACATATTTGTGGAGGCGCTCGGCGAAGGCTTCGGCGAGCCGGTCGGCGAGCGCCTTCAGCAGGATATCCGAATAATCGTCGATCGCCGCCTTGAAGCGCGCGGTGTGCGGCTCGATGCCATGGATCGAAACCGCGAACCCGCCGATCCAGTCGCCGTCGCGGCTGATGAAGTCGGCCAGGCACATGTTCGCCCGGCCCTCGCGCTTGGCGATCTGCTGGCGGAGGAAGGGCAGGCGCACATGCTGCTCGTCCTGAACGTGGACGATCACGTCGTCGCCGTCGCGCCGGCACGGCCACAGGCCGACGATGCCGCGCGCCGTGAGCCAGTTCTCGGCAACGATCCTGTCGAGCATCGCCTGCGCATCGGCGAACAGCGAGCGGGCGCTCTCGCCGACCACCGCGTCCTCCAGGATCGCCGGATAATTGCCGGCCAGCTCCCAGGCGCGGAAGAACGGCGTCCAGTCGATATACTCCCTGAGATCGGCCAGATCCCAGTTCGGGAAGTCGTGGACGCCGGGCATGCGGGGCCTCGGCGCCTTCAGCGCCATGTCGGCGTCGAAGGCATTCGCCCGCGCCGCCTCGATCGGCAGCAGGTCGTTCTCGCGCTTGCCGGCACGCGTCGTGCGGATGTCCTGATATTCGGTCGCGGTCTTGCTCACGAGGTCGTCGCGCATCGTCTCCGACACCAGCGCGCTCGCGACGCCGACCGCGCGGCTGGCGTCGAGCACGTGAAGCACCGGCCCCGAATAGGCGGGCTCGATCCGAAGCGCGGTATGCACCCGGCTGGTGGTCGCGCCGCCGATCAGCAGCGGCATCGTCATCCCGGCGCGCTCCATCTCGGCCGCGACCGTCACCATCTCGTCGAGCGATGGGGTGATCAGGCCGGAGAGCCCGATGATGTCAGCATTGTTCTCGTTCGCCGCCGCCAGAATCGTCGTCCACGGCACCATCACGCCAAGGTCGATGACCTCGAAATTGTTGCACTGGAGGACGACACCAACGATGTTCTTGCCGATGTCGTGAACATCGCCCTTGACCGTCGCCATGATGATCCGCCCCTTGGTCTGCTGGCCCTCGGACTTTTCCGCCTCGATATAGGGCAGCAGGTGCGCGACCGCCTTCTTCATGACGCGCGCCGACTTCACGACCTGCGGTAGGAACATCTTGCCCGCGCCGAACAGGTCGCCGACGACGTTCATGCCGTCCATCAGCGGGCCTTCGATCACGTGGATCGGCCGCTCCGCCTGGAGCCGCGCCTCTTCGGTGTCCTCGACGACATAGGCGTCCAAGCCCTTGATCAGCGCATGCTCAAGCCGCTTGGCGACGGGCAGCAGCCGCCACTCTTCTGTCGCCTTCTCGGCGACCGAGCCATCGCCCTTGAACCTGTCGGCGATCTCGAGGAGCCGGTCGGTCGCGTCGGGCCGGCGGTTGAGGACGACGTCCTCGCAGGCGTCGCGCAGCTCCGGGTCGATCGCGTCGTAGACGTCGAGCTGGCCGGCGTTGACGATCGCCATGTCGAGCCCCGCCGGGATGGCGTGGTAGAGGAAGATCGAGTGCATCGCGCGGCGGACGGGCTCGTTGCCGCGGAACGAGAAGCTGAGGTTCGACAATCCGCCCGAGATATGCGCGTGCGGGCAGCGCTTGCGGATCTGCTTGCAGGCCTCGATGAAGTCGACGCCGTAATTGTTGTGCTCCTCGATCCCCGTCGCCACCGCGAAGATGTTGGGATCGAAGATGATGTCCTCGGGCGGGAAGCCGTTCGCGGTGAGGAGCTTGTAGGCGCGCTCGCAGATCGCGACCTTGCGCTCGCAGGTGTCGGCCTGGCCGACCTCGTCGAACGCCATGACGACGACCGCCGCGCCATACCGGCGGACCTTCGCCGCCTGCTCCAGGAACTGCGCCTCGCCTTCCTTCATGCTGATCGAGTTGACGATCGGCTTGCCGGAAACGCACTTCAGCCCGGCCTCGATGACGCTCCACTTCGAGCTGTCGACCATGATCGGCACGCGCGAGATGTCGGGCTCGGCGGCGATGAGCTTCAGGAAGGTCGTCATCGCATGGTGCGCGTCGAGCAGGCCCTCGTCCATGTTGACGTCAAGTACCTGCGCGCCGCTCTCGACCTGCTGCCGCGCGACGTCGACAGCGGCGGTGTAGTCGCCGGCCATCACGAGCTTCTTGAATTTGGCCGAGCCGGTGACGTTGGTGCGCTCGCCGATGTTTACGAACATCGCGCTTGTGAGGGGCGCCGCGTCTTCGGGAGGGAGAGCTAGGGATGCCATCTAAGCCGCTAGAATCATTGGGTCCAGGCCTGTCAGCCGTGTGAAGATCGGAAGCGTCGGAACTTCACGCGGCGGGTAGGCGGAAACGGCCTTCGCCATCGCGGCGATGTGGGCGGGGGTGGTGCCGCAGCAGCCGCCGACGATGTTGATGACGCCGGACTTCGCCCATTCGTCGATGAGCGCGCCGGTGGTGGCGGGCAGCTCGTCGTACTGGCCGAGGTCGTTGGGCAGGCCGGCGTTGGGATAGGCCATGACGAGCGTGTCGGCGATGGCGGACAGCGCCTGAACGTGCGGGCGGAGCAGATCGGCGCCGAACGAGCAGTTTAGGCCAATGGTTAGCGGCCTCGCGTGGCGAACGGCCCACCAGAACGCCTCGATCGAGTGCCCGGAGAGATTGCGTCCCGACATGTCGGTGATCGTCATCGAGATCATCAGCGGGATCTCGGCGCCGCGCCGGTCCGCCTCCTCCAGGGTCGCCATGATCGCCGCCTTGGCGTTCAAGGTGTCGAAAATCGTCTCGATCAGGATGAAGTCGACGCCGCCGTCGAGCAGCGCCTGTATCTGCTCGACATAGACGTCCTTCATCTGGTCGTAGTCGACTTCGCGGTAGCCGGGATCGTTGACGTCGGGCGACAGCGACAGCGTCTTGTTGGTCGGCCCCAGCGCGCCGGCGACGAAGCGGGGCCGGCCGTCGGCGGCCTGCGCCGCATCGGCCGCCTCGCGCGCGATGCGCGCGGCGGCGAGGTTGAGGTCGCGCACCAATGCTTCGGCGCCGTAATCGCCCTGGCTGATCGTCGTCGAGGAGAAGGTGTTGGTCGACACGATGTCCGAGCCGGCGTCGAGATAGCCTTGCGTGATCGCCGCGATGATGTCCGGCCGGGTCAGGCACAACATGTCGTTGTTGCCCTTCTGATCGTGGCCGAGGCCGAGCGAGCCGGCATAGTCGGCCTCGACGAGGCCGTAGCCTTGGATCATCGTGCCCCAGGCGCCGTCGGTCAGCAGGATGCGCTTGGCGGCTTCGGCGCGGAGACGAGCGGCAGCGGCGCTCGGCGCGTTCATGCGGCTTCGTCCAGTTTCGGGCGAACGCCGAGCATGTGGCTGATCGCATAGGATAATTCGGCACGGTTGAGCGTGTAGAAATGGAATTTCCGGACGCCGCCGGCATAGAGCCGCCGGCAGAGCTCGGCGGCGACCGAGGCGGCGACGAGCTGGCGCGCCGCCGGCTTGTCCTCCAGCCCGTCGAACAGCCGCGCCATCCAGCCGGGCAGCGCGGTGTTGCACATCGCCGCCATCTTCTTGGTCTGCGCGAAGTTCGAGACCGGCAGGATGCCGGGGACGATCTCGGCGCTGATGCCCGCTCCGGCGATCGCGTCGCGGAAGCGGAAGAAGGTGTCCGGCTCGAAGAAGAACTGGCTGATCGCGCGGCTGGCGCCGGCGTCGAGCTTGCGCTTCAGATTGTCGAGGTCGGCGGCGAGCGACACCGCGTCGGGGTGAGCCTCGGGATAAGCGGCGACCGAGATGTCGAAGTCGCCGGCGCGCTTCAGCCCGGCGACCAGCGCGGCGGCGCTGTCGTAGCCATCGGGCCGGGGAGTGAACTTCTCTCCCGCGACGGGCGGGTCGCCGCGAAGCGCCACGATATGCCGTACGCCGGCATCCCAATAGCCCCGCGCCACCGAATCGATCTCGTCGCGGCTGGCGTTGACGCAGGTCAGGTGCGCGGCGGGCGTCAGGCTGGTGTCGCGGACGATCCGCGCGACGGTGGCGTGGGTTCGCTCGCGGGTCGAGCCCCCTGCCCCATAGGTCACCGAAACGAAGCGCGGCTGCAATGGCTCGAGCGTCTTGATCGACTCCCAGAGCGTCGCCTCCATCGCCTCGGTCTTCGGCGGGAAGAACTCGAACGAGATCGCGATGTCGCCCGGCACGTCGGCATAAAGCGGCGTATCGAGCGCGCGCGACGCTTCGGACATTTGCGCCAGCGAGAATGTCATGCGGCCTCCGCCCGTTCGAGCGCGGCGCGCTCCCCCAACCACAAGGTCACCGTCAGCGGCCCGCCGCTCAGGCTCGCGACGACTCGGCCCTCAAGCCCCGCCGCCTTCATCCAGCCGACGACCTGATCGCCCTCGAAGCCCATCTGCGCATGCGCATGCTCGGCACGGAGTTCGTGACGCCCGTGCGGCGCGAAATCGACGACCAGCATCCTGCCGCCGGGCGCCAGCACCCGCGCCGCCTCGGCGATCGCGCGGCCCGGCTCCTGCGCGTAGTGCAGCACCTGGTGAAGGACGACCGTGCCGGCGTCCCCCGAGTCGACCGGCAGCGCATACATGTCCGCCTGGCGGACGCGCGCATGCGCCAGCCCGGCCGCCTCTATCTTGCCGCGCGCGATGCGCAGCATCTCGGGACTGCGGTCGATCCCCAGCGCCCCCTCGGCCGAAGGGCCGAGAAGCTCGATCATCCGGCCGGTGCCGGTGCCGACATCGAGCAGCGTTCCGAGCGGGCGCCCGGCGAGCGCGCGCGTGACGGCGGCCTCGACCTCGGTGTCGGCGACATGAAGCGAGCGGAGCTGGTCCCATTCCCCGGCATGCTGCGCGAAATAGGCTTCGGCCGCCGCCGCGCGTTCAGCGCGGACGACGGCGAGGCGGGCGAGGTCGGCAGAGGCGTCGTCGGCCTGCCACGCCGTCAGCGCCGCCATCACGGGGTCGACCAGCGCCGGCGCGCCGAGCCGGACGAACACCCAGGCCCCTTCCCGGTGGCGTTCGACAAGCCCCGCATCGGCGAGAATCCGCAAGTGACGCGACACGCGCGGCTGGCTCTGGTCGAGGACGCTCGCCAATTCCCCCACCGACAGCTCCATGCGGCGAAGCAGCAGCAGCAGGCGCAGCCGAGTCGGGTCGGCGAGCGAAGCGAAGACGGAGAGGGCGTCGGTCACGGATCAAAGATATAAAGATGTCTTTATATGAGGTCAACGCAGCCTTGCCGCTCGCCGCGCTTCATGACATTGGGAAAACGGCTTTCGACCGGAGACTACGGGCTTTGAGTTCCAAAATATCCCGCGTGGCGCTGGGCGCCACCGCGCTGCTTCTTGCTTCCTGCGCCCATCATCCGGGCGGCATGCGGGTCGCGCAGGCCGACCCGTGGGAGAAGTTCAACCGCGGCGTCTATGGCTTCAACAAGGGCCTCGACAAAGTCGCGATCAAGCCGGCGACGCAAGTTTATCGCACGGTGACGCCCAAGGCGGCGCAGCGCGGCCTTCGCAACTTCTTCAACAATGTCGACGAGCCATTCTCGGCGATCAACTCGCTGCTCCAGGGCAAGCCGGGTGACTTCATCCACACGATGGGGCGTTTCTTCATCAACACCGTGCTCGGAGTCGGCGGCCTCGCCGACCATGCGAGCGACATGGGGCTCGAGGAACGGCCCGAGGACCTTGGGCAGACGCTGGCGGTGTGGGGCGTCGGCTCCGGCCCCTATCTGATGCTGCCGTTCTTCGGCCCGTCGATGGTGCGCGACGCGGTCGGCGTCGGGGCGGAGTTCGCGGGGGCCGATCCCTACCGCTATTTCAAGAGCCATATAGGCCTGACGACCCGCCAGCAGCAGGCGGGGACGGTGATCGAGGCGATCGACAAGCGGTCCTACCTGATGGACACCACGGACACGTTCCTGAAGACCAGCCTCGACGACTATACCACGCTGCGCTCGGCCTTCCTGCAGTCCCGCCAGAGTCTGATCTACGACGGCGCGCCGCCCGAGGAGGAGCCGGCGGACGCGGCGTCGCTGGCCACCCCGGCCCCCGCTCCCGGCGTCGCCCCGCCGGATGCCGGGCCGCCGACACCGGACGCCGCCGAGCCACCCCAGCCCATCGACGCGATGCCGGGCGAACCGGCTGCGGCGCCGCCGGCGGTTCCCGCCTCGGCCGCCGAGACGACCACCACGACCACAACCACGACCGAAGGAAATACTCCCAAATGACCAATCGCATCACGCTCGCCATCGCCGTCACCGCCGCGCTCGCCCTTTCGGCGTGCAGCAAGAAGACCGAGGACAACGCCGCGACCACCGTTGACGCGGCGGGCGACACCACGGCCTCCGCCGCGAGCGACGTCGGCGCCGCGACCAGCGAAGCCGTCAACGACACGCAGGCCGCGACGTCCGACGCCGCGGCCTCGACCGGCGCCGCCGTGGACAGCGCCGCCGCCAGCACCGCCGACGCCGCGCACGACGCCAAGGTCGCGACCGGCGAGGCCGTCAGCGACACCGGCGAAGCCGTCAAGGACGCCGGCGAGTCGCTGAAGAAGTAGGCGATCGGGCCCGGGCCGGGCGGTTCTCCGTCCGGCCCGTTTTGCAGGAACTTAGGCGGCTGGCGCCTGTTCGAGGCTCTTCGGCACTCCGCCGGAACCAGGAGCCCTCTCACATGCGTACCGCCACCCTGCTTGCCGCCGCCGCGATCCTTGGGCTCGCCGCCTGCGGCCACAAGGACGAAACCACCACGACGACCGACACCGCGACGACCGCGACCGACGCGACCGCCACGCCGGCCGACTCGTCCACGGCGACGATGGATGCGACGAGCACGACCGATGCGGGCGGCGCGGGCGCCATGGCCTCGGGCGACGCGACCGCCGCCCCGTCGACCGAGGGCACCACCGACGCCATGTCCGGCTCGACCGGCACCGCCACCAGCGGCGCGGGCACCAGCTCGCCGGGCACCAGCATGGCCCCGGCCGCGGGCGGCGACGCCCTGTCGACGACGGCGACTCCGCGCGACAGCAACAGCTCCGGCACCGCGCCGTCGCCGAAGCCGCGGTAAAAGCTCAAAAAAGAAAATCCCTTCCCCTCCGGGGAGGGGATTCTCTATCGCAACGCGGGTCAGCCCCGCCCGATCAGCCGCCGCGCCATCGCGTCGGCGACCGCGTCGGTCGGCTCCCTGGCTCGATCCGACTCGACGAAGATGTCGGTGAGCCGCCCCTCGATCGCCGCGATACGCCGCGACACCGAGTCGGCGTCGCCATCGCCAAGATATTCGGCCACCACGTTGATGATTCCACCGGCGTTGATGACGTAATCGGGCGCGTAAAGGATGCCGCGCGAGTGCAGCCGCCAGCCGTCCTGCGCCGTGGCGAGCTGGTTGTTCGCCGCGCCCGCGACCACCGCGACGTTCAGCGCGGCGATGCTTTCGGCGGTCAGGCCCGCCCCCAGGGCGCAGGGCGACAGCACGTCGGCCGGAACCCGCATGATCTCGTCGACCGAAACCTGCGTCGCGCCGAACTCCCGCGCGGCCGCGGCGGCGCGGGCGGTATCGATGTCCGCGACGGTCAGGCGCGCTCCCGCCGCCGCGAGCTTGCCCGCCAGCGCGTGGCCGACCGAGCCCAGCCCCTGGATCGCGACGTGGAGCCCGGCGAAGCCGTCGCGCCCGAGCTTGTGGCGAACCGCGGCGCGCATGCCGACGAACACGCCCTCGGCGGTCGACGGCCCCGGATTGCCGCCCGCCGCACCGCCCGCCACCGGCAGGCCGCTGACGTGACGCGTCCTGCGCGAAGCGACGACCATGTCGGCGACCGAGATGCCGACATCCTCCGCCGTGACATAAGCGCCGCCGAGCGAATCGACCGCCGCGCCGAACGCCTCGAGCTGCGCCTCGCTTTTGGGGCGCGCCTCGCTCTTCAGGATCACCGCCTTGCCGCCGCCCATCGGCAGGCCGGCCATCGCGTTCTTGTAGCTCATGCCGCGCGACAGCCGCAGCGCGTCGGTCAGCGCCGCGCGGTCGTTGACGTAGGACCAGTAGCGGCAGCCGCCGGCCGCCGGCCCGAGATGCGTCGAATGGATGGCGATGACCGCCTGGAGGCCCGAAGCCGCGTCCTCAAAGAAGTGCACGCCCTCATGCGCGTCGAAATCGTTCGCGTCGAAAACCGCCATCGCTGCTCACCCGTGTAAGAAAATTTCAGGGGCGCGCAATAAAGGAATATGAGCGCAAAGGGCAAGAACGCTGGGGCGACCGACGGGGATTGAACCCGCAACCTCCGGTACCACAAACCGGCGCTCTAACCAATTGAGCTACGATCGCCACGGCGTCGCGCATCGCATAAAAGCGTGAAGGGCGCAGCGCAAGGAAAAGGCCGATGAACGACACGATCCGGAAATTCGGGCATCCCGCCACGGCGATCGCCGAATACGACCATTGGCTGGTGCTGCTACGCCCCGCGCAGCCGACTCTCGGCAGCCTGGTGCTCGCCGCGAAGTCCGACGCGACGGCGTTCGCGGCGCTGGAGCCTGCGGCCTTCGCGGAACTGGCGACGGTGATCTGGCACATCGAATCGGCGCTGGAGCGCGCGGTGACCTACAGCCGCATCAACTATCTGATGCTGATGATGGTCGACCCCCACGTCCACTTCCACGTCCTGCCGCGCTACGACGGCGAGAAGAGCGAAGGCGGGGTGAGCGTCACCGACAAGGGCTGGCCGGGCCAGCCCGCGCTCGGCGACGCGATGGCGCTGACGCTCGGGCAGATCGAGGCGCTGAAAGCTTGGCTCGGCGGGCTGTGGCCCGATGCTCACGCGGTCGCGCGGGCGTCCTGAACCCACTTGGCGGTCAGCGCCCGCCCAGCCACGACATCTTCCATAAAATCAACCTCGCCCCACGCCTCGCCGGCGATCGAGACAGTTCCGATGTGGGTGTCGGGGGCCAGGCGATCGATGACCTTCAGATACCAGCTCCGCGTGCCCTCGGGCGTTCGCATGAAGGCCTCGACCGCGTCGGTGAACAGCTTCGGCCCCTCGCCCTTGAACACCAGCAGGCCGATCGATTCGGCGTCTACCGTATCGACGGGGAGCGTCTTGCCGATCGCGGTCAGGCGGTCGCCGTCGCGGCGGACCTTCATGTCGTCGGCGTCGTAGCTGTCCTTGATGTCGACCGTAACGCTGATCGGCGTCGTCGAGGCGAGCGCGCGGGCGACAAGCGAGGGCGGGATGAGGTTGTCGCCGTTCAGGATCAGGAAGTCCTCGCGCATCGCCTCGCGCGCCAGCCAAACCGAGCCGAGGTTGTCGGCGACCTGGAAGAACGGGTTGAACAGCGTGCGGACCGTGGCGCGCGTCTCGGCGCGCTCGGCAAGGCGCTTCTCGACCGCATCGTGCCGGAAGCCGACGACGATCAGGATATCGGTGATGCCGTTGGCGATCAGCGCGTCGAGCTGCCAGTCGAGCAACGTTCGCCCCGAAAAGTCGATCAGGCATTTCGGCCGGTCGGCGGTGAGCGGAAGCAGCCGGGAACCCTGCCCGGCGCTGAGGATGATGGCGCGCATGCGGGTCCCCTAAAGGGCGTTTATGGCGGTTAGAGGGCGCTTAATATCGCGGCGTCTGCCTTAAAATTGAGCAGCAAAATCGCGCTATGCGGCGGCGCAGCGAAGGCGATAGACTTGGCACGGCTCATGCACGTCCGCGCGTAGTATCGGGGGACTTCCAGTGAAGAAAATCGAAGCGATCATCAAGCCGTTCAAGCTGGATGAGGTGAAGGAGGCGCTGCACGAGATCGGCGTGTCGGGCATCACGGTGACCGAGGCCAAGGGCTTCGGCCGGCAGAAGGGCCATACCGAACTCTACCGCGGCGCCGAATATGTCGTCGACTTCCTGCCCAAGGTGAAGCTGGAGGTGGTGATCGACGACAGCCTCGTCGAGCGCACCACCGAGGCGATCGCCAACGCTGCGCGCACCGGCCGCATTGGCGACGGCAAGATCTTCGTGTCTCCCGTCGAGGAGGCGATCCGAATCCGCACCGGCGAGCGCGGCACCGACGCGATCTGAACAATCAAAACCTTACGAGCGAGGGGTAATTAAAATGGCGAACAGCGCAAAAGACGTCCTGAAGATGATCGAGGAGAAGGAGATCCAGTGGGTCGACCTTCGCTTCACCGATCCCAAGGGCAAGTGGCAGCATCTGACGATGGCGACCCGCGCGGTCACCGAGGACATGCTCGAGGACGGCTTCATGTTCGACGGTTCGTCGATCGCCGGCTGGAAGGCGATCAACGAGTCCGACATGATCCTCAAGGTCGATCTCGACGCGGTCTATTTCGATCCGTTCTCGGCGACCCCGATGATGATCGTGATCTGCGACATCGTCGAGCCGTCGACCGGCGAGCTCTACAGCCGCGACCCGCGCTCGACCGCCAAGCGCGCCGAGGGCTATCTCAAGAATTCGGGCATCGGCGACACCGCCTATGTCGGTCCCGAGGCCGAGTTCTTCGTGTTCGACAACGTCCAGTTCAAGCTGTCCTACAACGAGGGCAGCTACAAGCTCGACGACATCGAGCTGCCGACCAACACCGGCACCGCCTACGATGAAGGCAACATGGGCCACCGCCCGCGCGCCAAGGGCGGCTACTTCCCCGTCGCGCCGGTCGATTCCGCCGTCGACCTGCGCGCCGAGATGGTCTCGACGATGCTCGACATGGGCCTGCCCTGCGACAAGCATCACCACGAGGTCGCGGCGTCGCAGCACGAGCTCGGCCTCGAGTTCGGCACGCTGGTGACCACCGCCGACCGCATGCAGATCTACAAGTACGTCGTGCACCAGGTCGCGCATGCCTATGGCAAGACCGCGACCTTCATGCCGAAGCCGATCAAGGAAGATAACGGTTCGGGCATGCACACCCACCTGTCGATCTGGAACAAGGGCGAGCCGCTGTTCGCCGGCAACGGCTATGCGGGCCTGAGCGAGATGGCGCTGTTCTTCATCGGCGGCATCATCAAGCACGCCAAGGCCGTCAACGCCTTCACCAACCCGTCGACCAACAGCTACAAGCGGCTGGTCCCGGGCTACGAGGCGCCGGTGCTGCTCGCCTATTCGAGCCGCAACCGCTCGGCGTCGTGCCGCATTCCCTATGGCACCGGCTCCAAGTCGCGCCGCGTCGAGGTGCGCTTCCCGGACGCGACGGCCAACCCCTATCTCGCCTATTCGGCGCTGCTGATGGCCGGCCTCGACGGCATCGAGAACCGCATCCATCCGGGCGCGGCGATGGACAAGAACCTCTACGACCTGCCGCCGAAGGAGCTGAAGAAAGTCCCGACGGTCTGCGGCTCGCTCCGCGAAGCGCTCGAGAACCTCAGCCGCAGCCGCGGCGTCTTCACCAAGGGCGGCGTGTTTACCGACAACCAGATCGACAGTTACATCGAGCTCAAGATGGAAGAAGTCATGCGCTGGGAAATGACTCCGTCGGCGGTCGAGTTCGACATGTACTATTCCGCGTAACGCCCAAGCGTTTCGTAACGAGCGGGCCCGGCGGAAACGCCGGGCCCGTTTTCGTGTGGGCGAGGTGGCGACTTTCGACCCAGTTCACGACATCCACGCCTAATATTGAAGCGCCCCAAACCGGCCGTTGACGACACTGACGCCAAGGCTACTATCCATGCCGATGAGGGTAGCAATACTCGCCACGTTGATGATGTGCTCCGGATGTTCGGATGGCTGCAAGAACACCGTGGCTTCGCGGAGCCTCTCGCCCGATGGCGACCATATCGCGGTGTTGTTCCAGCGTGATTGCGGAGCGACCACGGGCTTCTCCACCCAAATCTCGATATTGGATGCCAACGGCAAACCGTCGGGGGGCGGCAACGTCTTCGTTGCGGACGACGATCACGGTGCCGCTAGGGTTGGTGGCTGGCAAGGGTCATGGGCTGAGATGAAGTGGCTTTCGCCGAAACGCCTTCTCATCCGATACGCCGCGAATTCGAGGCTATTTAAGCAAGAGGAGCGTGTCTCCGGTGTGAATATCACCTATCAGATGGTCGATAGCTAACGCTCGTTCTGCTCGAAAGCGGCCGGACCGCAAACCACCCAATAGCCGACATCAACGGCAGAAAACCTCCAAAGAAAAACCTCCCCCGCCGGAGCGGGGGAGGTTTTTCGAGCCTAGCTTAATCAGAACGCGGCGGTGAGCGAGAACAGCACCGTCGAGTCGACGTTGGACGGCCCGAGGATGCCGGCGCCGGTGCTGCCGCTGCTCAGGTCGGTGTCGACGTAGGACACGTTGAACGTCAGGTTCTTCCAGACGAAGTCCGCGCCGAACGAATAGTCCAGATAGTGATCGCCGCCGGCGAGGAAGCCCTTGCCGTCGGAATAGCCGAGGTGGCCCTTGACGGTCACCGGCGTGTTGGGGATCGCGAACGCCAGTTCGCCGTAGCCGTAGACGTTGCTCTCGCTGCCCGTGCCCTTCTGGTCGAACGCGTAGGCCGCGCCGAGCTTCGCCGTGACCGGGCCGAACGCGTGCGTGACCGAGGCGTAGGGCTCGAGGAAGTCGGTGTCGGCCGAGCCGCCGCCGGGATAATAGTAATAGAGCGCGCCGACATCGAAGGTTGTGCCGTCGAAGGTGTGGCGCCAGCCGCCGTAGAGATCGACCTCGGTCCCGCCGTAGCCCGCGAGCTCGATCGACGACGCCCAGGTGCCGACGTAGAAGCCCGATTCGTGGTTGAGGTTGATCGAGCCCTGGACCGTGCCATGCTCGTTGGTCTGGCTCGCGCCGCGGAAGCGATAGTCCGAAACCAGCGCCGCGCTGCCGGTGATGGTGAACGCCGGCGCCGGGGCGTCCTGCGCCAGAGCCGCGCCGGCGCTCGTGGCCAACAGCGTGGCCAGCGCCAGATTGATGAACTTCATGCCCGATCCTTCCAGAAATCCTGGTCCGATGCTCGCTCGGGGGCGGACGGATCGTTGCCGGCCGCTTATTGGGGGCTTTTCACCCCGCAATCAAAATGCGCGATTACGCTGCACCGCACAAGAGCCTTTCACGAAAAGACCGCGAGAGACGCCAATCGTTGCCGCGCCGCAACAGATGCGCCGCGCGCCATAGAAAAGGGGCCGGCTTCTTTCGAAACCGGCCCCGAGTAAATCCTTGGGGAGGATCGCCATATCGGCGAAGGCCTTTGTGCACCGCAGCAGAGCATATTGCAATGCAAAAAAATGATAGGTTTTCAAATTAAGAAGGTCTTTACCGCCCGCGGCTAAAACTCCGCCGATGGAAAGCGCAGCGATTCCTGCCGCCGGGACGGGCTCCGGCACTCCGCTCCCGCCCCGCTATCCGCGACTCGTGTCGGGAATCGACCGCGACAGCGGCTTCGCGTCGGATTTCCTCAATCAGTTCAACGAAGTGGTGATGCTGCTCGACTGCGTCTCCGCCGAGGACGCCTTCGCGGTCGACGAGTTGCTCGACTGGCAGCCGCGCGGCTACGCGGCGCATTTCGCCGCCGGGCGACTCGCCGAACGGCTGCATATTGTCCGCTCCTACAGGCTGGCGCCGCGTGGCGAGCGCCGCCGCCTCGACTCGCTCGCCGGCGAGCTCGCGGCGCTCGTCACCGCCGGCGCCGCCTTCATCGCCGCCTGCCGCCGCGCCGGCGCGCACGCCTCGATCGCCCCGCTCGCCCGCCATCTCGCGTCGGACGTCCGCCGCCGGCTGGCGACGCTCGACTCGCTGGTCCACGCCGGCGCGCGTCGGCCGAGCGCCGCCGAAGTTTCGATGCTGTTCGCGCGCCGCGCCGCCTAGGACCGCGCGATCGCCGTCTGGCTGGCGAAATAGTCGGTCATGCGGTCCCAGCCCGCGGCCGTCAGATCGACATAGATACGCCGCCGGTCGAGCGGATCGGCGCGCCGGGCGAGCAGGCCGATGTCGACCATCGTGGCAATCCAGCGGAGCGCGGTGGTGGTCGGGACGTTCGCCGCAATGCACAGGCTGGAGATCGGCACCGAGCTGCCCTCGAGCCGCGCCGCCGCGAGATCGAGCAGGATGTCCCACGCCGGATCGGCGAACAGCTCGGGCGGGAAGAAGCGCATGCGGTCGCGGCGGTGGCGGATGAGCGTCCGGATGCTCCGCGCGGTCGCCGGGGCGTCGAGCTCCGACCAGCCGATCGTCTCCAGCGAAACCTGGTCGCCCTGGGCGTTGCGCCGGATCCAGGCCGAGAGCACCGTGGCGATATCGTCGAGACGCCGGCTGACCTCCGACAGGTCGATGCTGGGGTGGGGAAGATCGGCTGAGGGCGGATAGGCGCGATCGGAGCCGCTCGGTTCGGTCATGGCGCGACGATAGAGCGCGACGCGCCCCATGCTCACTCGCAGTTGGGCCGAAATGAAGACTATCCGGGCTTATGTCTCCGGATTGGCTCAAACTCGGGAACCGGCGCGCTAAAGCTCTGGAAAGCCGTGTCGTTATTAACGAACGGCGTAAACCTTCCTTAACCATGTGTCGGCATTTTGACTCCCGTAGCAAGCGTGGGGTCCCAAGAATGACGCATCTGGCATTGGCGAACGACGACGAGGCGGCCGCGACGGTGGTGGAGATGCCCCGCCGTTCGCCGATCGACGCGAGCCTGATCGGCTCCGGACCCGCGATGCGCGATGTCCGCAAGCTGATCGGCCAGGTCGCGCGGTCCAACGCCTCGGTGCTGGTCAGCGGGCCCTCGGGCTCAGGCAAGGAAGTGGTGGCGCGCGGTATCCACGCCGCCTCGTCCCGCGCCCAGGCCAATTTCGTCGCGGTGAACTGCGGCGCGATCCCGCGCGACCTCCTCGAGTCCGAGCTGTTCGGGCACGAGAAGGGCTCGTTCACCGGCGCCATCCAGCAGCGCAAGGGGCGCTTCGAGGCGGCGGACGGGGGCACCATCTTCCTCGACGAGATCGGCGACATGCCCGCCGACATGCAGGTCAAGCTGCTGCGCGTCCTCGAGGAGCGCCAGATCGAGCGAGTCGGATCGAACCGCACGCTCGCCGTCGACACCCGAGTCGTCTCGGCGACCCACAAGGACCTGGAGAAGGCGATCGAGGACGGGCGCTTTCGCGAGGACCTGTTCTACCGTCTGGGCGTCTTCCCGCTCCGCCTGCCGTCGCTCGCCGAGCGGCGCGAGGACATTCCCGAGCTCGTCCAGCATTTCGCCCGCCGCCTGACGGACGCCGGCGCGACGGTGCGCTTCGCGCCGTCCGCGATGGCGGCGCTCGCCGGCCACGACTGGCCCGGCAACGTTCGCGAGCTGCGCAACATCATCGAGCGCGCCGCGATCCTTCATCCGGGCGAGGTGATCGGCGCCGAGGCGACCTACGCCCTCCTCCGCCGCGCCGGCGCCGGCCCGCAGCCGGTCCAGGAAGCGCAGGCTTTGTGGGAGGCGACGGCCGAGATCGCTGCCTTCACCGCGTCGCCCGCCCAGGATGCCGAGGCGGCGATCGCGGGCGGCGGCTGCGATCTCAAGATGCTGCTGTCCGACCTCGAGCAGAATTACATCCATGCCGCGCTCGACCGCGCCGGCAACGTCATCAGCGACGCCGCCCGGCTGCTCGGGCTGCAGCGCACGACGCTGATCGAGAAGATGCGGAAGTACGGCATCCAGCGCTCGATGGCGGCCTAAGTTACCAAAGTTACCGGAAACCGGCGTTTTTCAGTTTGAAGCGGTCACTTGCATCCTCAACGAATCGATTTTCGGAGGTGTGTATAACCCAACGGGTTGTAATTGTCAATTGGATCCCGCCAGCTCATAGGCTTTGCCGGCCGCCGTCCCGAGCTTTTCCCGGCGGAGCTCGGAGCTGAGCGCCGGACGCGCCGCGCGATACGCCTGATCGACCATCAGCGACGCCGCCTGCGCCTCGGCGAGCGAGGCGCGCACGGGCTCCGAATCCTCGACGTTCAATTTCCGCAGCGTCTCCAGCAACACGCGCCGCACCTGGTCGTGGCGGCCGACCGCCTCCCAGTCGGCGCGCGCCGCCGCTTCGGCCTGCTCGATGCCGACCCGCGCCAGATCGGCGGCGAGGCGCTCGGCAGTGCTCATGCGATGGCGCGCCAGGCGCCGGCGATCTCGGCGATCAGCAGGCTCGCGCTTTTCGCGCGGTCGGCGTCCTCGAGGCGGCTGGCGGCGGTGATGTCGGCGCGTGCCTGGCGGTAGACGCTCGACAGATGGCCGGCGAGATCGCCGCCGCGCGCGTGATCGAGATTGGCTTCGAGGCCGTGCAGGATGGTCAGAGCGCGCGTCACCCGCTCGCTCTTGCGTGTCCGGTCCTTGTTGCGGATGCACAGCTCGGCCTGCCGCATCGTCGCCAGCAGCTCGTCGAACAGCAGCTGGACGAGGCCGTGCGGAGTCGCCGTCTCCACCCGTCCGCGAAGGTCGATGCCGCCATAGGCCTGGGCCGCGCTGCTCATGCTAGTTGCTCCGCGCCGCGTTCCACGCGTCGATCTGCTGCTCGAGGAAATCCTGCGTCGACTTGAACGCGGCGACCGCCGCCTCCATCGCCGCGAATTGCCTGGTCAGCGTGTCCTTCATCGACGCCGACTTGGCGTCGACCTTGGCGCTATCGGCGGCGATCGCCGTCTGCTCCTTGGTGATGCGGGCGAGCGCGCTGGCGAGCGCGCCGTCCCCCGTCGCGAGCGACGAATAGATGTCCGCCATCGCGCCGGTGATGCCGCCGTTGACGTTGACCGTCGCCGCCGTCGCGCCGGGTCGGACCAGCAGGACGAGCCCGGCGCCAGCGGTCGGCGGCGCGATCAGCCGGTCGTCGATGCCCGTCGCCGCGACGCCGTTGATCTTGCCCGAGACATTGGTGCCGTTGGTGTTGGTCCACGCCCCCAGCCCGAGGCGGGTGACGAGGTCGGGCGACATCGTGTCGACCGAGACCAGCGAGCCGCCGCCGATCGCCTTCGATGCGAGCGAGAAGCCGGTGCCGGTCCACCCGACGGTCAACGACTTGCCGAACGCCGTCAGATTGGCATCGGCGTTGATCGCGGCCTGCATCGCCACCGCGAGGCTGGCGCCATCGGCATAGTCGCCCGCCGGGATGAGCACGTCGAGCGTCGACTTGCCGTCGACCGTCAGGCGGAGAATCTGGTTGGTGGCATCGATGGTGACCGGCGTGTCGAATGCGGCTGGGGCGACCCCGGCCGCCGCGGTCCCGGCGGTCGCGGCGACGATATCGGTGATGGCGTAGGTGCCGGACTTCACCGCGCCGCTGGCGCTGCCGATGGCGACGAGCGGCGAGCTGCTCGACTGGCTCGCGGTCAGCAGCAGCTCGATGCGGTCGGGGTCGGCGGCGACCGCCTTCGACAGCGCGGCGCTGTCGATCGACAGCGTGCCGTCGCGGTTGGTCTTGACTCCGATCTCGGCGAGGCTCGACGGGCCGTTGCCGGTCGGCAGCAGCCTGGTCGAGGTCAGCGCCTTCAGGCGGCCCTGCAAGGTGCGGATCGACGATTCGGCGCGGAGCGCGCCGCCGTCGGTCGAATCCGCGTCGCTCGGCGCCTTGGTCAGCGCGGTCAGGATGCTCTGCACCTGGTTATAGGCGTCGACATAGGCGCTGACGGCGTCGCTCAGCGCCGCGGTGTCGCGCGACGAGGTCAGCGCGACGGTCGTGCCGACCTGCGCCTTCTTCAGATCCAGCTTCACGCCCGGAATGAGGTCGGTGACGGTGTTCGACGGCGATTCGACCGGCACGCCGTCGAGCACCAGCTGGGCGTTCAGCGCATCGGCCGCGACGCTCATTCCCGTCTGGCCGACGCCGAAAGCGAATTCGCTCAGCGGCGCGTCGGCGGTGACGGTAAAGCCCTGCGTCGCGCCGGTCGCGCCCTTGAGCAGGAGGCGCGAGCCGCCCGAATCCCTGACGACCGTCGCGGTCACCCCGCCCTTGGCGGCGTTGATCGCGCTCGCGACGCCGGCCAGGCTGTCGTCACCCGGGCCGATGGTGACGGTGAAGGAGGAGGCCGGCGTGTTGGCGGTGAAGGCCGTCGCAGCGCCGCCCGCCGAGGTGACCGCGCCGAAGGTGAACGTGAGCGTCCCCTGCCCCACCGCAGCCGTGGCGTCGGCGATCGGGGTGGAAGATAACGTCTGCGAAGACGCCAGCCGCCTGATCTCGAGCGCGCTGTTGAGCGGCGCAGCGCCGTTGGTGAAGGCGGCGGCGACCGCGCCGGTGTCGCTGCTCGACGCCTGCGCCGACAGCGTGCCGCCGGTCGCGAGGCTGGTGAGCGCGGTCGAGAAGGCGCTGAGCGTCGAGGTCACCTGGCCGATCGCCGAGATCTTGGCCGTCGCGCTGTCGCGCCGCGCGGTCAGCGCCTTGTCGGCGGCGAGGCGCTGGGCGGCGACGAGGTCGCTCACCAGCTTGTCGGTGTCGATCCCCGACCCTGCGCCGAGAGTGTTGACGATCGTGGTCATGCGTCGGCTTTCCGTCGTCGCGTCTGTTGCACCGGGATCATCGCAAGATGCGCGCCAACAATCTGGTTAACGACAGATCGGGGCGGGAATTTACCTCCAAACGTCCGTTCGTGGTGAGCCTGTCGAACCACGTGGCTCGCGCGGCGGCGCGACTCGTCTTTCGACAAGCTCAGGACGAACGGATTCAACGCGAGGCCACCAACTTTTGGCCGAACTCGTCGAACCGCGCCCCGTCCGGCACCTCGACATCGGGCATCGCGAGCGCCGCGCGATCGACGTGGAAGACGAAGGCGAGGATCGAGGCGATGGCGACGTAGAGGTCGTCGCGCACCTCCTGACCGATCTTCGAGGTGAAGTAGATCGCGCGGGCGAGCAGCGGATATTCGAGCACCGGCACCTTGCCCTCGGCCGCCAGCTCGCGGATCAGCAATGCGGTTTCGCCCTTGCCCTTGGCGACGACGATCGGCGCGCGGTCCTTCGCCCGGTCGTAGCGCAGCGCCACCGCGAAGTGGGTCGGGTTGGTGAGGATGACGTGGGCCTCGCCGACGCCCTTCCGCACGTTGTTGCGGAGAATTTCCCGCGCGCGGCGGCGGATCGCGCCCTTCACCTCGGGCGAGCCCTCGGTCTGCTTCAATTCGTCCTTCATCTCCTGCTTCGACATGCGCAGCTTGCGCATCAGCTGGAAGATCTGGAGCGGCACGTCGACCCCGGCGATCAGCACCAGCCCGAACGCCAGCACGAGGAACAGCGACGAGGTCAGCGAGCCGACATGCCGCGCCGCGCCGATCACGTCCTCGGCGCCGAGCGCGGCGATCGAGCGCGAGAAATGCCACATGGCGCCCGCGCCGATCGCGCCGATGACGACGACCTTCAAGAGCGCCTTGCCGAGCTCGATGAGCCCCTGCATGCCGAACATGCGCGAGAGGCCGGCGGCGGGATTGAGCCGCGAGAATTTCGGCGCGAACGCGCCGGCGTTGAAGCTCAGCGAGCCGAGCGCCGCCTGCCCCGCCACCGCGCCGATGATCGTCACCGCGAACAGGCCGATCACCGGGATGGCGATCGCCTTCATCAGCTTGGCGAGCGACTCCAGCGGCGTGAAATCAATCGCGGCGTGGCGCGAGATCGTCAGGCCGCCGCGGAGCGCGGTTTCCATCGACGAGACGAACGCCGGGCCGAGCAGCGCGAAGTAGAGCGCGCCGAGCATCATCACCATCGCGATCGACAGCTCGCGCGAGCGCAGGATGTCGCCCTGCTCGGCGGCGTCCCTGCGCCGTTTGGCGGTCGGGGCCTCGGTTTTGTCGTCGGCTTCGGGCTTGTCCGACATCTCAGGGCCCTAGGAACGCGCGCATCGCGTCGACGCCGGTCTCCGCCGCGTCGGTCATCAGCGCCGCCATCGCGGGAAAGGCGATCGCGAGCACGACGAAGCCGGTGATCAGCGTCAGCGGCAGGCCGACCGCGAAGATGTTGAGCTGCGGCGCGGTGCGCGTCACCACGCCGACGACGATGTTGAGCGCGAACAGCGCGAAGCCGACGGGCAGCGCGATGGCGAGGCCCGAGGCGAAGACGAAGCTGCCGAACTTCACCACCGCCCACAGCTGCGCGCGGTCGATCCAGCCGCCGCCCAGCGGCAGCAGCGTGTAGCTGCGGACGATGATCTCCATCAGCACGAGGTGGCCGTCGAGCGACAGGAAGATCAGAGTCATCAGGATCATCAGGAACTGGCCGATGACCGGCGAGGAATGGCCGCCCTGCGGATCGACCATCGACGCGAAGCCGAGGCCGATCGAGTTGGAGAGATATTCGCCAGCGACCAGCGGCGCGGCGAAGGCGATCTGGAGGAGGAAGCCGAGCGTCAGTCCGACGAGCACTTCCTGCGCGATAATCTCGAACCCGCCGAGCGACAGCGGGTCGGCGGGCGCGACGAAGGGGTGGACCCCGATCACCAGCAGGCCGACCGCGGCGGCGAGCACCGTGCGCACCTGGACCGGCACGCCGACCGCGCCGAACACCGGCGCCGCGATCAGCGCGCCGCCGGTGCGGAGCATCGCGTAGAGCAGGCGGATAAGCTGCGCCTCCGCCCCGCTCGCGCCGAACAGGCTTTCGAGGCCGTTCACCTGACCAGATCGGGAATGCGGGCGAAGATGTCCTGCACGAAATCCATCAGCAGCCCCATCATCATCGAGCCGAAGATCCCGAGGCAGAGCAGGACGACGAGCAGCTTGGGCACGAAGCTCAAGGTCTGCTCGTTGATCGAGGTCGCCGCCTGCACCATGCCGAGCGCCACGCCGACGCCGAGCGCCGGCAGGATGACGGGCGTGATGACGAGGACGAGCACCCACAGCGCGTCGCGGGCGATCGAGATGAAATAATCGGGACCCATCAGGAACGTCCCTGCATGAAGCTGCCCGCGAGCGAGCCCATCGTCAGCGCCCAGCCGTCCACCAGCACGAACAGCAGCAGCTTGAACGGCAGCGAGATGATCGTGGGTGAGAGCATCATCATGCCGAGCGCCATCAGCACGCTGGCGACGACGAGATCGATGACGAGGAAGGGCAGGAAGATCAGGAAGCCGATCTGAAACGCGGTCTTCAGTTCGCTGGTGACGAAGGCCGGGAGGAGGACCGCGAAGGGTACGTCGGCGGGCGCCGCGTAGGGCTTGTCCTTCTTCAGATTGGCGAACAGGCGGATGTCCTTCTCGCGCGTCTGGCCGATCATGAAGCCGTGCAGCAGGGTGCCGCCGCGCGAGATCGCCTCGTCGATCTGGATGGTGTTGGCCGAGTAAGGAGTCAGCGCGGTGTCGTTGATCTTCGTGAGCACCGGGCTCATCACGAAGAAGGTCAGGAACAGCGACAGGCCGATCAGCACCTGGTTCGGCGGCGTCTGCGCGAGGCCGAGCGCCTGTCGGAGAATTGACAGCACGATGATGATCCGCGTGAACGCCGTCATCATCAGCATCACCGCCGGCAGCACCGCCAGCAGCGTCATCATGATGAGGACTTGCAGCGACAGCGAGAGCGGCCCCTTGCCGCCGGTCGAGGTCAGGGCATCGCTCGCCATGGCGAGCGGGGTCTGGGCGTGAGCCGGGGCGGCACAGGCAACCGCAGCGAGGCCGGCTGCGAATAACGCAAAGCTCAGGAAGCTGGCTCGCCCCTCCCCTTCAGGGGAGGGGATGGGGGTGGGGCCTACCCGCCAGGCTCGGAGCGGGGCGCGAAGGCCCCACCCCAACCCCTCCCCTGAAGGGGAGGGGCTAAGCATTGCCATTCTCCACCAGAAGTTGGAAGCTATCCGCCTGAGAAATCAGCGAAACCCCGCTTTTCGTGACCGCGAGCAGTAGCCGCTTCCCGCCAAACTCCACCACAGCGAGGCGGTTGCCGGGGGTCAGGAACACGGTCTCTGAGACCCGCGTCCCACCGCCCTGGCGCGGCCCCTTTGGCATCGCCATCACACGCTTGGCCACCCAAAGCCCGCCGACGATAAGCGCCAGCACGAGCGGCAGCATCACCAGCAATCGAAAGACATAGTCGGACGTCACGAGGCGCTCCCCACTGGGCGCCCGGAATTGCGTCCGGCTTACAGGCCTTTGACGCGCTCCCCGGGCGATACGATGTCGGTCACCCGGACGCCGAAACGCCCGCCGACCGTCACCACCTCACCCTTCGCAAGGAGCGTGCCATTCACGTAGATATCGAGCAGCGCGCCCGCCTCGCGGTCGAGCTCGACGACGCTCCCCTCGTTGAGCGCCAGAAGGTCACGCAATTTGAGGCTGGTGGCGCCGACCTCGACCGACAGCCGAACGTCAATTTCTTGAAGCAGGCGGAGGTTCTGGTTGCCCGGCTGCCACGCGCCCTCGGTGGCGCCTTCGAGCTCTGCGGTCGCGAAACTGGCGTCCATGGTCTTGTCCTTTTCTAGCGGATCATCACGGCGGCGGCGCCCTTGGACTCGCCGAGCGAGCCCTGGCGGAACGGCACGCGCTCGACGAGCAGCCGCACCACCTCGGGCACCTGGATGGGAAGGATGTCGCCGACCCGGAGCGACACGACATCGCCCAAGGGGATCGTCGGCTCGGCGAGGATCGAACGGACCGACAGGTCGATGTCGAGCGCGGCATTGCGCAGGCGGTTGCCCCATGCCGGATCGCCCGAAGGCGCGCCTTCGGCGATGACCTTGGAGCGCAACAGCGGCATCAGCGGCTTCAGCGCCTGGAACGGATAGACGATGTCGACCGCCGACACCGCGCCGCTTGGCAGCGACACCGAGAAACGGGTGACCAGAACCTCGTCGCTATCCTCGGCGAAGGCGGCGAACTGCGGGTGGCTCTCGGCGCTGACCAGCGTGAAGCTGAGCGGCGCGACATCGCCCCACGCGCTCTCCAGCGCCTCGAACAGCCGCTCGGTCAGCGCCTGGATGACGCGGTCCTCGGCGGGCGTGAATTCGTTGATGCGCTTGGGCGGCGGGTTGCCCTTGCCGCCGTACCAGGCGTCGACCAGCGCGCCGACCAGCTCGGCCTCGAAGGCGATCAGGCCGTGGCCGCCGAGCGGCTCGATGCGGACGACGTTCAGGCTCAGGAACGCCGGCAGCTGGCCGAGATAGGCGTCGAAGCTGCGGAGTTCGGCGGACGCGGAGGAGACGCGCGGCTGCGAGCGGAGGAGCGGCTGGAAGACGCCGCGCATCGCCTTGGCGAGCCGCTCGTTCATGAGGCCGAGCGCGTGCAGATCGCCAAGCTCGCGGCCGTCGTCGGTGCCGAGCGCGAACGGCTCGACGAGCCCCCGCGCCTTGACGCCGTCGGCGGTGTTGATCGAGCCGTCGGCGATTCCCTGCCGCAGCGCGTCGATCTCGTCGTCGCTAAGGTCGAGCGAGCTGGTCATTGGACGATGAAGTTGGTGAAATAGACGTCGTCGACCCCGGCCTTGCCGGTCTTCGCCTTCAGCGTGTCGTTGATCGCGAGCTTCAGCCGCGACTGCAGCTTGGCCTTGCCCGCCATCGTCGAGATCTCGTCGGCCGATTGCTCGGCGAGCACGCCGAGGATCGCCGAGCGGAGCGCCACGTCATGCGTCTTCAGCGTCTCGCCGATCGTCTCCTCGCCCTTCGACGACACGCCGAGCGCCACCTCGACGTAGCGGTCGGGCTCCTTGAGGTTCGAGGTGAAGCCCTTCTCGACCTCGAAATAGTGCGTCTCGGGAGTCTCCGCCTTCTCAGCGACCTTCTTTGTCGGCGAGGCGTTGACCTTGGACGCGGCGTAGAAGCCGCCCGCCGCGCCGGCGCCGGTCAGCAGGAGCGCGCTCACGGTCATCATCAGGATGCGGCCGAAGCCGCCCTTCTTCTTCCTGGGCTTCGCGGCAGCGGTGGGTTCGTCGGCCATGGTCGTGTCCTCAGGCGAAACGTTCGGTTGCGGTGGCGATGCGGGTGCGTCCGAGCATCCGCGAGATTTCAGCCCGGGCGCGCGTCGCGAGACGCGGCGGCTCGGGGGGTGGCGGCGCGCACTCGTCGCGCCGCTGGTTCAAGTCGACGGTCGCGCCGTCGAGCTTCAGCCCGTTAGCCTCGACCAGCGCGGCGAGGCGCGGCGCGCCGTCGGCCATCAGCGTCAGCGCCTGCGGCGTGTCGACGGTGAAGTGGACTCGGGCGCGGTGGCCTTCCATCTCGAGCTTGATCGCCATGTCGCCGAGCGAGCGCGGGCTGATGCGGAGCCGGGCCTCGCGGCTGTCGCCGCTGCCGAGCGTGACGATGTCGCCGGCGAGCCGGTCGAGCCAGCCGGAGTCGGGGGCGCTGGACACCATCAGGTCGTCGAGCGCGACGGTCGTCGCGGCTTCGAGCGAGGGGGTGGCGAGGGTGGCCGGCATGGGTGAATCGGCCGCAAGCGAGACGACCGAGACGGTCGCGGCATTGGTTGCGACCACGGGCGTCGACACGGCATCAGCGATCGCGGGATCGGCCTTGGCGATCGCCGCCTTCCCCTCGCTCCGCGCGGCGGATTCGGCGGCCGGCTTGAAGTTTCCGCTCGTTAAAGAGGCGGGCAGCGGCAACGCGGCGCAGATTGGCGGCGACGGCACCAATGGCATGGGGACCGTCTCGGTCGTCTCGCTTTCGGCGCTGTCATCGTCGTCTTGCGGCGAGGCCGATGCCGGTGCGCCGACCTTTTGCGCCACGAAATCAACAGGAAGCGCCGGGATTGCAGCGAGCGTCAGCAGTTTGACGGGTTGCGAAGGCTCCGGTGAAACCGGCGATGCACCGTCCGTCCCCGGCGGGGTCACCCCCACCTGGCCTCCCCCATCAAAGGGGGAGGGATTGTTCTGTGCATGAGGCAAGGGTGTCCCCTCCCCTTCGATGGGGAGGGAAAGGGTGGGGTAACCCGGCCGGGCCTCGAGGTCCGACGCGGACGCATCGTCCAGCACCGCCGCGAACGCGGGCGCGCCATCGCGGTCGCCCGGCGGGCTGGGCGGCGTCGGCGCCGGCTCGGCGGCAGACGGGGGTGTCAACGTTTCGATCATCGGCCCACGCCTAGCAAGGGACGTGCCACCAGCGGGTTCACGTCGGCGCGGCGTTCGGCCTCGATACGCTCGCGCACGATGGCGCGTGCTTCGAGCTCGTCCGCGGCGCGGGCGCGCAGGTGGGCGGCGAGCGTGTTGGCGCGGGCGCCGACGAGGCGATTGTCGACGATTCCGGTCTGTGCCAGCGTCGCGTCGCGCGGGCGCTGGAGGCGGCCGTGCTGGTGCGCCATGCCTTTGAGCAGCAGCGCGTCGGCTTCGCCCTCGCGCGGGGTGTAGATCGCGCGGAGCGAGTCGACGCGGCCGAGCATGGTGACGAGATGGCCGCGCTGCCCGATCAGCTCGGCCTGGGCGGCGAGCGCGCGGCGTTTCTGCAAGCTCCGAACGCGGGCAACGCGCGCGAGACGGGCGGCGATCATGCTGCCCCTCCGAAGCCGGCGTCGAGCATGGCGATCGAGGTCGGCAGGTCGACCGCCTCGTCCTCGGCCTGGACGATGAAGTCGAGGACCTGCGGCTGGCGGGCGATGGCGTCGTCGATCGCGGCGTCGCTGCCGCGCGCGTAGGCTCCCATCAGCACGAGGTCGCGGTTCTCCTCATAGAGCGACTGCGCCCGTTTCAGCGCCCGCGCGGCGCGCAGGTGCGCGCGGTCTGTGATGTCGCTCATGACGCGGCTGATCGAGGCGCCGAGATCGATGGCGGGATAGATGCCGCGCTCGGCCTGGGCGCGCGACAGAACGATCTGCCCGTCGAGGATGGCGCGCGAGGCGTCGACCACGGGGTCGCCGACCGTGTCGTCGCCGTCGGCAAGCACGGTGTAGAAGGCGGTGATCGAACCGCCGCTCCGCGCATCGTTGCCCGCACGCTCGATGAGGTTGGGCATCAGCGCGATCACCGAGGGCGGATAGCCTTTGGCGGTCGGCGGCTCGCCGAGCGCCAGGCCGATCTCGCGTTGGGCGTGGGCGACGCGGGTCAGGCTGTCGAGGATCAGCAGGACGTTCTTGCCCTGCGCCCTGAAATATTCGGCGATCGCGGTCGCGCGGCGCGCGGCGCGCAGGCGCATGACGGGCGAATGGTTTGCCGGCACCGCGACGACGCAGGCGCGGTCCATCGCCGAGCCCGCGAGCTTGGTGGCGAGAAAGTCGCCGACCTCGCGCGACCGCTCGCCGATCAGCCCGACGACGACGACATCGGCCTCGGCATAGCGGGTCATCATCCCGAGCAGCACCGACTTGCCGACCCCCGAGCCGGCGACGATGCCGACGCGCTGGCCGCGACCGATGGTGAGAAGCGCGTTGATCGCGCGGACGCCGACATCGAACGCTTCGGTGACGCGACCGCGATCGAGCGGGTTCTGGAGCTTGCCGGCGAGCGGCCAGCGTTCGGACGGACTGACCGGCCCCTTGCCGTCGATCGGCGCGCCCGCGCCGTCGATGACGCGGCCGAGCAACTCGGGGCCGACGGCGGCCATGCCGTCGCCGGGGGTCGGCTCGACCCGTGCGCCGGCGATCAGGTCGGCGGCGCCCGACAGGCTCATCAGCAGGCAGGCGGGACCGCGAAAGCCGACGACTTCAGCCTCGATCGCGCCCGAGGGCGCGTCGACGCGGCACAGGGTGCCGACAGAGACGGAGAGGCCGGTCGCTTCCAGCAGAAGGCCATCGTAGGCGGTGAGGAGACCGTAGGATTTCGCGCCGATCATAAAGCCCCTCTCCCTGGAGGGGAGAGGGGTTGGGGAGAGGGTGGTCACAGGAAGAGGCGTGGCGCTTTGTCCTGCGACCACCCTCTCCCCGCTCGCTGCGCGAGTCGCCCTCTCCCCTCCAGGGAGAGGGAAGTTCTCGAGCGTATCAGCCAGAAATGTGGTCGCCGGCGTCATGCGCCGAGCCCTTGGCGAAGCTGCGCCATTCGCACATCGACGCCATCCTCGATCTCGCCGCCGGCGGCTTCGAGGCGCAGCGAGCCGCGCGCCAGCTTGGCATCGGCGATGAGCGTCAGATTGGGAAAGCGCGCGCCGATGTCGAGCAGGGCGAGGTCCTGCGGATTGAGGACCAGCCGCCCGGGCTCAAGATGCGACTTGAGCGTGGCAAGCGCTTCATCGACGCGCGCGGTGATGAAGGCGGGGTCGGCGGCGACGTGCGCCTCGACGACCTGGCCGGCGAGGTCGAGGACCAGCGCGCGGAGGCCAGCGGCGAGCGCGTCGCCATCGATGGCGCGGGCCTCCCCCAGCGCGCGGATGAGGTCGCGCGCGTGATCGAGCGCGGTGTCGAGCTCAGCGTCATAAGCGGCGCGCGCGTCGGCGAGGGCTTGCGCTTCCACGGCGGCGCGCTCGGCCGCTTCGGCGACGGCGCGGGCGGCGGCGGCGACGGCGAGAGAGCCCGGATCGCTCGGGCCGCGCATCAGAGCCTTGCCCGAGGGCGTGGCATCGGAAACGTCGGCGACGGCCAGACTCCGGACGGCGCGAAACGCGGCGCTCGCGGCCTCGGACATCGGGGAGGGCTGGAACGCGCTGGCCGTGCGCGCCGCGACCGCGTCGGCGAGCGCGACGGCGCGGGCGCGCTCGTCCGTGGCGAGCCACGGCCTAGACATAGTCGTCGCCGCCCGACCCGCCGAGCATGATCGCGCCGCTTTCCGCGAGCTGATGCGCGGTGGCGAGGATCGCCTTCTGCGCCTCCTGCACCTCGGAAACCTTCATCGGCCCCTTGCCGTCGATCTCATCCTGCACGCCCTGCGCGGCGCGCTGCGACATGCAGGCGAAGAACTTCGCCTTGATGCGCTCGTCGGCGCCCTTGAGCGCGATGGTCAGCAAGTTGGTGTCGAGGCTGCGGAGCAAAGTCTGCATCGACTTGTCGTCGACGGTCAGCAGGTTCTCGAAGACGAACATCTGGTCCTGGATCGTCTGGCCGATGCCGGCGTCGAGCATGGTGAGCGCGCCGATGATCCGGCGGTCGTGGCCGCCCCGGACGTTGTTGACGATCTTGGCGGCGGCCCCCACCCCGCCGATCGCCGCGGCGCGGAGCGAGGTCGAGGCCTTCAACTGCTTCTGCATGACGCGCTCGAGCTCGGCGACCGCCTCGGGCTGGATGGTGTCGAGCGTCGCGACGCGCAGCAGCATGTCGCCCTGCGTCTCGGCCGGAAGCAGGGTCAGGACCTCGGCGGCGAGCGTCGGCTCCAGGTGCGCGAGGATGACGGCGATGACCTGCGGATGCTCGTCGGCGACCATCTCGGAGATCGAGCGCGCGTCCATCCATTCGAGAATTTCTATGCCCTTGCTGCCCTCGGCGGGGGTGATGCGGCTCAGCACCGAGCCCGCCTTGTCCTCGCCGAAGGCCTTGACCAGCACGTTCTTGATATGCGGACCCGCGCCGAAGCCGAGATTGGTCTGCTCGGTCGCGGCCATCAGGAATTCGTCGAGCACCGCGTCGACCGCGTCCTGCCCGACGTCCGCCACCGAATACATCGCGCCGCCCAGGTGCTGGACCTCGCGGGGGCTCAGGTGCTTTAGCGTCTCCGCCGCCTCGTCCTCGTCAAGCAGCATCATCAGGATCGCCGACTTCTGCGTGCCGGTCAGGCGGAGCGGCATCGGCACGGCGGGGCTAAGATCATTCATGGCCGGCTCCGGCGGGCATCTCGGTTCGCATCATCTGCTTCAGGACATTGGAGGCGCGCGCCGTGTCGTCGGAGACGAGCATGCGGACGAGCGCGATCTTGTCGTCGTAGCCCCGCGCCGTGGCGAGCATCTCGGGCGACACCGACAGGCGGCGCTGGCCGCCGGAACTGCCGGCAAGCGCCGGGTCGCCCGCGCGCTGCGGCGCGACGCCGGCGGGGGCGCCGTCGGCCTTGGCGAAAGCGCGGCCGAGCGCAGGCTTCAGGAAGCCGAACAGCACCATCGCGGCGACGAGGACGAAGGCGAGGTTCTTGCCCTGCGCCATCACCCAGTCGGCCTTGTACCAGGCTTCGGCGTCGACGGCGGTGGGGTCGATGAACGGGCGGGCGGTGACCGCGACCGCGTCGCCGCGCTGCGGGTTGATGCCGATCGCGCCGCGGACGAGCTGGTCGATCGCCTTGATGTCGGCGGGCGAGACCTTCTTGCCCGGCTGCTGGCGGATGACCACCGCGACCGAGGCGCGCTTGACGTCGCCGGCGATCGTCCGGGTGACCGACACCTCCTTGCCGACGTCATAGGCCTTGCTGCTGTTCTCGCTGCGCGGGCCGTCTGGGACGGGCGCGGCGGCGGGCACGGGAACCGGCGCCGCGCCGGCGGCGGGCGTCGCGGGCACGATGGTCGCGGCGGCGGGCGGGACGTTCGACAGCGCGCCGGGGATGCCGCGCGGGCCGGCCGTGCCGCCTGCCCCGGTAACCTGCAGCGACGACTGCTCGGTCCGCAGCACGCCGTCGCGGTCGTAGCTCTCGCGAGTCGCCTGGCGGTCGGTGAAGTCGAGGTCGAGATGAACTTCGGCGGTGAAGTTGCCGGCGCCGAGCAGCGGGGTGAGGAGCGAGGACAGGCGCTGGCGGTACATGTCCTCCAGCTTCGACTGGTAGGCGACTCGCTTCTGGCTTTCGCCCAGGCCGCTGTCGCCGTCGTCCGAGGTGAGGAGCGCGCCCGACTGGTCGACGACCGAGACGTTGTCGGCGGCGAGGCCCGCGACCGAGGAGGAGATGAGGTGGACGATCGAGCGCACCTGCGCCTCGCCGAGCACGCGGCCGTTGGCGAGCTTGACGAAGACCGAGGCGGAAGGCGGCGTGCGCTCCCGCACGAACACCGACTGCTCGGGGAGCGCCAGATGGACGCGCGCCGCCTCAACCCCCGAAATCTCGGCGACCGAGCGCGCGAGCTCGCTTTCCTGGCTCTGCTGCAGCCGCGCCGCCTCCATCGCGCGCGAGGAGCCGAGCGGCATGTTGTCGAGCAGGTCGTAGCCGGTCGCCGCCGCCTTCGGCAGGCCCTGCGCGGCGAGAAGCATCCGCGCCTTGTGATAGTCCGACGCCGCGACCTCGACGTTGCCGGTCGCCTCATCGACATTGACCTTGTAGTTCGCCGCGGTCAGCGCCTCGACCACCGCCGCCTTGTCTTCCTCGGCAAGGCTCGGGAACAGCGGGCGGTAGTCGGCGGACTTCAGCACCCCCCACAGCAGCACCATCGCGCCGACCGCCATCGCCGCGATCAGCAGCGGCATCGCCTTGCGGATCGCGGGTTGCGCGAGAAGCGAGCGGGCGTTGGCGGCCAGCGCCAGGCCGCCGCCGGGGCGAAGCGGGATCAGGGGGACTTCGTTACGGGCGAGTTCGGCCATCTATAAAGTCCCTCAAACCGGCATGTTCATGATGTCCTTGTAGGCGGACAGCAGCTTGTTCCTGACCTGCAGCGTCGCCTCGAAGGCGATCGAGGACTTCTGGCGCTGGAGCATGACGGCGGCGATGTCGGTGGTGTCGCCCCGCTCGTAGGCGGCGGCGGCGCTCTCGGCTTGGCCCTGCACGGCGTTGACCGAATTGAGCGCCCTGGTCATCGCCGACCCGAAATCGGTCGGGCTTGCGGCGGCCGGCTGCGGCGCGAAGGCGGTGTTTTTTTCGAGGATCTGCTGGCGCAGGGCGAGCAGGCTCTTGGCGTCGATCGCTGTCATGGCCATGACTTAGCAAGCGCCGTGCCATCTTTTATCCCACTGACTTGATTGTGCTTTCCTGTGGTCCGTCGGCCTTTTGACGTGCCCCACGCCACGAATTTACGTCACGTGGTTAAAGCCCGCGAACCATCGGTCGTAACTCATTGCACGGCAGCGACCCGGCATGAGGCCAGGTGGGAGCCGGGGCAAAGAACGCAGAAAGAGAGACTGCCATGACCGTCATCAACACCAACATCTCGGCCTTGAAGGCCCAGAGCGGTTCCCGCATGGCGCAGGCTTCGCTTGCCCAGGCCATGGAGCGGCTTTCCACCGGCAAGCGCATCAACTCCGCCAAGGACGATGCGGCGGGCCTTGCGATTTCGACCCGCATGACCGCGAACCTTCGCGGCCTCGCGGTCGCCACTCGCAACGCCAGCGACGGCATCTCGCTGGCCCAGACCGCCGAAGGCGCGCTGGGCGAAGTCAGCAACATGCTTCAGCGCATGCGTGAGCTTTCGGTCCAGGCGGCCAACGGAACGCTGTCGACCAGCGACCGCGCCAGCCTGCAGGCCGAAGTCAACCAGCTGGTCGCCCAGGTGAACACCGTCGCCAAGACGACGAGCTACAACGGCCTGAAGCTGCTCGACGGCTCGACCAAGAGCCTGACGCTGCAGACCGGCTTCAACTCGGGCGAGACCGTGTCGGTCGCCGCCGCCGACGTTTCGGCGAACACGCTTGGTCTCACCGCCGCCGGCGGCCAGGGCCAGATGTTCACCGGACGCGTCGCCGGTTCGGCCACGCAGATCGACGTCGGCGATGTCACGATCAACGGCGTCTCGGCATTTGCCGGCAACGTCACGATCAACGGCACCGACACCGCGAAGCAGCTCGTGACGGCCCTCAACGCCAACTCGGCGCGCACCGGCGTCACGGCGACGGGCTCCAACAACGTCACCAGCGCGGTGATCACGGCGACCAGCTTCGCGGCCGGCGCGGTCACCATCGGCGGCAAGTCGGTCGCCGGCGCTTCGAGCACCGCCGATCTCGTCAAGAACATCAACTCGACCGACTATGGCGTCACCGCCGTGCTCAACAGCGACAACTCGATCACGCTGTCGAACACGACCGGGGCCGACATCGACCTGACGGGCAGCACGGCGTTCACGTCGGGCACCAACAAGGGCTTCGTCTCGATCAAGAGCAGCGACGGTTCGAACTTCTCCGTCGGCGGCACCTACTCGGACTACAGCAACCTTGGCCTGAACAAGTCGGACGGCGTGAGCTTCAGCGGCCAGGCGGTCACCGCCTCGACGGCGCTGGTGGTCGACACGCTGGTCATCAACGGCGTCAAGATCGGCGCGGCGGCCTCCACCGTCGGCGTGACCGCTCAGGGCGACGCCTACCGTGACGCGATCAACGCTCTCACGAGCAAGACCGGCGTCACGGCGGTCAACACCGCCGGTGTCATCACCCTTTCCTCGGTCAACGGCGGCGCCGTCCGGGTCGAGGGGTCGGGTGCGGCGGTTGTCGGCTTCGCGGTCCAGGGCGGCAGCGACAAGATGTCGGGCGACTTCGACATCTCCTCGCAGAACGCGGCGAGCAACGCCCTCACCGTGATCGACAAGGCGCTCAACACGGTCGCGTCGACCCGGGGCAATCTGGGCGCTCTTCAGAACCGTCTGGAAGCGACGATCAACAACCTCTCGACGGCATCGACCAACCTGGAGGAATCGCGCTCGCGGATCGAGGACACCGACTTCTCGACCGAGACCACGAGCCTCGCCAAGGCGCAGATCCTGTCCTCGGCGTCGACCGCGATGCTGGCGCAGGCCAACCAGTCGGCCCAGTCGGTGCTCCAGCTGCTGCAGCAGTAAGTAAGTAGCGTAACAAGGAACCGGCACCTGCAGCCTGGCCCCGGCGTCCCCAACGCCGGGGCCAGTGTTTTTCGAGAGGACCGACCGATGACCGACCGTCCCGACCCGTTCGACGACCTGGAATTCGATATCGCCGAGGAGGTCCAGCCCGAAGTGGCCGCGCCGCAACTGGCGACCCCGCCGGCGCCCGCCGCGGCCAAGGCCGAGGCATCCGCCGCATCACCCAAGGCGAACGGCGAAGAAGACGCTCCCGCGGCTCAGGCAGCCCCCGCCGGCAAGCTGGTCGCCTACGCGACGCTCGCCGCCAGCGCGCTCGCCTTCGCCGGCACCGTCAGCGTCGTGGTGGTGACGGTGCTGACCGCGAAGCCCGCGACCCCGCCGGTCTCGCCCGAACGCGCCACGCTAGCGCGGATCGAGGGCCTGCTCAACACCCAGCAGCGCCGCATCGCGCAGATCGGGGCCTCGCCGGCCGCGCCGGCGATGCCGGGCGCCGGCGATCTCGCGGCGCTCAACGCGGTCGTCCGCGCCAATCAGCAGTCGATCGACCGGCTGCCGTCTCTGCTGTCGCAGGAGGTGTCGCGCATCCGCGTTCCGTCGGGTTCACGCCCGACAATCGTGACTCGCACCGTGCCCGCCGGGGGGGTCAACCTCTCCGAGGTGATCAGGGCCCAGCAGGCGATCCAGCGCCAGCTCGACGCGCTGGCGGGGCGGATGGCCAAGACCACGGCGGCCTGCACCGCGCAGAACGATGGCGCGATCCGCTATCCTTGAACACAAATAACGCCGGTAGATTCTACTCGGCCCACTCGCCCAGGCTGCCCCTTAGCCGATCGAGCGCCGCTTTCTTGATCTGGCAGACCCGCGCCGCGCCGACCTCCAGCACCGCGCCGATCTCCTCGAGGTTCAGCTCCTCGACGAAGTAGAGCTGCAGCACCAGCGCCTCGCGCTCGGGGAGGGTCTTCAATCCCGCGACCAGCGCGCGCGACAGGTCGGCGCGTTCGATCTGGGCGTGCGCGTCCTCCTCGTCGGCGGCGAACCATTCGCTGTGATCCGAATAGACCGCGTCGATCGATTCATAGCGGACGCCGCGGCTGCTCTCGATCGCCGCATGATAGGCGTCGACCGTGAGCCCGAGCTTCTCTGCGATCTCGCCATGCTCGGCGGCGCGGCCGGTCTCGCTCTCGATCGCGGCGCGCGCCTCGCCGATCTTGCGGCGGCGGTGGATGGCGCCACGGCACATCGTCGCGTGGCGGCGAAGCTGGTCGATCATCGCGCCTCGGATGCGGAGCGTCGCATAGGTCGCGAAGGCGGCGGTGCCGCGCTCCTCGAACTGCCGCGCCGCCTCCAGCAGCGCGATCATGCCGATCTGGATGAGGTCGGCGATCTCGATCGCGGTCGAAACCTTGCCGTGGACGTGCCAGGCGATCTTGCGAACGAGGCCGAGATGGTCGGAGACCAGCTTCGCCGGATCGGGCGCGGCGGCGGGCGCCCTCGAATAGACGGCGGACTCAGGCAGCGCAGGCACGGGCGTCTCCCTGTCCGAAAAAGGCGCTCAATTGGCCGACCGGGTGGCGCGCCACGTCGGTGTCGAGAGCGCGGGCGAGGCCGACGAAGGCGAGGCCGGCGCGCGAGTCCGGGAACATGTCGAGCACCGGCCGCTTGGCGAGAGCGGCCTGGCGGACCCGGCCGTCGCGCGGCACCGAGCCGAGGTGGATGAGATCGGCGTCGAGGAAGCGCGAGACGACGCGGGCGAAGCTAACGAACAGCAGGCGCCCGGCGGCTTCGTCGGGCACCATCGAGGTGACGATGGCGAAGCGCCGGCAGCCGCGATCGAGGTGGAGCAATTTCAGCAGCCCGTAGGCGTCCATGAACGACGCGGGCTCGTCGGCGAGCAGGATGGTCACGACATCGGCGGCGGTGGCGAGATCGGTGACCTCGGGACCGACGCCGGCGGCGGCGTCGATCAGCAGATAGTCGAGCTCGGCGACCATCGGCGCGAAGGCGGCGCACAGGCGCTCGCGCGCGTCGTCGCCCATCGGCGCGCCCGCCGACAGCAGCCGGACTCCCGCCGGCCCGCTCCGCAGGGCGTCCGCCATCGGCAGGCCCTCGGTCACGACGCGCTCGACGCCGTCATCGGGCCTGAGGCCGAGCAGCAGCCCGGCGTTGGCGCAGCCCATGTCGGCATCGAGCAGCGCGACGCGCTTGCCGAGACGCGCGAGCGCGACGCCCAGGTTGACGCTGCAATGGCTCTTGCCGACGCCGCCCTTGCCGCTGGCGATGGCGACGACGGCGGGGCGCTCGATATTGGCGGGCGTCGAGGAGATCAGGTGGGACATGCGGCTGTGACCCTAGTGAAGCGCGGGCGAGGCGCCCGAGAGCGCGGCGACGATGAGGCGGTAGAGCGCCGAGCTGCGCGCCGGCTCGATCGCGGCGAGCGGATCGGCGTCGCGGCTCAAATAGGCGAGCGGCTGCCGCGCCGCGGCCAGCGCCGAGATCAGCGCGCCGGGCGGCAGCGAGTCGCCGGCGTGGGTGACGGCGAGCGCGTCGGTCAGGCCGTCGAAATGATCGAGCATCTGGCGGTGGCGGGCGCGCTGCGCGGTGAGCGGCAGCGTGCACAGCGTCGTCACTCCGCCGGGCAGTTCGCGCAGCGGCTCGGCGAGGCGGCGCGCGGTCCACGGGTCGCTCGGCATGTCGATCAGCAGGCGGCAGGCGCCCGCGACGAGGCCGCCCTCCCCCGCCTCGAACACCGGCACGCCGAGCTTGCCGCCGATCAGCCGGAGCTGCTCGCGCGCGCCGATGCGCTGCGCGTCGGCGGACAGGAAGGCGATATTGGCTCCGGGGTCGTCGCGGCGCAGGCGCGCGGCGATCTGCGCGAGCACGGTGGTCTTGCCGGTGCCGCTGCCGCCGACGACGCAGACGTGTCGCGCGCCAAGATGTGGCGGCGGGGCGATGGCGACTTCGGAGTCGAGCAGCGCGAGGAAGCGCGACCACGCCTCGGTCGGTTCGGCGAGGCCGGTGCGGTCGACGCGATCGAGGAGGTCGGAGTCGAAGCCGATGTCGCGTGCTTGCTCGGCGAAGGTCGCGAAGGGGGTGGCGGGATGCCCGGCGGTGTCACCCCTCCCTGTCCCTCCCCATCGAAGGGGAGGGGACGCTCCTCCTGAATCGCTCAGCCTGGTCCCTCCCCCTTCGATGGGGGAGGTTAAGTGGGGGTGACACCGCCGGGCATCGCCGCGCGGCCCCTCGATCCCCGCCAGGACCTCGACCCCGCGCGGGTGCCTGCGCGTCTCCAGCACCAGCGCGTCGGGGCCGAGCTGGCGGGCGATCTCGTCGAGCGCGGCGCGGCTGTCGCGGGCGATGATGGTGGTGGTTTGCATGGCGCTTTAGCTTCCCTCGCGCCCGACGACCGCGACGACCGAGACGGTTCGCGTGTCGGGGATTTCGTAGAAGGAGAGGACCGAGACGTCCGGGATGTGGTTGCGGAGCAGCAGGAAGAGCTGGCGGCGGACGAGCGGCGAGGTGACGACCGCGAACGACGCTCCCTCGGCGATCATCGGCTGCACGGCTTCCGACAGCGATGTCAGGATGCGCTGCGACAGCGCGGGGTCGATCGGATAGGCGCCGATCGGGTCGGCGCGGACCGAGGCGACGAGCAGCTGCTCCAGCTCGCCGTCGAAAGTGACGATCTTCAAGGTCTCGCGGACGCCGCAGAGCTTCTGGACGATCAGGCCGCCAAGCGCTGGGCGGATCAGCTCGGTGAGCTCGGCGGGGTCCTGGCTTTTCGGCGCGGCGCTGGCGAGCGCCTCGACGATGCGGCGGAAGTCGCGGATCGGCACGCCTTCGTCGAGCAACGTCTGGAGGACGGTGGCGATCGTCTGCAGCGGCAGGATCTTCGGGATGAGGTTGGTGACGAGCTGCGGCGCCGTCGCCTGCAGCGTCTCGACCAGCTTGCCGACCTCGTCCTGGCCGAGAAGCTGGCGCGCCTGCGACTGGAGCAGGTGGTTGAGGTGCGTCGCAACGACGGTCGCGGCGTCGACCACGGTGTAGCCCGAAGCGACGGCCTGGTCGCGATCGTCGGCTGCGATCCAGACGGCGTCGAGGCCGAAGGTCGGATCCTTGACCGCCTTGCCCTGCGCGGGCTGGTGGATGTAGCCGCTCTCCAGCGCGAGCAACTCGTTCGGATAGACCTCGTCCTCGCCGAGAACGACGCCGCCGATGAGGACGCGGTAGGCGTAGGGGCCGAGCGCCATGTTGTCGCGAACCCGGATGAGCGGGACGACGAAGCCGAGCTCCTTCGAAAGCTGGCGGCGGATGCCGGTGATCCGCGCCATCAGCGGCGCGCGCTGCTTCTCGTCGACGAGGCCGATCAGGCCGTAGCCGATCTCGACCGAGACCTGAACGTTGTCGGTGACGTCCTCCCAGTTGATCGTCGCGTCGGGCCGCGAGCCGTTCTCGCCGACGACTTCGGCGTCGATCGTCGGTACGTCGACCTTCGCACCTTTGCGAAGTTTCCACGCGGCGTACCCCGCGCCCGCGGCGAACGGCAGGACGATCAGATGCGGCATGCCGGGCATGATGCCGAGCAGCGCGAGGATGCCGGCGACGGGCGTCCACGCCTTGGCCGAGCCGAGCTGCTGGCCGATCTGGCCCGTGAGGTCGAGCTTCGAGGAGACGCGCGTGACGATCATCGCGGCGGCGATCGACAGCATCAGCGACGGCACCTGGGCGACAAGGCCGTCGCCGACCGCGAGCAGGATGTAGTTCGACGCGGCGGCGCCGATCGGCATGTTGTGATGCAGCGTGCCCAGAATAAGCCCGCCGATGATGTTGATCGCGAGGATGAGCAGGCCGGCGACCGCATCGCCCTTCACGAACTTGGACGCGCCGTCCATCGAGCCGTAGAAATCGGCCTCTGTCGCGACTTCGGCCCGCCTGGCGCGCGCCTCGTCGGGGGTCATCAGGCCGGCGTTCAAATCGGCGTCGATCGCCATCTGCTTGCCCGGCAGCGCGTCGAGTGTGAATCTCGCGCTGACTTCGGAGACGCGGCCCGCGCCCTTGGTGATCACCACCAGGTTGATGATGATCAGGATCGCGAACACGAACAGGCCGACGATATAGTCGCCGCCGATCAGGAAGCTGCCGAATGCTTCGATGACGTGGCCCGCCGCACCGGTGCCGGTGTGGCCGTTGACCAGGACGACGCGCGTCGAGGCGACGTTGAGCGACAGCCGCAGGAGAGTCGCGAACAGAAGGACGCTCGGGAAAGCGCTGAAATCGAGCGGCTTTTCGGTGTTGAGCGCTACCATCAGCACCGCGATGCTGATCATGATGTTGGCGATGAAGAACACGTCCAGCATCGCCGCCGGGATCGGCACGACCATCAGCACGACGAGCGCCAGGATGCCGATCGGCAGCACCGCCGAGCGGCCGGCGCTCGCCCAGATCGGGCCGTTGAAGGCGGTCGCCGCGGCGGCCATCAGGCGCCCAGCCCGGTGAGCGACAGGTAGGCGAGCCGCGCGGTCTCGGGGCTCGGGCGGATGAGGTCGAGCGGCGCGCCGCCGTTCATCGCCTGGTAGAGCGCGGGCGGCATCGACGGGGTGTCGCTCTCCTCATCGGCGAATTGCACGGCGGGCGTCGAGGCGGCATCGCCGAGCTTGCCGGCGAAGCGGTTGTAGACCTCGGCCAGCGTCCGCGGCGAGCCGTCGGCATTGTAGAACACCGCGCGGTTGGAGGCGGCGGCGGCGGGCGCCACGGCGGCGGCGGAGCCTTGCGGGTTGCCCTGCATCGCCGTCAGGAAATCGACGGCTCCGGCACTCCCAAGGAAATGCGCCATGTAGAGGTCGGTGGAGGTCGCGGCGCGGCCGGTGGCGCGCTGGATCGCTGCCGCGTTGTCGCTGGCATGCTCGGCCGCCATCAGCGCGGCGGCTTCGGGGTTCTTGCGCAGGTCCAGCACTGCCTGGCGCGCCGCGGGATCCCGCACGCACAGGCCGCCGCCGGGCTTCGCCTCGATGCAGTCGGCGGCCCATCCCATGCCATGTTCGGCGCCGTGTTTCTTGACGACACCGAGCCAGCTCTGGTCGAGGAACTGGTAGAGGCCCGTGGCGCTGCTGGTCGACGCCTTGGCGTCGCTGTCGAAGCCGCTCTCGATCTTCGCCTGGCCGTAGAGGTAGGAGAAATCGACGCCGGTCCGCGCCGCGGCGTCCCGGATCGCACCCGCGACCCGGCCGGCGCCGTTTGACAGGCTCGAAATCAACGGCGAATTCATGACGCGGCACACTTCATGGCAAAGGCTTCGCAAAGCCCGTGCCAGTCGCGGCGATGGAAATTAGTCTAGGAATTTCAACGATGTCGACCGGCTATTCGGGAACGCCGCTGGCCAAGAAATTGACGCTTAAAGGGGGCCAGAGCGTCTGGCGCGACGGAATGCCGGCATCGGTCGCCGCAGAGATCGACGCCGCCGGCCTGGCGCTCGACCTGCGTGATGCGCCGCCTCCGGACCTTGACCACGCCCACATCTTCACCGCCGAGCGCGCGGTGCTGGCGGAGCGGCTGGCGACTCTTCGGCCGCTGCTTGCGCCGGCCGGCATGATCTGGGTGTCGTGGCCGAAGAAGGCCTCGAAAGTCCCGACCGACATCACCGAGGACACGATCCGCGAACTGGCCTTCCCCCTGGGGTTCGTTGACGTGAAGGTGTGCGCGGTGGATGAGACTTGGTCGGGCCTGAAACTGGTGGTCCGCAAGGCGCTGCGCTGAGCTGGCATGCGACATAGCGTCCCGCGTCGTCGCAAGCCCTTGCCAAAACGCGATTTTCTGTCGGCATTCTTTACAATCAGACCGGCTGTCCAAGCCTAACCCGTTGGAATTACTCGCTGGCATAAAGCATGCATAAAGCAGGCTGTTGTGTCAGGGGGGCTGCTATGCGCTTGAGTATGAAACTGGCGGCCGCATTGGTTGCCGCAAGCGCGGCACCGGCGTTCGCCGACCAGCTTGTCGCCACCTTCTCGGGTGTGGTCCACGATATCGGGCAAGGCGGCGAAGTCTATGATGGCAAGTCGTTCACCGCGACTTTCGCCTACGACACTGCGCTCGGGAACCGGACTACCTACGATCACTTCGATGGCATCGCGGGCGGCACCTCGCAATATTATTTCACGCCCGGAACCACGATCCCGATTACCAGCGCGACGCTGAACATCGAAGGCGCGGTCTTTGATCTGACGGCCACCTGGTACACGTCGGTTACCCTGCAGGGCCAGGGCAACAGCAATACCGGCACCGGGACGATCAGCTTCTACTCCTATCCGTCGGAGAGCCGCCCCGATGGCTCCTTCTTTGACGACGAGATCGGCATCGCGGGCCTGTCGGAAAACCTGCCCGATTCACTCGACACCCCGATCACAACCGCGGTGACGCCCTATGGCAGCAGCTTCTTCAAGCTCCACCGCATCGACCCTTATGGGGCCCAGACCTCTTTTCGCGTCTCGCTCGACCCCAACGCGCTCAGCGTGACCCCCGCTCCCGAGCCCGGCGAATGGGCGATGATGATCGCCGGACTTGGCGTCGTCGGCCTGGTGGCACGGCGCAGGCGCCGATAATTCCTCCGAAATGATGTTAGAGATATTCGACATTATCCCCCTCCGACAAGTACAGCTGGACTCCCGAGGGGAGAGCGGCTTTGATTAGGGGATGGAAAAACTTCGCCCGCTCGGAATTGGCCTCGCGGCGGGAGCTATATGGATTTGGAACGGCTTTCAGTTCGCCGTATCGGTTGCGCATGCTCGGCAAGACGCCCTTGAGCTTCGGGACAAGCTTATGACTGCCCCCAATATTATCTCATGGGTCGTTGCCGTCCTATTTACGATGCTTTTCATATGGACGCTGTTACCGCGTCGAAAAGGCGACGAAGACGGAGGCGCGGGCCACAGCTCAAACGGTCCTCACTCTCCCAACTTCGGAAATGTCACAGGCAACGTTACCATAACAAATCATTCGCCGCCGCCGGAGAAGAAGCCTCAAGGCTACATCCCTGACTATTCGGCGTGGGATGATTGATCAATTTAGTGTGATGCGGGTTGCGGTGAGGGCAATCCATGGTCCTTTCGGTAGGCATCTACCGCCATTAGGAAGCCTTTGACCTCCGCCGGGGGTATGCCGTCGTTCCAATCATCGGCCGCTTGCGCTCGAAATTTGAAGCGCCACACTGCGGCTTTATTGGCCTCCCATTTGCTGGCGATAACGCGCAACAATTCCTCATCCACATCGAAAATCATATGCTCGCTGAGCAAGCAACCTCCAGTGATTTGCGTGTTTTGGCAGCTTACGACCCGACGATCGACTATCCGCAAATCAGCGTCTTTCGGCCCATCATGGGTTTCGTAGCTGGCGCCTTGGTAGCGTCGCCACTCACCGTAATAGTTCACGAATTGATATAGGCCGATGCGGGTTTCCCCGGTCTTCTTGTTGATCGTTGCCCGAAGGAAATTGTCGTTCCAAGTGATGCCTAGCAGCCCGCGTTTCTCCTGAAAGCCCTTGACGCTAGATAGGGTTGCCGAGGTGTCGAGATCATCATCTTTTACCACAACGACCTTTTGGAAATATTCCGGCGTGAGCTCTAACGCCTTCTCGAATTGATTTTTGGCAAAGGCCGGCGAGGCGCTGGCAAGTAGGAGCGCGAAGACAAGAGGGCGTCTCACTTCGCCCTCCGCAGATCGTCGGCAGCCAGCTTTAGTTGATCGCCAGGTAGGAAATAGATCGCCCGGATAATGCTGCCGGCGATTAGAAGCGGAATCCACAAACCGACTAATGCCATGCCTAGAAGTAGCATGAATGAATGCATGCCCTCGTCGGAAGGGGAGCGGGCTACAGCCGAAAGGAGGAGGGATAACAGCCCGACTATGAAGCAAAACCACGAACCGATAAAATAACTGCAGCCATCGGAGCGCCTAAGCGCTCCCTTCATCTCGTCGGACATTAGCAACTCCGCATTCACCGCTCCGTCCCGCCAGCCGGGACGGTTGATCGCGCGTGAACACAGAGAACCGCGCCCTGCGTATTCCCCGAAGGTCTTGCATTCCGCAGGCCGCCCGACCGAAGCCGAGAGCCTGTGTTCGCCCGCGCGAGTGCGGATCGTCCCGACCGATCAAGATCGAGGCGACTCGGGGATTATGCATCCGTGCCGCGAGTTTGGCGAGTGCAGCTTTTAACTACATATTATGCTAAGACTTGTGAGGATAAACCCAAGCAAGAACGGTGACGGCAATGCTTATGATTGCGAGCGGGATGGCTATTATGGCAGCAATAGCTGCGATTTTTGCAGCGTGGTTTGCGCTCAAGGCGGCTCGCATCTGCTCTGATTGGGAGGCCTCATTGCGAGAACGCTCTGCGCGATCTTGATCCGCAAGCCATTTAATCGCCGGCTCTGTCCATCCGCCTGGCAGTTGATTTGCCATAATTCGCAGACGAATGTGAGCAGCACCTTGGCGCTCGAACTCTTCGATCATCGAATCAGGCGACATAGCCCCATCTTATCGGAGATGGTAAGAGAGGGAATGGCAACCAATCCCAATGCCCGCTTCGACGCCCTCCTGAGCCGGATGCTCGGCGTTACCGGCCAAAGCCAGTCAGAAGCCGATCTAACATCAGATGCGGCGACTGACGAAGATTGTGACGGAATTCAAACTCCGCCAGATACTTCGGAAGATGCTTCTGGCTGACGTGGATGTAGGTGCCGTTGATGCCGCGCTTTAGGGCGCTCCAGAAACCCTCGATCGACTGTGTGTGCGAGCCGGTTTCGCGGCTGACATACTCGCCGGCGGCATGGTTCGTTCGCAGATGCGTGTAGCCCATCTCGCCTAGCACCCGGTAGGAGTGCAGATAGTCAGTGTGGACCGTGCCACCGGGGATGACGTTTTCGGTAACGGCCGGTAGGATGTTCTCGCGCTTCTGACCGGCGACGACCTTCGTCACCACGTCACCGCCCCGCTCCACCATGCCGACGACGACCGCCTTGTTTGAGCGATTGCCCTGACCGCGGCGCTTGCCGCCGATGAATGTCTCGTCAATCTCGACATCGGTGCCAGCGCCGCCGATCGGGCTGTTGCCGTCCAGGGCGCCCATGTGGGCGCGAATAAGGTCGCACATGCGCCATGCCGTCTTGTAAGTGACGCCGAGCTGGCGCTGCACCTCTTTCGCCGCGACACCGTTCCGCGACGTGACGAACTGGAACATGACAAAGAACCAGTCACGAAGCGGGGTGCGGGTGCGGTCAAACGGGGTGCCAGCGGTCGGATAGACCTGAAAGCCGCAATGCTCGCAAGCATAGGACCGGCGCTCTTTGACGCGGTAGAACTTGGCATCCTTGCCGCACTTATCGCAGGCGTGACGCTCGCCGAAGCGGGTGCGCATAAGATGCTCTAGGCAGCTTTCCTCGGTCGGAAAGCGCTTCTGGAATTGGCGGAGGGTTGGCGCCTTGCTCATGGATTATATATAGGAATTGTCCTTACTTGTCGCAAGGGGATAATGTCGGAGATATTTGACATCGGCTGATCGGCGCGATAACTCCGTGTTAGATATTTCTAACACGGAGTTATCGATGTCGTTCCGATACAAGAGCGCCCTGCTTTCGCTCGCCTCGCTGCTCATCCTCTACGGCTACTATTTCGCGCGCGTGATCAGCGAGTTCGCGAGCCGGGCGCATGTCGTCGACCAAGTCGTGCTGCTGGTCGGGATCGTCGTGGCGATCGTCGTGGTGCAGGTCGTCGGGCATGCGATCCTCGCGCTGACCTCCGCCGACCGCTACGGGCCGATGGACGAGCGCGAGCGGGCGATTGACCGGAAGGCGACGGGCGTCGGCTATTATCTGCTGATCGTCACATCACTGGGTGCTGGGCTGACGCTGCATTTCGGCGCGGGCAAGGCGGACATGGCGAACGCCATCCTCGCGGCTGTCGTCCTTGCCGAGTGCGTGCGCCAGGCGGTGTTCCTCGCGCTCCATCACCGGGCGGCCTGAGCGGTGCTGCCCATCGCCAACAGCGTCCGTGAGCATCGCGAGGCGCGCGGAATGACTCAGAGCGAGCTTGGCGCGGCGATCGGAATGACGCGGCAGACGATCGCGGCGGTCGAGCAGCGGCATTATTCGCCGTCGCTGGAAGCGGCGTTCCGGATCGCGCGAGTGTTTGGGGTGGAGATCGGGGCTCTGTTCCGGTGGGAAGGCTGAGCCTTCAGGCGCGGTCGAGCTCGACCCGGCGGAGCGGGGCGGCCATGCGGCCGTCGCGGCCGTAGCGCGCGGGGGCGGCATGACCGGCGGCGGAGGCGAAGCCGTTCAGGCGGCGCTCCACCTGCGCGAGCAGCAGGTTGACGCGGGTCGCGGCCTGCGCGTTCAGCCGCGCGCCTTCGCGGATCATTTCCTCGACCTCGGGGTCGATCTCCGACAGCGGCGACAGCTGGAGCGAGGACAGCGCCGCGAGCTTGGCGGCGGTGGTCTTCTCGAGCGCCGACAGGTCGCCGGCGTCGATCGCCACGACCTCGGCGCGCATCGCCTCGAGCAGGCGGCGCACGGTGTCGCGGTAGGCGGCGGCGGGCATGTCAGGCGTCGGCCGCCCAGCCGAGATCGAGGGTGATCATCCTGGCGGCGATCTTCTCCGGGTCGACGGTGTAGCTGCCATCGGCGATGGCGGCCTTGAGGGCGGCGATGCGGGAAGCGTCGACGGGGGCCTGACCGGCGTCATGCGCGGCGACGGCGAGCGCGGAGAGCTCGGCCTTGCCGCTGCCCGCCGCGGCGATCGTCGCGATGGCGGGACGCGCGGCGGCGCGGGCCGCGTCGTCGATCCGCGACACGTTCGGCGCGCCGAGCCCGCCGAGCCTGGTTGAAATGCCGTCGATCATGTCAGTCCCCATCCTCGGCGGTGTTCATCGGTTCCGAATTCATTAACGGCTGGCCGAGGCGGAATTATAGCCCGGCAGCGAAACATTTCCCGCGCTCTCGACGATCGCCGCGGTGACGGTGCCGGTGGCGGGATTGCGGACTCGGATGTGCGCGCCGACCCGCCCGTCCTGCTCCGCCGCGCCGACGGTGGTGACGCGGAAGCCCGCGCCGCCGGCGTGGATCTGCACGGGGTCGCCGCGCTTGACGACGACGGGGGTGAGGAAATTCTGTGTGGGCGCTCCGGCGACGGAGCGGACGGGCACGAAGACGCGCCAGCCGGGCTGGCCGGCGCAGGCGACGACGACCGAGCGGCGCACCGAGCCATACCAGTCGATCACCGGCGGTTGCGGGCAATCGCGGACGAGGCGCGGGTCGAGCGTCGCGGTTCCGGCCGTGCCGACGAAGGCGGTCAGGCGGGCCTGAAGGTCTCCGGCGTGAGCGGGCGCGGCGGCCAGCAGGCACAGGACGGCCAGGCGTCGGGAAATTGACGGAATGAGGGCGTTTCGCTCCATGCCGGGGACACGAGCAAGGGCCGTGCCAACACCCTGCCCTCTCCTAACCTGTCATCCCCGCGAAAGCGGGGACCCAGCGGTTGCAAGCTCATTCTCCGGCGCCGGGCGTTATCCGGGAACGACTGGGTTCCCGCGTTCGCGGGAATGACAGGAGGTTGAGGTTGGGGATTAGGGGAGCTTCGTGGCCGCGTTGTAGCTTGAGACGCGGGCCATCGCCGATGGATCGACCGGGCGCGCCGTCGCACGTCGCGCGGTGGCACCCGTCACCTCGACGACGGTCCATCCCCCGTCGCTGCTGAGCGGCTCGCCGGTGCCGATACGGAGCATGTCGCCCGGCACGACGCCGTCGGCGGTTCCCGCGCCGAGCGTCACGCCCGCGCGGTCTCGGCCGACGATCGCGACCGACAGCGGGCCGCAGCCGCCGAAAGCCGCGATGCGGCGCGCCGCATCGGCGGTCAGGCTTGCAAGATCGGGCGCATTCAGCGGCTGCGGCGGCTGGAAGCCGAGCGGCAGGAGGTCGAGCAGCGTGCCGGTCAGCCTGTAGTCGCGGCGCGCCGCGACCCGCGCGAGCGGGCGGCGGGTGCCGGCGTCGATGACGTCGAGCACCAGTGTCGCCGACAGCTTCTCGCCCGGAGCGCCGGTCAGCGGCGTGTGCGGCACCACGACGCGCTCCAGCCGGAGCGTGCCGGCGAGCAGGCGGCCGGCGGTCGGCAGCGGGTCGGGCGTGAACAGAGCGTCGTAGCGCACCGAGGAACGGCGCGGATCGCCGGGCGGGCCGACATAGGGCGACGCCGACGCCACCGCGACGCCGGCCTGGCCGAGCGCGTCGGCGAGGGCGCCGGCGATCCGTGCGGCGAGCGGCTGGGCGACGGCAGGGTCGAGCGCATCGTCGGCGTCGATCGCGATGGCGAGCAGGTGGAGCGGCGGGCGGGCGCTGGCGGCGCAGCCGCGCGGCGCCTCGGCGGCGACATCGGCCATGACCGCGACGCGGTAGAGATCGCGCTCGCGGGTTTCGGAAAGGATGCGGTGGCCGAGCAGATGGCCGGTCGCGGCGGTGCTCATCCGGTCGGACGACACAACGCCGTTCATCATTTCGGAGCGCGCGTCGATGGTGAGGCCGCCTTGCGCGACCGCCTGCTCCAGCGCGTCGGCGATGGCGCGGCTTCGGGCGCCCGCGACATCGCCCGCGGTGATGTTGGCGACACCCTCTGCCTCGACCGGGCGGGCGGCGGACGGCTGGGCGGCGGCCAGCGCCAGCGCGAGGACCGCCAGCCGCCTCACGACGCCGGGTCGACCTGCAGCACGGTCTCGTAGCTGTCGGCGCCCTTGGGCGCGATCTTGACGGTGCGCGCGCCCGCGACGACGCCGCGCACGCTGGCGCGGAAGGCGTCGCCCTGGAGCTGGTTGTCGATGCTTGTCGTGCTGCCTTCGATCTTCAGGCCATAAATTTGCTCGGCGAGGTCACGCATCGCTGCGAGGCGCGAGGCGCGGATCGCCATCAGGCGCTTCGCCGGAAGGTCGGCGCCCGGCTGGCTGCTGACCGGCGCGTAGCCGATGCCGACCCACGGGCGCGGCGCGACCATCTCGGGCGAGGCGCCGAGCAGCATCGGGATCAGCAGGAGGATGGCGCTGCGCATGGTCGTTCCAGTCGTTCAATCGAGTAACGGCGGAGATACGCCGGGTTTAAGCCCCCGGATGCGTCAAAACCTCGACAGGAAGCGTGAAGGTTCGTGGTTACAGGCGTGTAAACCATAGCAAAACCGCCGCTTATTTGGATTTGGCACGGCGCTTGCTCCTCACCTTGCGACGACAGTCACGAGGAAGGCTTCGGCCATGGATTCGCTCGATCGGTTCTTTGGAGTGCACGGGGCGGCGCTGGCGCTGCGCTCGCAGCGGCTCGACATGCTCGCCTCCAACATCGCCAACGCCGCGACGCCGGGCTTCAAGGCGCGCGACATCGACTTCGCTGCCGAGCTGAAGGCGGCGGAGAACGGCTCCGGCGACATCGGCGGCGCGCAGGCCCGCGCGCTGTACCGGACGCCGATGCAGAGCTCATTGGACGGCAACACCGTCGAGCTCGCCACCGAACAGACGTCCTTCGCCGAGAACGCGGTGCGCTACCAGACCACGCTCTCCTTCCTCAATGGCCGCATCGGCACGCTGATGTCGGCGCTGAAGGGCGACTGACGATGAGCATGTCGGTCTTCGATATCTCGGGGCGCGCGATGTCGGCGCAGCTCGTGCGGCTGAACGCCACCGCCTCCAACATGGCGAACGCCGGCGCGGTCGCGGGCAGCGCATCCGAAGCCTATCGCGCCCGCCGCCCCGTCTTCCAGACCAGCTTCGACGACGCGCAGGGCGCGACGGTCGACGCGGTCGATGTCGTCGAGGACGGCGCCGAGCCGACCAGACGCTACGAGCCCGGCCACCCGATGGCCGACAAGCAAGGCTATATCTACGAATCCTCGGTCGATCCGACCGCCGAGATGGTCGAGCTGCTCGAGGCGTCGCGCCAGTACCAGAACAATGTCGAGGTGCTGCAGACCGCCAAGCAGCTGATGCTCAACACCTTGAAGCTGGGACAATAAGACATGAGCGTGGGCGCCTCCGGCCTAGACCTGAACGCGCTGGGCATCACCAGCGCGGCGGCATCGACTGCCGCCAAGAAGAAGAACGACACGCTCGACCAGAGCGACTTCCTGAAGCTCTTGACCACGCAGCTGAAGAACCAGGACCCGCTGAAGCCGATCGACAACGAAGCGTTCGTCGCGCAGATGGCGCAATTCTCCTCGGTCGCCGGCATCTCCGAGATGAACGAGACGCTGAAGTCGATCTCGGGCTCGCTCGACAGCGGCCGGGTCGGCACCGCCACCGGCCTTGTCGGCAAATATGTGCTGGTGCCGGGCAACACGGCATCGCCCGATGGCGAGGGCAATGTCTTCGGCGCGCTCGACGTGCCGGCGGGAACCTCGAACATCATCGTCACCGCGAAGGATTCGGCGGGCGCAGTGGTCAAGACGCTGGAGCTCGGCGCGCTCGACGCCGGCAGCCGCGACTTCGGCTGGCAAGCGGAGGGCGACGGCCCGTTCACGATCTCGGCGACCGGCCTCGTCGCGGGCAAGCAGCAGGCGCTCGCCACCAACGTCTACGGCCTTGTCCGCTCGGTCGACCTGCCGAGCGCCGCCGGGGGCGCGCTAACGCTCGACGTCATCGGGCCGGGCGCGGTCGACTATTCCAACGTCAAGAAAGTCGCAGGCTAGGAGAGCCCCAAACCATGTCGATGTACACCTCGCTGACCGGGCTCAACAGCGCCCAGACCGACCTCTCGGTGATCTCCAACAACGTCGCCAACGTCGGCACCGTCGGCTTCAAGCGCAGCCGCGCCGAGTTCGGCGACATCATCGCCACCTCGCCGCTGCAGAACCCGTCGCGGGTCTATGGCTCGGGCTCGGCGCTGAAGGCGGTGAACCAGCAGTTCACCCAGGGCGCGATCCAGGCGAGCCTCAACGTGCTCGACATGGCGCTGACCGGCCAGGGCTTCTTCACGGTCAAGTCGAAGGGCGCGGCGAACGACGTCAGCTTCTCGCGCGACGGATCGTTCACCGTCGACAACGACCGCTATGTCGTCGATGCCACCGGCAACGCGCTTCAGGTCTACCCGGTCAACGATCAGGGCCAGGTGCTCGCCTCGGGCCTCGCCAACACCCAGTCGCTGCGGCTGCCGCTGACCTCGGGCGCGCCGCACGCCTCGACGGGCATCGAGATCCAGAGCAACCTGCCGTCGGACGCCGAGGTGATCCCGAGCAACGCGCGCTACACGTCGAGCAGCCCCTACGTCTTCGACAAGAACAACCCGCTCACCTACAATCAGACGACCTCGACGCAGGTCTACGACTCGACCGGCAAGTCGCATCCCGCCTCGATCTATTACGTCCGCACCGCAGCGGCGACGAGCTCGGCGCCGACCAGCACCTGGGACGCGCACGTCTTCGTCGACGGCACCGAACTGACCAAGGCGAGCGGCTCCGGCCCGCTGTCGCTGACCTTCGACACCGCCGGCGCGCTCACCACGCCGACGACGGCGGTGGCGTTCAACGCGGTGGCGCTCGCCGGCGCCGACCCGCTGACTCTGACGCTCGACCACGGCACCGCGACGACGCAGGTGTCGGACCCGTTCTCGGTCGGCCTGCTGAGCCAGGACGGCTACCCCTCGGGCCGCCTCGACGCGGTCAGCGTCGGCACCGACGGTGTCGTCCGCGCGAGCTTCACCAACGGCGAGTCGACGGCGCTCGGCAAGATCGTGATGGCGAACTTCGCCAATCCGAACGGCCTGAAGCAGGTCGGCAACGCGCATTTCTCGGCGACCGGCCTGTCGGGCGAGCCGATGCTTGGCGAGGCCGGCACCGGCGGGTTGGGCTCGGTCCTCTCGGGCTCGCTCGAGCGGTCGAACGTCGACATCACCGAGGAGCTGGTCAACCTGATCACCGCGCAACGCAACTTCCAGGCGAACGCCAAGGCGATCGAGACCGACAGCACGATGACCTCCGCGATCATCAACATCCGGAGCTGATCATGGGCAGCTTCGCCTATACCGCGATGACCGGAATGCGCGCTGCGCTGGCGGCCCAGGACGTCACCGCGCACAACATCGCCAACGCCTCGACCACCGGCTTTCGCAAGGACATCGGCACCACCAAGGGGCGCGAACTCTCCGGCGGCTTCGGCGGGCAAGTGCTGGCGGCGGAGGCGCAGCTTCAGGCACAGATGTCGCCCGGCGAGGTGCAGGCCACGGGCCGTCCCCTCGACCTGGCGATCGGCGGCGATTCGATGCTCGCGGTGCAGGCCGCCGACGGCACCGAGGCCTATACGCGGCGCGGCGACCTCAAGATCGACGCCAACGGACTGCTGGTCAACGGCGACGGCGTGCCGGTCATCGGCTCGGGCGGGCCGGTCACCATGCCGCCGGCGCAGCGCATCGATATCGCCGCCGACGGCACGATCAGCATCCAGCCGCTCGGCGCCGGCCCGCAGGAAATGGTGGCGATCGACACGCTGAAGCTCGCGACGCCCGACCCCACGCGCCTCGCCAAGGGCGGCGACGGCCTGTTCCACCTGCCGCAGGGCGAGACCGCCGATGCCGATCCGGAAGCGCGGGTCACCACCGGGTCGCTCGAAGGCTCCAACGTCAACGCGATGGCGGCGATGATCGACCTGCTCGACCAGTCGCGGAACTACGAGCTGCAAGTGAAGATGCTGGGCGCCTCGCGCGAGCTCGACCAGAGCTCGGCCGAGCTGATGCGCCTCGACAATTAAGGGAGAATTCGCATGTCGGCAGCCCTTCATACCGCCCGTTCGGGGCTCGACGCGCAGGACATGCGGATGCGCGTCATCTCGAACAACCTGGCGAACGTCAACACGACCGGGTTCAAGCGCGACCGCCCCGATTTCGAGACTTTGATGTACCAGAACGTCCGCCAGGCGGGCGCGCAGTCGAGCCAGCAGTCGCAGCTCGCCAACGGCATGAACGTCGGCACCGGCGTCAAGGTCGTCGGCACCGAGCGCATCTATACGCAAGGCTCGATGGTCACCACCGAGCGCTCGCTGGACGTCGCGATCAACGGCGACGGCTTCTTCCAGGTCGAGATGCCCGACGGCAAGACCGGATACACCCGCGCCGGCAACTTCGCGATGGACAGCGAAGGCAAGATCGTCACCTCCGAAGGCTATGCGGTGACGCCGGCGATCACCATCCCCAAGGGCGCGCAGTCGCTGACCATCGGATCGGACGGCACGGTCTCGGCGCAGCTGGCGGGAGAGACGTCGTCGACCCAGCTAGGTCAGATCCAGACCGCGAGCTTCGTCAACCCGAGCGGGCTGCAGCCGGTCGGCCAGAATCTCCTCACCGAAACAAGCGCTTCGGGCTCGCCGCAGGTGGGCACACCCGGCGAGGACGGGCTGGGCTCCTTGAGCCAAAACTCGCTCGAAGCCTCGAACGTCAACATGGTCGAGGAGCTCGTCGACATGATCGAGACCCAGCGCGCCTACGAGATCAACTCGAAGGTCATCAACACGGTCGACGGGATGATGCAATATGTCACGCAGAACCTCTGATGCCCTCGCCCGCTTGCGGGAGAGGGCGACTCGCCGGCAGGCGAGCGGGGTGAGGGAAACCTCCGAGTCCAGCGCCGCTCGCGCTGGCGCGCCACGCCCCTCACCCCAACCCTCTCCCGCTTGCGGGAGAGGGAGGATTGGACTGGGATTGTGCCTCCTCCTCGCCGCCTGCGCGAGCCCGACCGGGCGGCCGATCGCGCCGCAGTTCGAGCCGACCTACTCCGCGCCCCCTCCCCCGCCATCCTCGTCCCCGACCGGCGCGATCTTCCAGCCGTCGCGCTATTCGAGCCTGGTCGAGGACAACCGCGCGCGCCGGGTCGGCGACGTGCTCACCATCCAGCTGGTCGAGGCGATGCAGGCGACCAAGCAGGCGTCGCAGCAGACGAGCCGCGACAGCGCGCTCGGCATCACGCTGCCCGACGCCAAGCCGTTCAGCTCCATCAACCCGGATCTGCTCAAGGGCGGCGCGTCGTCGTCGTTCAAGGGCAGCGGCCAGGCGGCGCAGGCGAACAGCCTGTCGGGCCAGGTCAGCGTCACCGTCGCTCAGGTCTACCCCAACGGCACGATGTTCGTGCGCGGGCAGAAGCGCGTCCAGCTCAACCGCGGCGACGAATATGTCCAGATCTCCGGGATCGTCCGGCCCGAGGACGTCAGCCCCGACAACCGCGTGCTTTCCACCCGCGTCGCCGACGCCAAGATCGCCTACTCCGGCACCGGCGAGGTCGCGGCGCAAAGCCGCCAGGGCTGGCTCCAGCGCTTCTTCACCGCCCTCTCGCCCTTCTAGGAACCGCCATGCTGAAGCGTCTCGCCGCTCTCGCGCTGCTCGCCTTCGCCGCCCCGGCGGAGGCCGACCGGATCAAGGACCTCGGCGGGTTCGCCGGCATCCGGTCGAACCAGCTCGTCGGCTACGGCATCGTCGTCGGCTTGAACGGCACCGGCGACGACAATCTCGCCTACACGATCCAGAGCATGAAGAGCGCGATCTCGCGCTTCGGCGTCGTCATCCCGGCGAACATCAACCCCGGCCTCAAGAACGCCGCCGCGGTGATGATCACCGCCGAGCTGCCGCCGTTCGCCAAGCCCGGCCAGACGATCGACGTCACCGTCTCGGCGATCGGCAAGTCCAAGTCGCTTCGCGGCGGATCGCTGCTGATGGCGCCGATGCAGGGCGCCGACGGGCAGGTCTACGCGGTGGCGCAGGGCTCGCTCGCGGTCGGCGGCCTCGGCGTCGAGGGCCAGGACGGCTCAAAGATCACGATCAACGTGCCGTCGACCGGCCGCATCCCGGGCGGCGCCAGCGTCGAGCGCATGGTCGACACGCCGTTCGCGACCTCACCGAGCCTCGTGTTCAACCTGCGCGACAGCGACTTCACCACCGCCAAGCGGGTGTCGGACGCGATCAACGGCGCGCTCGGCGGCGGCGTCGCCGAGGCGATCGACCCGGTGTCGATCAGCGTCCGCGCGCCGCAGACCACCGACGCGCGGATCACGCTCGTCAGCCTGATCGAGAACCTCGAGGTCAAGGTCGCGCAGCCGGCGGCCAAGGTCATCGTCAACTCGCGCACCGGCACCGTGGTGATGGGCGCCGGGGTCCGCGTGTCGCCCGCCGCGGTCGCCCACGGCAACCTGACCGTCAAGATCGGCGAGGACCCGCAGGTCAGCCAGCCCGAGGGCTTCTCCAAGGGCCAGACCGTGGTCCTCCCAGACAGCAAGATCCAGGTCGAGCAGGAGCAGGCGCACATGTTCAAGTTCGCGCCCGGCGTCGACCTCGACGATATCGTCAAGCAGGTGAACGCGATCGGCGCCTCGCCCGGCGACCTCGTCGCGATCCTCGAGGCGCTGAAACAGGCGGGCGCGCTCCATGCCGAGCTGATCGTCATATGACCGCGCCCGTCACCGTCGCCGCCGGCCTTGCCGCGCCCGACTCCAGCCGGCTGGCCAACCGCGCCAATCTGGAGAAGGCCGCCAAGCAATTCGAATCGATCTTCGTCGGCATGATGCTGAAATCGATGCGCTCGGCGCAGGACGCGATCGGCGGCGGGCTGTTCGACAGCGATGCCCAGAAGCAGTTCCGCGACATGCAGGACAGCGCGCTCGCCAAGGACATGGGCGGCAAGGGCACGCTCGGAATCGCCAGGGCGATGGTCGACTACGCGACCCGCAGCCGTCCCGACCTCAAGGCCGAAGCGCCGAAGACGGAGCCCGCGCCATGAGCGACCTCCTGGCGCTCGGCGCCACCGGCATCCGTGCCTACCAGACGGCGCTGGAGGTGGTCGGCGACAACATCACCAACGCCAACACCGTCGGCTATTCGCGGCGGCTGGCGCGCATCAAGGAGGCCCCCGCCCCAGGCGTCGGCTATCCGCTGTCGTCGGGGTCGCAGAGCGGCAACGGAGTCAACGTCAAGGGCATCGAGCGGCTCTACGACCAGTTCCGGACCAACGACGCGCGCATCGCCAGCGGCGACTATTCCCGGCTCGACGCCAAGTCGCGCTGGCTGACCGACCTCCAGTCGAGCCTCGGGACCGGGTCGGGCAGCGTCGGCGATGGCCTGAGCAAGTTCTTCAACGCCGCGCAGGATGTCGCGTCGGACGTCACCGCCACCGCGCCGCGCATCGCGCTGATCGACGCCGCCGGCACGGTCGCGCAACGCTTCCGCACCGCCGCCGCCGGCCTGTCCGCGACGCGCGAGGGCATCCGCGCCGAGACGACGGCCGGCGTCCAGCGCGTCAACGAGATCACCAAGGGCCTCGCGACGCTCAACACGCAGCTGAAGCGCACCGACCCCGACAGCTCGCAGTCGGCGTCGCTTCGCGACCAGCGCGACGGCCTGCTCGACGAGCTGGGCGACATGATGCGGATCGGCGTCACCGAGGCCGCCGACGGCAGCGTCGAGGTCCGCATCGGTGATCCCAACGGGCCGGTGCTGATTGGCGCCGACTGCGCCAGGCTGCTCGGCACCCGGCTCACCGGCAACACCATCCAGCTGACGCTCGACCCGTTCGGCGGCAACGCCGTGGTCAGCCCCGGCGGCGGCACGCTTAGCGGCCTTGCGGAGTCCGAAGCCAAGGCGACCGATGCGATCGCCCGACTCGACGCGCTCGCCAGCGACTTCATCACCGGCGTCAACGCGCAGCATGCGCTCGGCACCGACCTCAACGGCGATCCGGGCGGCCCGCTGTTCGCCGCAACCGCGCTCGCGGCAGTGGGCTCGCCGACCAACTCGGGCTCGGGCTCGCTGGCGCTAAGCGTCACCGGCGCGATCAACGCGGGCGGCTATTCGCTGTGGTATGCCGCCGGCACGGGCCAATGGACATTGTCGCGAACCGACGGCACCGGCACGCCAGTGTCGGGCACCGGCAGCCTCGACCTCGACGGCGTTCACGTCGTCCTTGGCGGCGCGCCTCACGACGGCGACCATTTCAGCATCACCGGCGGCGTCACCGCGGCGGGCATGTCGGTGTCGACCACCGAGCCGTCGAAGATCGCGGCGAGCGGCAACGGCGATATTGGCGACAATGCCAACATCCGCGCGCTGATCGACCTCCGCCTGCCCTCGGGCGGCGCCTACGAGCAGAGCTACGAGAAGCAGGTGTCGACCGTCGCCAGCGCGCTCGCCGACAGCAAGTCGCTCGCCGCCGCGACCAAGTCGCTGCGCGACACGACGATCGCGACGCGCGACGCCGGCAGCGCGGTCAACCTCGACGACGAGGCCGCCGACCTGCTGCGCTTCCAGCAGGCTTACCAGGCCTGCTCGAAGGTCATCGGCATCGCTCAGACGCTGTTCCAGACGCTGTTCGAGCTCAACTGATGGAGATGACCGTGGGCACCCGCCACAGCTATCTGGTCCAGACCGACCGGATGAGCTCGCTCCAGACCCTTATCGGCAAGCTGCAGGCGCAGGTGTCGACCGGCAAGAAGATCATCGACCCCTCCGACGACCCCGTCGGCTCCGCCCGCGTCGCGCAGCTTCAGCGCAGCATCGACGATAACAGCCAGTTCATGCGCAACATGGACACGCTGACCTCCAGGCTGTCGGTCGCCGACAGAGCGGTCGAGGGCATATCGAACAGCCTGATCCGCGCCCGCGAACTGGCGCTGACCGCCGCCAACGGCACGCTCAACAACGGCGACCGGCAGAACATCGCCTACGAGCTCGACCAGCTGACCGATGGCCTGCTCCAGCTCGCCAACACGCGCGACGCGGGCGGTGACTTCGTGTTCGCCGGCACCAAGAGCAACGCGCCCGCCTTCGTCAGGGACATGGCCGGCGACGTCGTCTGGGACGGCGGCGGCACCTCCGCCTCGATCCCGATCGGGCCGGACACCGCGATCAAGGCGGGCGAGCGCGGCGCCGACGTGCTGGGTGACGCCTTCCAGCAGCTTCAGGAATTCCGCGACCTGCTCACCCAGCCGACGCCGCTCAGCGACGCCGACAAGGCGCGCTACGACATGCTGCTCGACGGCCTCCAGGTCGGCATCGCCCGCGTCAACGACGTGCGCGCGACCTTCGGCGGGCGTCTCAACACCATCGAAAACGAGAAGACCCGGCTCGAGGATGTCGCCACCGCGCTCACGACCAGCAAGTCGAGCCTCGAAAGCGCCGACGTCGCAGCCGCGATCACCGAGATGCAGAGCGCGCTCCTCATCCTGAAAGCCTCGCAGCAGAGCTTCGCGCAGGTGAAGTCGCTCTCGCTGTTCGACGTCATCCGTTAACCCTAAAACCCCGCCCCCGATTGCCGTTACTCACTCTGTCAGGCCGACAGGTTTTACGGGGGACTAGCGCAGATGTTCGCGGCAATCGGCTTGGTGGTTCTTTTGGTCATGGTGTTCGGCGGCTTCGCGATCACCGGCGGCAATCTCGAGCCGGTGATGGAGGCCATCCCGCACGAGATGCTGATCATCGGCGGCGCCGGTGCCGGCGCGCTCCTCCTCGGCAACAGCATGGCGATCAACAAGGCGGTCGGCGCCGGCCTGATGCGCGTGTTCAGGGGCACGACCTATCGCAAGCAGGACTATCTCGACACGATCTTCCTCGTTTCGCGGCTGATGAAGGCGCTCCGCACCGACGGCCCGGTGGCGCTCGAGGCGCATATCGAGGATCCCGCCTCGTCGAGCTATTTCGCCGACTATCCCAAGCTGCTGAAGGACAAGTTCCTGATCGGGCTGATCAGCGACACCATCCGGCTCGTCGTCGTCTCCTCCGGCACCCTCAACGTCTACGCGGTCGAGGAGGTGATGGATAATTCGCTGAAGAACCACCATCACGATTCGCTCAAGGCGGCGCACACGCTGCAGAACCTGTCCGACGCGCTCCCGGCGCTCGGCATCGTCGCGGCGGTGCTCGGCGTCGTGAAGACGATGGGCTCGATCGACAAGCCGCCGGCGATCCTCGGCGCGATGATCGGCTCGGCGCTCGTCGGTACCTTCATGGGCGTGCTGCTGTCCTACGGCGTCGTCGGCCCGTTCGCGACCCGGCTCCAGCAGATCATCGAGGAGGACGGCGAGATCTACAACGTCGTCAAACAGCTGATCATCTCGTCGCTCCACGGCAACCCGCAGCCGCTGGTGATCGAGGCGGCGCGCACCGGCATCAGCCACCACAACCAGCCGAACTTCGCCGAGGTGTTCGACGGCCTCCGGGCGCGCTAGGCCGTGGCGTCGCTTCCCGCACCCGCCTCCGCCGCGCCGCCCCCCGGCGCCAAGCCGCCCGCCCCCAAGCCGAGCAACGACGCCAAGCCGATCGCGCCGATCATCATCAAGAAGATCACCGTGGTCGCCGCCGCCGGGCACCACGGCGGCGCGTGGAAGGTCGCCTACGCCGACTTCGTGACCGCGATGATGGCGTTCTTCCTGCTGCTATGGATCGTCGGCGCGACAACCGAGGACCAGAGGAAGGGCATCGCCGACTATTTCACGCCGACGTTGATCAGCCACAAGAACTCGGGGGGATCCAACGGCATCGGCGGCGGTCGCTCGATCCTCGAGCCGCAGGGCAACGCACCCTATGCCAAGCGTGCGGGAAGCCCGATCAAGCCGGTTGCGGGACCCAGCGGCAGCGGCGCAGGCGACGGCGGCAAGCTCCACAACACCGACCGCCAGAATTTCGCCAAGGTCATCCGCAGCATCTCGGCGCGGATGGAATCGGCTTCGGCGCTCGCCCCGCTCAAGGACCAGGTAAAGTTCACCGTCACCGACGAGGGCCTGCTGATCGAGATTATCGACCGCGCCGGCTTTTCGATGTTCGGCCTTGGCACCGACAGCATGACGCCGAAGGCGCAGATGCTGGTGGACGCCGCGGCGCAGGCGATCTCGCCGTTCACCAACAAGATCTCGGTGCGCGGCCACACCGACAGCGTGCCCTACGCCAAGGCGGGCATGAACAACTGGAAGCTGTCGAGCGAGCGCGCCGAGGTGACGCGCGCGGCGCTCCAGGCGGGCGGAGTCGCGCCCGATCGCTTCGCGCGGCTGGAGGGCCTCGCCGATACCGAGCCCTATAACGCCGCCGACCCCTACGACCCGCGCAACCGCCGGATCAGCGTGACGCTGCTTTACCGCAACTCGGGCGATGCGCCGGCGCCGACAGGCAACGTCGTGACCTATGCCAACACGCCCGCCTCGCCGCACACGCAGGGCATCGTGATGCCGGTGGCGCGGAAAGCCAGGCCGGGAGCGTAGCTCAAGCGCTCGCCTCGTCGAGCAGCGAAAGCGCCTCGGCGGACAGCGACAGGTTCACCGCCCGCGCCAGTTCGGTCATTTGCGTCGCCGATGTCGCGCTGGCGATCGGCGCGGCGATCGAGGGCTGCGCCATCAGCCAGGCCAGCGCCACCTGAGCGGGCGTGGCGTCGAGCTCGGCCGCGACATGGTCGAGCGCCGCCAAGACCCGGAGGCCGCGCGGGTTGAGATATTTCACGCCCACGCCGCCGCCGCGCGGGCTCTTTTTGAGGTCAGCTCCACAGCGATACTTGCCGGTCAGAAAGCCGCTTGCCAGCCCGTAATAGGGTATTACGCCGACCTCACGGTCTATGCACAGCTGCTGAAGCCCGGTTTCGAACTCGCCCCGGTCCAGGAGATTGTAGAGCGGCTGTAGCGTTTCGTAGCGCGGCAGGTCCCTGGCGCCGGCGATGTCGAGCGCGGCGCTCAGGCGCGGCGCCTGATAGTTCGACGCGCCGATCGCCCGGACCTTGCCATGCCCGATCAGCGCGGCGAACGCCTCCAGCGTCTCGTCGAGCGGCGTCTCAGGGTCGTCCTTATGCGCCTGGTATAGATCGATGCGGTCCGTTCGCAGACGCCTGAGCGACGCCTCGACCGAAGCGACGATCCAATCGCGCCTTAGACCCTTGCCGCCCGGCATTTCCATGCCGACCTTGGTGGCGAGCGTCACCCGGTCGCGCTTGCCGCCCTTCGCGAACCAGTTGCCGATCACCGTCTCGGACTCCCCGCCCTTGTTGCCGGGAGCCCAGGTCGAATACATGTCGGCGGTGTCGATCGCGTCGAGCCCGGCGTCGACAAAGGCGTCGAGCACCGCGAACGACGCCGGCTCGTCGATCGTCCAGCCGAAGACGTTGCCGCCGAGCATCAGCGGCGCGATCGACAGGCCGGAGCGGCCGAGCGGGCGTCTGGTCATCGCAAGTCTCCTATCTCGGAATGCCGAGATCGCGCGCCGCCGCCGCCAGCGCCCGCGAATCCGGCGTATCGCCCGGGAAGGCGGCGCGCGCGTCGCGATAGGCGGCGCTGGCGCCCGGTCCGTCGTTCAGCACCATCCGCGCGCGCATCAGCCGCTGCCACCCTTCCAGGTCCCTGGGATTTGCCTTGAGCTTCGCCGCGAGGCTCTCGACCATGCCCTTGATCATCGCGTTGCGGTCGTTGGGGTCCATCGCCTGCGCCGCCCGAACCTGCTCGGCCGACGGCATCGGCGCGGCGGGCGCGATCGCGGCCGGGGCCGCGCTCGCGCCTTTCAGCTTGCCGGACAGGTCAACGCCCAGCGCCTTGGCGTTCTCCTCGACGATCGGGCGCAGCTCGGGCGCCCAGGGCGCGTCGGCCGGCGCGCTGTTGAGCAGCGTGACGAGATCGTCGAGCGCGCCGCGCCTGTCGCCGCCCTGGCCCTTGGCGACCGCGAGGAAATAGCGGGCGCGGGGATCGGCGGGATCGGCGGCGTTGACCCTGGCGAAGATCGCCCGCGCCTCCGGCGTCACCGCGCCGCCCGACGCCTGGACCAGCGCCTCGCCGAGCGCCGACTGATAGCCCGGCTCGTCGGGCTTGATCGCCGCCGCCTTGCGGTAGGCGGTCACTGCGTCGCCCGGCTTGCCGATCTGCAGATACGACCAGCCGAGCATCCGCCAGCCTTCCGGGTCGCCCGGATTGGCGGCGAGCTTGGCCTTGAGGCCCGAGATCATGCTGTCGACATCGGGCGCCGGCTGGCCCTCGGCGACCGGCGCGGCGGCGCCCGCGACCACCGGCCGCTCCGCCAGGTCGGGCCGTCCCATCAGCGCGTAGAGACCCGTCGCCGCCAGCGCGATGATCGCCGCGAGCCCGAGGGCGATCCGCCCGAGGCTGGCGGCGGCGAGCGGCCGCGCCGGCGTCAACGCGTAGCGATCCTCGGCGAGCAGCCGTTTGCGGATCTCGGTGCGCAGCCCCTCCGCTTCCTCAGCCGCCACCGCGCCGTTCGCGACCTGCGCGTCGAGGTCGGCGAGCTGGTCGCGGAACACCGCCAGCGCCGCGTCGCCGCGCGCCTCGTGCCGGCGCACCAGCGGAATTGCGACGCCGACCGCGGCGACCGCGACCATCATCGTCAGCACGATCCAGAGCGTCATGATTGTCCTTCGTTGAGCAGCGCCTCGGCGCGCCTGCGCTCCGCCTCGCTGATCGTCTCGTCGGGCAGCCCGCGGCGCCCCGACAGGTAGCGCGCCACGCCCCAGCCGCCCGCCAGCAGCACCAGCAGCGGCCCCAGCCACAACGCCCAGGTGCTCGCCTCGAACGGCGGCTTCAGCAGCACGAAATGGCCGTAGCGCGCTACGACATAGTCGCGCGCGCCCTCGTCGCTGTCCCCCGCCACCAGCCGCTCGCGGACGATGACTCGCAGGTCGTGCGCCAGTGGCGCGTCGCTGTCGTCGACCGACTGGTTCTGGCAGACGACGCAGCGCAGGTCGCGGGTGATCGCCAGCGCCCTCGCCTCGAGCTTGGGATCGGGCAATTGCTCCGACGGCAGCACCGCCCCCGCCGCGCTGGCGAGCAGCAGTCCGGCAAGCACCCCAACCAGCCTCACGCCTCGGCCCTCAGCCTGGCCATCAGCGGCTTGATCGTGTTTTCCCAATCCTCCGGCATGATCGGGCCGACCTGCTTGAAGCGGACGCGGCCGTGCTTGTCGACGAGGAAGGTCTCCGGCACCGCAGCCACCCCGAGGTCGATCCCGGCGCGCCCGTCGGGATCGCTGCCGACCCGCCGGAACGGGTTGCCCGCGCCGGCCAGATAGCCGGCGCTGTCCGAAGGCTTGTCCTTCCACGCGAGGCCGTAGAGCGGCACGCCCTCCGAGGACAGCCGCAGCAGAACCGGATGCTCGACCTTGCAGGCGATGCACCACGAGGCGAAGACGTTGAGCAGCGCCGGCTCGCCGCGCAACTGCGCGGCCTTCAGGCCCGGGGTGTTGGCGTCCAGGCCCGCGAGTTCGAACGCCGGCAACGGCCGGTCGATCAGCGTCGACGGCAGTTTCGACGGGTCCTGCGTCAGCCCATAGGCGAAGAAGCCGGCAAGCAGCGCGAAGCCGAGGATCGGCAGGACGAACAGCAGGCGCTTCATGCGGCGGCGGGGCGCATAGCGGCGGGCTGGCGGAGCGGAGCGCCGACGCGCAAGCGCCGGTCGCTCAAGGACGCGATCCCGCCGAGCGCCATCAGCAGCGCGCCGGTCCAGATCCACCCGACCAGCGGATGGTCATAGGCTCGCACCACGATGCCGCCCCGGTCGGGCTCGCCGATCGCCACGTAGACGTTGCCGAGGATCGTGCTGTGGATCGCCGCCTCGGTCGTCTGCGTGCCGCTCACCGGAAAGCGCCGCCGCTCCGACTTCATCTCGAACAGCCGGTCGCCCGATTTCAGGTGGAACAGCGCGGCGTCGGCGACATAGTTCGGCCCCTGCACCTGCCGGACGCCGAGCAGCCGCAGCTCCTTGCCGCCGACGTCGATCGCCTGCCCCGCTTGCATGACGAGGATGTGCGAGGTCTGCAGCGCCGACATCGCGCTGATACCCGCGACGGTGACGCCCAACCCGGAATGCGCCAGCACCAGGCCATAGACCGCGAGCGGCGTCGTGCGGATGAGCCGCAGCACCGTCGCCGCGTCGGCATCGCCGATCCGCCAGCGCCGCGCCAGCACCAGCGCGCCGCCCGCGACCAGCCACACCGCGATCCCGAAGCCGAGCGCCGAGAGCACCGCCTTCAGCCCGAAGACGAACCACGACAGTGCGAACGCCACCACCGCGACTCCCGCCGGCTTCCTCAGCCGCCTGAGCGCCGCGACGCCCGTATCGCGCTTCCAGCTCAGCACAGGCCCTATGGTGACCAGCGCCAGCAGCGGAATGACGATCGGCACAAAGGTGAGCTTGTAGAACGGCGGCCCGACCGAGATCTTGTCGGTCGACAGCGCTTCCATGATCACCGGGTAAAACGTGCCGAGGAACACCGTCGCGGTCGCCGCCATCAGCAGCAGGTTGTTGACCGTGAGGCCGCCTTCGCGGCTGACCGGCGAGAACAGCGCGCCCGACTTCATCGCCGGCGCGCGCCAGGCGAACAGCGCCAGCGCGCCGCCGGTCGCCGCGACGATCATCGCTAGGATGAACACCCCGCGCGTCGCGTCGACCGCGAAGGCGTGGACCGAGGTCAGGATGCCCGAGCGCACCAGGAACGTGCCAATCAAAGACAGCGAGAAGGTCAGGATGCCGAGCAGGATCGTCCACGAGATCAGCGCCCCGCGCCGCTCAAGCACCAGCGCCGAGTGGAGCAGCGCGGTCCCAAGTAGCCACGGCATCAGCGAGGCGTTCTCGACCGGGTCCCAGAACCACCAGCCGCCCCAGCCGAGCTCGTAATAGGCCCAGAAGCTGCCGAGCGCGATCCCGGCGGTCAGGCACACCCAGGCGGCGAGCACCCACGGCCGCACCCAGCGCGCCCAGGCGGCGTCGACCCGCCCCTCGATCAGCGCCGCTACGGCGAAGCTGAAGGTCACCGAGAAGCCGACGTAGCCGAGATAGAGCAAAGGCGGGTGCAGGATGAGGCCCGGGTCCTGCAGCACCGGATTGAGCTCCGCGCCGTCGAGCGGCGCCGGGAACAGCCGCGCGAACGGATTGGAGGTAAACACCATGAACGCGAAGAACGCCGCGCCGATCATCGCCTGCACGGCAAGGACGCGCGCCTGCAGCGTCTCGCGCAGGTTGTCGCCGAACCACGCCACCATCGCGCCGAACAGCGTCAGGATCAGCACCCACAGCAGCATCGACCCCTCGTGGTTCCCCCAGGTCGCGCCGAGCCGGTAGATCAGCGGCTGAGTCGAATGGCTGTGCTCGGCGACCAGCTTCACCGAAAAATCGAGCGTCGCGAAGCTCGCCATCAGGCAGGCGAAGGCGAGCAGGATGAAGCCGAACTGCAGCAGCGCCGCCGCCCGCCCGAACGCCATCAATGCCGAATCCCCGCGCGCGGCGCCGACCAGCGGCAGAGTCGCCTGCGCGAGGGCGAGCGCCAACGCCAGGATCAACGCGAAATGCCCGATTTCAGCGATCATGCTTCGCTAGTAGCGCGATTGGCGGACGATGGAAGCCGCCCGCGTCTCAGGCGGTCGCGTCGAACGCCGCGACAACGCGCTTTCCTGCAGCATTCCGCCACCGCCGCTCAAGAAAATGCCGCACCGTCTCGGGCGCGACGGTCGCCAGCCGGGCGAGCACGCTCGGATAGCCGTCATAATGCGGTGTGGTGTAAAACACCGCCGGATCGGCCTCGATCAGCGCCTCGCGCTCGTCGATCGGCACGTCGACAGGACGAGGCTGTCGTCCTCGGTCCGAAGCCGCGTCACCAGCTTGCCGCGCACCTTGAGCGCCGGCGTGCCGTAGGAGGTCGAGACTTCGATGCCGGGCAGCTCTTGCCCGACCGCCACGACCTCGTCCCACGTCATCAGATGTGGATCACCTGCCCCTGCGAATCGAGCACGCTCTCGTGCATCATCTCGCTCAGGGTCGGATGCGCGAACACCGTCTCCATCAGCTCGGCCTCGGTGGTTTCGAGCTGGCGCGCGATGACATAGCCCTGGATCAGCTCGGTGACCTCGGCGCCAACCATATGCGCGCCGAGCAGCTCGCCGCTGTCGGCGTCGAACACCGTCTTCACGAAGCCGTCGACCTCGCCGAGCGCGATCGCCTTGCCGTTGCCGATGAAGGGGAACTTGCCGACCTTGACCTTATGGCCCTGCTCCTTGGCCTTCGCCTCGGTCAGGCCGACGCTCGCGACCTGCGGCCGGGAATAGGTGCAGCCCGGGATATTCCACGTCTCGAACGGGTGCGGCTTCTTTCCGGCGATCGCTTCGACGCAGACGACGCCCTCATGGCTCGCCTTGTGCGCCAGCCACGGCGGCCCGGTGACGTCGCCGATCGCATAGACGCCCTCGACGTTGGTCCGCCCGAAGCCGTCGACCTTGATGTGGCCGCGGTCGGTGGCGACGCCGAGCGCCTCCAGTCCGATGTTCTCGGTGTTCGGCACGATGCCGACCGCGACGATGACGTGGCTGAACTCGCTCGCCGTCACCTTCCCGTCCTTGCCCTTGATCGACGCCGTCACGCCATTCGGCCCGATGTCGATCTTCTCGACCCCCGCGCCGGTCAGGATCGTCATCTTCTGCTTGGCGAGCGTCTTCTGCATGAAGGCCGAAACCTCCTCGTCCTCCACCGGCAGGATGCGGTCGAGCATCTCGACGATCGTCACCTCCGCGCCCATGTCGCTGTAGAAGCTCGCGAACTCAACGCCGATCGCGCCGGAGCCGATGACCAGCAGCTTCGTCGGCATCGCAGGCGGCACCATCGCATGGCGATAGGTCCAGATCCGCTCCCCATCCGCCTTCGCGAACGGCAGGTCGCGCGCCCGCGCGCCCGTCGCGACGATGATGTGCTTGGCTTCCAGTTCGACGGTCTGGTCACCCTGCTTGACCGACAGCTTGCCCTTGCCCGTCAGCGTGCCGACGCCCTCGACCACTGTGACCTTGTTCTTCTTCATCAACCCCTTGACGCCGGCATTGAGCTGCCCCGCGACCTTGCGGCTGCGGTCGACGATCCTGGCGAGATCGAACTTCGGGTTCTCGACCGATAGCCCGTAAGCGTCGGCATGCGTCATATAATGATAGACCTCGGAGGTCCGCAGCAGCGCCTTGGTCGGAATGCACCCCCAGTTGAGACAGATGCCGCCAAGCCGCTCCCGCTCGACGATCGCCACCTTGAGCCCAAGCTGATTGGCCCGGATCGCCGAGACATAGCCTCCGGGCCCGGAGCCTAGGATGATGAGGTCGTAAGTATCAGCCATGCGCCTGCTCCTACGCCAGCATCGCCAGCGGGTTCTCCACCAGCCGTTTGAACGCCTGCATGAACGCCGCGCCGTCCGCGCCGTCGATGGCGCGGTGGTCGAAGCTGCCGGTGGCGCTCATCACCGTGGCGATGGCGAGGGCGTCGTTCACGACATAGGGCCGCTTCTCGCCCGCGCCGACCGCGAGGATCATCGCCTGGGGCGGGTTGATCACCGCGTCGAACGCCTTGATGCCGTACATTCCCATGTTCGAGATGCTGGCGGTGCCGCCCTGATATTCGTGCGGCTGGAGCTTGCCGTCCTTGGCGCGCGCCGCGAGGTCCTTCATCTCGGTGGCGATGGCCGACACGCTCTTCAGGTTCGCGCCCTCGATGATCGGGGTGATCAGGCCGCCGGGGATCGACACCGCGACCGAGATGTCGGCGCGGCTGTACTTCAGCAGCTGATCGCCCGCGAACGAGACGTTGGCCGCCGGCACCTCGATCAGCGCCGCCGCCAGCGCCTTGATCAGCATGTCGTTGACCGACAGCTTGACCCCGCGCGATTCGAGCCCGGCATTCAAATCGGTCCGCAATTTCAGCAGCTTGTCGAGGTTGATGTCGACGGTGAGGTAGATGTGCGGAATCGTCTGCTTCGACTCGGTGAGGCGGCGCGCGATCGTCTTGCGCATGTTGCTGAGCTTGATCGCCTCGTGCGGGATATCGCCCGCCGCAGCCGCTGGCGCGGCTGCTGGCTTGGGGGCTTCCGGCGCGGGGGCTGCGGCCTGGGGCTGCGGCGCAGGTGCGGCGCTGGGCGTCGCGCCTTCAAGGTCGGCCTTCACGACGCGGCCGTGCGGGCCGGAGCCCTTCAGGCTGGCGAGATCGAGCCCTTGCGCGGCGGCGAGGCGGCGCGCCAGCGGGCTGGCCTTGATGCGGCCGCCGGCCTCGACCTTCGGCGCGGGAGTCCCCTCTCCCCGCTCGCCTTTCGGCGAGTCGCCCTCCCCCCGGGAGGGGGAGGGTTTGGAGGTTTCGGGCTCAGCCTTCAGAGCGGCAGGAGCGGCCACCTCCCCCTGCCGGGGGGAGGGTTGGGGAGAGGGGTCCGCCGGTGCAGAAGCCGCACCAGCCTCCTCACCCTCGCCGGTCAGAATCGCAATCACCTGCCCGACCGGGATATTGTCCGTCCCCTCGGCGACCAGCAGCTTCGCCACCGTGCCTTCGTCGATCGACTCGACCTCCATCGTCGCCTTGTCGGTCTCGATCTCGGCGAGCACGTCGCCGGACTTCACCGCGTCGCCTTCCTTGACCAGCCACTTCGCGAGCGTGCCGGTCTCCATCGTCGGGCTCAGCGCCGGCATCTGGATGTCGATGGGCATGGATTAGCTCCGGTAGGTGACGGCCTTGGCCGCCGTGATGACCTGTTCGACCGTGATCAGCATCAGCTTCTCGAGGTTCGCCGCATAAGGCATCGGCACATCCTCGTTGGTGACGCGCAGGACGGGGGCGTCGAGGTCGTCGAAGCCTTCCGTCATGCAGATCGAGATGATTTCCGAGGCGATCGAGCAGGTCGGCCAGCCTTCCTCGACGACGATCAGGCGATTGGTCCTGGCGAGGCTCTTGAGCACCGCCGGCTTGTCGAGCGGGCGGAGGGTGCGCAGGTCGATGACCTCGGCCTCGATCCCTTCCTTCGCCAGCAGGTCGGCAGCTTCGAGCGCGAGGCCGACTCCGATCGAATAGCTGACGATCGTCAGGTCCTTGCCCGGCCGCACGATCTTCGCCTTGCCGATCGGCACGACGTAATCGTCGAGCTTGGGCACGTCGAACGACTGGCCGTAGAGCAGCTCGTTCTCCAGCACGACGACCGGGTCTGGCGAGCGGATCGCCGCCTTGATCAGCCCCTTGGCGTCGGCCGCGCTGTAGGGCGCGACGACGATCAGGCCGGGGACGCTGGCGTACCACGGCGCATAGTTCTGGCTGTGCTGCGCGCCGACCCGCGCCGCCGCGCCGTTCGGGCCGCGGAAGACGATCGGGCAGCGCATCTGCCCGCCCGACATATAGTTGGTCTTCGCCGCCGAATTGACGATGTGGTCGATCGCCTGCATCGCGAAGTTGAAGGTCATGAACTCGATGATCGGGCGCAGGCCGCCCATCGCAGCACCCGTGCCGACGCCCGCGAAACCGTATTCGGTGATCGGCGTGTCGATGACGCGCTTGCCGCCGAACTCCTCCAGCAGCCCCTGCGTCACCTTGTAGGCGCCCTGATACTCTGCAACTTCCTCGCCCATCACGAACACCCGGTCGTCGGCGCGCATTTCCTCGGCCATGCCGTCGCGAAGCGCCTCGCGGACGGTCTGGCGGACCATCTCGGTGCCGGCGGGGACCTCGGGGTCGTCGTGGGTGTGCTCGACCGCGGCGACAAGATCGCGCGCGGCCGATTCCATCTTGTGCGCGACGGGCGCGGCGCCACCTTCGGGAGCGGGAACAGTCCCCTCTCCCCGCTCGCCTGCCGGCGAGTCGCCCTCTCCCCGGGAGGGAGAGGGTTCAGGAGCGGCACCGCCTGCTCCCTCCCCCTGCCGGGGGGAGGGTTGGGGAGAGGGGTCCGCCGGTGCAGAAACCGCACCCACATCCTCGCCCTCCTCGGCAATGATCGCGATCAGCGTTCCGACCTTCACGCCATCGGCGCCGTCGGCGACCAGCAGCTTCGCGACCGTGCCGCCGTCGTCGGCCTCCAGCTCCATCGTCGCCTTGTCGGTCTCGATCTCGGCGAGGATGTCGCCGGGCTTGACGGTGTCGCCTTCCTTGACCAGCCATTTGGCGAGCGTCCCCTCCTCCATCGTCGGGGACATGGCGGGAAGCTTGATCTCGATCGGCATCAGTAGGTTCCCACCAGCACGTCTGTGTAGAGCTCCTTCGGATCGGGCTCGGGCGACTGCTCGGCGAAGTCGGCGGCCTCGCCGACGATCGCGCGGATGCCCTTCTCCATGTCCTTCAGCGCCGCCTCCTCGACCCCCATCGCGAGCAGGTCGCGCTTGGCGGCCTCGATCGGGTCGGACTTGTCGCGCACCTGCTGGACCTCGTCGCGCGAGCGGTATTTCGCCGGGTCGGACATCGAGTGGCCGCGGTAGCGGTAGGTCTTCATCTCGAGCAGGATCGGCCCCTTGCCGGCGCGCGTCCATTCCAGCGCGACCTCGGCGGCGCCCCGAACCTCCAGCACGTCCATGCCGTCGACCTGGATGCCAGGGATGCGGAAGCTCTCGCCGCGCCGGTACAGCTGGTCCTCGGCCGACGAGCGGTTGACGCTGGTTCCCATCGCGTACTGGTTGTTCTCGATCACGAAGATCACCGGCAGCTTCCACAGCTCGGCCATGTTGAAGCTTTCGGACACCTGGCCCTGGTTCGCCGCGCCGTCGCCGAAATAGGCGAGGCAGACGCCGCCGTCGCCCTTGTACTTGTGGCTGAAGCCGAGGCCGGTGCCGAGGCTGACCTGCGCGCCGACAATGCCGTGGCCGCCGTAGAAGCCGTGCTCGACCGAGAACATGTGCATCGAGCCGCCCTTGCCCTTCGAGATGCCGGCCTGGCGCCCCGTCAGCTCCGCCATGATGACCTTGGGGTCGATGCCGTAGGCGAGCATGTGGCCATGGTCGCGATAGCCGGTGATCACGCTGTCCTTGCCGACCGCCATCGCCGACTGAAGGCCGACCGCGACAGCCTCCTGCCCGATGTAGAGGTGGCAAAAGCCGCCGATCAGCCCCAAACCATAGAGCTGCCCCGCCTTCTCCTCGAAGCGGCGGATGAGCAGCATCTGCCGGTAGAACTCGAGCAGCTGGTCCTTCGACGCCGCGAAGCGCTCGGGCTGCGGCGGCCGTTCGCGATTGGGAACAGCCGGTTCAGCCGAGTTTTTCACAGGACTTTTAGCCAATTTGGTTCACCTTCCGGCACCGCGAAGGCTGTCTATAGAAGCAGGTCGAGAGATTGTTCAACCGGATTCGCATGCTGCGGTGCAGCGCATTGGCGTTAAAGACCTGTCGTTCCTGCGAACGCGAGAACGACAGACAGAAGGGAAAGCGTTCGAGCCTACTTCGACTTCGGAAGCTCGATCACCACTTCGTCCGGCCGCACGACGCCGAGGTTTCCGCGCACCAGCTCGTCGGCATAGTCCGGGTCGACCTTGCGCGGGTTGAGCAACGCGATGCGCTTGTCGAGCTCGGCCTTGCGCGCCGCGAGGCTTTGCACCTCGCCCTCCAGCTTCGCCCGCTCGGTCTTGTAGCCGCCCCAGGCCAGAAGCCCGGTGCCGCCCTCGACCGCGTGATAGGCGAAGTAGCTGATGACGATCAGGCACGCCGCCGGCACCAGCGCGCCGCGCAGATAATCAAGGATGCCCAGACGTTCGATCACGGACTCACTGAATCAGACGTGAGTCTTGGATTCAAGCGATTTTTTGCTTGAGCACCGATCGGCCCGCGTAACGAGCGGCGCTGCCCAGCTGCTCCTCGATCCGGATGAGCTGGTTGTACTTGGCGAGCCGGTCGGAACGCGCCAGCGACCCGGTCTTGATCTGCCCGCAGTTGGTGGCGACCGCGAGGTCGGCGATCGTCGAATCCTCGGTCTCGCCCGAACGATGCGACATCACCGCGGTGTAGCCCGCGCGGTTGGCCATCGACACCGCTTCCAGCGTCTCGGTCAGGGTGCCGATCTGGTTGACCTTGATCAGGATCGAATTGGCGGTGCCGCTCTCGATGCCGCGCTTCAGCCGCTTGGGGTTGGTGACGAACAAATCGTCGCCGACCAGTTGCACCGTGTCGCCGATTAGGTCCGTCAAGGCTTTCCAGCCCTCCCAGTCGTCCTCCGCCATGCCGTCCTCGATCGAGAAGATCGGATAGCGCCGGGTGAGGTCGGCGAGATAATTGGCCATCTCATGGCTGTCGAGGATGCGGTTCTCGCCCGAGATGTCGTATTTGCCGTCCTTGAAGAACTCGGTCGCGGCGCAGTCGAGCGCGAGCATGACGTCGTCGCCGGGCGTGTAGCCCGCCGCCTCGATCGACGACATGATGAAGTCGAGCGCGTCGCTGGTCGAGGCGATATTGGGCGCGAAGCCGCCCTCGTCGCCGACCGCGGTCGCCAGCCCCTTGTCGTGAAGGCCCTTCTTCAGCGTGTGGAAGATCTCGGAGCCGCAGCGCACCGCCTCGGCGAGCGTCTCGGCGCCGACCGGCACGATCATGAATTCCTGGAAGTCGATCGGGTTGTCGGCATGCTCGCCGCCGTTGATGATGTTCATCATCGGCACCGGCAGCAGGTGCGCCGACACCCCGCCGACATAGCGATAGAGCGGCAGCCCGCGCGCGTCCGCCGCCGCCTTCGCCGCCGCCAGGCTGACGCCCAGGATGGCGTTGGCGCCGAGGCGCGACTTGTTCTCGGTGCCGTCCAATTCGATCAGCAGCGCGTCGAGGTCGCTCTGGTCCTCGGCGTCCATGCCGGAGATCGCGTCGAGGATCTCGCCGTTCACCGCGTCCAGGGCCTGTTGCACACCCTTGCCGCCATAGCGGCGCTTGTCGCCGTCGCGCTTCTCGACCGCCTCATGCGCGCCGGTCGATGCGCCCGAAGGCACCGCGGCCCGGCCGAAGCTTCCGTCGTCCAGCAGGACATCGACCTCCACCGTCGGATTTCCACGACTGTCGAGGATCTCGCGGGCGTGGACGTCGATGATCGCGGTCATTAAAGCATCTCCGGGTGGCGTTGACGCGCGGTTCGTAGCGGCTCGCTCGCTTCGCCGCAACGCGGGAACCCCGCGCGTCGCTGTCTCGTTGTGTGAGTGTTCCGAGCCTATCGACAAAGGACCGCGCATGACCCCCGCCGACACGTCCCAGCCAGATTTCCCCGGTAAGCCGGATCCGACCGGCGGCACCTCAGTCCTCGGCGACGACAAGCCCGCCGCGACCGGCGTCTCCGCCACCGAGCCCGCCGAGGGCGCCGACGCGAACACGCCCCCCGAGAGCGATTCAGCAACTGGCGGCGCGGATCGCTTCGCCAAGGTCAGGGCCGACGCCGCGGGCCTGCGCGACCAGGCGGCCGATCACGCCCGCACCTTCGCCACCACCGGCAAGGACCGCGCGACCGAGCTGCTCGACGGCTACGCCGAGACGGTTCACGATGCGGCGACCCGGATCGAGGAGATCGCGGGCCCGCAGGTCGCGCAATATGCGCGTCAGGCCGCCGAGTTTCTCGAGGAGTTCGCCGAGAACTTGCGCACCAAGAACGTCGACGAGCTCGTCGAGGACACGCGCGTTCTCATCCGCCGCAGCCCGGCGATCGCCATCGGCGCCGCGGCGGCCATCGGTTTCGCATTGTCGCGCTTCCTCAAGTCCACGTCGGACCGACTGGAGCCCGACTATTTTCCGGCAGCCGCGCGCCAGGCCGATGGCGCGGGCAAGCCAGCCTACGACGCCTAGATGCTGAAGGCGCTGTGGGGCTGGCGTCGCTCGGTCAAGGATCGGGGGGAAGACGTGTCGATCGTGTCGCTGGTCAAGCGCCTGTTCGAGGAGGCCGCGGCGCTCGTGCGTGCCGAGTTCCGGCTGGCGCAAGCCGAGGTCAAGGCGAACATCGCGAGCATCGCGAAACCGATCGCGATGATCGCGTTCGGCGGCCTGCTCGCGGTCGCCGCGCTGTTCACCCTGATGGGCGCGGCGGTCGGCTTCCTGACACCGCTCGTCGGAGCCGGCTTCGCCGGCCTGATCGTCGCGGTCGTCGTCGGGGCGATCGCCGCCGCCTTGATGCTTGCGGGCAAAAAACAGATCGCGGCTGCGGAGCTTATGCCCTCCCGCGCCGTTGCGGCTTTACGTGAAGACATCGAAGCTTTGAAAGGCGAGTAACATGGCCGACGGAAAGATCGACCCCTACGCAAACGACGCCGAACGTTCGCGCGAGCGGCTGTCGTCCACCTTCGAGGATCTGCAGGACCGCCTGTCGCCCCGCCGCGTCCTCGGCGATGCCGCCGAGGCGGTGCAGGACCGGGGCGCGGCGCTCGCCCGCGCCGCCGGCGACCACAAGCTGGCGCTCGGCCTGATCGGCGGCGCCGTCGGCCTTCTGCTGCTCGCCCGGCGCGGCGCCTCGGCGCTCGACAGCGCGCCGCCCCGTGAGGGCGAGGAGCCCGGCGCGCTACGCCGCGGCCTCGACAGCGTCCGCGCCGCCGGCGCCTCGGTGACCGAAACCGCCGCCGAGACGTGGCAGACGGCGCGCGACCGCACCGCCGATCTCGCGACCAGCGCCAAGATCAAGGCGAACGAGGCGACCCAGTTCGCCAACGAGAATTTCAACACGAACCCGCTGCTCGGCGCGGTGCTCGGCCTCGCCGCCGGCGCGCTCGCCGGCTCGCTGCTGCCGCGCACCGAGGCGGAGGATACGCTGGTCGGCGAGCACCGCGACCGCTTCACCGATGCCGCGAAGGGCGCGATCAAGGCGGCGGTCGACGCCGGCCGCGAGCAGCTCGACGGCTACGGCCTCAATGCCGACACGGCGCGCGAGAAGTTCGGCTCGCTCACCGACCACGCCCGCGACTTCGCGCGCAACGTCGGCCAGGCCGCCGCCGACAACTTTCGGAACGGCCGCGTTTCCTAGGCATTCAAGCCCCGTTCAGCGCCGGTCAGCCATGCGCTGGCCGGCGTTTTTCTATCGGAGTTCACGCATGAAGACCTCGTTCCGCCTTCTCGCCCTGGCGCTCGCCGCCGCGCCGCTCGGCCTCGTGTCGCCGCTGACGCCCGCCGCCTACGCCGCCACCGACCCGGCGGGCACCTTCGTCGAGACGCTGTCGGGCCAGGCCTTCGGCATCCTCAAGGACAAGTCGATGAGCCGCACCGCGGTTCGCGCCAAGTTCCGCCAGATCCTGCGCGACAATTTCGCGCTCAACGAGATCGGCGACAAGCTGATCCGCCGCCAGCGCGCGACGATCACGCCGGCGCAATATGCCGCCTACAAGGCGGTGCTCCCCGACTATATCATCAACACCTATGCCGACCGGCTCTATGATTATTCGGACGCGACCCTGAAGGTCGTGCGAACCCTGCCGCGCGGCGCCACCACCGACGTGATGAGCCGGGTCTCGCGCCCCGGCGCGCAGGTGTTCGACGCGACCTGGTCGGTCAAGATGGCGCCCAAGCCGCAGATCGTGAACCTCACCGTCGGCGGCGTGAACCTCGCGCTGACGCAGGAAGCGGATTTCAGCGCCTATATCCAGCGCAACGGCTTCGACAAGCTGATCGCCTTCATGAAAGCCGGCGGCAAGGCTTGAGGGCGACCGCGAGCCGGTCTAGGAACCTCGCCGCATGAGCAAGATGCACTTCGTCTTCGGCGGCCGGGTCAAGGACCCGCGCGGCCTCGACTTCGTCGACCTGAAGGCGCTCGACCTCGTCGGCATCTTCCCGGATTACGCCTCGGCGCAAAAGGCCTGGAAGGCCAACGCCCAGCGCACCGTCGACGACGCCGAGATGAAATACGTCATCGTCCACCTGCACCGGCTGCTGGAGGGCGACGAGCAGTAAAGCGCTCGCCGTCGCTGCTCAAAGAGCCGCGTTCGAGCGTGGCCGCCGTCCGGCGAGGTGAGCGAACAGCAGCCCGGCGATGAAGCCGCCGATATGCGCCCAGATCGCGATCCCGCCCCCGCCCTTGTTCATCACCGCGCCGGTCAGCAGCTGCAACCCGATCCACGCCGAGGCGAACCATAGCGCGGTCAACAGCTCTCCCGGGACTCGCACCGAGCCCAGATGCTTGTCCGCGACGCGCTTCTTCGCGAACAGCACCGCATAGCAGCCGAACACCGCCGCGATCGCGCCCGAGGCGCCGACCACCGGCTCGACCGACATCGGATCGGCCAGGACCTGCGCCAATCCCGCCGCGACCCCGCCAATCAAATAGAGCGCGATCAGCCGCCCTGGCCCCAGCACCCACTCGACCAGCCGCCCGACCAGCAGCATGAACACGACGTTCATTCCCAGGTGCAGCCAGCCGCCATGGATGAACAGCCAGGTGACGAGCGTAAGCGGCGCCGGCACGCTCCCCGGCAGGCTCGCGACCAGGCCCGACAGCCGCGCCGGAATCAGCGCCGCACGGAAGACCACGTCGTTCTCCGCCGCCGGCCCGAGCACGCTCAGCAGCAGCTGCACCACCGCGCAGCCGATCAGGATCGCGTTGGTCGCGACGGGGGCGGACGGAGGGCGAAAGGGCTTCATGAGCGATCCAACGCGCTTCGAGTTATCTCAGAGTCCGTTCGTCCCAAGCCTGTCGAACCACGAGATCGCGCAGGCCGTGCGACCACGTCCTTCGACAGGCCCGGGACGAACGGAAAAGTGAGAGCGATCCGAAGACCGCCCCCGTCCGATCAAATGAACGAGATCTTCTTGATCTCGTAATATTTATCGCCCGACGGGGTCACCACCTCGACCTCCTCGCCGACCTTGCGCCCGATGAGCGCCCGGCCGAGCGGCGAGGAATAGGAGATGCGGCCGCCCTTGGCGTCGGCCTCGACATGGCCGACGATCTGGTAGGTCACCGGCTTGTCGTCCTCGTCGAGCAGGTCGATCGTCGCGCCGAACACCACCTTGTCGCCGCTGAGCGTCGTCGGATCGATGACCTGGGCGCGCGCCAACTGGTCCTCGATCTGCATGATCTCGGCCTCGATCTGGCCCTGGCGTTCCTTCGCCGCGTGATATTCGGCGTTCTCCGACAGGTCGCCGTGCGCGCGCGCGACCTCGATGTCCTCGACATTCTTCGGGCGCTCGACCTGTTTCAGGCGCTGGAGATCGGCCATCAGCCGCGCATGGCCTTCGGCCAGCATCGGGGCCTTCTCAACGGTCGCCATCACGCACTCTCCTGCTGCTTTTCGCGACAGCTTGACCTGCGGTGGCGGAACCACCGTCGAGGCGCCAAACTGTCGGGAGCTATCTTACGACTGCGGAATAATAGGATTGGAGCGAGCGAACATCAAGCTTTTGCCGCCTGAGCGCGGCAATCGCCCGCACGGTGGCGAGCGAGGCCGCCGCCGTCGTGAAGTAGGGCACCTTGCCGTAAAGCCCCGCCCCGCGGATCGACGCGCTGTCTTTCAGCGACTGCGCGCCTTCGGTGGTGTTGAAGATCAGCGCGACCTCGCCGTCCTTGATCCTGTCGACGATATGCGGCCGCCCCTGCTGGACCTTGTTGACCAGCTCGACCACGTGGCCGCGCTCGCTCAGCCAGCGATGCGTGCCCGACGTGGCGATCACCCGGAAGCCCATGTCGAGCAGGCCCGCCACCGCTTCCTCGATCACCGGCTTGTCGCTGTCCTTGACCGAGACAAACGCCGTACCCGATTGCGGCAGCATCGTCCCGGCGCCGATCTGCGCCTTGGCGAAGGCGGTCGGGAAGTCGACGTCGATCCCCATCACCTCGCCGGTCGACTTCATCTCCGGCCCGAGCACCGGGTCGACGCCTGGGAAACGCGCGAACGGGAACACCGCCTCCTTCACCGCGATATGGTTGAAACCGTTCGACACCAGGTCGAACTCGCTGAGCATCGCGCCCGCCATCACTCGCGCCGCGATCTTGGCGATCGGCTTGCCGACCGCCTTGGCGACGAACGGCACCGTGCGGCTGGCGCGCGGGTTGACCTCGATCAGGTAGACCTCGCCGTCCTTGACCGCGAACTGCACGTTCATCAGCCCGCGCACATTGAGCTTGCGCGCCAGCAGCGCCGTCTGCCGCTCGATCTCGCCGACGATCTCGGCCGACAGGCTGTACGGCGGGATCGAGCAGGCGCTGTCGCCCGAATGGACTCCCGCCTCCTCGATATGCTGCAGCACGCCCGCCACATGCACGTCGACGCCGTCGGCGATCGCGTCGACATCGACCTCGATCGCGTCGCGCAGATACTGGTCGACCAGCACCGGATTGTCGCCCGACACGCGCACCGCCTCGCGGATATAGGTGTCGACGCCCGCGCTATCGTCGATGATCTCCATCGCCCGCCCGCCGAGCACGTAGCTCGGCCGCAGCAGCACCGGGTAGCCGATGCTCTCGGCGACCGCGATCGCCTCCTCGCGGCTGCGCGCGATGCCGTTCGCCGGTTGCTTCAGCCCGATCTCCTCGACCAGCGCCGAGAAGCGCTCGCGGTCCTCCGCCAGGTCGATCGCGTCGGGCGAGGTGCCGAGGATCGGGATGCCCGCGTCCTCCAGCCGCTGCGCCAGCTTCAGCGGCGTCTGCCCGCCGAACTGGACGATGACGCCCGCCAGAGTCCCCTTCGACTGCTCGACATGCAGGATTTCCAGCACGTCCTCGCCGGTCAGCGGCTCGAAATACAGCCGGTCGGAGGTGTCGTAGTCGGTGCTCACCGTTTCCGGGTTGCAATTAATCATGATCGTCTCGAACCCGGCGTCGCTCAGAGCGAAGCAAGCGTGGCAGCAGCAATAGTCGAACTCAATGCCCTGCCCGATACGGTTCGGACCGCCGCCCAGGATAACGACTTTGTTTGCGCCGGTCGGCAGGCTCTCGCACTCGGGCTCGCCGAAGCTCGGCGCCTCGTAGGTCGAGTACATGTACGGCGTCTTCGCCTCGAACTCGGCGGCGCAGGTGTCGATGCGCTTGAACACCGGCCGCACG
>CAXTKD010000008.1:0-145629 GCA_964244885.1 uncultured Sphingomonadaceae bacterium | reverse complement strand
TGATCGGACCGAAGATGCGCGCGCAGAACAGGCCGTCGCGCTCGGGCTTGAACGTCCGGTAGTTGATGGTTTCCGGCTTCTTGATCTCGCCGAACGACCAGCTGCGGATCTTCTCCGGCGATGCCAGCGAGATCTGGATGCGGTCGAAGGTCTCCGGCTTCTGGGCCGGGTTGAAGAAGTTCATCAGTTCCTGGTTCATAACCGGTCCTTACTTCCAAAATCTTCCCCTCGCCCGCTTGCGGGAGAGGGAGGGGCCCAGCCGTCAGGCTGGGAGGGTGAGGGATTGGGGCAGCGCCGCTCGCGCTGGCGCGCTTCGCCCCTCACCCCGACCCTCTCCCGCAAGCGGGAGAGGGAGATGACTTACTCGGCCGGCGCTTCGATCACCGGATCGGCGTTCTTGAGCTCGACGTTGAGACCCAGCGAACGCATTTCCTTGACGAGAACGTTGAAGCTCTCGGGGATGCCGGCCTCGAACGTGTCGTCGCCCTTGACGATCGCCTCGTAGACCTTGGTGCGGCCGACCACGTCGTCGGACTTCACCGTCAGCATTTCCTGGAGCGTGTAGGCCGCGCCATAGGCCTGGAGCGCCCAGACCTCCATCTCGCCGAAGCGCTGACCGCCGAACTGCGCCTTTCCGCCCAGCGGCTGCTGGGTGACGAGCGAGTACGGCCCGATCGAACGCGCGTGGATCTTGTCGTCCACAAGGTGGTGCAGCTTCAGCATGTAGATGTAGCCGACGGTGACCTTGCGATCGAACATCTCGCCCGTCCGGCCGTCGTAAAGCTCGACCTGGCCCGACGTGTCGAGCCCCGCCATCTTGAGCATCGCCGACACGTCCGCCTCGCGGGCGCCGTCGAACACCGGCGTCGCCATCGGCACGCCGCTGACGATGTTGGAGGCAAGCTCCATCACGCCGCTCTCGTCATGCGCGTCGATCTCGGCGTGGTACTTGTCGCCGTAGATCTCCTTGAGCTTCGCCCGCACATCCTCGTGGGTCTTGCCGGCAAGGCCTTCGCCGCGATGCTGGACGTCCTCCAGAAGCTGCGCGACCTGCCGGCCGAGGCCGCGTGCGGCCCAGCCCAGGTGGGTCTCGAAAATCTGGCCGACGTTCATGCGCGACGGCACGCCGAGCGGGTTCAGAACGATATCGGCATGCGTCCCGTCCTCGAGGAACGGCATGTCCTCGATCGGCAGGATGCGCGAGATAACGCCCTTGTTGCCGTGACGGCCGGCCATCTTGTCGCCCGGCTGCAGCTTGCGCTTCACCGCGACGAACACCTTGACCATCTTCAGGACGCCCGGCGGCAGCTCGTCGCCGCGCTGCAGCTTGTCCTTCTTGTCCTCCAGGCGCGCGGCGATCGAGGCCTGCGCCTCGTCCCACTGGCCCTTCAGCGCCTCGATGTCGGCCTGCCGGGCGTCGTCGGCGACGGCGAACTTCCACCATTCGCGGCCCGTCGTCTCGTCGAGCAGCGCGGCGTCGATGACGCCCTTCTTGCCGCCCTTGGGAGTCGCGACCGAGGTCTGGCCGAGCAGCATGTCCCTGAGGCGCGAATAGGTCGCGCGGTTGAGGATGGCGCGCTCGTCCTCGGCGTCCTTGGTCAGACGCTCGATCTCCTCGCGCTCGATCGAGATCGCGCGCTCGTCCTTGTCGATGCCGTGGCGGTTGAAGACGCGGACTCCGACGATCGTGCCGGAGACGCCCGGCGGCAGCTTCAACGAGGTGTCGCGAACGTCCGACGCCTTTTCGCCGAAGATGGCGCGGAGGAGCTTCTCCTCCGGCGTCATCGGGCTCTCGCCCTTGGGCGTGATCTTGCCGACCAGGATGTCGCCCGGCTCGACCTCGGCGCCGATGTAGACGATGCCCGCCTCGTCGAGGCGCTGAAGCGCGTCCTCGCCGACGTTCGGGATGTCGCGGGTGATGTCCTCCGGCCCGAGCTTGGTGTCGCGGGCCATGACCTCGAACTCCTCGATGTGGATCGAGGTGAAGACGTCGTCCTTGACGATGCGCTCGCTGATGAGGATCGAATCCTCATAGTTGTAGCCGTTCCACGGCATGAACGCGACGAGCACGTTGCGGCCGAGCGCCAGCTCGCCGAGCTGGGTCGACGGGCCGTCGGCGATGACGTCGCCCTTCTGGACGAGCTCGCCGACCTTCACCAGCGGGCGCTGGTTGATGCAGGTGGACTGGTTCGAACGGACGAACTTCATCAGCGTGTAGATATCGACGCCCGACTTGCCGGACTCGACGCCTTCGGTCGCGCGGATGACGATACGGCCGGCGTCGACCTGGTCGACGATGCCCGTCCGGCGCGCCGCAATGGCGGCACCGGAGTCACGCGCGACCGTGCCTTCCATGCCGGTGCCGACGAACGGCGCCTCGGCCTGGAGGAGCGGCACGGCCTGCCGCTGCATGTTGGAGCCCATGAGCGCGCGGTTGGCGTCGTCGTTCTCAAGGAACGGGATGAGCGACGCGGCGACCGAGACGAGCTGCTTCGGCGACACGTCCATCAGCGTGATCTGCGCCTGCGGCGCCATCAGGAACTCGCCCGCCTGGCGCGACGAGATCAGGTCCTCGGTCAGCTTCTTGGACGAATCCATGCCCGCGTTCGCCTGGGCGATCGTGTGCTTGGCCTCTTCCATCGCCGACAGGTAGACGACGTCGTCGGTCACCTGGCCGGCGTTGACCTTGCGGTACGGCGTCTCGATGAAGCCGTACTTGTTGACCCGGCTGAAGGTCGCGAGGCTGTTGATCAGGCCGATGTTCGGCCCTTCCGGCGTCTCGATCGGGCAGATGCGGCCATAGTGCGTCGGGTGAACGTCGCGGACCTCGAAGCCGGCGCGCTCGCGGGTGAGACCGCCCGGCCCGAGCGCCGAGACGCGACGCTTGTGCGTCACTTCGGAGAGCGGGTTGGTCTGGTCCATGAACTGCGAGAGCTGGGACGAACCGAAGAACTCGCGAACCGCGGCGACCGCCGGCTTGGCGTTGATCAGGTCGTTCGGCATGACGGTGTCGATATCGACCGACGACATGCGCTCCTTCACGGCGCGCTCCATGCGGAGCAGGCCGACGCGGTACTGGTTCTCCAGCAGCTCGCCGACCGAGCGCACGCGGCGGTTGCCGAGGTTGTCGATGTCGTCGATCTCGCCCTTGCCGTCCTTCAGGTCGACGAGCGTCTTCACCACCGCGAGGATGTCCTCGGTCCGGAGCGTCGTCTCGGTATCGGCGGCGTCGAGGTCGAGGCGCATGTTCATCTTGACGCGGCCGACCGACGACAGGTCGTAGCGGTCCGGATCGAAGAACAGCCCGGCGAACATCGACTCGGCGGTCTCCTTCGTCGGCGGCTCGCCGGGGCGCATGACGCGATAGATTTCGCTGAGCGCATGGTCGCGCTCCTCGACCTTGTCGGCCATCAGCGTGTTGCGAATCCACGGGCCAACGCCGACGTGGTCGATGGCGAGGAGCTCGAGGCGGTCGAGGCCGGCGGCGTCGATCTTCTCGATATTCTCGGCGGTCACTTCGTCGCCGGCCTCGATGTAGATCTCGCCGGTCGCGTCGTTGACCAGGTCATAGGCCGAATAGCGGCCGAAGATCTCGTCGGTCGGGATGAGCAGCGAGGTCAGGCCGTCGGTCTGCGCCTTGCGCGCGCCGCGCGGCGTGATCTTCTGGCCGTGCGGGAACACGACCTCGCCGGTATCGCCGTTGACGACATCGAAAACCGGCTTCTGGCCACGCCATTGGTCGGCCTCGAAGGGCACCTTCCAGCCATCCTTGGCGCGCACCCAGGTGTCGCGGCCGTAGAAGGCATTCAAGATTTCCTCGGAGTCCATGCCGCGCTTCAGCACGGCGGCGACGCTGGCGGTGGCGCCCGACGTCTGGCCCTGAACCTGCTGGCCGCGCTCGAGCGGGCCGCGTGCGCCGGTGATGACGAAGCGGCCGTTGTCCATCGAGGTCAGCGGGCCGGTCATCAGATTGCCGACGCGCAGGATCTCGCCCGGCTGGAAGTCGCCCTTGATGTTCTCGAACGACAGAACGACGTCGCCGAGCGCGTAGAGCAAAGTCGTCACCGGCAGCTTGCGCTTGCGGTCGATACGGACGTTGACGATGTCCTTGGCGTCGAACTCAAAGTCGAGCCACGAGCCGCGATAGGGGATGACGCGCGCCGCGAACAGGAACTTGCCCGACGCATGGGTCTTGCCGCGGTCGTGGTCGAAGAACACGCCTGGCGAACGGTGCATCTGGCTGACGATCACGCGCTCGGTGCCGTTCACGATGAACGTGCCGTTCTGCGTCATGAGCGGCATGTCGCCCATGTAGACGTCCTGCTCCTTGATATCGAGGACCGAGCGGGTCTCGGTGTCCTGATCGACTTCGAAGACGATCAGGCGGAGCGTCACGCGCATCGGCGCGGCGTAGGTCAGGCCGCGCTGGCGGCACTCGTCGGTGTCGTACTTCGGATCCTCGAGTTCGTAGTTGACGAAATCGAGCTCGGCCGTGCCGGCGAAGTCGCGGATTGGGAACACGCTGCGCAGCGTCTTCTCGAGGCCGGATACATAACCGTCCGCGGGACGCGAGCGCAGGAACTGCTCGTAAGATTCGCGCTGAACCTCGATCAGGTTCGGCATCTGCACGACTTCGCCGATATGGCCGAAAGTCTTGCGGATGCGCCTGCGGCCCGTGAACGTCGCCTGGGTAGCCATATATCCCGCGTCCTTACCTATGTCCCGGCGTTGCGCCGGCTGGTCCAAATCCGTGCCGGCATTTCACCGGCGGGAGCCTTGTGGTAGGATCGGCGTTACAGCCCGACCCGACCTCGCGGAGCGCCCGCTCCGGGGAGCGGCTGCCCACATGAAAACGCCAAGCGACGCCGAAAAACTGCGGTCTTCCAGCCCTGGAAAACCACAGTCCTCTGCGTCTGTGTCACAACCCCGAGCCCCCCATTCGTACGGCCCGTGCGCAACGCAGGCCGTTTCCCGGGAGCTGAGGAAGGTGGCCGACACGACTCATTGGCCGTGCGCCGCCGGTTTGTCTCGTGAAGGCTATATAGGAGCGGGGGTGCGAGTCGGGAAGCCCCCTTTTAGGATTTGGCGATCACGCTAGTCTGGCGCGCATGACCCTCACCCTCCACGACCACCCCTTCGCCTCCTTCCCGATGAAGGTCGCGGTCGCGCTTTACGAGACCGGCACGCCGTTCGAGCGCGTCCTCGTCAATCTCGGCGAACCGGCGAGCGCCGCGGCGTTCCGCGCGATCTCGCCGATGGGCAAGATGCCGGCGCTGGTCGATGGCGAGCGGGTAGTCAACGAAAGCTCGATCATCATCGAGTATCTCGACCGCCACTATCCCGGCCCGGCGCCGCTGATCCCCGCCGATCCCGATCTGGCGCTGGAGGTCCGCGCCCGCGACCGCTTCTTCGATCTCTACGTCCACCACCCGATGCAGGCGATCGTCGGCGACCGCATCCGCCCGGCCGACGAACGCGATCCGTTCGGCGTCGCGAAGTCGCGCGCGGCGCTCGCCGCCGCCTATGACGAGACCGAGCGCTTCATGGCCGGCCGCACTTGGGCTGCCGGCGACAGCTTCACGATGGCCGACTGCGCCGCGGCGCCCGCGCTCTATTATGCCGACAGGGTCTTGGCCATCGGCGACGCTCACCCCGTCACCCGCGCTTATCTGGAACACCTGCGCGCCCGCCCGTCCTTCGCCCGCGTCCTTGAGGACGCTAGGCCGTACGCGCACCTGTTTCCGGCGGGCTAGACACAAACAGCGCGACGACGTCCTTCGCCAGCCGCGCCGGGCGCAGGCTCTCGGCGTCGAGGCAGCACCACGAGCTCTTGACCTCGGCCAGCGTCTCCTCACCGCGCTTGATCAGCGTCGAGAAGAAGGTCCGCGCGCCCTGCACGCTCTCCGCCACCACCTGCGCGACGACCGTATCGTCGAGGAACGCCGGGCGGCGATAGGTGATCTCGTGCTTCAGCGCGACCCACAGGTGCCGCGCCACCGCCTCGGCGGGCGCAACCTTGCTCCAATAGTCGACAACCGCGTCCTGCACCCACTTCAGGTACACGCTGTTGTTGACGTGGCCCATGAAGTCGATGTCGCCGGGCGTGATCTCGATCGGGTGGTGGTGCACGTTGAAAGCCTTGGTGGAACGCCGGAGAGCGTGACGTTAGTTTACAGGCGTGTCAATTTGATTGCGATGGACGGATGTTAAGTAGGATGATAATAGTTAGCTACTTTCGATGGAGGCTTCGATGGCGAGTAGCGTGAACTTAGGGACGCCTCTGGAGGGCGTCGTCTCCCTCCTCGTGAAATCCGGTCGCTATGGCTCGCGCAGTGAAGTGCTCCGCGCCGGCGTCCGGATGGTTCACGAACGCGAGTCGAAGCTGGTGGCGTTCGAAGCCGCTCTTGCCGAGGGCATAGCAGATTCCGAAGCAGGCCGGGTTCACGACATGGACGCCGCATTCGACGCACTCGAGGCCGAATTCGGCGAGCTTGCGCGAGACGCCGCCGAGTGAGAGTCCAGCTCACCGAACGCGCGTTAGCCGACATTCGCGCGATCGGCCACTGGATCAGGATCGAAAACCCGCCCCGGGCCTTCACGTTCGTGCGCGAGCTTCGCGCGCGCTGCTCGGCGCTCGGCTCGCGACCGCGCGCCTATCCGGTGCTCAGAGGGTTCGAGGCCCAGGGCATTCGCCGCTGCAATCACGGCAAATATCTCATCCTCTATCGCATCGAGGATGATCGCATTCGCGTTCTCCACGTGCTGCACGGAGCGCGCGACCTCTACGCAATCCCAACCAACAGATAGAAAAAGGGCGGCCCTTTCCGGAGCCGCCCCAATTCACGTCGGAAATGTCGAAAGCTTACTTCAGCTCGACAGTCGCGCCGGCGTCCTCAAGCTGCTTCTTGAGCTTGTCGGCCTCGGCCTTGTTGACGCCTTCCTTGACGGCCTTGGGAGCCGACTCGACCAGCGTCTTCGCCTCGGTGAGGCCGAGGCCGGTGATCGCGCGGACCTCCTTGATGACGTTGATCTTCTTGCCGCCGTCGCCGGTCAGGACGACGTCGAACTCGGTCTTCTCCTCGGCGGCCGGAGCGGCTGCTCCGGCGGCCGCCGGAGCGGCGGCGACAGCCGCGGCTGCCGAAACGCCCCACTTCTCTTCGAGGAGCTTCGCGAGGTCGGCCGCCTCGAGGACGGTCAGCGACGAAAGCTGCTCAACGATGCTGTTCAGGTCTGCCATGGTAGTTTCTCCAATTGTCTGCCGCCCTCGGGCGGAAAGGTTTCTTCAGGTCTTCGGTATCGATCAGGCCGCTTCGGCTTCGCTGTCGCCATAGGCCGCGAACACGCGGGCGAGCTTCCCGGCGGGCGCATTGGCCAGCTGGGCGAGCTTGGTCGCCGGTGCGTTGACGAGGCCGATGATCTTGGCGCGCAGCTCGTCCAGCGACGGCAGGGCGGCAAGCGCCTTCACGCCGTTCACGTCGAGGAGCTGGGTTCCCATCGAGGCGCCGACGATCTCGAACTTGTCGGTCGTCTTCGCGAAATCGACGGCGGCCTTCGCTGCCGCGACCGGATCGGTCGAGGTGGCGAGTGCGACCGGGCCGACCAGCATGTCGCTGATCGCCGAATAGTCCGTGCCCTCGAGCGCAATGCGGGCGAGCTTGTTCTTCGATACCTTAAACTGGGCGCCGACGTTCCGCATCCGCCCGCGAAGATCGTTGACCTGAGCAACCGTCAGGCCGAGGTTGCGCGTGATCACGACAACCGACGTCTCCGAGAACACCGCGTTCAGCTTGGCGACCAGCTGTTCTTTTTCAGCTCTGTCCATGCAGCACTCCTTTTTCACCTGCCGGCCGCATGAGGCCGACAAGCTGGTTACCGGCGGCGAGAACGCCTCCGGCCAGTCCGTCAAAGGGGCATGGGAAAAACCTGGCCGCGGCTGCGGCAGACCGGCCGCAGGACGAGCCCGCAGCCGCAAATTCCATTCCCCGTCTAGGCAGGACATTAAGGCTGGAGGATTCCAGCCACCTGCGGTCTTGGACGGGACCGGCGGACGCAAGCGCCTGCCGGCCAGTGGCGCGCATCTATAGATCGGGGCGCGAAAGTCAACTCTTGGCCCCTCCGCGCGTCACGTCAGGCGCTCCAGCCGCCGTCGATGTTGTAGGTCGCGCCGGTGATGAAGCCCGCGTCGGGCGAGGCGAGGAAGGATACCAGCCCGGCGACTTCGTCCGTCGTTCCGTGCCGTCGAATGGCAAGCGGGCTGCGGTTCGCTTCCGCATGCGGGCCGTCGGCCGGGTTGCGCTCGGTATCGATCGGGCCGGGCTGGACGAGATTGACGGTGATATCGCGGGCGCCGAGATCGCGGGCGAGGCCGCGCGTCAGCCCGCCCAGCGCGGATTTGCTGGCGGCGTAGAGCGCGACGCCGCTCCCGGGCGCCCTGTCCGCGACGATGCTGCCGATCGTGATGATGCGTCCGCCCGCCGTCATGCTCGCCGCCGCTCGCTGTGCCGCGACGAACGGCACCCGCACGTTGACCGCGAAGACCCGGTCGAACGCATCCTCGGGGTAGGACTCAATGCTCCCGGTGATCGCCAACCCCGCGACGCTGACAAGAATGTCGACGCGGCCGAAGTGCTCGGCGACGGTGTCTATCGCGCCGAGCAGGGCTTCGGCATCGCTCACGTCGGCCTGGATCGCGAGAAGGTCCGCTCCGGCAGACCGCAAATCGCCGGCGAACTCTTGAGCCTCGTCCGCTCGATTGAGGTAGATAACCGCCACAAATGCGCCGTCCGCGATCATGCGACGACTGACCGCCGCGCCGATGCCGCGCGTTCCGCCAATTACCAGAGCGACTTTTCCCGCCAGCGACGACATCCCAAGGCCCCCTTCATTCACCGTTACCGGCGCCATCTAGTGCAAGCGAGCGCCCCGCACCCACGCTCCATGAACGCTGGATCGAATATTCTGCGCGTCTCCCGATGCGCCATGCTGTCGCGCGCGCCTCCCGCAGCCCTCCATCCGGTTGCGGCCCACCGCTACGCGCTCTAGGCACGCGGCCAATGCGACTGGCGTCTTTCCCGTATCCGTCGGACGAGCGCCGCGCCACTCTCAAGCGCCGCGCGCTGCCCTTCCTGCTCGTCCTGATCGCACACATCCTGATCGTCATCGCGCTGCTGACGCTCGCCCCGCGCCCGCCGAAGCAGGCCGAGGGTTCGCGGATGATCGTCTTTCAGCTGGCCGCGCCAAAGGCCGCGACGGCTCCGGCCAAGCGCGTCCGCACCGTCAACAAGACGAAACGCCCCGCCAGCCGCCCGTCGCTGCCGGTGCCGCCGCCCGCGACCTCGCCTAACGCTTTCCGGCTCGACATCCTCGACATCGACCTCAAGACCTCGGACATTTCCAAGCTCCCGTCCTACCATCCCGAGCAGCAGGCCAATGCCGACAGTCCAGCCGACAGCGCGCAGGCGCCCGGAACCGGCCCGCATGGCGAGAAGCTCTACAACGCCCAGTGGCAGACCGAGCCGACCGATGCCGAGCTCGCATACTATCTCCCGCAGAACCGTCCGGCGGCGGGGTTCGGGCTGATCGCCTGCAAGACCGTGCCGCGCTTCCGGGTGGAGGATTGCGTGGCGCTGGGCGAGACGCCGGGTTCGGGGCTCGCGCAGGCGGTGCTCGACGCGGCGTGGCAGTTCCGCGTCCTGCCGCCCCGCATCGGCGGCCGCGCGCTTGTCGGCGAATGGGTCCGCATCCGGATCGACTACTCCAGCACCCCGGCCCGGTGACCGGCCGGCTGTGGCGCTACCCCATCGGGCTCGATCAGCTCGATCCGGTTGCCGAACGGATCGTCGACATAGGCGCGCGCGAAGCCGTCGAGCGGATCGTGGCCCGTCATGCGGTGCCCGGCGCCTTCGAGCGCACGGGCAAGCCCGGCGAGGTCCGCGACGAGGAACGCCGGGTGCGCCTTGCGCGCCGGCCGGAAGCCGGCTTCGACTCCAAGGTGCACCTTGAGGCCGCCGCGCTCGAACCAGCAGCCGCCACGCCGCGCCAGATGCGGCGGCTTCGCAAGCTCGGGAATGCCTAGCACGCCCGCATAGAACGCCGCGCCGCGTCCTCCCTCCCGGCGGCATCGCCAGCTGGACATGGTCAAGCCTGAGCACGGCATCCAGCCTGCCCGACGGGAGCCTAGGCGATCGTCGGGAAAATTGCACCCGAACGCTTGGCCTCGTCGGCGCCGTGGCGCGCCGCCGCCGGAGCTAGCGCCGCCGCCGCCGCGCCACCGCCGTCAGCCCGCAGCCGACCAGCAGCGTGGCGAGGCTCGCCGGCTCGGGAACGTCGCTGTCGATCGTCTCCGCCAGATAGGCCGCGCCGACCGCCTCGCCGGTGTCGGCGAACAGCGTGTTCTCCAGGTCGTACTGGACCGCGAAGGTGTTCATCGCGTTGAGGAAACCGCCTCGGTTGGAAAGCGCCTGCATCGTCACCAGCACGACGAATTCCTCGCCCGGGTTGATGGTGATCGAGGCGCCGCCGCATGTCTGCGAAAGACTGAGGTCGAAAACATATTCGCCGGCAGGCGTCATGCCCGGGGCAGTGGTGTAGCCGGTCGATGCGAGCGCGCCGCCGCCGCAATCGGCGAATGCGATGTTGGCGTCGACGATCTCCTGCCCCGAGCTATTTGCGTTGAACTGATCGAGCATCGAACGCGGAATGAGGCTCAGCAGGACGTTGAGGTTGCCCTCGCCCGCCGCTTCACCCGGCATCGTGTCACCCGAGGTGACGAAGTGGAGCCGGCCGTTGAGCGCCAGGTCGATCGCCCGGTCGCCCATGTTGGTGAAGCTTCGGAACGCCTCGGCGTTGCCCCCGCTGCGCGTTCCGCTGCCTGATGCTGAGCTCACTCCGATGGTCGGCAGATAGCCCGCGCCGAAGCTGGCGTAGGCCCCGGCGGAGGCCCCGAGGCCATTCATGTTGCTCGCGGAGGTCGTGAAGCCGCCGCCCATGCCGCCGGCATATTGGGTGAAGATGCGCGGCACCGACGTGCAAAGCTGACCGGCCGGATTGTTGCAGACGCGGTTGGTCAGAATCGCGGCTGCGCCTGCCACCGCGGTTGCCGCCGCGGGTGCCGCCGGAAGCGCCGCGCCGATCACGGCTGCGGCCAGAAAGCCCATCGCTGTCTTCATTGTCTCAAGCCCCCTTCACTAACGGCGCGGCCGCATGCCCCGCGACTCGCCATCGCGCGACCATGGACGACGAACCGCACACGAAACATTCCCCTCGCGGGGAGGTAAATTCTTGCGCTAGGTTAAGCCTTTCAGACGCGTGGAGCTGACGACGGACAAGCCGCAAGCATCGGGCGCGATCGCCAGGCGCCGCCTTCTGGAGCGGATCGAGTTGCTCTGCGATTGCGGGGCGGGCCTCGAAGCGATCGCCTCGCCGCTCACCGCCGCCGTCCGCGACTGGATCGGCGCGCAATCGGGCTCGCTGTTCTGGCTCGACGAGGCGGGCAATCCGACGGGCTTCTTCCACGACTGCGCGCCGGCGGAGATAAAGGACCTGTTCGTCACGCAGTTCGAGCGGCTGTTCAGCGGCCCGGATCAGGTCAATATGGTCACGCTGGCGGCGACCGACGGCCCTTCGATCGGGCGGGCGCTCGACCCCGCCTTCATGGACCGCTTCTGGGCCGGCAACGTCTACCGCCACCTCTGCGTGCCGCTCGATCACCGTCACCTTCTCGACATCCGTATCGAGGTGGACGGCGCCGGGCGCGCGGTCTTTTGCGCGTGGAACCCGCCCGGGCGGCCGTTCACGCACGCCAATGCCGAGGCGCTGGTCCCCGTCCAGCGGCTGATGCGGCGCGCCGTCGCCGACCAGCGCGCCGGCGTCCGCTGGCGCTCGCTCGGTTCGGGTGCGGCGCATCTCATCACCGATCCGTCCGGCACCCGGCTGGTCGCGATCAACGACGAGGCGGAGGCGATCCTCAAGGCCGGCCACCTGCTTCGCCAGCACGTCTCGATGACCGGGGCGATGGAGGTCGCCCCCGGCTTCGCGACGCTGCTGGCGCATGCGCTGGCGAGCGGCGCTCCGGCGACCGCCTGCATCGCCGTCCCCGACGGGCGGATCGTCGCGACCGCGTCGAAGACCCGCCGCGTCGAACTCGGCGAAGACCTGATGTTCGTCGCGCTCGACCTTCAGGTCGCGGTCGACGTGCTGGTCGTCGACTATCTGATGGCGCTGGCGCTGACCCCGCTCCAGAAGCGCATCGCGCTGTTCGCGGCGCGCGGCGGCTCCCGCCTCGACTGCGGCGCCGCGTTCGACGTCGGCCCGGAGGCGCTCAAGAAGCATCTGCGCGCGATCTTCGACGCCACCGGCGCCGCGCGCTGGACCGGCCTCGCCGCGCTCGCCGACGCCGTCTCGTGCGACCACCGCCGCTTCACCCGCGCGCCAGTTCCCCCGCCAGCGTCCGCAGCGCCGGCACCAGCCGGTCGACCTCCGCAGGCGTCGTGAACAGCGACGGCGTGACGCGAATGCAGTCACCCGCCGCCAGCCCGCTCCGTTGTACGGTCATGATGTTGAACCGCTTGAACAGCGTCTCGACGATCGCCGCGTTCTGCGCCGCCGTGATCTGGCCGGCGATGCGGAACGAGGTGATGGCGCCGTAGAGCCGAGGATCATCGGGCACCATGATCTCCAGCCCCGTCAGCCCGCGCAGCGGCCGCACCCAGCGGTCGCGCAGATATTGCAGCCGCGCGAACTTGGCGTCGACGGGAATGGTCTTCTGGAAGTCGAGCGCCGCCGGGATGGTGAGCTGGGCCGAGAAGTCGACCGTGCCCTGGAACACCCGCGCCTGCGCCGAGCTGGCCGGCAGATCGTGCGCGGCGGGCGACGGTGCGATGGCCTCGGCCCGCCCCTTTCGGATCCAGATGCCCGCCGAGCCCAGCGGCGCGCCGATCCATTTGTGAAAGTTGAAGCCGACGAAGTCCGCGCCGAAATCGGTCAGCTTGAACGGCACATGATAGAGGCTCTGCGCGCAGTCGACGATGACGTCGATCCCCCGCGCCTTCGCCAGCGCGACGATCTCCGCCACCGGCAGCACCAGCCCGTGCCGGTGGCTGAGATGCGTCAGCAGGACAAGCTTCAACTTCGGCGTTTTCTCGATCACCTCGGCATAGGCCGCGATCGTGTTCTCATGCGTCGGCGCGCGCGGCATCGCGATCTTGACCGCCTCCGCCCCGCGCGACGCCGCCAGCGACGCCATGCTCGCCTGCATCGTGTCGTAGTCGGTGTCCGAATAGAGGATGCGGTCGCCTGCCTCCACGTTCCGGTATTGATGAATCAGCGCCGAGAGCCCCTCCGCCGCCGCCCGGCACATTCCCAGCTCCTCCGGCAGCACGCCAAGCGCCTCAGCCGCGCGTGCCAGCGCCTCCTCCTGATCCCTCACCATGCCCCGCCGCGCGTAGACGCTGGTCTCGGCGTTCAGCCGGTCGAGGATCGCACGATGCGCCGCGATCACCGGCGACGCCATGCTCCCCCAATAGCCGTTCTCGAGCTGGGTCACCGCCCGGTTGACCGGATAGTGCGCCGCGATCCGCGCCCAAGCCGCCTCGTCGGCGGCCGCCAAGGCTGAAGGAGCGGCGGTCGCGCGCGAGGCCGCCGCAGTCATCGCTGCCGCCCCGAGCAATGCCGTGCGTCGCGAAATGTCCATGCCGACTCCTGCTCGTCGACCACGACCTTGCGGGCGGCCGGGACGGCGCGCAAGGGCGCAGGTCGTCTGGGTGTCTCGCCTCACCCCCGCCGTACCGCCATGAACCGGCTGTTCCGCAACAGCCCGGCCGAGATCAGCGACACCAGCACGCCGACCGGGAAGATCTCGGCGAAGGTCATCGGCAGCCGCCACAGCGGGTTGGCGTACTGCACGCGGAACGCGTCCATCTCCGCCACGAACTTCGCCAGCGCCGCGCCGCTCACGCCCTTCGCCTTCTCCTGCGCGATCAGCATGTCGGAATAGCCGCGCGCGAAGTCCGACCCCGTCACCGCCTGCGCCGCCTCCCACGCCACGACGTAGATGACGCTGGCGACGAAGCTGATGCCCAACCCCAGCGCGAACGCCGGCCAGAAGCGGATCACTCCTCCCAGCTCCTCGTCGCGCCGCCGCTTGATCGCCACGAACACCGTGCTGAGCGCGATCAGCATCATCGTGTAGCCGATGAGCATGCCGTAATGGCTCATCGTCTCGCCATCCATCCCGATGGTGATCGCCGACAGCGGCACGCCGACCAGCAGCCCCGCCACCACCCCGTAGGACAAGATCTTCCGCAGCATCGAAACCCCTCCCTCGTTCAGCCCGAGCCGCCATCACGCGCCGCAAAGATCGCGAAGGCAATGGCCCGAAAGGGTGATTTGCGCGAAATCACCCGGAATCTTTCTAGCGAACGATCCCAAGCTCGCGCGCCCGGTTGATCGCATCGGTCCGCCGCTTCGCCTCCAGTTTCTCGAACAGCCGCGCGACGTGCGTCTTGACCGTGTTGGGCGACACATGGAGCGCCGCCGCGATCTCCTTGTTGGAGCGCCCCGCAGCGATCTCGCGCAGCACCGCCATCTCGCGCGCGCTGATCCCAAGCGCCGCCTGCGCCTTGGGATTGCCGTCGAACGCCACCGCCTCCCGAGCGCCCCACAGGCGCGCGCCGAGCCACAGCCCCAGCGCCAGGAATCCGCCCGCGATCAACCCGACATACAGGTCGCCGGCGTGCGCCCGCGCCAGCCGCATATAATCGAGCCATTGCAAGGCCAGCGCCCCCGCCGCGAGCAGCACGCCGTAGAGAAGAACCCGCGCCATTTGCGGAGGCTAATCCCGCTTTCCCGACACGAAAAGAGTCTTGCGACGCTTTTCCTTGAGGTGCGTTTGAGCGCCGTAACAATCGAGGATGCACAGCGGCACGATGACACAGACGATGGCGGCCACCGGCACGCGGGGCCTCGACGATGTCCTGAGCGGCGGCCTCGCGCGCAATCACCTCTATCTGGTCGAGGGCACGCCGGGCCCAAGGCAAGACGACGCTCGCGCTGAGCTATCTGCTTGCCGGCGCCGAGGAGGGGGAGACCGGCGAGCGTGGCGGCCCTGCACGTCTATCCGCGCCTTGCCGCCAAGGAACATCGGCGCGACTTCAACATCGCGGCCGCATCGTCATCCCCAACAACCCGTCGCGAACGTTCAAGCACCGCCTCGACAAGCAACTCTACGCCCAGCGCCATCTCGTCGAGTGCTGCTCCTCCAAGCTCAAGCAGTTCCGCCGTATCGCCACGCGCTTCGAGAAAAACCCTCGGAACCGTTACCTCGCCGCCATCATCCTGTGGCTACGGCAACTGTCCGCATCACCTAGAGCGTCTTCACGAAGTGGAAGGCGGCGATGTCGAACCGCTCGCGCAGGTAAAAGCGGTGCGCGTCCTTGCGCTGGGTGCCCGAATCGAGGCTGAGCCCGTCGCAGCCGAGCGCCCGCGCCTTCGCCTCCAGCCAGCCGATCATCGTGCGGCCATAGCCTCTCGAGCGTTGGCGCGCGTCGGTCACAAGATCGTCGACATGCAGCCTGTGCCCCGCATGGGTGGTGTGGAAGCGCCGCCAGACCGCCAGCGCCCGCACCTCGCTATCGTCGACGAGCTGGGCGAGCCGCGCGCCCTCGCCGAACATCAGCTCCAGATAGCCGGAATAGTCGGCGCCGATATCCGGACGAAACGCCCGGTGCAGCGCCTCACCTCGATCGAGCAGCCCGCGCAAATCGGCCGGCGGACCCTGGGCCAGCGCCCGCCCGTCGGGGCCGAGCTGTTCGACGAGAACGTCCATGGCTATTTCTGCTCGAACGCCGCGCCGACCGTGATCTTGGCCGCCGCCGGATCGGCGCTCGGCATCGTGAATTTCGGCATCTGCGCGCCGGCGGTTGTCGCGGCGGCGAGGGTTGCGGCGGCGGCAATGGCGATGCGCATGGGCCTGTCCTTACTGGATCGTGACCGGCGGCGCCTCCGGAGCGCCGGAAATTGCCGCCTTGATCGGGCAATGGCCCGTCGCGCCGCGAAGCGCAAGATAGCCGCCGCCGAGCAGGCCGACGAGGTTCCACAGCGGGTTGGGATGCGGCTTTATGGCCGTGCCGGCAAGACCGAGGCCGAGCACCACCGACAGCGCCCGCTCCTTCATCGACAGGTTATGCTCGCCGGTGAAGATCGCCGGAATTCCGTCGGACATGAGATGCTCCTGAGTTGCGAAGGCGTAACGGTGGCGACCGTCCTGCGTTCCCGCTCGAAAAACTTCCTCATCCCGGAGTCATTTGAGAAGAGTCGACGCCGTCCTCGCGGCGCGTTAGACAGCCGCTTTAATGCCTGACTCCGCGTTCCAGCCGACACCGCTGCCGCCCGGCGTCCACCCGTTCCCGCACAAGCACCTGCTGGCGATCGAGGGCCTGAAGCCCTGGGAGATCGGCTTCCTGCTCGACGAAGCGGAGGGCTGGGTCGGCTTCAACCGCGCGGGCGACCGGCGCGACGGGCGATTGGGCGGCCTCACCCAGATCAACGCCTTTTTCGAGGCTTCGACGCGGACGCTGCTGTCGTTCGAGATCGCCGGCAAGCGCCTCGGCGCCGATGTCGTCAACATGACGGTCGCCGCGTCCTCGATGAAGAAGGGCGAGACGCTGCTCGACACCGCGCTGACGCTCGACGCGATGCGCCCCGACGTCATCGTCATCCGCCACGACCAGTCGGGCGCGGTCGGGCTGATCGCCGAGAAGGTCGGCTGCGCGGTGCTGAACGCCGGAGACGGCCGCCACGAGCACCCGACCCAAGCGCTGCTCGACGCGCTGACCATCCGCCGCAGGAAGGGCCGGATCGAGGGGCTGACCGTCGCGATCTGCGGCGACGTGCTGCATTCGCGGGTGGCGCGATCGAACTTCCACCTGCTGTCGGCGCTCGGCGCCAACGTCCGCGCCGTCGCTCCGCCGACGCTGCTGCCCGCAGGGCTCGAACGGCTGCGGATTCAGCCGTACACGACCATGGACGCCGGGCTCGACGGCGCCGACGTGGTGATGATGCTCCGCCTCCAGCGCGAGCGGATGAGCGGCGCCTACGTCCCCTCCCCGCGCGAATATTTCCATTTCTACGGCCTCACAGCCGAGCGCCTGAAGGCGGCGAAGCCTGATGTGCTGGTCATGCACCCGGGGCCAATGAACCGCGGAGTCGAGATCGACACCGCGGTTGCCGACGACATCCACCGTTCGGCGATCGGCGAGCAGGTCGAGATGGGGGTCGCTGTCCGCATGGCCTGCCTCGATGTCCTGACCCGCAAGCGCCGGGGGATCGAAGGATGGTGAGCCTGCGCTTCTGGAACGCGCGGATCGTCGACCCGGCGACGGGGCGCGACGAGATCGGCGAGCTTCACGTCCGCGATCGCGTGATCGTCAAGGACGCAGGCGAGCATGCGCGGGTCGTCGATTGCCGAGGCAAGGTGCTGGCCCCCGGTCTGATCGATGCCGGCGCCTTCCACGTCGATCGCGCCGCCTGCGCGGCGGGCGGGATCACTCGCGTCTGCCTGATGCCCGACCAGTCGCCTGCGCTCGACGCCCCGGCGCTGATCGAGCGCGCGGTCCAGGCGGGCAAGCCCGACATCTGGGTCCATCCCTGGGCGGCGGCGACGCGGGCCCTGGAAGGCCGGGAGCTTGCCGAGATCGGATTGATGGCCGAGGCCGGCGCGGTCGGGGTCGCCACGGGGCGCGCCGGGATCGGCTCGGCTGGGGTGATGTATCGCCTGCTGCAATACGCGCCCGCCTTCGGGCTCGTGGTGGTCACCCATGGCGAGGACGCGACGCTCAGCGAGAACGCGGTGGCCACCGATGGCGAGACCGCGGCTCGCCTCGGCCTGGCCGCCGCGCCGGCGTTCGCAGAAGCGCTCGCGGTGGCGCGCGACCTGCGGCTTGCCGAGGCGACCGGCGCGCGGCTTCATATCCGCCAGGTCACCACCGCCGAGAGCGTGGCGCTGGTCCGCGACGCCAAGGCGCGCGGAGTCCACGTCACTTGCGGCGTCACGCCGGCGCACATGCTGCTCGCCGACAATGCGGTCACCGGCTACCGGAGCTTCGCCCGCCTGTCGCCGCCGCTGCGCTCCGACGAGGACCGGCGCGCGGTGCTGGACGGCCTCGCCGACGGCACGATCGACATCATCGCCTCCGGCCACGACCCGCGCACGCAGGAAGAAAAGCGCCTCCCCTTCGCCGACGCCGAACCGGGCATGGCGGGGGCGGAGACGCTGCTGGCGCTGGCGCTCAGCCTGGTGCGGGACGCGCGGCTGGCCTTGCCGCAGGTGCTGGCGACGATGACCAGCATCCCGGCCGCCCTCTTCGGCCTGCCCGGCGGGACCCTCGCCCCTGGCGAGCCGGCCGACCTCGTGCTGTTCGATCCCGACGCGCCCTGGCGGGTCGACGCCGACCTGATGGGCAACACGCCGTTCGACGGCCTGCCGGTTCAGGGCAGGGTGCTGATGACGGTGAAGGGCGGCGAGGTGATCTTCGACCGCTAGACGCTCGGTGCGTCGAGCCTGACGAAGCAGTCGGTGCCGGCCTGCTTCAGCCGAAGGCACAGGCGCTTCGCCTGCAACCTGTTCGGGAAGCCAGACAGCGAGAGGCGATGCCACGGCTGCTTGGCGTCGAGAACGGGCGCATGGCCCTTGAGCGCCGGCTGGCCTTCGAGCGACGCCCAGGCCGCTTCGCGCTCCTTCGACGACGCATAGGCGCCGAGCTGGACCAGCCAGCCGAGCGGGCGCGCGGCCTCGGGCGGGCTGTAGGACACCGTCCGGGGCTTGGGCAGCGCGGGGACCGGGAGCGTGATGACGCGCGGCCTGGGCGTCGCCAGCGTCGGCGGGCGGCCGAAGTCGACACCCGCGGGCGTCACGCCGAGCAGGATGGCGACGCGGCGGGCCGGCGGCGCGCCGGCGAGGCGCGCCCAGTCGGAGAGGCGAGACGGCAGCAGCGCGGCGGGAACGTCGGTGGCGGCGACGGCGCGCGCCTGTGCCCAGTCGCCCGCGAGGGCGTGCGCGAGCGCCAGGTTCTGGCGGACCCTTGCCGTCGCGCCCGGCGCCGCGGCGGCGGCGGCGAGCATCGGAAGCCCGTGCGGATCGCCGGCGAGCGCGTAGGCGAGGCCGATGTCGCCGGCGGGGCCATCGAGCCGGTCTAGGATCGCGATCGCGCCGGGCCGGTTGCCGCCGGCGAGCAGCGCCAGCGCGCGGCCGAGCGAGGCGGCGCGGTCGGCGGGGCGAACGGCGAGCACGTCGGCCCAAGCGGCGGCCGCAGCATCGAAACGCCCCGCCGCGACGTAGGAGCGGGCCAGCGCGGCGCGGGCGACCGGCGCGGTCGGCTCGGCGGCGACCGCCAGCTCGGCGAGACGGACGGCGGCGTCGGAGTCGCGGCGGGCGAGCGCGTCCTGCACTTCATCGACCAGGAAAGTCCCGCCTTGGGCGGGCGCCTCGGGCGGCGCGACGACGGCGGGCGGAGTCGCCAGCGTCATCGCGCGCGGCGCGGCGCAGCCGGCGAGCGCGAGGAACGCGAGAGGGAGCGCGCGGCGCATCAAGCGTCGGTCAGGCCACAAACGCAGCCGTCGTTGGTCGCCTCGCGAAGCATCTCGTCGAGCGCGTCGACGAGCAGCGCCTGGGCGCTGGTGCGGCGGCGGGCGGCGAGCAGCTTCAGCTGGAGGTGGCGCGCGTCATCGAGCCGGAGCGTCAGCGCGACGCGGCGCTCGCCGGGCGCGCGCTCGGGCGGGGCATAGAGCTCGCGCTCGACCGGCGGATAGAGGCTGGCGAGCCGCGCCTGCTGCTGGACGACCGCTGGGGCAGGCTCCGGCACCGCGCGCGGCATGAAGGCGGGGCGTACCGCCGGGCGCGCCTGTCCCTTTCGGGCGAGCAGGCTGGCGGTGAGCGCGGCGAGCGGGCGGGGTTCGGGCATTGTTGGCTCTCTTTACGCGACGGCCCGGCGGCCGAATCCGGCGCGCGCGGCGGGCGCGGCCATCGTGCCGGGGGCGTTGAACACGGTGCGGCGGAAGTTGCGCTCCAGCCGGTCGGCGACGTAGCGCCACAGCGCGGCGACCTCGGCGGCGGACTTGCCGGTCGGGTCGGTCTCCATCACCGTCCGGCCGTCGATCATGCTCGCGGCATAATCGGTGCGCTGGTGGATGGTGACCGGCGCGACGGTGCCGTGCTGCGACAGCGCGACCGCCGCCTCGGCTGTGATGCGCGCGCGCGGCGTCGCGGCGTTGACGATGAAGACCAGCGGCTTTCCGGCGCGCTCGCAAAGCTCGACGGTGGCGCCGGCGGCGCGGAGATCGTGCGGGCTCGGGCGCGTCGGGATGCAGATCAGCTCGGCGACCGCGACGACGCTCTGGATCGCCAGCGTGATCGCCGGCGGCGTGTCGATGACGGCGAGCTTGAAGCCTTGCGCGCGCAGGTTGTCGAGATCGGCGGCGAGGCGCGGCACGGTGGTCTGCGCGAACGCCGGCGCATCGGCTTCGCGCTCGTTCCACCAGTCGGTGAGCGACCCCTGCGGGTCGATGTCGATCAGGGCCACCGGGCCGAAGCCGGCGCGCTCCGCCTCGACGGCGAGATGGCCGCTCAAGGTGGTCTTTCCCGACCCGCCCTTCTGCGACGCCAACGCGAGCACCCGCATCGTCTGCCCTTCACCCTGCCCTGAAATCGCACCATGCGCCTAGCGGCTTTCGATTTCGTAAACCCGCGATCTTAACCCGGGTTAAGCACTTTCCGATCTTGAAATATCGCCGTTTCACCCCACATCCGTTCCTGTTCGAGTAGCGTTGCGTATCGAACCGCGTAAGGCCCGCCGGCCGGCGCGTCAGAGGCCCGTCCCCGAGAGTTTCCGGGGACGGGCCTCTTCCCGTTTGCGATGAGTCGCCCCGCGCGCGAGACGCCGGGCGGCGGCGATCGCGCGGTGGGGCGCGACTCCTGCTAGACCGTCCTCGCAATGAAGTTACGGATTCTCGCGGCGCTCCTGCCGCTTCTCGCCGCCGAGCCAGCCCTCGCCGCCGTCAAGGACGGCGTGATGAAGTGGCGCGCCGGCGACTACAAGGGGGCGGTCACCGAGTGGCTGCCCTATGCGGCGCGCGGCGACCCCGACGCGCTGTTCGACCTGGGGCAGGCCTACAAGCTGGGGCGCGGCGTGCTGCCGGACCCGGCGATGGCGCAGACCTATTTCCTGAAGGCCGCGATCAAGGGCCACGGCCCGGCGCAGGCCAAGCTCGGCCTCGCGCTGATCACCCAGCCGGCGACCCGGCCCGAAGGCCTGCGCTGGCTGACGCAGGCGGCGTTGCAGGACGAAGCGCGGGCGCAATACGCGCTGGGCGTCGCCTATTTCAACGGCGACGGAGTCGCCGCCAACCGCAGCCTCGGCTACGCCTACATGCGCCGCGCCGAGAAGCTTTTGCTCGCCGAGGCGACCCCCGCGATGGCGTCGATGCTGGCGAAGCTCACCCCGCCCGAGAAAGCGCGCGGCGACCAGCTGGTGAACTCGCTGCCGAGCGCGGTGCAGGGGCTGGTGCAAGCGGCGGCGCTGCCACCCGTCGTGACCGCCGCCGCCGCACCGTCGGCCGCGGCGCCTCCCGCACCCGAGCCTGTCGCCAAGCTTCCGGCCGCCAACTACCGCGTCCAGATCGGCGCGTTCGCCAGCCGGCTTCAGGCGAGCGACACCTGGGCCAGGCTGCCGTCGAAGCAGAAGGCCGCGATCGGCGACGCCCCGCCGATCTACGCTGATCGCGGGGACGTCATCCGCCTGCAAGTCGGCCCCTTCGCAGCGAGAGACGAGGCAAAGCAACTTTGCCAGAAACTGACGCGGGCTGGAGGAAGTTGCTTCGTCGTGGGCGGGTAGGCATGGATTACGGCATCATCTGATGCTATTATCTCCGCAGGAGAGCTGCCATGCGAACGACGGTATCAATAGACGATGAGCTTTTAGAGCGAGCGGCGGCGCTCGTCGGCGTTAAAGAAAAATCGACGCTTGTGCGTGAAGGGCTGCGTGCATTGATTGCACGCGAGAGCGCTCGGCGGCTCGCTCGTCTCGGCGGAACTGAGCCCGGCTTCACCGTCCCCCCTAGGCGACGCCCGGCCGAATGATTCTGGTCGATACGTCAATCTGGATCGACCATCTCGCGCGCGGCAACGACAGGCTTGCAATCCTGCTCGACCGTGATGACGTTCTTATGCACCCCTTCATTTTGGGCGAACTTGCGGTCGGCACCCTCGGCGACCGCAAGGCGATCCTTAGCTTCTTGAACGGCCTCGCGCTTGCTGAAGTCGCCGAAGACGATGAGGTCATGGCGTTTATCGAAACCAAATCTCTATTTGGCCGGGGAATCGGCTACGTCGATGCTCATTTGCTCGCCTCTGCCCGATTGAGCGAAGGCACCTCGTTTTGGACGCGGGACAAGCGACTCCAGGTCGCCGCCGAACGCCTCGGCATCGCCGCCCCGCCTACCGACAGCTAGGCGCTCAGCGGCTCCAGCGCATGCCGCCCCCGCTTCACCTGAAGCTTGTTGAGCGCGTTGACGTAGGCCCGTACCGAGGCGACCATCGTGTCGACGTCGGTGCCAAGGCCGCGCACCGTCCGTCCGTCCTCCTCCAGCACCACCGTTACCCCCGCCTGCGCGTCGGTGCCCGCCGAGACGGCGTGGACCTGGTAGAGCTGGAGCACGCCGCGATCGTGCGGCACGAGCTGGCGGACGCAGTTGAACAGCGCATCGACCGGGCCATTGCCCTTCGACGCCGCGATCTTGTCGGCGCCGTCGATCGACAGCGTCAGGATCGCGCGCTGGCCGTTCGAGCCGCAGTAGACTTCGACCTCGACGACCTGGATCGCGTCGTGGCCGCGCAGCACCTCGTCGTCGACGAGCGCGGTGATATCCTCGTCGTAGACGTGCTTCTTGGCGTCGGCCAGGTCCTTGAAGCGCTTGAAGGCGTCCTGGAATTCGTTGTCGAGCAGCGCATAGCCCAGGTCCTCGAGCTTCTGCTTGAAGGCGGCGCGGCCCGAATGCTTGCCCATCACCAGCGAGCTTTCGGATAGGCCAACGCTTTCGGGCGTCATGATCTCATAGGTCTCGCGGTCCTTGAGCATGCCGTCCTGGTGGATGCCGCTCTCGTGCGCGAAGGCGTTGGCGCCGACGATCGCCTTGTTCGGCTGCACCTGGAAGCCGGTGATGCCCGAGACCATGCGGCTCGACCGCGTGATCTCGGTCGAGACGATGTTGGTGCGATAGGGCATCACGTCGTGGCGCACCTTCAGCGCCATCGCGATCTCCTCCGCCGCCGCATTGCCCGCGCGCTCGCCGATCCCGTTGATCGTCGATTCGACCTGCCGCGCGCCCGCCATCACCGCCGCGAGCGTGTTGGCGACCGCGAGGCCGAGGTCATTGTGGCAATGCGTCGAGAACACCACCTTGTCGGCGTTCGGCACGCGCTCGATCATGTCCCTGAACATCGCGCCGTAGGTCTCGGGCGTCGCATAGCCGACGGTATCGGGCAGGTTGATCGTCGTCGCGCCGGCATTGATCGCGGTCTCGATGGCGCGCGCCAGGAAGTCGGGGTCGGAGCGCGTCGCGTCCTCCGCCGACCACTCGACGTCGGGGCAGAGGTTGCGCGCGTGGCTGATCGTCACGCGGATCGCCTCCAGCACCTGCTCCGGCGTCATGTTGAGCTTGGCGCGCATGTGGAGCGGCGAGGTCGCGATGAAGCTGTGGATGCGGGGCGCCCGGGCGTGTCGGACCGCCGCCCAGGCGCGGTCGATATCGCCGAGCGCCGCGCGCGCCAGGCTGGCGACGGTCGCGCGCTGGCACTGTTTCGCCACCTCGCTCACCGCCTCGAAGTCGCCCTCGGAGGCGATGGCGAACCCCGCCTCGATGATATCGACGCCAAGCGCCTCGAGCTGCGCCGCGACGCGCAGCTTCTCCTCCAGGTTCATCGAGCAGCCGGGCGACTGCTCGCCGTCGCGCAGGGTGGTGTCGAAGATCTTCACGATATCGGTCATGACATCAGGCTTTCGGATTTCAGATTTTGGCGGTTCGGGCGAGTGTCCCTCAGGCGCCGCCGGCTCCAACCCCAGCGCGGGGCGAGCGAGGTCGCGCGCCTAAGGGCGCGTAAGTCGAAGAAGCGAGAGGCCGCCGTGGAGCGTCATTGACGCCTTGATAACCTCAAGTGGTTACCCAAGTCTATCGGGCCGATGCATCCTATCGGCGGGCCGGCCCGTATTTGCATCGGGTTTGCGGATCGTCTCTTCGATCCGAAGCAGGTAACAGGGCGGTTCGGCCAATGATCTCGTTGACGAAGAAGACGGTGTCGCTGGGCGTTGCGGCGCTCGCCCTGGCGAGCCTCGGCAGCGCCGCCGAGGGCGCGGTTCTCGGCATCGCCGCGGGCTACAACGAGTTCATCCTTGGCAACGTCAGCTACCAGAACAGCGACGTGCAGGGCAAAATGGCGGTCGGCGGCAATCTGACCGCCACCGGCATGAGCCTCGCCGACAAGGCGGGCGCCGGCAACAACATCATCGTCGGCGGCAACTTCACCGACACCAACGGCTCGGTCACCGGCAACATCATCGCCGGCGGCAACGTCACCTACACCAACCCGACGGTGTCGGGGACGATCTCGGCCAATGGCGCGGTCACGCTGTCGTCGGGCTCGGGCCCGACCGGGGTGCGCTACGGCACGACGTACAGCGGCGCGGCCTATTACCCGTTCACGCCGGTGCAGGGCGTGACGACGGTGCCGATCAACTTCGCCGCCGAGTTCCAGAACTTGAAGAACCTGTCGCTGGCGCAGGTGAACGCCGCCGATCCGGCGGCGCTCTACCAATATTCGCAGGCCTATTTCAACGCGACGCCGGGCACGGGCGTTAAGGCGTTCAACGTCTCCGCCTCGACGGTCGCCGCCGCGACCAGCGGCTACAACATCAATGCCGAGGCCGGCGCGACGGTGGTGATCAACGTCTCGGGCGCCAGCGCCAACATCATCAACACCGGCTTCAACCTGACCGGCGGAATCGCCGCCGAGCATGTGATCTGGAATTTCTACGAGGCGACGACCTTGAACTTCGATGGCTCGGTCACCGGCACGGTGCTGGCGCCCAAGGCGGCGGTGACCGCGAGCTACGGCGGGTTCAACGGCACGCTGATCGCCGCGTCCTTGGGCGGCATGGGCGGCGGCGCGACCAGCCTCGAGATGCACACGATGATGAACGGCGGCGGCGCCAACACGCTGTTCACCGGCACGCTGCGCGACATTCCGGTCGTGCAGGCGGACGCCGTCCCCGAACCCGCGACGCTCGGTCTGTTCGGCATGGGCGCGGTGGTGCTGGGGTTGCGGCGGAAGCGCTCCAGATAAGCCTCGTCGTCCCGGCGAAAGCTGGACATTCCGGTACGATGCCTGGGTCCGGGCTTTTGCCGGGATGACGGTTTTTGGATCAACCCTTCCTGAACGGCGTCATCTCGCCGAGCGCCTCGATGTCGCGGTTTACGGCGGCGCGTTCCTGCTCCAGGAACCCGGCCACCGCGCGCCGCAAGCCGGGGTTGGCGATGAAATGCGCCGAGAAAGTCGCGACCGGCTGATAGCCCCTCGCCAGCTTGTGGGGCCCCTGCGCTCCCGCTTCGACCCGCGACAGGCCACGCGCGATGGCCTCCTCGATCGCCTGATAATAGCAGAGCTCGAAATGGAGATTGGGCACGTCCTCGGTGCAACCCCAGTAACGCCCATAGAGCGCGTCCTCCCCGACGAAGTTGAGCGCGCCGGCGATGGCGCGGCCGCCGCGCCTGGCGAGGAAGAGCAGCACGTCGTCGCCCATCCGCTCGGACACCAGCGAGAAGAAGGCGCGGGTCAGATAGGGGCGGCCCCATTTCCGCGAGCCGGTGTCTTGGTAGAACCGCCAGAACAGGTCCCAGTGCGCCTCGGTGATCGCGGCGCCGGACAGCTTCTCGACCGTGACGCCGTCGAGCGCCGAGGCGCGCTCCTTGCGGATCGCCTTGCGCTTCCGCGACGCCAAGGCCGCGAGAAAGTCGTCGAACGTCGCATAGCCATCGTTGAACCAGTGGAACTGCTCGCCGAGGCGGATGAGCCAGCCCGCCGCCTCGAACAGCGGCACCTGCTCGGGCGCGATGAAGGTCGCGTGCGACGAGGACAGGCCGTATTGCGCCACCGCCGCCTCCGCCCCCGCAATCAGCGCCGCCGCGGCGCTCTCCTCGCGCAGCAGCAGGCGCGGACCCGTGGCGGGCGTGAACGGCACCGCCATTTGGAGCTTGGGATAATAGCGCCCGCCCGCCCGCTCGAAGGCGTCCGCCCAAGCGTGGTCGAAAACATATTCGCCCTGGCTGTGCGACTTGGCGTAGCCCGGCGCGATTCCCGCCGGCCTGCCGTCGGCGCCGTCGACGATCAGGTGGATCGGCTGCCAGCCCGTCTCGACGATCGCGCTCCCCGAATCCTCGAGCGCGCTGAAAAAAGCGTGACGCGCGAAGGGGTTGACCGTTCCGGCGCAGGCATCCCAGTCCTCCGCCCCGACCGACTTCGCGCCGCCGGCCGCGATACGCACCGTCTGGGTCATCCGGGTTTCAGGCGGCGGCCGTCTCGAAGATGATCTGGTCGGCGTATTTCGCGGCGAGGTCGCGTTGCGTCTCGTCACGCACCGTCCAGGTCAGGATCGGCATCTGCCCCCGCGCCTCCTCGACGAACGACGACGGAAGCTTGTTGACGTCATAGGCGATGAAATGAGGCTTCGCCCGCCACACCGACAGCTGGCGCTTGACGCGGCGGCGCACGTCCCACTTGCTCATGGGTTTCCGCTCTTCCTCGGTCATCACGAGGCCGCGGATGATCTTCACCTGGTGGCGCGCGAACCAGCCGGGCAGGTTCGGGTTGAACGACATCACGGCTGCCGGCCCGCGATAGCCCTCCATCGCGCGCCGAATCGAGAAGCACAGAGGCTGGTAGTTGTTGTTGTCGACCTTGGCCTCGATCAACACCGGCACCCGGCCGCGAATGTGCAGCAGCACGTTCGCCAGCGTGCTGATCGTCTCCCCGTTCGACAGCTTGATCCGCTCCAGCTGGATGCGGGTATATTTGTCGAGCGGCCCGCGCGCCTCGGTCAGCCGGTCGAGCGTCGCGTCGTGGAAGACCACGGTGTCGCCTTCGACCGTCAGCCGTACGTCGAGTTCGATGCCCCAGCCCGCCTCGATCGCCCGGTCGAAGGCCGCGATGCTGTTCTCCGGAATCCCGAGCGACACGTCATGCAGCCCGCGATGCGCGAACGGCTGGCGCTTCAGGAATTTCAGCACCCGCTCGTCGGTGTCGAGGGTGGGCCAGATCATGAGACGGCGATGATCGCGTCGACCTCGACCGCGACGCCGCGCGGCAGCGCCGCGACGCCGACCGCAGAGCGCGCATGGCGCCCCGCCTCGCCGAAGATCTCGACCATCAGGTCCGACGCGCCGTTGGCGACCTCGGGGTGGTCGGTGAAACCCGGCGTCGACGACACGAACACGCCGAGCTTGACGACTCGCGTCACGCGGCCGAGGTCCCCAAGCGCCGCCTTCATCTGCGCGAGCAGGCCGATGCCGCAGAGCCGCGCCGTCGCCTTGCCCTCCTCGACCCCCATGTCCTCGCCAAGGCGGCCCTTGACCAGCACGCCATCGCGAAACGGGATTTGGCCGGAGATGTGGAGCAGGCCGCCCGCGATCACGGTCGGCACGTAATTGGCGGCGGGCGGCGCCGCGCTGGGCAGCTCGATTCCGGCGGCGCGAAGCTTGTCGTCGATTGTCATGCCCGCTTCTTGATCATCCTGCCCGCGAAAGCGCAAGGCTCAACCGATCACCCGCCGGATGTGCGCGAGCGCGTTCGGCCAGTCATCGATCCGCGCATCGGCGTCGGGCGCCGCTGGAATCATCGCCTGAAGCGCCGGCTCGCCGACGAAGTGCAGGCAATGAACTTGCGGCGCGTGTTTTTTCACCGAACTGTGCTGCGGCGGCAGGTCGTCGACGAAAACCACGGACCCTGTGCGGCCCTCGATCAGCCTCGCCACCGCCTCGCCCTTGCCGCCCTGGTTGCAATGGACCGGATAGTCCATGCCGTGCCGCCGAAGCTCCTCGAGGCGTGGCGCCTGAATCGCGTCCTTGACGTTGGTGAGCACGACGATGTCGGCAATCTCGGAGAGCGCCCGCAGCGCCTCGACGGCGCCAGCGACCGGATATTGCGTCGCGATATGCGTCTCGAAGAAGCTGTCGAGCAGCGACCAGATCGCCGCCTGGCCGACCGGCTCGCCGGTCGCGCGATGGCGGACGCTGTCGGCGAGCGAGAAGGTTTCGAGCACCATGTCCATCTCGTGCTGGACCGACAGATAATTGGCGAACGGCGAGACGAAGTGCAGCAGCACCTCGTCGCAGTCTGAGATGATCAGCGGACGGTCGGTCATAGCGCCTCTCGGGCGGCGACGAGTGTCGCGGGGGCGATGTCGAGCGCCGAGGCGCAGGCGATCAGGCTCGGCTCGTGCCCGGCGAGAAAATCGAGCGTCGCGGCAAGAACCGCCGGCTCGGCGGCACGGGCGCGCAGGCCCGCGGCGTCGAGCCCCGTAAGGTCCAGCAGCCTTGGCCCAAGCGCCGGGTCGCCGACGATTTGAGCCAGCGCCCGCAGCGCCAAAGTCTCCGCGAATATTCGGTCCATTTCGGTGTCGTCTTTTCGGATTGGCATGTTGTAAGAACGTTTTTGGGGGCGCGCATCGCGGTCCGGCGCGGCTCTCATAGCCGTGGCGGAGGGCGACGCAAATGGAGTGCGCTTCGCGCATGAGCAAGACGGTGCTGGTCGTCGAAGACAACGACCTCAACATGAAGCTATTCTGCGATCTTCTCGAAGCGCATGGCTATGCGACGATCAGCGCCCGCGAAGGCGGCGGCGTCGTCGAGCTGGCGCGTGAGCGACGGCCGGACCTGATCCTGATGGACATCCAGCTGCCCGACATCTCGGGATTGGAGGTCACTCAGCGACTGAAGGCCGACGACGAGCTCAAGTCGATCCCGGTGATCGCGATCACTGCCTTCGCGATGAAGGGAGACGAGGATCGCATCCGCGCCGGCGGCTGCGAAGCCTATGTCTCGAAGCCGATCTCGATGGCGCGCTTCATCGAGACCATCGCCGCCTTCATCTGAAACGAACGGCCGCATCCTTCCAACCGAGCGTGTAAATACCTTCCCGCCCTGGTTTCCCGCCGGCCTTGATCAGTCTTGGTTATTGTCAAACTAACCCGGTATTGGTTCGTTCGCGGCCCGAGGATTGAAGAAATCCGAGTATTGGTATTTTGCAAATAGACAAGCAGAACGGAAGTGGACCACGAAAGTAATAATCCATGAATCAGGATCGGCTAACCAGATCCGGGAATGATCGCCAATTTAATCTGCCAACAACCTTATGAGTCCAGAACCTAGTTGGCGTGCTCCCGCTTCAGGACGTAATTGCCCTTCTTGCGCTCGAACATCGACTTGATCGCGGGATGCGCGACCGGCGTGCCGCTGTCGTCCCGCACAAGATTCTGCTGGCTGACATAGGCGACATAGGCCGCCTCGTCGTTCTCCGCGAGCAGATGGTAGAACGGCTGCTGCTTCGACGGCCGGATATCCTCAGGAATCGACTCCCACCATTCGTCCGAATTGGCGAACTCGGGATCGACGTCGAAGATCACGCCGCGAAACGGGAACAGCCGATGACGCACGACCTCGCCGAGGCGAAAGGTCGCCATCCGCATCTCGACGCCCAAGGGCGTTTCCGGCTGCTCGTTCATCGTCACGCGGTCCTCGCTCCTTCGCAGCTGACACTGCCGATATATAGAACGTGGCCACGGCAATTACAGGTCCACCCGCGCTTTGCAATCGGCGGCGCTTGCCTTATAGGCCCGCCTTCGACTGAGCCAGGGCATGCCCGCGGCGGCGCGGAGAGGTGCCAGAGTGGTCGATCGGGACGGTCTCGAAAACCGTTGTGCGTGTAAGCGTACCGTGGGTTCGAATCCCACCCTCTCCGCCAGCTAGTCCGTTGAAAAGTCTCTGTTTTTTCGGAGACGATACCGGATCAATTTTCCAAAATCCGATCCGCACCGACCAGCCACAAATTTCCCTGAAAATCCGAAAAACAGGCCGAATCCCCAAAATTCGTCCCCGGCCAAAATTGGCCGGAAGGAAGTGCCCAGACTTCCGGAGGTTACCTGATTGGAACAGTACCTTGTGTTCGAATCCTGTTTCGACCGCCAGCCAGTCCAGCTAACTTATCTCTAGCCAGATGCCGGGCGGCCAAGCGCCGCAACTGGCGGGACAATTTGCCCAGAATCCAGTTTGCAACAGGCCACGGGGAGCACCGATAGTCGCTTCCTTCCAGCCTATTTTGGCCCTGCGTCTCCGGGCGATTTCGGCCGGTGCGGATTCTCCCTGTTATCACGAGAAATACAGGGAGCGCCTCCCTGTTCAAACGGGCCGCTGGAGGGCTCCAGTCCCCGCAGACTCGCGATTAACAGCCAGAATCCGCTAAACCTTTCGGTCGATAACAGGGAGCTCTGAACGGAATAATAGGGAGCTCCAAACGATAAACAGCGGCGCGGCGGCCCTGCTCTCTACGCGCCTTTTTCAGGCGGCTTCGTCGAACCCAAGCATATGACGCTGGCGGCTCCAGCTCAGTGGAAGGTCGGTGCGCATCAGGCGCTCGAGGTTGACGCCCAACGGCTGGCGCCCGTCCACGATCGCCTGTTGGATGTCCGGCGCGAGGAATGCGAGACGCGACACGCGGCGGATATATGAGTCGGTCGCGCCCGCGTTATTCGCGAGTTCCTCGACGGTCATACGGGGCGAAGCTTTGGCCTGTCGAACGAGGCCGTGGGCTCGCGCCAGCCCTCGCGTCAGCGATCGGTCCACTCGAACCTCGCCCACCCGCCGGCGATTGTCGTCGCGCACAATCTCCGTCCGACCTCCCCAGCTAGCCAACCTCATCGGCGTGCTGATCCGCAAGGTCCCATCGTCGAGGACCATCGCCCGCTCATCGGCCTCGAGCGACTTCAGCGAAAGCCGGCCTATCCTCGTTGCCGTTATGGTGAGTGCGTCATCGTCGATAACGACTTTGCACAGTTGAGACTTTGCCCGCTCCCAACCATCAATTGCCGGCATCGCGCGGCGCAGGCGGTCGAGGACCAACGCCTCGATCGCTGGCGCGGACAAGCGAAGGCCGGTGTCGTTGTCTCCCCGCCGGCCGCCTCGTTGAAGATGCGACGACACATAATAACGATATAGCCTGCCCCTAGCGTTCCGAGCCGTCACGGGGCAAAGCGGTTTTCCGTCGCCGTCGACTAGCAAACCGGTGAGCGACGCGCGCTCGGCGCTGACTGCCTGGTCGTCGACACGGTCCTGGCGGTTCGCAGCCAACAACGCGGCGACGCGATCAAAGGTCTCGCGAGTGACGATGGGCGGATGCTGCCCCGGGTAGCTCGCATCTTTGTGGACAATCTCGCCGACATAGAGTCGGTTCGCCAGAAGATGGTAGAGCGCCCCGCGGCCAAACGGCGCGCCAGCCTCACCCCCCGTGCGCTTGCTTGGGCGCGAGCGGATCCCTTGTGCCGCCAACTCATCGCGCAGAGCGTGCACAGATCCGAGCGCCAGATAGCGGTCGAAGATGTGACGGACCGTTGTCGCTTCGTCTTCCCTGATCACTAGCGTCCGCTCGTGCGGACGATAGCCGAGCGGCGGCGTGCCCCCCATCCACATGCCTTTCTTCTTCGACGCTGCGATCTTGTCGCGAATACGCTCGCCGGGTGTTGTCAGACTAACCTGAGACTGGTTCGTTCGGGGTTTTCACGGAGCCTTCCGCGCCGACGAACGGCCCATTTCGATGTCCGAAATCCTGGACAAAGGGCTCTTTCGACGACTTTTCTGGCTATTTAGCGGGTCGCCTAACCGACTTGGGAAAACACCCAATTTTTGCTCTGACAACACCCTCGGGTAGCATGAATGATCACCCTCCCCAGAGCTGGGTACAGAACAGCGCACCGGGGCGGCGCAACGCCACAGTCGGGCCTTCACGCTGTTGTCGCGGAAGGGCTTCTCAGAGCAAAAATGGGTGTTTTCCCACGTTGGTTGGCAACCCGCCAAATAGGCGGAAAAGCCAGCGAAAAGTCCACTGGACCAAGATTTTGGAGTTCGAAATAGGCCATTCGTTGGTGCTAGAGACTGCGCGAAAGCCCCGAACGAACCAGTTTGAGGTTAGTTCTACAAGTCTGTTCGCGTCTTATTTCGTGAAATCGATGCTCCACGGTTAACTCTTAATCTGAGTTGGCGAAAGTCCGCTTCACTCGAATTAGTTGGCGCCTCAAACTAGTGTCGCCTGCGACATGGCATTCTACTGGACCGAAACCGAACTCGTCACCCTTAAACACTGATCGCCGAGGGGTAAGGACGCTGCCATGATCGCGAGGACGCTTAAGCGCCGTCCAGAGCCTTCAGAAGAAGGCGCGAGGTTGGGCCTGCCGTTCCGAAAGGCCCGGCCCGAAGAGGTCAGGCAGCGTCGCATTGGCCTGTTCAACTCTTGAAAGCACTTCGACTAGTCGTTCTCATCACCATCCGGTATGCGTGACATCCCTCCGACTGAGTGCTTCAAATGGCATTAGTGAAAAGATCGAATATCGGAGCGTCGGGGAAGGTGGACGCGAGGGGCGCGGCTGCCGATACAGTCGAAGTTCCTCGCGCTCCCGTCCAGAGCACAGCCCGAACCAGTCGAGGGGCCGTGACCGCCGTAGACCGCATTGAGGCAGCGACAGAGGAACTTGCGAGCGGGCTCGCGGAATCAGCCTCCGCAGCGGCCGAACTACAACGAGCGATGGATCATATCTCGAGCGGCGCCGAGGAGGCAGCAGGCGCAGCTCAAGAGTCGCTCGGGCTTATCGGTGCCCTTGTGACGGGGTTTCGCGACGCCCGCGACCGCGCGGAAGCCTCGCGACGGCAGGCCGAACTCGTCCAAAGCGCCTTTCTCGAAACCAGTGCGCAGATCGACGGATCGCTCGCCGCAATTGAACTCAGCGCGCGGCGGCAATTAGCCTCGGTTGAAATCATTGCATCGCTCGAGGCAGCCGCAGTCGACATTGGCGACATTGGAAAATCGGTGGCCGAAATCTCTGACCAGACGAGCTTGCTAGCTCTCAATGCCACGATAGAGGCCGCGCGCGCCGGTGAAGACGGACGGGGCTTCGCGGTCGTGGCTGATGAGGTGCGTGCCCTTGCGGAGTCGTCGGAAACCAGCGCGAGCGAGATCCAAAGCCTGGCGTCGGGAATCTCGGCCGAAGTGCGGTTGATCGCGGAGCGGATACGTGCGGCATCGGATCTTGCCGTGGCGGAGGCAGCGACCGGGCGGGCGGTGGTCAGCCTGCTGGAGACGGCACGCGGCGAGCTCTCCAGGGTCGTTGACGGCGCACAGGCGATCCTGCTGTCGTCGGTCGAAGCTGATGGCGCAGCGCGCGAGGCACAGCGCGGGGCCGAACAAGTCGCAAGTGCCGCGGAAGAACAATCGGCGGCCGCTGCGGAGGCGCAACAGGCGGTTCAACAACAGAGTGTCTCGCTAGACCAGAGCCAGCAGACCGCTGAGGCTCTTTCGGCCCAGACCGAGCGGCTGAAAGGCGACGGAGACAACGACGCCGCAGCCGCAGAGCTCGCCTCGGCCGCCGAGGAGCTCTCCGCAACGGTGCAGGAACTGTCAGGCGCGTCGAGCCAGATCCTTGTCGCGGTCGAGCAGATCGCGCGCGGCGCACAGATTCAGGCGGCAGCAACTCAAGAAGCAAGTAGCGCCATGGCGCAGATCGAGCGCTCCGCCGAGGCTTCGCAACAGGTATCGAGTGACGCGCTGGAGCGTATCGCCGGCATCTCGAAAACGGCGCGGGAGGGCCGCGACACAATCGAAAGCCTGGCGGGTGGCGTTGAACGATCGCTGGAAGAGACGCGAGCGATCCTCACTTTGCTCGGCGAACTCGGGACGACCGCGAGGCGGGTCGAAAAGATCACCGACGCCCTGGCTCTCGTTTCGGTGCAAACCAACATGCTCGCGGTCAGCGGCTCAGTGGAGGCGACGCGCGCCGGCGAGGCCGGGCGGGGCTTTGCGACAGTGGCTTTAGATATCCGCAGCCTGTCGCGCGACTCTGCCTCTAGTGCCGAGCGCGCGAAGGACGTCGTACGTACGATACAGGACGGGATTTCGCTAGTCCGACGTGACCTCGACCAAAATATAGGCGCGGCCGAGACCGAGGTCGCGCGCAACCGCGCGGTCGTCGAGAGATTTGGTCAGATTGTCAGCGAACTGGAAGGCGCTCGCGACGCCAGCGAGGCGATCTCGCAAGGAGCTTCGGCGATCTTCCGTTCAGTCCGCGAAATCCAGAACGGCACCGCCCAGATCGCAACCGCGGCCGAGGAAGCGTCAGCTGCGGCTCTTGAGGCCGGCAGTGCTGCCCGACAGCAGTCGCAAGCCGCGGAGGAGCTGGCCGCCGCGATAGAGGACATCGCGGCGCTTGCGAACGCGCTAATCGACAAAACGGCCTGACCCGTGGAAGGTCAGCCCGACGAGCAGTTGCTGACCTTCCGTGTCGATGGCACCGGCTTCGCCGTACCGGCGAACGCCGTGCGTGAGGTCGTGCGCCGCCCCCGGGTCACACGTGTGCCCCATGCGCCGCCAAGCCTGCTTGGCCTAGGGAATCTGCGGGGAACCGTCCTGCCGCTGGTCTCACTGGCAGCGCTGATCGACAGGCCAGTGACTGCGGACGGGCGCATCATTGTGCTCGATCGCGCCGATCCGGTCGGCATCCTCGTCGACGAGGTGTCGGCGATGGTCCGCGGAGGCTCGGACGACGCCAACGATGTGCAATTGATCGATTTGACAGCGCTGTTGGTCAAGGCGTTCGGCATTGCCAAACCCGCCGCGCTCAAGGCACGGATCGGATCCGTTGAGGCATTGACGGCCAAGGCCAAGGCGGTAGACGAGGTCGCTCTTTTGAGTTTTTCGGTCGGCGCGCAGGAATATGCCCTGCCACTTGAGCAGATCGACGAGGTAACACGCCTTCCGGATGACATCACGCTCCTGCCCAAAGCGGACGCGGTAGTCGTCGGCACGATCGCGCGCCAAGACAGGCTGCTGCCGTTGCTATCGCTTCAATTGCTACTCGGGCTGCGAAAAGAAGAGAACGATCAGGTGCCGCGCGTCGTCATCGTGCGCATCGGCGCTCAGTGCGTCGGCCTCGTCGTTGATACCATCAACTCGATCCTGCGGGTTGACGAAAGCGCGATCGATCCGGTGCCTGTGGTGCTGTCGCGCGGCGCAAGCGAAGCGCGCATTCAGGCGATCTGCCGGCTCGACGGAGGCGCGCGGCTCGTCTCGATCCTCGCAGCGGACCACCTTCTGCGCGACGACCTCACCAGCCACCTCGTGCAAAAGGCGGAATCTCAAGGGGATCAGATGGCGGACGCGGCGCAGGGTTCTCACACGGAGCAATTCCTCGTCTTCCTGCTTGGTGAGCAAACATTCGGCCTGCCGATCGCGGCAGTCACCGAGGTTGCCATGCTTCCGGCGAAACTAACGAAGTTGCCGAACGCGCCGGCGTTCATCGAAGGGGTGATGAGCCTTCGCGGCCAGGCCGTGCCGGTGATCGACCAGCGGCTGCGTTTCCTGGGAGACGCCGCCTCCGGGCGGCAGCGTCGCGTCGTCATCGTTGCGGTTGGAGCTACGCAAACTGGCTTCGTCGTTGACGCGGTGTCCGGGGTGCTTCGTGTGCCGCTCTCCGAACTCCGACCAGCGCCAAAGCTGGGTGTCGACAGCACTCGGGTTTTTGACAGAGTGGTCAACACCGAGGACGGCATCGTTCTAGTCGTCGATCCTAGCGAGCTGCTCAACCGCGCCGAGCGCGATACGCTCACGGCCATGTCTCGTAAGAGCGCCTAAACGTCGTGACACGACTGCTCGTCGTCGACGACTCTCCGCTCATGCGCCGGCTCCTGGCCGACCTCTTCGCAGAGGCAGGCGATTTCGAGATCGAGATTGCGCGCGACGGCGTTGAGGCAATCAAAAAGCTCCATGCCTTTCGGCCACACGTGATCACGCTCGACATCCACATGCCGGGGATGGACGGCCTTACCTGTCTTGATCGCATAATGCTGGAACGGCCGACACCGGTCGTGATGGTGTCGGCGCTGACCGCACAAGGGGCCGACGAGACGCTGGAAGCCATGGCACTCGGCGCGATCGATTTCATCGCGAAGCCCACGGGCGCGGTCTCGCTCGGAATCGACAAGCTCGCAGCGCCGCTGATCGACAAGGTCCGTTCGGCCGCTGGCGCAAGGATTCCACGAACGCTGCGGCTCACTGAGCGTATCCGTCTGAAGCGCGTGCCGGACGTTACATCGCCCACGCCAGCCCGCCCGCCCGCTCGCACCGCACAACACTTGTCAGCGGCGGTCGGCGACGGCTTGGTGGTCGTCGGCTGCTCGACCGGCGGACCGCCGGCGCTCGAAGCGTTGCTGACTAACCTCCCTGGCGATTTCCCTTGGCCGATCGTCATCGCCCAACATATGCCTGCCTCGTTCACGGGCCCCTTGGCCGCCCGTCTCGACCGTCTCAGCTCATTGGCTATCAGCGAAGTCAGCAACGCCGTCGTTCTCAAGCCCGGTCACGCTTACATAGGACGTGGCGACGCCGACTTGGTGATTGCCAGGCGTCCGAACGGTATAGTCGCCTTGGCCGCACCCAGCAGCAGCGACTACCATTGGCATCCGAGTGTCGATCGACTGGTCGCAAGCGCAATGGCGCACTTCGGGCCCGAAAAGCTTGTCGGCGTGTTGATGACCGGCATGGGCGCGGATGGGGCAGAAGCGATGCGTCGACTGAACAACGACGGCGGCGTCACCATCGCCGAAGCCGAAGAGAGCGCGATCGTGTGGGGCATGCCCGGGGCGCTCGTAAAGATGGGGGGCGCGGGCGTTGTCGCGCCGCTCGATCTCATTGCGGCCGAGCTCGTCGGCGTAATGGGCAGGAAGTGAGAGGATCTGCGGGCCCCACCGCCAAACCCTTCCATCTTTCCGCTGAGGACCGGGAGCGCGCGACGCAGCTCCTTTACCGCCTGACCGGCATGACCTTCGGAGAGAACAAGCGCTATTACATCGAACGACGTCTTGCGGCCCGGATGGCGAAAACAGGGGTCGAAGACGTTCGCTCGTACCTCTCCCTCGCGGCTGCGGGTGCTGAGGCTCAGCAGCTGATTAACGCCTTTACCGTCAACGAAACCTACTTCTATCGCGAGGAACATCAGCTAGCGGCGCTCTCGAATACCATCCTCCCGGAGATCGTGAAGGATCGGCGGCCAGGCGACCTCGTGCGTATTTGGTCGATGCCCTGCTCGACGGGTGAGGAGCCCTATTCAATTGCCATATGGCTGCTTGAGAACTGGCCCTTGGTCGATGCGTACAACATCGAGATCGTCGGCTCCGACATCGACACGGCGGCTATCGAAGACGCGAACGCCGGCTTGTTCAACGCACGCTCGCTTGCCAAGCTGCCGCCAAAAGTGCTCGAGACCTATTTCGAGGCGGAACACCGCCACACTCGCAAGATCATCGATGACCTGCGCGAGTCTGTGCGCTTTTCGTATACTAACCTCATCGACGTCGCCAGCGTCGCAGCGCAAGGCAAGTTTGACGTCGTCCTGTGCCGCAACCTATTGATCTATTTCGACGAAGCCTCGCGCGCCTCAGCGGCGACCAATATGTACAATTGCCTACATCCCGGTGGCTTTCTGTGCCTCGGCCACAGTGAATCTATGGCGCGGATCAGCGAACGCTTCACTCTGGCTCGCCTTGACGACGCAATCGTCTATCGTAAGGCTTGATGGACGAGCTGCTTTCCCAGTTTCTTGTCGAGGCGCGCGAGCTGACTGCGCAAGCTGCCGATGATTTCGCGGCGTTGCTTGGCGACCCTAACGACCGAGCTCGCATCGATAGCGCTTTCCGCGCGATCCACACGCTGAAGGGATCGGTAGCGATCTTCGACATGGCCCCTGCCGGCCGTGCCCTCCACGCGGCAGAGGGCAGGCTGGATCAGGCGCGCTCTGGCACTCGCGCGCTCGCCGCGGCGGACATCACAGCTTTGGTCGCGGTGGTCGATCAGTCTGAGCGATGGGTGGATTCGCTGGAGCAACACGGTGCACTTCCTGAGCGCTCGGTCGGCGAGGCCGACGCGTTGGTGGCGCGCCTCGGCGATGCGCCGGCAGCCGAGACCCCCGAGCCAGCGGAGCAGAGCGTCTCGAGCTGGCTGGTCGACCTGCTCGCTCGAAAGGCCGAAACTGTCGATGCGGCGGCAGGCGACCTCGTTGCCTTCCGCTACAGTCCGGACGCCGACTGCTTCTTTCGCGGCGACGATCCGCTGGCGACCGTTGCCGGTATACCGGAGCTCGTAGCGCTCGAAATCCTGCCTGATCCGCCCTGGCCTCCCCTGGAAGAGTTCGAGCCCTTCCAGTGCGCGGTGATCCTTGAAGGCCTGAGCGCGGGCTCGATGGCCGACCTGCGCGCCGCAATGCGTCTCGTCGCTGACCAGACGGAATTCGCAGCGGTGCCGCGCAGGGCAGAGAAAGCAGGTCCGTTGGCCGCGGCAAAGTCGTTTCGTGTCGAAGCGTCGCGGGTCGACGCGCTCGCCGACGGCGTCGGCGAGCTGATCGTCGCCAGCAACGCGCTGTCGCACGTTGTCTCTCAGGCCGAGCGCATCGATCGCGGCCTCGCCGCGCAGCTGCGTGATGCGCAGACAGCTCTCGAACGGGCGGTCGGCGACATTCGGCGCTCGGTCATGGCTGTTCGGATGGTTCCGCTCGGCCCCAGCCTTCGGCGCCTGCCACGCATGGTTCGTGAGATTGCGAGCTCGGTTGGCAAGGTGGTGGAGTTCCAGATCAGCGGCGAGAGTACCGAAGTCGACAAGAGCATCGCCGATGAACTCTTCGAACCGTTGCTTCACCTGGTCCGCAACGCCATCGATCACGGCATTGAGTCTGCCGAGGCTCGCCGCGCTGCAGGCAAACCCGATGCCGGCGCGCTCCGCCTCGACGTCCGGCGCGATGGCGATCAGGTCGTCGTTGCACTCGTGGATGACGGAACCGGCATTGATCCCGGCCGCATCAGGGCCGCTGCCGTTCAGCGCGGGCTGCTCGAAAGCGAGGCCGCGGACGCGCTCGACGACGCTCAGGCGATGCGGCTGATTTTCGCCCCTGGCTTTTCGACAGCGGAGGCGGTCAACGCCGTCTCAGGTCGCGGCGTCGGAATGGACGCAGTGCAAGTGGCGGTTGAGCGATTGGGTGGGAAGGTTGAGATCGGCAGCACCCGCGGCAAGGGTACGACAATCCAGCTCCGCTTGCCCCTCAATGCAATCATGACCCGGCTGCTTATCGTCCGCGCCGGCGGCGAACGATACGGCATCCCGCTCGACCGTATCATCGAGACAGCGAGTGTCCCGACCCACCGCATCCTCGATGTCGGGGTCGGCCGCGCCTGTGTGCTCCGTGATCGCACCCTCCCCGTCGTCAGCCTCGCGTCGCTGCTCGGCGGCGAGGGCTGCGATGACATCCTTACAAAATTGCTGGTAACCGAGGCGGACGGAGAGCCTGTCGGTGTTATTGTCGACGGCTTCGGCAAGAGGGTCGACGGCCTCGTTCGATCGAAAACGGGTCTGATGGCGGGGATGGCGGGGATTGCCGGGACGATGATGCTCGGCGACGGCGGCGTCCTTCTCGTTCTCGACCTTGCGGCACTCATCGGATGAGCGTCCACCTCGCCGAAGGCGCAATCCGCATCGAAGGCGATGGGAGGGTCGAGGATGCCGAGACCCTCTTGCGCCTGCTCCAAGAAAATTCCTCGGCACCAATTGAGATTAAGGACTGCGGTCGGCTCCATATGGCAGTCGTTCAAGTCATGATGGCGTCGAGGAGGCCGGTATCGGGGGTAGCCTCCAACGCATTTGTGCGAGAGCAGGTCACGCCGCTTCTGTCATCGACCACGGCATGAACACGGCGCTATCGGTCGTCCCTTGCATGTCTTATGCAACGTTCAGAATGAGTCCGACCGGAGCCGTCCATGGCAGTTACCGTATTGATCGTTGACGACAGCAAGCTCGCAAGGATCGTCGCCGGAAAGGCGATAAGCGAGCTTCAGCCGGAGTGGGAGCGCGTCGAGGCAAGCAATGCCGACGCCGCGCACGATGTCGTGGCGAGCCGCGCGGTGGACATCGCTCTCATCGACTTCAACATGCCCGACAAGGACGGCCTCCAGCTGGCAGGGGAGCTTCGTGCCCGTTTTGCCGACCTGCCGATCGCGATCATCACCGCTAACGTCCAGGACGAAATCATCGCGCGGGCACGCGAGATTGGCGCAGCATTCGTACCCAAGCCGGTCACTGCGGACGGACTGCAAGGCTTCATCTCCGGAGCCGCGCTGCGTCTGCGGTCGAAAACGTGAGCGCCGAGGCGGTTGTTCTTAGCGAGCTCGAAAGCGACGCTCTCACCGAAATCGTTAACATCGGCGTCAGCCGCGCCGCCGCCAACCTTCGCAAGATGGTTGGCGCGCAAGTCTTCCTCTCGGTGCCGTCAATCGAAGTTGTCAGCCAGCGCCGCGCGGCACGTCTGATCAGCGAGCGCGAAATCGCGCAACTGGTCGCGGTTCGTCAGGATTTCAAAGGTGCATTTTCAGGCCGGGCCTTACTGATTTTTCCTGAAGAAAACAGCTTGGAACTCGTCCGCGCCGTCACCGGCGACGAACTGACCGCCCAGGAGGTCATCGACCTTGAGCCGGAAGCACTCGCCGAGACTGGAAATGTCATTCTCAACAGCTGCCTCGCCACCATGGCGAACATGCTCCAGCGCTCGCTATCTATGACGATTCCCGAGGTGCTTCGCGGCAACGGTGCGGACCTCTTCGAGATCTCGGATGGATCTCCCGCCGACGGCCTGGTCCTGTTCCTTTACATCGATTTCGCGGTCCGGCAGCGCGATATCCGTGGATACATCGCGATGCTCATGGACCTCCCCTCGCTTCAGTCGCTGAAGGAGTTGCTCGGCGAGTTTATCGAGCGCGTCGTTGGGGATGATGCCTGAAGTGCCGCCCGATGAAAGCGCGGCGAGCCAGCGGTTTGGGGCCGTGCTTGCGGCCGCCGGCGCGAGCGGCACCTGGGATTGGGATATTGCGGCTGACCGGCTTTATTTCGATACGCGTTTCGCAGCACTGTACGGCCTGTCGGCGGAGAATGGCGGTAGAGGCATGCCGACCGCGACCTTCTTTTCGGCTATTCATCCGGAGGACCGGGCTCGAATAAAGATTGCGGTCGCGGGAATCCTTGGCGGCGCTGAGCTATTTTCAAAGGAGTTTCGGGTCCAACTACCCGACGGGGGCGTGTTATGGATGCACGGCCGCGGCCAAGGTCATTCGAACAGCAACGACCAGCCAATTCGGTTCACTGGGTTACTCGTCGACGTCACCGAACGGAAGCGTACCGAGGAGCGTCTACGTGTGGCGCAGAGCGCCGGCGGTGTCGGCACATTCGAATATGTCGACGGTTTTGCCACCGTCTCGGTGTCGCACAAGTTCTGCCGACTGCTGGGGTTGCATCCGGCCCGTGTGTTGCCGGTGCGAACGATCAACGCCCTCGTTTGTGAGGGCGGGTCACCCATTATACCCGAGCCCGAACAGGCCAACGGCGGCGAGGATCTTCTGCATGGCGAGTTTCGTATTACCCGAAGCGACGACGGCGCGGCTCGCTGGATCGCGCGGCGTGGCGAGATAATCCGTGACAGCGAAACGAGCGGCTACCGCTTCATCGGCGTGATTTACGACATTACCGCCGGGCGAGAAACGCAAGAGCGCCTTCGCGAATTGAACGAAACGCTCGAAACGCGCGTGCAGGAGGAAATCGCGGAGCGCCAGGCGGCGCAAGATTCGCTGCGCCAGGCGCAAAAAATGGAGGCCGTTGGCCACCTGACTGGCGGCATCGCGCATGATTTCAACAATCTGCTCACGATCATCATAGGCAACATCGATACGGTTTCTCGCCGGCTCGATGCGAGCAGCGACCCGCGCGCGAAGCGGTCCCTAGAGAACGCCTTGAAAGGCGCCGAGCGCGCTGCCGCTCTGACCCAGCGCCTGCTGGCCTTCTCCCGGCGGCAGCCCCTTGATCCGAAGACGATTGACGTTGGCCGCCTTTTGGCTGGCATGTCCGATCTGCTAACGCGCTCGATCACCGAAGCAATTGCTGTGCAGATACACGCTGCGGCTGATCTTTGGCGCGTCGAGGTCGATCCCCACCAGCTCGAGAATGCGGTCCTTAATCTCGCAGTGAACGCACGCGATGCCATGCCGGACGGCGGCAATCTTACGATCGAGGCGAGCAATGTCACGATTGCCGCAAACGATATTGTGCCGGCTTATATCGCGCCGGGCGACTACGTCCGCATGATTGTCACTGATACGGGTTCGGGAATGGCGCCGGAGACGATCGCAAAAGTCTTCGATCCCTTCTTCACCACCAAGGAGGTCGGCAAGGGAACAGGGCTCGGTCTCTCGATGGTCTATGGCTTCATCAAGCAGTCGGGCGGGCACATCGATATCGAGTCGAACATCGGATCGGGCACGACGGTGAGCTTGCTCTTGCCTCGGGTCACCGAAAGCGATCTGGACGTCTCCGAGGACCGCCGCACGGCAGTGGAGCTTGGAACGAGAGCTGAGACAATTCTGGTTGTCGAGGATGATGACGACGTTCGCGCCTACGCTGTGGAATCGCTGCGCGAGCTTGGTTACCGAGTCATCGAAGCCAGCGATGGGCCGACAGCTCTACGGCTGTTCGAAAAGGCTGACCCTCCGGTTCAGCTTCTCCTGACGGATGTCGTTATGCCTGTCATGTCCGGTAGCGAGCTCGCAGAGCGAGCTGTTGCGTTGCAACCTTCGCTCAAGGTGCTCTTCACCTCAGGCTATACGCGAGACGCGATTATGCGGGACGGCCGGCTCGAACCCGGGCTCGATCTGCTTTCTAAACCATTCACCTATTCGATCTTGGCCACGCGAGTCAGAAGTCTGCTAGACCGATCTACGAAAGTTGACCGGGCAGGCTGACGAGAGCCCCTCCCCGCCGGCTTAGACTGCGGCGATTGAGCCAGTCCAGGCATGCTCCGCCTGCCCTCGCAGCGTTCGAAGCGTGGCTCGGGAGAGAGAGCTGTCATCTGTGGACGGCCCCCATGCTGCAAGGGGTAAAGTTGGCTGACTGATCTGCGGGTGCGGTCATCTGTCCGGCCTGTTGGTGCGGGGATGGCCGCTGGCCCTGATGGAGTCCGCTGACCGAGATCCCGTTCAGGTTATCGAGCTCGAGGCTCAGACAGCTACTTCGGGGTGTCCTGGGCTGCGGCCGCTTTGCTGATCCTTCAACCCTCCTGCACCCTCACAGCTCGGTGCAGCGCCGGTGGGGCGCCGCGATCTCTTACGCGGGGCGGTAGACCTCGCCCCTGGCGAGCACCGCCCAGGCGATCCGCGCCGCCTTGTTGGCCATGGCGACCGTGACCACACGTGCAGGCTTACGAGCCAGCAGCGACTGGATCCAGAGGCTCGTCCGACCGGTGCCGGCGCGGGCACGCCGCACCACCGATGTCGCGCCGACCACCAGCAGCTTGCGCAGGTAGGCGTTGCCCATCCTCGAGATGCGCCCGAGCCGATCCTTGCCGCCCGACGAGTTCTGTCGCGGGACAAGCCCGAGGAACGCCGCGAACTCGCGGCCCGAGCGGAACTGGGCCGGATCGCCGACCGACGCTGCCAGCGCCGTCGCGGTGATCAGCCCAACCCCGGGGATGGTCGCGAGACGCTGGCTCGCCTCATGCTGGCGGTGCCAGGTGAGAAGCTCGACCTCCAGCGCGTGGATCCGAACGGCGAGCGTGTCGAGCTGGCCCGCCAGTATCAGCAGTGAAGATCTTGCGATGTCGGGCATGACAGATGCCGGGGCAGCCTTGATCTGACCGACGAGGTCGGCCGCCCGGTCCGCACCCTGCGGCGCGACATGCCGAACTCGGCGCAGTGCCCGCGGAGCGCATTGATCAGCATCGTCCGCTGTCGCACGAGAAGCTCCCGGGTCCGGTGCAGCACCAGCACGCTTTGCGGCTCGACCTCCCGGACAGCCACGAAGCGCATGTTTGGGCGCGACACCGCTTCCGTGATCGCCTCGGCATCCGCGGCATCGTTTTTCTGGCGACGCACGTAGGCCTTCACGTAGGCCGGCGGGATCAGGCGGACATCGTGGCCCAGAGCGCGCAGCTCGCGAGCCCAGTGATGCGAGGTTGCGCATGCCTCCATCCCGACCAGACAGGGCTCCAGTCCCTCGAAGAACTTCGCTTCGACGAAGCCGCTTGCGAACGACAACCTGCCCCTCGGCATCGACTCCGTGAACCTGAAAGACAGACTTGGCGAGATCAACACCGATCGTTGTAATGGACATGTGGACGTCTCCTGCTGGGTCGCTTCAACAACGACCACCCTAAGGCGCCTCGACGCCGGACACAGGGGCCGTCCACACCATCAGGTTAACTCGAGTAGCGTGAGTGATCCCCCTCCCCGTTAATTTCAGCTCGCTGCGATCGCGGCCGTCCACGCATGCACGAGAGCCGTCAGGTTAAGTTGCGTAGGCCGATGAGACCCCTCCCCGCTGGCTCAGGCGGTAGCCGTGGCTGCCGTCCAGGCATGCTCCGCTTGACCTCGTAGCGTCCGCAAAGTGGCTCGGGAGGTCGGGTGTCTGGCGGTGTAGAAGGTGTTGTAGACGGCGGCGTGGGCGGCGAGGAAATGTTGAGCGGAGCCGGGCGATTTGAACCCCTGCATCTTCCTTTCTTGCCGTCGGATCGGAAGGTGTGAGTTCTCGGCCCGGTTGTTTTCCTGGAGCCGTCCCGGTCGGTGCCGATGTTGCAGTCCCAGTTCCCGCAATGCTGCACCATAGGACCGCAGACCATCGGTCACAATCGCGGTCGGAGTGACGCGCTGGTTCTTGAGCAGGCGCTTCAGCAGATCGAGCGCAGCCGCAGTGTTTCGTCTCCTTTGCATGAGCATGTCGAGGACCTCGCCTTCGGCATCGACGGCACGCCATAGGTACATGCGCTTGCCGGCGACGTTCACCACCATCTCGTCGAGATGCCAGGTGCTGTCGGGCGCCGGTCGAAGCCTGCGCAGGTTCCTGGCGATCTGCGGTCCGAACTTGCGACACCAGCAGCGGATGGTCTCGTAGGAGACATCGATCCCGCGTTCCGCGAGCAGGTCCTCGACGTCCCTGATGCTCATTGTGAAGCGGTAGTAGAGCCACACCGCATGCTGGATCACCGCCGCTGGAAAGCGATGCCGCTTGTAAGAGATCGGCCGCAAAGTCCCCGCCCCTAATGGAGGGCCAGGGCCCTCAACGCGGGAGACGAGTTAGCATTAGACTGACAGCACCCCGGTGCGCTATCCACCAGCCGGGAAGAGCGACCGCGCTTCCTTGTAAGCGACCGACGGGCTGATCATCACATCGTCTCCCACCTGCCAGTCTGCTGGCGTTGCGACCTTGTGGCGATCCGTGAGGTGGAGGCTGTCGATCGTCCGTAGGATCTCCTTGAAGTTTCGGCCGGTGGTCGCGGGATAGGTCAGCGTAAGCCGCAACTTCTTCGTCGGATCGATGACCAACACGGTCCGGCCGGTCAGAATTTGACCGACGCGCGAACACCATAGGTCCTCGGCGCCGTCGAGCCACCGACCAATGCATTGGCGAGGGGATGCGTCACCGCGAAGTTGAGGATTCGGTCGTTCTCGATGTTGCGAACGAAGCCCGCGATCGACCAGCGATCGTCGGCCGGACCAAAGGAAAGCTGCGCGTTGGTCATCCAGGTCGATCCGACCCGCTGCTCGGGCAGGAACTCGAAGCCGACGGTGCGGCCGCTCTTGTACTGCGTGGTGTTGTCAGACTAACCTGAGATCGGTTCAATCACGTGTCTCCAGCGCGACGCACACCCGAATGCGGGCCATGCAAAGTCGGAAATTGGGCCAGAAATGGCAATTATGGCCCCGTTTTTGGCCTTTCGCGCTGCGTCTAACCAACGCGGCAAAAGCGTGTTATTTTGCGATGACAATGCCAATGATCACCCCAGTCCCTCTTGCGAGTTGCGGCGAGCGGCTTCACGCATCACAGTGACGAGAATTCTAGAGGGATCACTGGCTCGAGAAATTGAGAGTAGAGGAATTAGAAACTTGGCATCGGACCTTTCGATCTCAAACCTCAGCCCGGCTTGGCGCAGACGAGAAAAGTTGCGAATTCGCATCATTGACGAAGCAACGAAGCTCTATTTGGAAAATGGTGGAGAGAACGGCGGCTTTGAGAAGACGATGGTCGAAGCCATCGCGGAACGCTCTGATATATCTCTGCGTACTTTTTTTCGTTACTTCGAGAGTAAGACCGACGTTATTTATCTCGATATCAAGGTCGCGATTTCGGACCTGGAAGCTCTTCTTCGCGAACGCCTGATGACGGAAACTCCGGTTGTTGCCGCGATGAATGCCCGGCTCGAGCACGTGATGCGTTTCCAAAGCTCGGCATCCACACGCAAGCGCATGCTTCGATCGCTTCGCGCACCTCAGTTCAAGGATCGTCTCGTTGTACTGAGAAGCCAGACGAAATCCGCCATCACTGCGCTCATCACACCTCATTTTCGCGACGATCCGAAGACGGCGCTCGCTCGCGCGCGGATGGTCGCTGCGGTCGTGACGGATGCCGCGGCCGATGCGCTGGACGATTGGGCGCTTGATCAGACGACGGATGTCCTGGCGTCCACGTTGGCAACTTTCAAGTTTCTACCCGACATCGTTCGGGAGCTTGCGGTGGCGGGTAGCAACTACGGTGGCGATACGGCCTAAGCGATCGCCTCAGTTACGGTAGCGTCGGCCTCCAAACGGGCAGTGTGGCGAACCTCGTCCACCCTTTTAATGTCACGCGTGCCGTATTGACCGAAATGCCAACTTGGCTTATTGCCACTGTTCAGGCTGGACGTTTGTCCCGGCGGAGGACCTCAGGTGGCCGAGAGAAGTCTTGATGGACGAGTGATCGTCATTACTGGCGCGGGGCGCGGAATCGGCCGCGAATACGCGCTGCTGGCGGCGCGGTCGGGCGCCAGGGTGGTCGTGAACGACCTCGGGTCCGGGCTCGGCGGCGAGGCCGTCAAGGAGGATCCGGCATCGGAAGTCGTTTCCCAGATCCGGGCGGAGGGCGGCGAAGCCGTTGCCGACGGCGGAAACGTCGCGGATTGGGAGAGTGCGGGCCGCCTCATCCAGACCGCCATCGACACTTGGGGCCAGCTGGACGTGCTGGTCAACAATGCCGGAATCCTGCGCGATCGCATGCTCGTCAACATGACCCCGGAGGAGTGGGATCTCATGATGAACGTGCATCTGCGCGGGCATTTCTGCACGACCCGTCGCGCCGCTGCCCACTGGCGGGAACGAGCCAAGCAATCGGGGCCGATTGATGCGGCCCTAATCTCCACGACCAGCGTATCGGCGCTCAATGGAGCGGTGGGCCAGCTCAACTACGCTACCGCCAAGGCGGGCCTCGCCACCTTCGCCCTGCTCTGTCACCGCGAACTTGAGCGCTATGGTGTACGTTCATATGGAATTGCCCCCGGAGCAAGAACACGACTGACGCAAAGCACGCCGCATGCGAGCAAGACGGTCGATGCAAGTCTTCCCGAAGACGCATTCGATTTCGCAGATCCGGCCAATGTCGCGCCGTTCGTGATGTGGCTCGCATCTAGAGGGTGCTCCGTGACGCCGGGCGCCGTGTTCGGCGTTGTCGGCGATCGGATCGATGTTTACCAACCTTGGAAAATCACCGAAACCTTTCGGGCCGGCGACAAGCGGTGGAGTTTTGAGTCCCTAAACGAGATAGCAGACAAGATTTCCGCTGCGGTTCCAGCGTTGGCCGAAACGGTCGTCGAGCGGTCAAAGACCGCAGGCGCTCTGTAGAGACGGACCGATGCGCCGTTCCAACATCGCCGGCCGGACATTGGCAACTACCGTCCGCTATTCCGGCGTCAGCGGAGACCTCAACCCGATCCACTATGATCCCGAGGCCGCCCGGCGAGCAGGGTTCGAGCGGGTTTTGGTTCACGGCGCTTATCTGGGGGCATTCCTTGAAAACGCCGCCCAAGCTGCGCTGAACGACCGGCAGCCATGCGAATACAAAGTCAGGTACGTCCGACCTATTCTCGTTGGAGATGATTTCGTTGTCTGCTGCGACGCCGAGGGTGATAGCGTCCGTTGCTCAATCGAAGGACCGAGCGGCGCCGACGATTTCCGCGTCACAGGCGAGCTTAGGGTCGCGCCCAGCGAGCCTGTCGGTCGCCCAGATGATTTCGAAATAATCACACCGCCTTATCCTTGGACGGCGGAGCTTGGCGTCTTGCGTCTCTTCATGGAGGCAACGCGCGACGAGGCTGTGCCGCCGACAGCCGAAACCAGGCTGCCCCTAACCTTTCTGGCTACAGTCGGGCGGTGCACGTCCGCCAATCAATCGGTCGTCCGCCGCCTCGGATTCGCCTATGACCGCATGCTTCACGGCGAAACCATCATCCAAATATTCGGCGCGCCAGTGCGTGTCGGTGAGACCTGCCAGATCACCGAAGCCCACGGCAACCGGCACGAACGGCCTCATCGGACTGGCACAATCCGCTTTGGCGACGCGATCCACGAAATTTCCGACGCGGAGGGCAAGATTCGCGCCCGCGTCTTCAACCGGATGATCGAACGCTCGAATGGGACGGGATCATGAGCGAGATCTTCCGTGACACACCTCAATTCACCGTCGCCCCCCCAAGTCTTATTGGCAGCCGCGACAACCGGACGGGCGAGGTTTATTTCCCCCCTCGCGCTGTGTCGGCCGACGGCAGACTGCGCCCATGTGTCGATGTTTCTCTATCACCTCGCGGCAAGCTCTATGCATTCACCTCCTTTGCCGGCACGACCTATGGCCAGGTGGATTTGCCCGAAGGCGTCCGTATCCTGACAACCCTCGCCGACGGCGACCATGAGATCGACGCCGATTATGAGTTCGAGCTCGTGGATGGCGACAATCCGGGCTGGAGATTTCGTCGTGCGTGAGAGTTTCATTATCGGAGGCGGCGCTGCTCCGGTCGCCTCCCACCCCATCGGATCGGGACGCTCCCTTGCGAGAACAGCTGGTATCGCGGCGTTGGAAGACGCCGGCTGTACATTCGCGGATGTCGACGCCTTCTATGGCGGTACGGCCAGCCCGGACTCACCGCGTGCGCCTGCCGTCGCCAAGCAACTGGGTCTGACTGGCATCCCCGTCCAGCAGGTGATGAACGCCTCGGCCAGCGGCCTTTCTGCCGTGCATTCCGCGGTCCTCGCAATCGAATCCGGGCGTCACAACCTCGTTCTGGTCGTCGGCTATGATTGCCCGGAACGTGAGGCTCCCAATTCCATCGCCGCCCAAGGCTACCAGCCTCCGGTCACCCTCTTCGCCCAATGGGCTCAACGGCGAATGCATGACGGCGTTACCCGTCCCGAACACCTGGCGATGATCGCAGCGAAAAACTGGAACTACGCTCGGGAAAATCCCTATGCCGCCCGGCGCTCCGACCACGTCGTGACCGTCGAGAATGTGTTGCAGAGCCGAATGGTCGCGCCGCCCCTCACGACCATGATGTGCACGCCGTGGGTAACGGGTGCCGCGGCGGTCGTTGTCGCCTCAGCGGAGGGCATCAAGCGTTTGGGTCGCAACCGCGCGGTCGCGAAGGTTCGAGCGTCGGAGTTCCAATCGGAGATTTTCGGTCCGCACCACATCTTCGAGCAGGCCATCGTCGGACCGGCTGAGATGACCCGGGTTACCGCCGCGGCTGCCTATGCGGCTGCGGGTCTCGGCCCGGGCGATATCGATATCGTCCAGGTCCACGACGCTTTTGCCATCGAGGAGCTGGTTTACATGGAACTTCTCGGGTTCTCCGAACCCGGCCATACGGAGAGTCTTATTGAGGACGGCGCTTTCGGCCCCGGCTCGCGAAAGGCTTTCGGTCTGCCCGAGTTTTCGACTGACGGAGGTCTCATCGCGCGAGGCCACCCGGGAGGGCCGACGGGCATCTTCCAGCTTATAGAAACCCTCAGGCGCTTCCGCAAAATACGCGAGGACCGGTTTGGTCTCTGCCACATGCTCGGTGCCGGCTCGGTCTGTATCGTGCAGATACTCGAACAGGTGCACCTGTGACCGCGGGCCTTTTTCGCGGAGCAGAGAACATGCCGCATTCACCGATACTGGCGCTGCGCCGCGCCGCCGCAGACGGCGGGAGCGGCTATCTGGCCTCGGTCGACGGCAAGATAAACTATGCCGAGCTCGAGTCCGCGTCGTCCCGCTTCGCAAATTTCCTCATCGCGCTCGGTGTGCAGCCGCAAGACCGCGTCGCCGCCTTCATGTTCAACAGCATCGACTATGTTATCGCCTGGTTTGGGGCGAGCAAGACCGGCGCGATATGGGCGCCCGTCAACACGGCGTACACTGGCCAGTGGCTGCACTACCAACTGAGCGACAGCGAGCCGCGGGTCATTCTGATCGATCAGGCGCTGCTTGGGGTCTTTCAAGCCATTAGAGCCGATTTGCCGGAATGCATCGTCGTCGTCCGCGGGGGCGACGGCAGTTACCGATCCTTCGAGGAGTTTCACCAATCCTCTGACGAAGCGCCCAGTTGGGAGCCCGCGCCCGGCGACACTAGCCATTTGATATACACCTCAGGTACGACCGGAAGGTCAAAGGGCTGCATCATCAGCCACAACTACCTTTGCAACTATTCCAGACTCGGTTTGCAAAACATCCCCCGGGAGCCCGGGGAGGTTCTGTGGACACCGCTGCCGCTCTTTCATTTGGCAGGTACAGGCCATCTGCTTTCCACCATCGTGATTCGAGGGCGCGGCTATTTCGCGCCGCAGTTCTCAGTCGCCACCTTCTGGGATGAGATAGAGGCGACGAAGGCCCAATTCATTCCTACGCTGGGCATCGCCGCGACCCTGCTTGCTTCGGCGCCCGATACGGACGCGTCGAAGCGTTGCATTGGACAGGTCAGGGTACTGACCGGCGCGACATCGGCCGCCGTCCAGAAGACGCTGATGTCGCGGTTCGGGGTCAAGCAGGCTCATGTAAGCGCTCTCGGCCAGAGTGAAGGGGCGTTCCTCACCACCCTGCGTGACAATCCGTACAAGGAAGGCTCCTGCGGCTTGGCCACCGATAGTTTCGACATCCGTGTTGTCGATGAGAACGATAACGAGCTTCCCCGAGGCGTCGTCGGTGAACTTGTCTACCGTCCGCGCGCACCGTTCGTGATGTGTAGCGGCTATTGGCGAAACCCTGCCGCGACGGCTGCGAAGTGCCGCAATTTGTGGTGGCACAGCGGGGACTTCGTAGCGTTAGACGAGGAAGGTTATGTGTTCTTCGCTGACCGCGGCGACGACCGCCTTCGTCGCAGCGGCGAGAATGTTTCTTCGTTCGAGCTGGAGCACCTGTTTTCACAGCACCCAGCAATCGCGTTGCCGGCGGTCCACGCGGTGCCGTCGACGCTCGGCGAGGACGAGATCAAGCTTACGGCGACCCTTCGCGCGGGGGGCTCCGTTGGCGAGGAAGAGCTATGGCTTTGGGCCGGCGAGCGCATGCCTCGGTTCGCGGTGCCGCGATATATAGAGTTCCGTGACGAGCTGCCCAAGAACCCCGTCGGCAAGATCCTGAAGTACAATCTTAGGGCAGATGGCGTGACCGAGACCACATGGGACGCCCGAAAGCGTCTGGGAGGCAAGGTGCGCCGCTTTGCCGACGTCCTGGACTGGAAACATGATGATTGAGCGGGATGTCGTTGTCGTAGGCGCAGGTCCGGTCGGGCTGACCATCGGGAATTTGCTGGGTCGCGCCGGCCGCACCGTTCTGATTTTGGAGCGGGACAAGGTCCCGCATACGGACTGGCGCGCTTCGACCTTCCATCCCCCGACCCTCGAAATGTGCGAGGAAATGGGCATCGTCGACAAGATGCTGGAACAGGGCGTTCTCGCCGCCGAGTATCAGGTCCGCGACTGGGCCAAGGGACACGTCGCGAAATTCGACTTCACGACCTTGTCCGACATCACCACGCACCCGTACCGCCTCCAGCTCGAACAATATAAATACTCGGCCATTCTGCGCGAGGAGCTTGCAGAGCTGCCCAACGTGGAGTTGCGGTTCGGCACGCCCATGAAGTCGCTGCTCGGAACGAGAGATCGCCCGAGGTTGTTGGTCGAGACCGAGGGCCGGGACGAAGATATCGTTTGCAACTGGCTTTTGGGAACCGACGGGGCCAACAGTATCGTCCGCCGCGAGCTTGGCCTCAAGTTCGACGGGATGACCTATGCCTCCCGTACCCTTCTGCTCAGTCTCGATGCGCCACTCGAACAGTGGTTTCCCGACATCTGCTACGTAAACTATGTCGCCGATTCCGAAGACAGCCCGGGGATGGTGCTGAGGATTCCGGATCTGTGGCGTATCTCGTTCAGCCTCCCGGACAGCATTTCAGACGCCGAAGCCGTCGGCGACGCGTATGTGACGTCGCGTCTCGCCCCCATCATGGGAGACAGACCCTACCCCCCTCCCACTGGCCGCCAGGTGTTTCGCGTACATCAACGCAGCGCCGAAACCTTTCGAGTCGGCCACGTGCTGCTCTTGGGAGACGCCGCCCATGTCAACAGCCCGCATGGCGGGATGGGGCTGAATAGCGGCATACACGACGCCTTCGATCTTGCGGAGGTATTTTTCCGCGTCGAGGGCAGCGCGGCGGAGGATGCTGAGTTGGACGCCTGGGCAAACCGCCGCCGCGATGTCGCCATGAATGACGTGCAGCGGCTGGCCCATCGCAATGCCACCGAATTCGGCGTCACGTCGGGGAGCGAGGTCAGCCCGGCTCTACAAAGGGTAATGGCCGTGGCGAACGATCCAGTCCGTGCGCGGGAATGGATGCTTGATGCGTCGATGCTTCGCAGCGTCCGAAAGTGGCATCATCCGAACAAGGCGCTTGTTTCGTCCGGGAATAGCGCATGAAGCCGCCCCGACCACGCTCGTCGTGCTGTCCGTGATGAACGTCCGGGGGGATGCGTCCGTGGTCGATTTCTCGGGCGAGGGCGTAAACTCGGTCAGCGCCGATGAGTGGCTGGTGCGGGTCGAACTGGCGGCACTCTATCGGCTGGTCGCGCTGAACGGATGGGACGATCTCATCTATACCCACATTTCGGCCCGCCTGCCGGGCTCCGAGCACCATTTTTTAATCAATCCCTACGGGCTGATGTTTGACGAGGTAACCGCCTCTTCCCTGGTGAGGATCGACCTTGGTGGCAATGTGAGGCAACACACATCCTATGCCGTGAATGCGGCAGGTTTTGTCATTCATTCAGCCATCCACGCAGCGCGGTCCGACGCGCATTTCGTCATGCATTTGCATACGGACCAAGGCGTTGCGGTGGCAGCCCAGCGCGAGGGGCTATTGCCGCTCTCCCAGCATGCGCTCGTCGTTCTGCCACAGCTTGCATATCACGACTATGAAGGTGTCGCACTAAACCTCGACGAGCGCGAGCGGCTGGTGGCCGACCTGGGCGACAAGGATGCCATGCTGCTGCGCAACCATGGCACATTGGTCGTCGGCCAGACTGCCGCAGCCTGCTGGAACCTCATGTATGTGCTTGAGCGGGCCTGCAAACAGCAGGTCATGGCCCTGACCGCGGGGCGCGAAAACGTATTGATCGCGCCACAGCATGCCCGGCACCAGGTCGAGAATCAGTTGGCGGTTATGCGCAGTGAAGGCCGCGGAACCGCGGGCGTGCTGGCTTGGCAAACCTGTCTTCGCAAGTTGGATCGCGAGCTTCCCGGCTACGACGCCTGACATCCATCGGACCGCGCCTCGGAATATGATGTGCACTGCAAATAGGTAGGCCGTCGGGGAGCCAGGGCGTTTCCGATTAGATTTGCCGGCCAGCGTCGGCCCAATGGGGGCGACGCAACTCGTTCTTGAAGATCTTGCCGGTGTCATGCCTCGGAAGTTCGGCATGGAATTCCACCAGCTTGGGTGCCTTGTAACCGGCAAGACGCTCTCGCACCCATCCGCGGATATCCTCCGCCGTCATGGGAGGAAATCCCGGTTCCACCTCGACCGCGGCAGCCAAGCTCTCGCCCATTTCCGCATCGGGCACGCCGAACACAGCGCAGTCCCGCACGCCCGGCATCTGCAAAAGAACAGCCTCAATCTCAGCGGGATAGATGTTGACCCCGCCGGAGATTACCATGTCGGTCTTGCGGTCGCAGATGAAGAGATAGCCGTCCGAATCGAGATAGCCAATATCTCCGGTCGAGATGTACCCGTCGCCGTCCGCCTCCGCGCGACCCGGCGAATTGTGATATGCGAACTTGAAGGCGGGCTTCACGAGAATATCGCCCACTCCGCCGCCGAGCCCAAGTTCTCCCTTGGCTCCGACGATCTTGATAGGGACGTGCGGCCGACCCACCGAACCGGGTTTTTCAAGCCATTCATAAGAGTCGATGCTCGACACACCGCTCAACTCGGTTGAGCCGTAGAACTCGCTAATGATCGGGCCGAACCACTCGATCATCCGGTGCTTCACCTCTACCGGGCAGGGCGCTGCGCCGTGGCTTACGAACTCTAGCGACGAGACATCGTAGCGGGCGCGCACGGCCTCGGGCAGGGCCACCAGCCGGACGAACATGGTCGGAACGAGGGTAAGGTTCTGCGCCTTGTGACTCTCGATCAGCCGCAGCAGATCCTCAGCGTCGAACCTGGGCATCAGCACCGCGTCGCCGTCGTATCGGACAACGCCCAAGCCATGGCCGTTGGTCGAACCATGGTACATTGGCCCCGTGATGATGGCGCGCATCCCCCGCTTCAGGCCATAGCCCTTCGCCAAAGCGCGATTGCGGGCGTCGATCTCTTCGGCGGTCAAGCCGTCGCGGCGAACACCTTTGGGCCGGCCGGTCGTGCCGGAGGTGTAAACGATATTGCCCGGCGATACCCTGTCGCTGATCGAAGACGGCGAAAAATCGTCCACCCACGCGTCCCAGTCCAGCGTAGCTGCTGTTGCGGTTCGTTTACGCGCCGGCAGACGGTAGACCTGTTCGATCATAGCCGGCGTTCGAACGAGCCGGACGACGATATTGGAAGGGATGAACGAGCCAACGATCTCATAGAGGTCTTCGTGTATGACCAGGATCTTGGCGCCGCAGTCCAAAAGGATATAGCGGGTCTCATCGCCTTGTAGGTGCCAATTGATCGGCACCACAAAGGCCCCAAGCTGCGCCGCAGCAAAACTCGCCTCGAACAGAGCGACGTCGTTTCGAAGCATCAGTGCGATGGCGTCTCCTTGACCCACTCCCAGTGAGGCGAACCCGTTGGCCGCCTTGGCCGCCGTCAGTCGAACTTCTTCGTTCGTCACTGTCCGACTGCCGTCAGCGTAGCGGATAGCCATCTCGGCTCCTGCAGCCATCTCGCCGAGCGGCGACAGGGGGAATCGAAGTTGCGCGCCCGCTCCGGCGGAGGTTGAGCCAAGGGATAGCCCGCGTGGCCAGCTAATCTCGTTTGATCGGTCGCTGAGAATAATTAGAAGTATATGGCATTCATGTCAATAAGGCATAAACGCAGATTTCCTTGTAATCTCGCTATTGCGAGTGTACGTTCGGCGTATGTCCGATCTTGCCCCCAGCATAGAGATTTTGAGGGCACTCGTGGGTTTTGACACCACGTCCCGTCTCTCCAACATTTCGCTAATCGAATGGGTCGAGGCTTATCTCGAAAGCCATGGCGTTCCGCATCGCAGGATTCCGAACGCCGAGGGAAGCAAATCGAGCCTGATCGCCACTGTGGGTCCGAATGTTGCGGGCGGCATCGTGCTCTCCGGCCACACCGATGTGGTGCCGGTCGACGGCCAGTCCTGGGATACCGATCCGTTTACCTTGGTTGAGAGGAATGGCCGGCTTCACGGTCGCGGGACTTGCGATATGAAGGGCTTCCTCGCCCTAGCCTTGGGTGTCGTGCCGGACCTGATCGCCGCCCGACCAAGCCGGCCAGTGCATCTGGCGCTTTCGTACGACGAGGAGATTGGTTGCCTGGGCGCGCCGGCGATGATCGAGGTACTGGCGCGAGAGCTTCGGCAGCCGGTCTTCGTGGTCGTGGGAGAGCCATCCGACATGCTGACGGTGAACGGCCACAAGTCCATCAACAACTTCGCAGTCATGGTGACCGGCCGCGAGGCCCATTCCAGTTTGACCCACCTTGGTGTGTCGGCCAACGTTGAGGCCGTAAGACTGATGGCGTTGCTGGTGGCGCTGTCAGACCGACTAGAAGCGCAGGGCGATCCTGCCTCGCCGTTCGTGCCCAAAGGCGCGACGCTGACGATCGGCACGATCAACGGCGGAACGGCCGGAAACATTTTAGCCCGCGAGTGCGCCTTCCTGTTCGACCTCCGGTGTCCGCCCGGCTTTAATCCTCAAGCCATTCTGGCGCCGTTTCTCAAGGAAGCCGAAGCCATGGACGCGGCCTTGAAGATGCGCGCGCCCGAAGCAGGGGTTACCGTCACGGAGCTTTGCAACACTCCTCCCTTGGCACCGGATGCGAACGGCGCAGCGGAGGTTTTGGCGCGGACGCTCGCGGGCTACAATGGCCCGCCCCGCGTAGTCTCCTATGTCGCCGAGGCGGGCCAGTTTCAGCGCGCGGGCTTCTCGACGGTGATCTGCGGTCCGGGCTCGATCGAGCAGGCGCATCAGCCGAACGAGTATGTCGAAGTCTCCCAAATGGAACGCGGTCGATTGTTCATGCGGCGCCTCGTGGAATGGGCGTCCTCGCCGATTTGAAGGTTGACATTGGTAAAAGCCAAGATCGTCCGATCGGACTATTGACAGATAGGACATAATGGCACAGATGCCATACTCTCTATGGGGAGGGCCGCATGAGGTCGAGTTGGATCCATCACGTGCGGGGCAAAACGACGCGTCAGGCGCGGGTCGGCACGGTTGGCGTGATGTACGAGGAGCTCGTGGGCCGTCAGGGCTTTTTTGGCCCGACAGCGATGCTCTATCACCGCGCGTCCCCAAGCGAGGTTCTTCGGGTGGAGGGCGCCCTGGCGTCCAATTCCGCCGACGTTCGCGGGCTGAAGGCGGACGATTTGGACGACGACCGTGGCGACTTCTCTCTGCTGCTCTCGAATCACGACGTCCGCATCGGCCTCAGCCGTCGACGCAAGCCGATGCCCTATTGTTACCGCAACGTCACCGGTGACCTCCTCTATTTCGTTCACACGGGGACAGGGGCATTCCTAACCGAATTCGGGCCTCTGGCCTACGAGCCCGGCGACTACGTCCTGCTGCCAAAGGGCACGACCTTCCGGCATTTTCCCGAGAGCGACGACGGCCTGTTCTTCGTCGTTGAATCCTCGGCGCCCCTTCGCTTCACCGAGCATACGCAGATTGGCCGGCACGCGCCCTTTGATCCCGCTGTCATTGAGGTCCCGGACGTAACGTCGTACGAGTGGCCTGCCCAAAGCGAGTGGGAGTTGCGCGTCAAGCACGATGGCGGCCTCACCTCGGTCTTCTACCGCAACTGCCCAATGGATTTGATCGGCTGGAAGGGTGATTTCTTTCCGCTCAGGATCAACATTCGCGACATTATTCCCATCAGCTCGGATCGCATCCATCTCGCTCCGACATCGTGGGCGACGTTCGAAACCGACGCTTTCATCGTGGTGACATTCCTGCCGCAGATGGCGGTTTCGGACCTGACCGCGGAGGAGCTGCCGTCCAATCACCGAAACGTCGATTGCGACGAGGCCCTTTTCATCCATGACGACGACCAAGGCCGAACCGGAATCGTGATGCACTTTCCGCAAGGTCTCATGCACGGCGCGACAGAGGCGGTCCGTGATGCTTTCAACCTTAAAAGAACGCCCGGCATGCGGAGGGCACTCACAAGCGTAAGCATCGACACCTTTGCGCCTCTCGTTCCCACCCAAGCCTATCTAGGCCTCACGAAGGCCTCCTGAAAAAAAAGCGAGACGGGCATGTCGATCCATTCCAAATCCTTAAAATCGTGGATGTTCGTTCCAGGCGATAAGCAGCGCTTTCTCGACAAAGCCGAGGTTTCGGGCGCGGACGTCGTGATGTTCGATCTGGAAGACGGCGTTATCTGGAGTCAGAAGCCGGCGGCGCGCGAAATGGTGGCGTCCACGATCCGGCGAGAGTGGAACGGCCCTTTGCGCTTTGTTCGGGTAAACGCGCCCTCGACCGATTTTCTGGTGGAGGACATCTGCGCTGTTGCAGGTCCCGGCTTAGATGGGATTTGTCTGACGAAGGTGGAATCCGCATCGGACATATTGCGCGCGGCGGCCATCCTCGAGACCATTGAACATGAGCGAGCGATCCCGCTGGGCCAAGTCAGAATACTAGCGGCCATCGAAAGCGCCCACGCGATTGGAGAGGCGCTGAAGATCGGCTCCGCCCATCCTCGCGTTATCGGGCTTATCTTTGGCGCGGAGGACTATGCCTTGGATCTTGGATTGCCCGCCGAAAGGGTCGCCGAGGCCAGCGAGATGATCTACGCGCGCTCCGCGTTGGTCGTGGCAGCAGCGGCGGCGCGGGTCCTTAGCGTCGACGGAGTCTATCCGAATCTCGATGACCCCGATGGTCTGCTGGCCGAAACCATCCAGGCGCGGCGGCTGGGATTCAGCGCAAAATCGACCTTCAACCCTCGGCAGATCGCGCAGATAAACGATGTCTTTGCTCCGACTGGGAGCGAGTTAGCTTACGCCCGCAAACTGGCGGAAGCCTTTCGGGATGCCGAATTGCGCGGCGACGCCTCCGTCGCCGTTGGCGGCCAGCTCGTCGACAAACCGATCGTTCTAAGGGCGCTCCGCTTGCTGGAAGCCGCCGGTTCCGCATAGCCCACAGGGAGTGGCTCCATGAGCAAGGTCAAAGTCGGTTGGACGGGGCGGTTCTTCGAGGACTTCGAGGTCGGGGATATCTACCGCGCGCGGATCGGCAGGACGATTACGCTGACCGACAATATCCAGTTTACGATGATCACGAACAACACCAATCAGCTCCACTTCAACGCTGACTACGCGGCCAAGACCGAGTTCAAGAAGCCGCTCATAAATAGCGCGCTGACGTTCTCCATCGTCGCGGGGCTGGCCGTGAGCGACGTGAGCGAAAACGGCTTTGCCTTGGGCTGGGACTGGGTGAAACTTCCCAATCCCGTCTATCCGGGCGACACCATCTATGCCGAGACCGAAGTTATTTCAGTGCGCGAATCCGCCTCGCGCCCGACGCAGGGCGTGGTGACGGTACAGACCCGCGGCATCAAGCAGGACGGGCTTGTGGCGCTGGAATTTCAACGCTCCGTTATGGTCTGGAAACGTGCCGACGCACCGAGTGTCGCCCTCTTTCCGGAACGTCCGGGGGCTTGATTGACTGACCCTTCCCGAGGCTTCAGGCCGCTGACTGGTATACGGGTTTTGGCGCTCGAACAGGCGGTTTCCATGCCGTACTGCACTTTCGTGATGGCCGAACTGGGGGCGGAGATCATCAAGATCGAGCGCCCCGGACGTGGTGACGTGGTCCGCGAATGGGATGATGTCGTATCCGGCCTCTCGTCCGGGTTCGTCTGGGTCAACGCAAATAAGCGGAGCCTGGGCATAGATGTCGCGACAGAGGAGGGCGCGGCCGTCATCCGTGCCCTCGCGGCAAAGGTCGACGTTTTCGTGGAAAACCTCGCGCCGGGAGCCGCGACCCGGCTCGGCTTTTCCTATGATGAAATCCAAGCGATCAACCCTGGGATCATTTACTGCAGTCTATCAGGCTTCGGCGCCGAAGGTCCCTATGGCGGCATGAAGTCCTATGACCTCACCGTACAGGCCGAGAGTGGCATCCTTCTCTCGAATGGGTATCCGGGGATGCCGGCCAAAGTCGGCCTGCCCATCACGGACCTGATCGCCGGCTCGAACGCCGTCATCGGTATTCAGGCCGCCCTTCTCGAGCGCGGCCAGACGGGCCAAGGCCGCTTTCTCGACGTAGCCATGCTAGATTCCGCGCTGCTCTGGCTTGGCTATTTTCCTCACCACGCGTGGCATTCCGGCGCCGAGCCGCCGCTGTCCGGCATGCGTCATCAGTACATTTGTCCTTACGGCCCTTATCTGGCTTCGGACCAACTCTATATCTGCCTTGCCATCGCCGATGACCGCCAGTGGCAAATCTTTTGTCGCGATGTCGTTGAGCGCCCGGAATGGATGGAAGATCCCCGGATTTCGACGCTTGCAATGCGGCGCGAGAATCGCGCCGTCGCCGAAGAAATGGTGGAGACCACGATCGCGGCCCAGCCCCGAGACTATTGGTTCCAGCGGCTGAGGAAAAGCGGGCTGCCGCTTGGCATCGTACGCACCATGGCCGAGGTCGTGAAACATCCCCAGGCTGCTGCCAGGCAGATGTTCGTTCAGGCGTCGAGCCCGGTTGGCGAAGTGCCGATGGTCCGCTTTCCTCTGGCCGATGTCGACCTCGAGAGAACCTTGCCGTCGCTCGGCGGCGATACGGATGCGCTTTTGGCGGAAATCGGTTGCGACGAGGCAATGCGCTCGGCCCTCCGGGCAAAACGGATCATCTAAGGAGAAAACCGATGCGTGAGGACGTCTTCTTTGGACAGGTCCACGCTTACCACTACGCCGCCGTCGGCGATCCCGCCTACGCTTTGCTGATTGTCCACGGCATCGGCGGACACGGCGGTACGTACGACATTTTCTGCGAACCCTTGGCCGCGCGGGGCGTCGAAGTCTACTCGATGGATCTTCCGGGACACGGGAAGGCCCGCAACGAGAATGGCAACTGGCGCTTTTCCGAATGGCTCGAGGACATCGACATCGCAGCAAAGGAGATCCGCGAGCGCCTGCCCGGAAAGGAGATTTTTATCTTGGGTTCAAGCCAAGGCAGCAATCCAGCCTTTCACTCGCTGGCCACATCCGAGGCTATATCAGGCGCGATCATCATGGGCATGGCCACTCTGCATGAGGAACCGCCGCCGCCGGACTCCGTTGCGGGCAAACTCTATTTCGAGCTCAACGCCCCCGAAGCAGCCGCGACGGCGGCCCGCGTGGGCGACACGCAACGGTTCGATCTGACTAAAGTGCTCGACTGGAACACGAGCTACGCGAAGGACGACCCGGATATTCTCGCCAAAAAGCGCCTCGATCCGCTTCGCGCCTGGTCCTACGGCTACGCGAGCCTGCATTCGATGTATGCATATCGGCCGCCAACCTCGCCAAGCGAGAACACGAAGCCGCTGTTGGTCACGGTGGGTGAAGATGATCCCATTTGCCCGACACCCTACGTTGTTCGGAGCTTTGAGAAGATTGGCGGCCCAAAGGAACTGGCGATCGTCGAGAAGGGGACACACCAGCTCATGCTTTATCATACCGATGTCTATGTGCCGCTCGTCGACGATTGGGTTCGCCGACATTTGACGGACAAATCTCGGACCTGATGGACCTGGATGACATCGTTCCTGGACGATTACGTTCAGCGCGATCGGGATCGTGCTTTCAGACGATAAGCATCCCGGGCCACGAATGCGCCAACGCGCGGGAGAGATCGGCATGACTGATTCGACGGGTCAGACCCTGAAGGTTTTTGAAGCTTTGGCGCGTGCCTTGGCCGACAATGGCGTGGACACGCTTTTCGGCCTCATGGGCGACGCCAACATGTTCATGGTCGACAGCTTTATCCGCAATGGCGGCGGCACGTTTGTGGCCGCCGCCCATGAAGCGGGCTGCACGCTCATGGCGCTCGGCTACGCCGCGCTATCGAACAAGGTCGGCATCTGCACCGTGACGCATGGCCCGGCCGTCACGAATACGCTGACGGCGATCGTCGAAGGGGTGAAGGGGCAGATCCCGATTGTCCTGATCTGCGGTGATACCCCGATCGCCGACCGCGAGCACAATCAGAACGTCGCGCAGCGCGAGTTCTTCATCGCGGCCGGAGCCGGTTTCGAGCAATTGCGTTCGCCTGCCACGGTGGCGCAAGATGTGGCGCGGGCTCTGCGCAGAGCCATCGTCGAGCGACGGCCGATCGCCCTGAACATCCCGATCGAGTTCGACTGGATAGAGACGGCCTACGAGCCTGTGCGGATCCGCATACCGGAAAGCCGGGCCGTCATCCCAGCGAGCGAGGATCTCGACAATGCCGTGGGCATCATCGCCGCCGCCAAACGGCCGATTGTGCTGGCCGGACGAGGCGCGATTTCTTCAGACGCGAAGGATGCGATCTTGAAGCTCGCCAGGCGTATCGATGCCCCGATTGCGACCACCCTGAAAGCCAAGGACCTGTTTCGCGGCGAAGATCGCAACATCGGTATCTTCGGCACATTGAGCTCGCCTGTCGCGGTCGAGACCATCATGGCGAGCGATTGCATCATCGCCTTCGGCGCAGGCCTGAACCGCTACACGACGTCGACCGGCACATTCCTGTCCGGAAAGCGATTGGTGCAAGTCAATCTAGAGCCGACGGAGGTAGGAAAAAACGTGCTCCCGGATGCGGGCCTGGTCGGCGATCCGGCGGGCATGGCCGACATTATCGTCCATTGGCTGGATGAAGCCGAAATTCCGCCGTCTGGATTTTATGACGCCGAGCTCAAGGATAAGCTCGCGTCGAGCGAGCCAGAGCGTGGCGGCTGCGCGGACTACGAAAACGGGACAGTCGACTTCCGCTGGGCTCTCCAGCGCCTAAACCAGTCCTTGCCCCTCGATCGTGTCCTGGTAACCGATGTCGGGCGCTTCATGTTCCTAGCCTGGACGCTCGTCGACGCCTGCGACCCACAGTCCTTTCTCACGACCGTGAACTTCTCATCAATCGGCCTGGGCCTTTCGCACGCCATCGGCGCGTCCTTTGCGGCGCAGGGGCGCCCGACGGTCCTGATGGTCGGGGACGGCGGCTTTATGAATGGCGGGCTCACAGAGTTCAACACGGCCGTCAGACATAAAGCCGATCTTGTCGTCATCCTATGCAATGACGGGAGCTACGGAGCCGAGCATTTCAAATTCCGCGGAAGGCAGATGAATCCTGCAAACATCATGTTCGACTGGCCTGACTTCGCCCCGATTGCGATTGCCCTAGGGGGCCACGGGGTCACGGTCAGGACCCAAAAGGACTTTGAATTGGCCGAGCAGGCGATTGCGCGGAGAGATCGGCCTTTGCTCATCGATCTGAAGCTCGATGCGAATAGAATTCTGTAACTCCAACCGCCTCCGTACAACCGCGTCGCACTCGCCGGCCTAGGTCCTCCACTAACTGCTCGGATGCAGCGCCTCCCGGGCCTGTCGCTCAAGCGCTCCAACCAGTTTTTCCCGCCAGACGCGAGGGGCGCCGTTGACGAGCGCCAGATGCTCGGCGCGCCGGAAAAAAAGATGACAATCGTACTCCCATGTGAATCCCATGCCTCCATGGACCTGGATATTCTCCTTGGCCGCCTGCCAATTCGCCTCGGTTGCCGAAAGGCGCGCTGCCGCAGCGGCAACCGGTAGTTCGCCACCACCCTTTTCGAGTGCCCAGGCTCCGTAATAAGCGTGTGACCGCGCCAGTTCGTTGCCGATGTAAACGTCGGCTAGCTTGTGCTTTATCGCTTGGTAGCCGCCGATCGGACGGCCAAATGCGATGCGCTGCTTGGCGTAGTCTCGAGCCATTTCCAGACATCGGCCGGCGCCGCCGAGCTGTTCGAAAGCGAGGTAGATAGCAGCGCGATCGGCGATGTAATCCAGATGCTCCGCCCCCTTGCCGGGCGTGCCGAGCGGCTCCACGTCCGCGTCTCGAAACGTCAGCCGCGCCGCGCCCCGGCTGCAGTCGATGGTGGAGAGCGGCTCGCGAGCGCAGTTGTCGAGAGGCGCAAGGTAGAGACCCAGGCCGGAGTCGCCCTGAGCAAGGACCAGCGCAACGAGGGCGATCGCGCCGTCGACAACGGGCATCTTTGAACCACTAAGCCGGTTTCCTTGGACTCGGGCTGAAACACGTTGAGTGGAAATATCCCCGATCGTTTCCGCGGCGGCAACGCACGCGATAACTTCGCCGCTGACGATGCGGGGAAGCCATTCGGCCTTTTGAGCCTCGGTCCCCAATGCCAGCAGCCCCTCGGTGAAAAAATAGACGCATGACGAAAAGGGAGTGGGAGCCAGCACGCGTCCCAGTTCCTCGGCAAAAATGCAAATGTCGACCGGGCTCAAACCCAACCCGCCATAGCATTCTGGAATAGCGGCACCCAGCCACCCTTGACCGACCAATTTGGTCCACAGATCAGAATCGTACCCAGGCAACGGCGACTGGAGGAGATTGCGGACAGCAGAAAGCGGAGCGTTGGCGGCCAGAAAGCGGGCGATATCCTCACGCAGCAATTTCTGATCGTCGGAAAAATCCAGATTCATGGCGCGACCTCTAGAGCCCTAGTTCTTCAAACGGCCGGTTGCGATCAGTCTGCGGCTCGGCGGGTAGCCCGAGGACCCTCTCGGCGATGATATTCTTCATGATCTCGTCAGTCCCGCCCGCTATCCTGTGCCCTGGGCTGGTCATGAAGAGCCGATGAATTTCTCCGCCACGAGGCGAAATCGCCGGGTCGTCGATAAGGCCAAAGGGACCAAGGGCGTCGATAAAGGTCCTCGTCAGATTCATCAGCAGACTGGCCGAAACCAATTTTCCTATCGAATTTTCCGGCCCGGGAAGCTCCCCTTTCGAGAGCGCGGTAATCGTACGGTTACGAGTGTGACGGAGCCCTTCGGCCGACAGATAGAATTCGGACAGCTGGCTTCGGAACTGGCCGTCCCGGATCAAGTCTGCGGCGGCGCCGGTGTCATGTTCGATCGCCAGAGTGAGAAGTTCACGCCAACCGGCGCCGCCGCCGCCGCCCACTGCGTAGCGTTCGTTCATCAGGGTTGTTATGGCGACCGCCCACCCGCCATCGATTTCGCCCAGCCGCTGACCGTCCGGAATCCGTACCTCCGAGAGGAATACGGAACTGAAACCCGGATTGCCGTTCATACGGACGATAGGCGAAATCTCGACACCTGCAGACCTCATGTCCAACCAGAACATGGTTAGGCCCTTGTGCTTGGGCAGCTTAGGGTTGGTGCGGCACAAGATCAGACCGTAGTCCGCAACGTGGGCCATCGAGGTCCACATCTTTTGGCCATCGATGATCCAGTCGTCGCGACCGTCCGACGACCGCGTCGCGCGGGTCCGCACTGCGGCTAGGTCGGAGCCGGCCCCTGGCTCGGAAAAGAGCTGGCACCAGATCTCCTCGCCCCGCAGCGCCGGCCCTGCAAAGCGAAGTTTGGTTTGATCGGAGGCGTAGGCCATGACGGTCGGAAGGCACATGCCCAGCCCGATCATGAAGATATCGTCGCTGGACTTGATTGCCGCCTCTTCCTCTCGGAATATGATTTGCTCGACCATCGTGCCGCCGGGGCCACCCCATTCGGAAGGCCAGGTAATGCACGCATAACCGGCGGACGCCTTTGCCGCCTGCCAAGCCCTGCCGGTTTCGATGGGGTCTGGATTTGCCAGAATGGCGGCATTCGCACTTAGCCAGGCACGTACTTTCTCCCGGTAAATCGCGTCCTGCGGGGTGTCGCCAAAGTCCATGCGCATAGGCCTTGAAAAGTCTGCTCTACAACTTCTGTGCTCGCGACAAACTGAAAACTCAAGTAGGCACGAGTGCCTACGTTGCGTGAGCGCCATAAACTTCGTGTGCCTAAGACCAGAATATTTAGGGCTTTTCAGGAACTGGCATATTGAGCGCCTTATAGCTTTACATGGGTCCTTGCCGACATAGCCGACCGACCGGCCAAGGGGTTAGAGGCCCTTTAGCGGAGGACAAATATGTCCATCAAGATATTCGACGCGAAGGACATGTTGACGTGAGTGCCACAATGACGTATTTGCCGTAACAAGCAAAAAGATTCAAAACGGGGAACAGCTATGTTGGACAGGACCTTCAGGGTTTCGGGGCTTAGCCGGTCAACACCACTGCAGAGGCGCAGCCTCGTCGCCGCGATGATACTCCTTGGCGTTGCGTCCCCAATCTCATCCTTTGCCGCCGAGAGTCCTGCCCCGGACAAAACATCGGCAGCGGAGCCCGTGCCGGAAGATATCGTCGTCACGGCCCTAAAGAGTGGCCAAAACGTTCGGACCGCGCCGGTGACGGTTAACGTTCAGACGGGTGAACAGCTTCAGAAGCTGTCAATCACCTCTGTCGAACAGCTTACCATGGCGCTTCCTGGCGTACGAATTCAGCAGGCGCCGCAAGGCGTTATCAACACGACCGTCCGCGGCCTGGGATCGAGTCCATCGTCAAACACCTTTGACCAGACAGTCGGCTTCTTCGTTGACGGGATCTACGCCGGGCACGGGCGAGAATATGCCGCCGCCTTGTTTGACGTCGACCGTATCGAACTCCTGAAAGGCACTCAGTCCGCCGTCGTCGGCAAGGCCACCAGCGTCGGCGCTCTTGCGCTCGTCACTAAGCGGCCGGCCTTCGAAGACAGCGGCCAGCTATCGGCTTATCGCGAGTTCAACTTGGGGACGACAACGCTCAACGGCGTCGCCAACATCAAGCTCTCCGACAGTTTCGCGGTCAGGATTGCAGGCCTGTCCAGCGACGAAGGGGGCTGGATTCACAACGAATTGACGGATCAGGAGTGGCCGCGCACACGCCGTGACGCCGTCCGCTTGTCCGCCCGCTACCGTCCGAACGATCAATTCGATTGGACCGTCTACGGCCAATACTCCAAAATTCGTATGGACGGTCAATACTTTCGCTATGGTCTTGACGCCACGCCTACGGGTCTAGCGGCCGCCACAGCAGCATTTCGTGGCGATCGAAATTTCTCCGTGGCTCCCTTCGAGATACGTAGCAGTCCTCGCTCAGGCGATGCGAACAACCCTCTCTTCAATTTCTACGGCCTGACGAACCCGGGGCAACGTCAGAGAATGGGGCGGGCGTTCTCTTCCGCGGCTTACAGCACCGATGCCTTCACGGTAACGGCATTGACCGGCTATACTCAATACACGGACTACAACGTGATCGATGGCCTAGGCCTAGCCCAGATGCCTCGCGCAGCCGGTAGTCACGAGCACGACAATCAGTTTTCGCAGGAACTGCGCATTGCGACCAATAGCGATGGCCCGCTCTCGGCTGTGGGAGGCATCTACTATTGGCACGACAAGTGGACCGTCCGTCCCTTCACGGACCAGACACTTAGCGCTGCGACGGGAGCGACGGGCAATGCGATCGGAGCTTTCACGAGGGGCTATCGGCAAAAGACCGATTCGAAGAGCGCGTTCGGTCAGGTCAGTTGGACGCCCGTTGAGGCGTTTCATCTAACCGGCGGCCTTCGATACGAGCATTACCAGAAGTCCGGCGCCTACGACGGCGTCCAAATCCTGAGAAATCCGGTCGGAAGTACCTTATTCTTGACACAGCAAGTTCCGTTCGCCCCGTTCAACGTTTCCCACTCCGCCAATTTCTTCGATTACTCGGGGCAGGCACAGTATTTTCTTCAACCCAATCTGAATGTCTATGTAAGCTACGCGACGGGTTCGAAGGGTTTCGGCTATCAGTCAAGCCCCACTTCAGGGGTGCCGGGCAATACGCGGTTTATCGAAAATCCTTATTTCGCCCCCGAATTGTCCCACACGACGGAAGCCGGATTGAAGTGGTCCTTGGGAGCCAGGGGGCGATTCAACCTCGCGGCGTTCGAAACTAAAATCAAAAATTACCAGTTCGCCTACCGTGACGGAGTCTCGAACAGTTTCAAAGTGCGATCGGATCAGATTCGGAGTCGGGGCGTCGAGATAGGTGCTGCCTATCAATTGCTTGACAGCCTGTCCGCGTCCCTTACGGCCACCTATGCGGATGTTGACAAGACGGTGCCAGTGGTGGGTTCGATTTCAACCTTGCCACTGGCACCGAAATGGAGCGGGATAGGTGAACTTGCCTATCGGCGACCGATCGGTTCAGAGTTCGTTTTTCAGACGCTTGCGACTTTCGAATTTCGCGGTCGCCAGTATCTTACCGACGTCTTGAGCTCTCCAATACTGAGCGACGCCGGCCGTGTAAGAACCGACATTCGGATTGGTCTTGAATATGAGCCCAGAAGCACAGAAGTCGCTCTCATAATCCGTAATTTGACGGACAAGAAAGGCCTGATTTACAGCTACGCCTCTTCGATTGTTCCTGGCTCGATCGTTGCTGATGAAATGCCGAGAACGATCGCCGTTCAAGTTCGAACAAAATTCTAGGCGTCGCCACCTCCTGATTCTCAGACAAATCGGTCGAACTATATCCGCGAAGGGATAATCGATGCTTTGGCTCGAGCAATTTCTGAGTAGAACTTTAGGGAGTCGGCAGAGTGGCGGTTAGCAGGACGGGGATGGGCGAGCTGCACGCGCCGCGGCGAGGCGCGTGGTGGTGCGTTGCGCTTCTTGCCGCTCTGCTGATCGTATCCTTTCTAGATCGCTCAATCATCAGCCTTCTCATTGGACCTATCAAACGGGATCTTTTGATTTCAGATCAGTCAATTGGATTTCTTTACGGCACGACCTTTGCGATCTTCTACGGTGCATTTAGCATCCCGGCGGCTATCTGGGCCGATTCCCGCAATCGAAAGTGGCTGATCGTTCTTGGCGTCGGTCTTTGGAGCAACGCCACGGTGGCCTCAGGTTTTGCGGTCGGCTTTACGATGTTGCTGTTTTGCCGCACGCTTCTCGCGGCGGGGGAAGCGTCGCTCTCACCAGCAGCTAGTTCCCTTATTGCAGATTATTTTCCTCGCGAACGGCGCGTGCTTCCCCACTCTATTTACGCGCTTTCCACCCAACTTGGGGCGCACGGGTCCCTCATCATCGGCGGTCTCATAATCCGGATGTTAGGCAGCGGCAGCCGGGTAAATCCGCCGATCATCGGGCCGATGGCGACTTGGCAGGCGGTCTTTTTGCTGGTCGCCATCCCAGCCGTCCTCCTTTGCCTGCTGTTCGCCCTCACGGTCAAAGAGCCTCGTCGTCGTGAACGACGGGCGCAGGGCGGGTTTGGCGCTGTTACGGCCGACGCGCTCGCCTATATGCGCAACAACGGACGCTTGGTCATCGGCTACTATGGCGCAATCGCTCTGCTTTCCACCGTCGCCTTCTCGGTGTCCGCCTGGGGTCCCGAATTCCTGCAGCGGCGCTTTGACGTGACATCGGCTCGTGCTGGCGTGGCGTTCGGCGGGGCAGCGCTGATCGGCGGCATCTTCGGGACCTTTGGTCCAGCGCGATTGTCTCAAATGCTACGCCGGCGCGGATGGTTCGAAAGTATTCCTGTCGTCAGTGTTGTTCTTGGTCTCGGAAGCGCAATTGCGGCCTACGCAACGTTTAATCAAATCACCATGCATGCCTTCCTACCACTACTTTCGTTGACTCTCTTCTTGCTCGTGGGCGGGATGTTGAACCTGATGATCGGGCTACATGTCTTCCTTCCGAATCCGATCATAGCCAGCATGACGGCCGTAGCGGGATTGTGCACGACCATGGTCGGCCTAGGATTGGGGCCCAGCATTGTGGCTTGGCTGGCGGCCACGTGGTTCGGCGGCCATGAAGGCCTTGGCCCGGCGCTGGCCTCTCTAGCAGCCGTCTTCGGATTAGCGGCGGCTATGTTGCTGCTATGGAGCCGAAAGGATATTGGCAGAGAGATAGCCTCTGCCTTAGAAATCGAACGTCGAGCGCTGACCGCCGTGCCCGCCATGTCTTAGACTGACGCAGAGCCGCCATCTGTGGACGGCCCCCATGCTGCAAGGGGTAAAGTTGGCTGGCTGATCTGCGGGTGCGGTCATCTGTCCGGCCTGTTGTTGCGGCGGCCGCTGGCCCTGATGGAGTCCGCTGACCGAGGTCCCGTTCAGGTTATCGAGCTCGCGGCTCAGACAGCTAATTCGGGGTGTCCTGGCTGGTGCCCGCGCTGGCGACGGAGGGGGCGGTACTCACGCAAAGCCCGGCGATCCTGGAATGGCTCGAGGAACGATATCCCGGGTGTTGCCAGAGCAAAAATTGGGTGTTTTCCCAAGTTGGTTAGGCGACCCGCCAATAGCCAGAAAAGTCGTCAAAAGAGCCCTTTGACCCGGATTTCGGACATCGAAATAAGGCCGTTCGTTGGCGCGGAAGGCTCCGCGAAAACCCCGAACGAACCAGTCTCAGGTTAGTCTGACAACACCCACGGCACCCATCTGAAGGTGAACGAACGACCGGTATCCCCGCGACGCCGCCCCAAGCGGACATTCCGCCTCCCACCCGATAGCGGTCGTTTGCCGCTGCCTGAACGTACGGCAGCTTCTGGGATCTTGGTGTCGCCGCTCGAATGTCTGATTATAAGGCGCAAAGCTGACCGGCCGTTTTCCGACCCATTAGGCCTTTCGGGGTAGCGACGCTTCTAAGGACCTCCTTGTTGCAGGCCGAATGACTTTACCGGACGATGTAAGACTAAATTTGCGGCGCCTTCATGTGGGGCCTATCGGCGCTGGATGAAGAGCCCATTCCGCTATTTCAACAGCTCGCCGGAGATCATCCGGCTCGTTGTGATGATGTACGTGAAGTACCCGCTGTCGCTTCGGAATGTGGAGGATCTGCTCGCCGAGCGCGGCATCGACATCTGTCACGAGACCGTGCGCTTCTGGTGGAACAGGTTCGGCCCGATGTTCGCCGCCGAGATAAGGCGTAAGCGCGTTCAGCACATGCGAGCCTTCACCAAGTGGCGATGGCACCTCGACGAGGTCTACGTGAAGATCGGCGGCGAGATGCACTACCTCTGGCGTGCCGTCGATCACGAGGGCGAAGTGCTCGAAAGCTACGTCACCAAGACCCGTGACAAGGCGGCGGCGCTAAGCTTTATCAAGCGTGCGATGAAGCGATACGGGCGGCCTAAAGCCATCGTTACCGATGGTCTACGATCTTATCCGGCCGCCATGAACGAGATCGGCAACGCCGACCGCCGCGAGGTCGGACGCTGGCTCAACAACAGGGCTGAGAACTCCCACCTTCCCTTCCGACGACGAGAGCGTGCGATGGGGCGCTTCAGGCGTATGAAGACGCTCCAGAAGTTCACCTCGGTCCATGCCCAGGTCCACAACCATTTCAACCAGGAAGTCATCTCGTCGACAGAGATACCTACCGCGAGCGACGCTCGGCCGCCCTGGCCGAGTGGCAGGCGGTCATGAGCTAGATGAAGCTGCCGGTCGGGGTCGCCTTGTCCGGCGGAGACGAGTTAGCGTTAGACTGACAGCACCGTGCCAGGTGCTATCGGGCGCTGGTCGAAGCTTCCGCAGGTTCCTGGAGATCTGAGGTCCAAACTTCCGGCACCAGCAGCGGATGGTCTCGTATGACACGTCGATGCCCCGCTCAGCGAGCAGGTCCTCGATGTCCCTGAAGCTCATGGTGAAGCGGTAGTAGAGCCAGACCGCATGCTGGATCACCGCCGCTGGAAAGCGGTGTCGCTTGTAGGATATCGGCGCAAAGTCCCCACCCTCGAACGAGGACCTGGGCCCTCAACGCGGGAGACTAGTTAGCATTAGACTGACAGCACCCTCTTGAACGATATCGCCTTCATTCCTGCCACCACGCTGACGACTCAGGCTCTGTCGCAGAGGCAAGTTAGCGTTGGACTGTCAGCACTGCGGCAGCACCTGACGACGACTGTCGGGTGGCGCTCGCCGTAGTCCGCGAGGAATGCCACCGCTGTTCAGCCAAACTGCTACAATTCCGTTGACAGATTGGTCTTAATGTGAGGATCATACACAATAGAATAATTCTTCAGGGTGATCTTTCCAAGAATAGCGGACTGAAGTCTCGACCGGGGAAATAAAGATGAATCAAACTCATTTGAAATGCTCAATTCCAGCGATGCTGATAGCCATCGTTCCCTCGCCGCTGGCGGCGCAGGGCGCGGCGGCGGCGCAAGTGACGATGCCGGCCGATCGATCCGAGCCCGTATCCGCGTCCGGCTTGAACGACCAGCCGCAGCTCGAGGAGATCCTTGTCACAGCGCAGCGCAGGACGGAGAGCCTGCAGTCGGTAGCGGTCCCCGTCGACGTGGTCAGCGGTGCGGCGCTGTCCGCCAGCGGCATTACTGACCCCTCACGACTGGGCAATCTCGTTCCCAGCATATCGATCACCCCCTCCGCCGGCGGGGTGCGCTTCTTTTTCCTCCGGGGCGTAGGCAATTTCACCGCGACCACCTTCTCGGATCCCTCGGTGGCGGTAAACTACGACGGCATCTATCTGGGCCGGCCGACCGCGACCTCCGGCCTGTTTTACGATCTCGAGCGGATCGAGGTGCTGATGGGTCCTCAGGGAACGCTCTACGGACGCAACGCCACGGGCGGCGTCGTCAACGTCATCCCCGCGCGCCCGGTTGCCGGCGAATGGTCCGGTTATGCAAATGCGACTTATGAGAATTACGATTCCAAGACGTTGGAAGGCGCTATCAACGCGCCGCTTGGGGCGGACGGCGCGGTTCGCATCTCCGGCGCTATCGTCGATCGCGACGGCTATCAGAGCGACGGCACTTACGACGAAAAGCGGCAATCCCTGCGCGTCCAGATGGCGACCGCGGTAACCCCGGACCTGAAGGTCCGCATCGCGGGCGACTATGTCCATCTCGGCGGGCGGGGCCTTGGTCCCAGTTACGATACCGCATATTCGTTCAACCCAGGAACCGGCCAATACGTCGCCCGGCCCTCCGGCCTCGGGAGCAGCGTCGGCCTCTACGACCCCCGTGCCCAGGCCTATAAGACAACGCTCCCGGCGGGCCCCGCTGGGCGCAATTTGGGCTTGCTGTCGCCGGACCCGTTCCAGGACAACAATGCTTATGGCGCAAACGCCCAGATCGATTGGAATACGGGGGTCGGAACCGTCACGATCATCCCGGCATGGCGCTCCAACGACATCGACAGCCGCTCGATCGGCGCGGGCTACACGGTCGATCTCAAGGAGAAGGACAAGCAGTTCAGCTTGGAGACACGGCTCGCGGGAAAGCGGATCGGTATCTTCGATTATTCGATCGGCGGCCTTTACTATAGGGAAACCCAGCGCGCCCTCTACGCCATCGACCTGCAGCCGATCGGCGTCTACCAGACATTCGGCGCAAAGACCGATTCCTATGCCGCGTTCGGGCGCCTGACGGCGAATCTCAATGACGGCCTCCGCGTCGTTGGCGGACTGCGCTACACGCACGACCGCAAGTCGTTCGCCGGCAACAGCGACAATCTCACGGTCGTGTGCACGACCGCGGTGGCGGGCGTGCCGACCTGCCCCACCGCGCCGTTGATCCCGTTCGCCAGGAGCCTCGACCAGGTCGCGCTGCCTGTTCCGCCGCGTGGCGGCATCGCGCCGCTGGGCGCGTCGGGCGCCATCCTCGCGCGAAGCGGGCTGTCGGTCGACACCCGGCAGTCCGCATCCAAGCTCACCTATCGCGCCGCCGTCGAATTCGATGTCGCGCCCCGGTCGCTGCTCTACGTGAGCGTGGAGGACGGCTTTCGCTCAGGAGGATTCTCGTTCGCCTCCGGCTATGAGAACTTCTCGCCGGAATATATCACCGCCTACACGATCGGATCGAAGAACCGCTTCTTCGACAATCGACTCCAGCTCAATCTCGAATTCTTCCTGTGGAAGCAGCGCGATCAGCAGCTGACGCATTTCGGCCTGGATTTGGCCGGACAACAGGGCAGCTTCACCGAGAACATCGGCCGGTCGACAAGCAAGGGCGTCGATATCGACGCGCGCGTGCTGGCCACGCCGTCGGTCAGCCTGACGGCCAAAGTCCAGTATCTCGACGCGAAATATAATGATTTCGTATACCGCGCGCCAAACGGTTTCGCGCCTGTGCTGACGGGCTGCCCGCAAGCGGTCGATCCGGCCAACCCCGGGCTGCGGATCGTCAACTGTTCCGGCTTCTCCGCCTACAACGCGCCCAACTTCACCGTCAATCTGGGCGCCGACAAGATGATCGAGGTCGGATCTTATAAGATAGTTCTGGGTGCCGACACCCAATATCGGTCAAGCCGCTACGTTGGGTTCGAATATCTCGCGGAGCAGAAAGTGGGGACGACCTGGCAGAGCAACGTTCGTGTCGCCGTCGGGCCGCAGGACGGCCGCTGGGAGGTCGAAGGTTTCGTGCGGAACATCGAGAACGACCGCTACGCGCTCAACAAGTTCCTCGACACGGTGTCGAACGCCCTGCTCACCGGCACGGCCGCGCCGCGCACCTACGGCGTGCGCCTGAGCGGCCGGTTCTAAAGCTTTCGTGCTGAGTCGACCCTGCTCATCCCAGGCGGGGTCGAGGGACGCACGGTCTCCTACCAACGCGGAAGCGCTGGCGCAGCCTAGGGCCGCGCCAGCGCTTCATCGCGGGTCCGTCAGTTCGCAGTCAAGGAGGGGCGGTCTTCGTGTTACTCCGCGGCGAAGTCTTCGAGCGCTTCCATGCTCAATTCCGCGACTGGCCCCAGGACCGTGAGGGCGGCGGCGGCGATGGCCGGCCCGGCTCCCTCGACGTTGCCCGCATCGAATGGCGGTTTGGGATCATATTCCATCAGGAGCTGCGTGGTCTTCGCGACATCCTCGTCAAAGACTTCGAGCAGCAGGCGCAAGCCGAAGTCGATGCCCGCCGTCACGCCGCCGCCCGTGATCCGATTGCGATCGATCACGAAGCGTTCCGCGACCGGCTCGGCGCCGAAGAGCGGCAGAAGATCGCGCCCGGCCCAATGCGTCGCGGCGCGGTAGCCCTTCAGCAAACCCGCCGCTCCGAGGATCATTGATCCGGTGCAAACCGAGGTGACCCAGTCCGCCCGCGCGCCATGGCGCGCGAGGAAGTCCAGGGTTTCCTTGTCCTTGAACAGCTGAATCTGGCCCGGTCCGCCAGGCACGAACAGGATGTCGAACTTCTCGGGCGCCTCGTCGAAGGTCATGGTCGGGGTGATGAACACGCCCGAATCCGACTCGACCGGGTCGGTGGTCTTCCAGATCAGATGGGTCTTCATCGGGCCGTGAAGCACGCTCTGCGGCCCGAGGAGGTCGAGCAGCGTTAGGCCGGGAAAGCAAAGCATCCCCACCTGCGGTTGCGGGCGCCCGGTGTCGGCCGGCCCCAGCACCATCGAGGGCCACTTGCCCGCTCCGTCATCGGTCATCGCTTCAATCCTTGGCTAGAGTTCGCGGGTCCCGGTCACGACGGAGCTGGGAAGGATGCCGGGCTTGGCCGATCCCGACAGCGTGTCTCCGTCGCGGGTGAGGGAGAACTTGATCTTCATCTTCATCGGCTTGGTGATCTGCTGCGACCAGCGGATGGTGTCGCCTTCGACCACGGGATCGATCAGATCCACGGTCTCGTCGCCCTGCGTCGCGGTTCCCGAGACGATTCCTCCGCGATCCGCGATCCTCAGGTCGACCAGCTGTCTGCCGATCGGCGTGGCGATCGCGATTTTCCAGTTACCATCAAAGCTCATGATCACGTCTCCGTTGTGAAAGCGGTGGTGGGATCCTCGTCGGTCAAACGGAACCCGGCATGGGTTTCCAGCCGCCGAGCCAGCGTGTCGCCGAACAGCGACGCCGGTGTCCAGAAGCCGCCTAGCGAAGGGGTCTCCGCCAGGCAGCGGACGGTCTCGACCATCATTCGCGCGGTGCCTTCATAGCCAGGATCAACCTCCCCGCTGACCGACAGGCAGAGGCGCTCGTCGCCAAGGCCATCGGCCAGGAAAACCAGGTCGAACCTGTTTGCGGCCCGCTCCTCCGGCGAAGGTCCGTCGCCGCTCCGCACCGCATCCCGGCCCTCGAAAGGGTCGAAGGCGGCGCGAGCTTCGGCCGCCTCCCGCCCCCCTTCGGCCACGACAGCCTCGTCGTAGCGAAAGTCCCGCCCGTACATCCCGCCCAGCAGATAGTTGGTTCGGTGGACATGCTTGGTGTTGATGAACGCCATGTAGAACGGCGATGTCCAGCGACCGATCACCGGGTCGTGGGCTACAGCGTCCGCGGCGGGCTGGTCGGCGCCGCGCCAGCCCGGGGTGAGCAGGAACGGGTCGTCGAACATCGCGGGTATCTCGGGGCGTGACAGTATCGCCGCTTCCGTCGCCCGGCGCGTCGCCGCGGTCCCCCCCGAAATGCCACCCTCCAGGGCGCGCACGCGGCAGCGGATGCGCGAGGAGGGGTGGCCCCAGCGGGCGATGCAGCGCCGCTGCAGTTGGTGAACGCCCACATCGAACGGAATGGAGTCGAAGCCGCAGGAAAAGAGGATGCGCGCGCCCGACGTGGCGGCGGCCGACGCGTGCGCGTCGAGCATGTCGCGCATCCAGACCGGCTCGCCCGTCATATCGACATAGTCCGTGCCCGTTTCTGCGCATGCTTCGACGGCGCTGGAACCATGCAGCTGGTAGGGTCCCACGGTTGAAATCAGGGCTCGGGTTCGCAGGGTCATCGCGCGAACGGACGCGGCGTCCTCCGCGTCCGCCCGGATCAGCGCGACGTCCCGCGACAGGCCGAGCTGCCGGCTTACGTTCGCCAGTTTGTCGAGGTCGCGCCCGGCCATCGCCCATCGCGTGGGCTGACTCAGGCCTGACAATCGCTCGCACACCAGCCGCCCGGTGAAGCCGGTGGCGCCATGAACGACGACGTCGAATTCGCGGGCCGGGTCAGCCATGATTAACCGGCGCATGCCGGGCGAGGAACCCCAGCAGGAGAGTCAGATAGGTCTCGCGGCCGCGCTTCCAGGTCTGAAAGCCATGGCCGCAGCTCGCCAGCCGCACGACCGGAACATCCGGATGCGTCGCCGCCAGCCGCTCCTCGAGCGCCGGCGTGATCGCGCCACCGAATTCATGATTGCCCGCGAGCACCATCGCCGGGCGGTGGAGCGGGGACAGCGTGTCGAGCCCCCGAAGCATATCGATCGCGATGCAGGATTCGGTGACGCCGCGGTCGCGCATCATGGTCGAGGCGGCGAGCGAATGGATGCTGTCCGGCAGCATCACATCGGAGAATTTGAGGCCCGGCCCGATCGGCGTCTCCCCCAGTTCGGTGGCCGCCTCTTCATAAGATGCGCCCCGATCGGTCCATGCGATCTCCTGATCGATCGAGCGCCGGAGGATGGGGACGATTCCAGTGGCATCGTGAACGTCGGGTTCCCCGCCGTAGAGCGGCGGGTCTTCCATGAAGATCGCCGAGACGAGGTCCGGCCGCCGCTGCGCGATCGTCCACGCCATGCACCCGCCGAGCGAGAAGCCCACCATCACCGCCGGCCGCGTCGTCGCCTGTTCGAGCACGGCGACGGCGTCCTCGAAATAGCGCTCCATCAGATAGCGCCCCGGCGCCCAGTCGGAACGCCCGTGGCCGCGAAAGTCGGCGCGGACGACGCGCCGGTTCGCCGTCACTTGATCCGGAAGCCAGTCGTAGGTCGATCGGCTGGAGGAGACGCCATGGAACAGGACGAGCGGCGGCGCATCCTCCGGGCCGCTAACGTCCACGTCGAGGAGGGTCCCGTCCTTGGATGTTATCTTCATGTTCGGGCGCCCCTGATCGGATGGGCTTCCACCCGCGCGGTCGCGGCGCCCAGATCCGCGTTGGGGCGGATAACGTCCCAATGCTCGGCGATGCGACCGTTTTCCAGGCGATAGATTTCGATGGCGGCATCCGGCAGATGCTCGTCGCTCAATCGACCAATGACCTGCGCGACGACGAAATCACCATCGACCAGCAGGCGCTCGATCGTGACCGACCCGTGGGGGAAAGCCGCGCGAAAAGCCGCGACGAACGCCGCCAGGTCGGCGAACGTCGCTCCGTGCATCGTCGAGTGATCGACGAAGTCCGGCGTGTAAAAAGCGGCCTGTTCCGCAGCGTCCCAATGGCCGGCGAAGGCGGCATAAGTGGCGAGGACGACTTCCGCATTGCGCCGCTCATCCGCGCTGAGCGCGCGTGCGCCGCCCGCGCGGTTCGTGATCCGCTGAAACTCGATTTCATCCATCAGTCGCGGCCTCGATCGTGATTTGGGCTTTAGCGGATTCGGCCGGCTGGCGGGCGCGAAGCCAGCCGAAGCGGAGCAAGCCGACCGCGGCGACCGCCGCGGCCATGACGACGTACAGACCTTCGTACCCGGCGGCCTGAACGATCGGAGTCAGGACGATGGGACTGAGAAAGCTCCCCGCGAAGATCGCCACGTTCAGCAAGCCGATCGAATGTCCGCGCAGGCCAGGCGGCGCCAGGCGCAGTGAAGACGCGAACAACACGGGCACGGTGAGCCCGATTCCGACTCCGGTGACGAACGTGAACAAGAGCCCGACCGGAAGATCGCCGTTCCACGACGCGAGGCCGGCCAGTCCCCCGGTCACCAGAAGAACCGAGGCGCCCTGGATGCTCCAAGGTTTCAGGCGGCCTTGCAGCAACGCGAAGGATATGGAGCCGCACATCGCCGAAAACAGCGCGAAGGTTGTCACGACCGCGCGCTGGGCGGGCGTCGCGTAGCCGAGTTGCTCAAGGTAGAACGGCAGCTGGGTCGCCTGCGTGGCGATCAGAAGGAATATGAATCCGGCCGCGAGGTAAACCTGCCAGCCAAGCCGGGCCATGCGGAGCAGACCGCCCGCCTCCGCCGCGACAGGGGCGAGCCTCAGCCTCGCGGCCATGAGGCACAGCAGCAGGAAGAGGCCGAAGGCCGTGAAGATCAGGAACGGGCCGTGCCATCCCAGCCGATGCGCCAGAAGCGCGGCCGCTGCGCCACCGGCAAGCGTGCACAAGTCCGACAAGGCGACCTGAATGCCAAGCAGCCGGGTGCGCCGCTCCTCCTCGATGATGGCGCTCGTCAGGTCGGCGAGCGCGCTGGTCGCCAGCGCGGCCGCAAGTCCCAAGGTGGCGCTGCTGATCAGCAGCAGGGGCAAATTATCTCCGGCGAACCCGCCGATGCTGGACAAGAGCAGTGCGATGCCGGCGAGCGCTATGGAGCGGATCGTCCCGATCTGGCGAATGCACCAGCCGGCCAGCAGTCCGCCGAAGGCCAGCCCGAGAAACGGCAGTGCCTCGACGGCCTGGGCAATGTTTTTGCCAGCTTCGCCGCCGCCGAAGTGGGTCGCGATGTTCGGCAGAATCGGGGGAAGCGCGACGAAGCTGAACGATGGCGCGATAAGGGCCGCGCCCAGCAGCAGCATGGTTGGCTTTTGACGGTATGCGTTCTTCATAGAGTATATGAGTATATCTCATTTATAAGGCGAAGCACAATGCTTCCTTAGTCAGTTAGATAGGATTTATTTAGAAAATAAAAGTATCACTCACATTGGTTGAAGTGGCGCCGCAGCGCTTGCGGCACGGCGGCCAGGGCCTCGTCGATTCCAATCAGGCCGAGAAGGCGCCGCCGCATCCGCCACCCGCGCTCGCGAAAGAGCGGAGCGGCGGGAAGGTCGACCCGGACGTCGGCGGCCACACGTCCTTCGTCAAGGACCAGGATTCGCTCGGCAACGGTGATCGCCTCAGGGTGAAGCGATAGTAGAGCCACACCGCATGCTGGATTACCGCCGCTGGTTGTTTGTAATATATCAGCCGCAAAGTCCCCGCCCTTGATGGACGACCAAGACCCTCAACGCGGGAGACTAGTTAGCGTTCGACTGACAGCACCCGGTCGGCGTCTCGGTCGCCGGCACGCGATGCGCTGGCTCGGAGGTCCCGTCAGCTAAGGTTCTAAGAAACCGACGACTGACGGTCGTGGACACCCGCTCAAGCCGAGATCCGCACAGGCACCGACTTGGCAGCGGGCACGTGGCTTTGCTCGGCGTGATGCTCGACCGGCATCAGGACGTTGCATTCGGGGTAGTAGGCGCCGAGGCAGCCGCGCGGCACGTCGTATGGCGTCACGATGAGGCCATCGCGCCGACGACGCTTGCCGTCCTGCGCATCGCTTTCCAGCGCGACGATCTGGCCCTCCACGAGCCCCGCCTCAGCCATGTCCGCCGCGTTAATGAAAAGCACGTCGCGCGTGCCCTTCACGCCGCGAAAGCGGTCATGATAGCCATAAATCGTCGTGTTGAATTGGTCGTTCGAGCGAAGCGTCATCAGGCGGAAGCGCCCGGCCGCCTCTTCAAAACCGGTCGCCGACAAGGCGCTCGGAACGAGGAACTCGGCCTTCCTGCTTGGCGTCTGCCATATCCGCTCAGACGCCTTGTTGCCCTTCCAGAAGCCGCCAGGCTCGAACAGCCGCGCGTTGAAGTCCTTGAAGAAGGCGGGGTACGTTTCCTCGATCGCGTCCCGGATCAGCGCGTAGTCCGCAACCCAGGCGTCCCAATTGACCTTGGGGTTTGGAGTAAGGATGGCCTTCGCGATGCCGGCCATGATCGCCGGCTCGGACAGGAGCGTCGGACTGGCGGGGGTCGCCTTGCCGCGCGAACCATGGATGCAGCTGGTCGAGTCTTCCACCGAGACGGCTTGGGGGCCGGTCGCCTGAACGTCCTCCTCGATCCGGCCCAGGCACGGCAGGAGGTAGGTGACTTTGCCTGGAAACAGGTGATTGCGATTGAGCTTGGTGGCGACCTGCACCGACAGATCCAGTTTTGGCCAGGCTGTCTCCATCGCCTCGGTCTCGGGCACGGCGCGAAGGAAGTTACCGCCGACTGCGATGAACGCCTTGACCGAGCCATCGATGACGCCTTGGCAGCTTTCGACGGTATCGAGCCCCTTCTCGCGCGGCGCCTCGAAGCCATACTGCGCCTCCAGTCGCTCGACCGGAACGAGCTCGGTCTTCTCGGTAATACCGACCGTCCGCTGCCCCTGCACGTTGGAATGGCCGCGAACCGGCGTCGGCCCCGTGCCGGCCCTCCCGATATTGCCGCGCATCAGGAGCAAGTTGACGACCATGCGGACGTTCTCGACCCCCTTCACATGCTGGGTCAGGCCCATGCCGTAGATCGCCATGACGGCCTTCGCCTTGGCATAGACCCTCGCGGAGGCTTCGAGATCAGCTTTCAGCAGGCCGCTATCGTGCTCGATCTCCTCCCATGTGAAGCCGCGAACGGCATCAACGAAGGCCGGAAATCCGGAGGTGTGCGCGCCGATGAAATCCTGGTCGAGGACCGGCGGCTCCCCCTTCGCCCGTGCAGCGTCGTCCCATTCGACAAGGAATTTTGCGATGCCCATCATGGCGGCGATGTCGCCGCCGGCTTTCACCTGATGATACTGAGTCGAGATCTGAGTCTCCCCGAGCGTCGTCATCTCGATCGGGTTTTGCGGATCGGTAAAGCGCTCGAGCCCGCGTTCCTTGAGCGGGTTGAACGTGATGATATCGACACCGCGCTTGCGGCAGTCCCGCAAGTTGTAAAGCATCCGCGGCGAGTTCGAGCCGACATTCTGTCCGAAAAAAAGGATGGCATCGCAATGCTCGAAATCCTCGAGCCGGGTCGTTCCAACGGGAACGCCGATCGAAGCCTTCAAGCCGACCGAGGTTGACTCGTGGCACATGTTCGAGCTGTCAGGCAGGTTCTGGTTGCCGAACATCCGAGCCATCAGGCCGTACATGTACGAGGCCTCGAGGCTGGTGCGACCCGAAGAGTAGAAGACGACCGATTTAGGATCGAGCGGCTTCATCGTGCGGCCGATCTCGGCGAACGCGTCTTCCCAGCTGCAGGCCGAATATTTGTCAGTTTCAGGATCGTAGCGAAGCGGGTGGGTCAGCCGGCCGTGTTGCTCCAGGTCATAGTCCCGCCACGTGCGCAGCTCGCTCAGCGTGTGCTCGGCGAAAAACTCGGGCGTGGTTCGGAGGTTCGTCAATTCCCAGGCAGTGGCTTTCGCGCCCTCCTCGCAGAATTCGAATGGGTGAGGATTGGCGGGCTTCGCCCAGGCACAACTGACACAGGCGAAGCCGTCGGGCTTGTTCTGCCGTGCCAGCTCGCGGAGCGCTTCGGGCGCGATCCGCTCTCGTGGCAGGATTTCCGCTAGCGACCGAACCGAACCCCAGCCGCCGGCGGGACCGGCGAAGGGCTTGATCTTCGGATTATCCGATTCCTGCTCCGCCATCGCAACCCTTACCAACCATATCAAGCATGGGATTTTCGATGACCGATGTCTCCCATGTCGAGAACGACGTAACAAGAGTTTGGTTCTGGGAAAAATCCGCAAGGACATTGTCAGACTAAATTTGCCGCGTGCCTCAGTCGGCCCTACCGGCGCTGAATGAAGAGCCCATTCCGCTATTTCAACAGCTTGCCTGAGATCATCCGGCTGGTTGTGAAGTACCCGCCTGTCGCTCCGGAATGTCGAGGACCTGCTCGCGGAACGCGGCATCGACATCTGCCACGAGACCGTGCCTTTCTGGTGGAACAGGTTCGGACCGGTGTTCGCCGCCGAGATCAGGCGGAAGCGCGTCCAGCACATGCGAGCCTTCACCAATGGCGCTGGCACCTCGACAAGGTCTACGTTAAGATCGGTGGCGGGATGCACGTGCCGTCGACCACGAGGGCGAGGTGCTCGAAAGCTACGTAACGAAGACCCGCGACAAGGCGGCGGCGCTCAGCTTCATCAAGCGCGCGATGAAGCGCTACGGGCGGCCGCAGACCCTGGTGGCCGATGGCCTACGCTCCTATCCCGCCGCGATGAATGAGATCGGCAACTTGGGTCGCCAGGAGGTCGGCCGCCCTGGCCGAGTGGCAGGCGGTCATGAGCTAGACGAAGCTGCGGGGTGGGGTCGCTGTGTCCGGTGGAGACGAGTTAGCGTTAGACTGACAGCACCAGACGCTGTCCATCCGCATTAGCACCTCACCGGCTCGAACCCGCGCGCCTTCGCTCACGAGTTCGGCAAGCTCGAAATCAGCTGGGACGAAGACGATGATTGTCGATCCGTGTTCGAACCAGCCCATCTCTTCCCCCTTCGCGAGGTCTGCCGCGCAGGATATGCGGCGCGAACCGCCGACGCGCAGGCTCTGATTCACGTCGAGGAAGTTGAGGCGGATGCTGGCGACCAGGATCGCCGCGACGGGAACAAGCAGGATCGGATGGCCGGTGGAGAGACGGGCGCGGATCGGGGAGCGCTCGTTCTTGCAGAACAAGCGCTCTATGCGCTTAAGGGCGATCGGATTAACGTTCCAGGTGTCGCCCGAGATATAGGTGACCTGCTCGACCCTGAGATCGTAGGGCGCATGGAAGCGGTGGTACATGCCGGCGGTTAGCCGCAGGGTGACGTAGCGGCCATTGCGGAACGTCCGCGCGTCGCTGTCCTCTCCCAGCAGATCGCGGAGCGCGTAAGGGAAGCCCTTGATCTGATAGAGCGTGCCGTCATCGACGCGGCCGCACATGCCGACGATCGCATCACAGGGGCTGGCGAGCACCGACGGGTCCGGATCGAACGGGCGAGCGCCGTCGCGCAATTCCCTGACGAAACAGTCGTGCATGCTCCGGAACCGCTGCTTGCGGGCATCGCGCAGGTCGACGTCGGAGAACAGCCGCCAGATCGCGATCGACGGGATCCGCACCAGAGGGTGCTCGATCTTGCTGAACCAGCCCATGAAGCGCGTCGCCAGCCGGCGGGGAATGCGGTTTGTCAGGAGGAAGTTGAGATCCTCCTGAAGCACGACCCTCGCGATGACCGAGCGCAGTGTCATAATATGGTCGGCAAAGCGGCGTACCGACGCCCGCAATGGCCACCTCGTTCGCCGCCGCCGCCTGGTCTGCCGGCGCCGTTAGCCTTGCCTTCCTGGCGTTGAAAGCTCCGGCGCGGCTGGCGCTGTCGCGCGCCAAGCACCGCTCGCTCACCGGCCACGTCCGGATGGGAAAGCGTGTCGCCTCGCTCATTCCCTTCTACGAATTCGGCGAAGGCCGCTTCTTTCGCGCCGACGACGCGCCCGCCGATGTCGCCGACAGGCGGCGTGCGGGGTTTATGGCGTTGTCCCACCTGTTCGCCGAGCGCTATGCAAAGACCGTGGCGCTTACCGCCGAAGTCAGGCCCGGCCTGTCCGACCTGCAGTTCACCGGCACCTACCGTGTGCCGTTCCAGTTCAGCCGCATGGTCCGAAACCACCTCGCGACCGGCAGCTTCCTGCAATCGTCGGCCGGCGCCACGGTCACGGACCTGGACGGCAACGTTTTCTACGACCTCACAGGCTCCTACGGCGTCAACCTGTTCGGCTACGACTTCTACAAGCGCTGCATCGCCGACGCGGTTGAGCAGGCCGGCGCGCTTGGGCCGGTGCTCGGCTTCTATCACCCGGTCGTCGCCGACAATGTCGCACGACTGCGTGAGGTGTCGGGCCTCGACGAGGTGTCGTTCCACATGTCGGGCACCGAGGCGGTGATGCAGGCCGTCCGCCTGGCGCGCTACCACAGCGGCCGGAGCCACCTCGTGCGCTTCGCGGGCGCCTACCACGGCTGGTGGGGCGACGTGCAGCCCGGCATCGGCAATCCTGTTCCGGCGGACCGGACCTACACGCTCGAGGAGATGTCCGAACGGACGCTCGACGTGCTGCGCCGGCGCAAGAACATCGCCTGCGTGCTGGTCAATCCGCTGCAGGCGCTCCACCCCAATTCCGGCGCGCCCGCCGATTCCGCGCTGGTCGATAGCGCGCGACGCGCGCATTTCGATCGCGAGGCTTACGCCGCCTGGCTGAAGCGGCTCGCCGAGGTCTGCACGGCGCGCGGCATCGTGCTGATTTTCGATGAGGTGTTCGTCGGCTTCCGCCTCGCGCCCGGCGGCGCGCGTGAGTATTTCGGCGTACAGCCGGACATGATCACCTATGGCAAGAGCCTCGGCGGCGGGCTGCCGGTCGGCGTGTTGTGCGGGCGCGCCGCGCTGATGAAGCGCTTCCGCGACGACCGTCCGGTCGATGTCTGCTTCGCGCGCGGCACGTTCAATGCGCATCCCTATGTGATGACGGCGATGAACGCCTTCCTGCGCCATTTCGAAACACCAGAGGCCGCAGCGCTCTACGAAGGGCTCGACGCGCGTTGGGACGGACGCCGCGACCGGCTCAACCGCCGCCTCGCAGATGAGGGACTGCCGGTCGAAGTTGCCAATCTCTCTTCGATCTGGACGGTGCTCTACAAGCGCCCATCCCGATACAATTGGATGCTTCAATATTATCTCCGCGCCGAAGGGCTGGCGCTCAGCTGGGTCGGAACCGGTCGGATCATCTTCAGCCTCGATCTTAGCGACAGCGACTTCGACGCCATTGCCGAGCGCTTCGTCGCGGCCGCGCGGGCGATGCACGACGCGGGCTGGTGGTGGTCGGACGGCACGCTTACCGACAAGCGGATCCGCCGCGGCATCCTTCGGGAAATGCTCGGCCGGCGCGCCATCGCCTAGGCGGCGACCGGGCCTTCGTCGATCCGTTCGCCGCGCAACAGGCGCAGCGGTGCGTTATGGTAGAGCTTGATGTCGTTGAAGGGGTCGGTGAGGATCTTCGCCGCCCATACCAGCCCCGTCTGAACGTCGCGGATGAAGAACAGCTGGACGGTGCGGAACAGCAGCCCGCCGACGCCGACCGCGAGCCAGATCAGACCCACGTGGCGAAGCGTGCCGATGACCGAATGCTGACGCGCGAACAGCCCGAAATAACTTGGGTCGGCCAGAAGGGGCAGCGGGGCGAGCGCCCAGATGGCCATGAACACCCACTTGCGGAACAGGTTGTAACCGACCTTGACCTCTTCCTTATACGCATGGGTTGCCTGGTTGACCTCGTCGTAGGTTTTCGGCTCGAAGAAGAAGTGGCCTGACTGGCGGCTCAGCATTGCGACCAGCCAGGCGAGCAGGCTGGCGATCGCAGGATCGTAGAAAACCAGGACGTAACACACCACGAACGTGCTCGCGCTCAATAGGTGCAGGCTCTGGTTGACCAGGCTGTGATGATAAAAGCGATGGTCGTCCCACCGTTGTTCGGCGAGGAGCGCACTAAATCCGGCCATGTCTCTCTAGCTCTCGATCAGGAGTTGGAAGTCGGCTTGCTTCGCCGCCGCTGCAGCTTGACGGGAGCATCCTGGTGGAGGTCGTTCGCGGCCTTCAGGCTCGCGGCGCCCGGCTCGATCTTGGCGATCCGAAGCAATGAAAAGTGGCCGAGCGGCGGCAGCGGCCGGCGCTCGACGATGACGGCACCGGCGAGTTGTGCCCAGCGCGTGTAGCGCGCCCACGGGAATTCCGTGCGAAAGCCGAGGCGCGTGGTCAGCGGCATCAGCAGCTTCTCGATCGTGCCGCGCATCCCCCGCTCCGCGCCGACACGCGTGGTGATGACGATCTCGCCGCCGGGCTTCAGCACGCGCAGGAATTCGTCGAGCGCTGCTTCGGGATCGGGGACCGCGGTGACGACATATTGCGCGACAACCACGTCGAATGAATCGTCCGGAAAGGTGAGCCTTTCGGCATCCATGACCGAGATCGCCTCGACGTTGTCGAGACCGAGCCGGGTCACCCGCTCGCGAGCCTTGTCGAGCATCGCATCGGAAATGTCGACGCCCGTCAGCCGGCTGCTGCGCGAGTAGAAGGGCAAAGAGATGCCGGTCCCGACGCCGACTTCGAGAATTCGGCCGCCGACCTGCTCGGCCGCTTCGATCGCGGCGCTTCGACCATCGCGAAACACTGCGCCGAACACCAGATCGTAGACCGGGGCCCAGCGACGGTAAGCGGCGGCGACCTGCTCCGTTTCCATTGCCCGCGCCATCCGTGCTCCAATCGACAAGGTTGGACTGCGAAATCGCGAGTTGAATCCGCGAATCTGAAGCGCCCGGGGATCACAAGTCCTGGATGCCTGCTTCCCTTGCGACGGTTACGCTATGACGACGGTTTGACGTGCGTTTTGTGTCACGCCCCTCATCGATGCCTGCTTTTTGTAAGATCATCGCAACAGAGACGAAACGCGGATGACGCCGTCCAAAGCTAGGAGGAACTGTCCTGGCGCGAGGCGATACCAATGCCGAACTTCAATCTTCTCGACGCGGTACGGCGGCCTTTCAGCCTGTCTTACGGATCGCTTCCGGCACAACTGCACGCGAACATCAAAAATGCAGCGCGTTTCATCCGCGACAACCATAACGGCGCGGCGAAGGACGGCGTGCGTCGACACATCCACTCGCCCGAGGTTCGTCAGTTCTTGCAGGCGACCCGCTACGAAGAAAGCGACTGGGTGGAGAACTGCACCGCGCTGGTCAAGCGGCCCGACGGCACCATGGAGGTGCTGGATTGGGAGGAAATGATCCGCGCGGAGACGGGCGGGAAAGAACTCGAGACCGGCGACGCGTGAAGATCGCGCTCGTCAGCGACGCTTGGGCGCCGCAGGTCAACGGCGTCGTTCGGACCTTGGGCACTACGGTCGATCGACTGCGCCTGCGCGGCCATCAGGTCGAAACGCTGACGCCCGATCGTTTTCCGACTGTACCGTGCCCCAGCTATCCTGAGATCCGCCTCGCGATCGGCTGTGCGTCGAGGGTCGGACGCCGCTTGGCGGGCTTTGCGCCCCAAGCCGTTCATATCGCAACCGAAGGCCCGCTCGGCTGGGCCGCGCGCCAATGGTGCAGGCGGCACAGGATGCCGTTCACCACTTCCTTTCATACGCGCTTCCCTGACTATATCGCGGCGCGGACGCGGCTACCCGCTGGATGGTTCTGGCCGATCATCCGCCGCTTCCATGCGCCTGCGGCCGCGACCTTCGTCGCCACGCCGACACTGGCCAAAGAGCTTGGCGATCGAGGGCTGACGGGAACGCACCTCTGGTCGCGCGGAGTGGATCTAGCCGCCTTCTCGCCCGATGCGCCGCGCCATCCCGCAATGGACGGCCTGCACCGCCCGATCCAGCTGTATGTCGGTCGCGTCGCCGTCGAGAAAAATATCGAGGCGTTTCTTGAGACGCATGTCGAAGGAATGAAGGTGGTCGTCGGCGACGGGCCGGCGCTTGCCATGCTTCGGCAGCGTTTCCCCTCTGTCCGCTTTCTCGGCGGGCTGCACGGTGCGGCCCTGGCCTCGGCTTACGCCACCGCCGATGTGTTGGTCTTCCCGAGCAAGACCGATACGTTCGGGCTCGTGATGATCGAGGCACTGGCGAGCGGTCTGCCGGTGGCGGGCTTTCCAGTCGCCGGTCCGCTCGACGTGATCGGGACGCACGACCGAGGGATAGGTCGAATAGGCGCGCTGCATGACGATCTCGATGTGGCGATCCGGCTTGCGCTCACATCGAGCCGCGAGGCCTGCCTCACAGAGGGGCGGCGCTATGACTGGGACCGTTGCACCGATCAGTTCCTGTCCGGACTGCGCCCTGCGGCAACGGCCAGCCAGACCCGCATCGCCAACGAGGCCGCGATGGTTGCGAAAGCGACGCCGACAGGCCCCGCGATCGGCAGCAGAGCAATCAGGCCCGCGATGTAGATTGCGCCTCCTGCCATCCGGATGCGAAGGACTTGGCTGACCTGACCGCGCGCCGTAAGCAGCGGCTCCAATCCTACCCCCGACAGGTCGATGGCCGCGGCGATCGCGAGCAAAAACAGATTGAGGTGCGCGAAGCGATAGGCGTGGCCTGCAAGCAGCTGGAGTAGCAAAGGCCCGCCAAATCCCGCGACTAGCACCATCAGAACTGCAACCGCGAAGGAAATCCGGCGGGTGCGCGCCATGACCTGCTCTAGGGTGATCTGGTCCTTACTGATCAAGAGGCGGGCCAGCTCCGGATACAGCACGCGCGCCAGCATCTCAATCGGCCGTCCGAGCGCGCGCGCGACCTTCGCCGCGAGTCGGAACCCGCCAGCCGCCGTCGCACCCGCCATTCCGCCGATCGCGAGCGTCCCCACCTGTTCGAGCAGCAGGCCGAGCGAGGAGGAGGCGTTGGTCACCAGCATGAAGCGCCAGATGCCGCTGTTCTCCGCGACCGCCCGTCCGAAGCCTCGACGGCCGACTGAGATCCTCCGTCCGGAGCGGCCAAGAGCGACGGCCCAGGTCGCAGCGCTTTGCAGCAATGCCGCGCTCGCCCACACCGCTAGAAACGCGCCGACTCCGCCACCGAGGAACCAGGCCGCGATCGACCCGACCAGCCGCACGGCGGGACCGATCGCCTGACAATAGGTGATGAGATCGAAACGATCGAGCAGACGCAGGATGCCCGCCGGCGTCGCGCCGATCGAGAGCAGGAGCGCTGCCCCGAACAGCGCGGCGCGTTGCTGCTCCGGGTCCGACCACTCGAGGAGAGGGCCGATCAGCATAACGCCGAGCGCCGCCAGCACAGCGCCTCCGAGCGCGCTGGCCCAATCCAGCGTCGCGGTAAAGCCCAGCAAACGCGCAAGGCGCGGCTCGTCCCCAGTCGCCATGTGCAGCGCCCCGTAGCGTATCACTCCCTGCCACGACTGGAACTGCGCAAGGTTGGCGATCGCTTGGCCGTAGGCAAGCGCAAGCGAGAATTCGCCGAAGCCATGCGGCCCCATCGCGCGCGCAGCAATGCCGAGATAGGCGAGGCTGCTGACCGCCTGAAACCCCCGCCCGCCGAGCAGCCACAGCACGTTGCTTCGCATTCGCGCGAAAACCGCGCGATCCGCTCCCCGGTCGGTCAAGGCAGTCCCGGTCTTCGCGTTCACGCCGGCTCGGAGATCGCATAGGCCTGTTGGCCGGTCGCCCGCGGCCCAGCCGCGACGTCACGGATCATTCGCGCATAGCCTTCAATGCTGGCCTCGCCCGTCGGCCGCCAACCATTCGGGCGGACAACATCCGATGAGGTCTGAAGGAGGAGCGCGTACGCAAGCGCGCTCGGGTCGATGCCATCGAAGAGCAGGCCATGGCGGCCCTCGTCCAGCACGCGAGCAGCGTCCCCCGCGCGCCGCGAAGCGACGATCGGCGCGCTGACCGCCAGCGCTTCCAGGAGAGCGACGGAGGAGCCTTCCCATCGCGACGGCAGCGCGAACACGCTCGCCCTCGACAGCCACGCGAACACGTTGTCGGTCTCGCCTGCCAGAAGGAAGTCGTCGCCGATCCCGGCCGCCGTCGCCAGCATCTTCAATCGCTCGACCTCGGCCGGCAAGCCTCCGCCGATAATCGCGAGGCGCAGTCGCCGCGTTCGCCGCGCGAGCCCGACGCCCGCGATCAGCAGGTCCAGATTCTTCTGCGGGCGCAGCCGGCCGATGGTCAGCACCACCGGCACGGAATCCTCGAGCCACGGATGTGGGGCGGGCGCTGTCGCCAGCCGCCGCGCCAGATCGACATCGACGCCGTTCGGCAGTTCCACCGCGCGGCCCTGGGCGAGCGCGCTCGCGAACAGCGGCACCGTGCGATGGGCGACGCCGACAAGCACGATTCGCGCGGCGTCGCGGACCAGCATCGTCATCCAGCGCAGCCGGATCGCGCTTCGAAGCCCATCGTCGCGCGTAATCTCGTTGCTGATGCAATAGACGCGGCGGATATGATCGAGACCGCACGTCGCCCAATAACAGGTCGGATGCCCCATGTTGCCCGGCGACATCATCACGCTCGGCGGCTGCCTGTGCAGCCAGCGCCGGAGCCGCACGGCCGCGACCGGGCGGGGCAGCAGTCCCGGCCGAGCGCCGAGCGCGTGAAACGCGAAGCTGCCCGCCGCGGCCTCTTGTCGGAACAGCCCGACGTCGTAGCCCGCTACGAGGGTCGTGGGACGGTCCTGAGCCAGCCGTCGGGCATGGTCGATCGCATTGCGCACCACACCGCTAGATCTCAGATCGTGAACATAGACGATGACGTTGGACATTGGGCGGGGCTCGACCGGAAGCTGTCACGATAAAGTGAAATTATGACGGATCGTCGCACGGCTGCCGGAGCATCATTTGGGATACGACCGCTTCTATTTCCTGAAGAAGGCCTACGCCCTCTATCCGGGCCTGCTTCAGCCGATCAGTGCGCCGGCGCTGGACGCGCACTACCGCGCCCGCGCCGCTGCTCGCACCCTACCGGGCGTGCTGCTTGATATGGCTGTGGGGCTGGCCTTCCAGGCGTGGGTCCCCTGGCGTGCCAGGCGGGTGCAGCGCACATACGGCCTCGACGCGGGCTGGCGGCGGCGAGCCATCGCAATCGCCCGCGAGCGTTTCGTCGATCCCAACGATATCGCGCTCTTTCGGATCGAGCAGGCCGACGCGCTTGGCGGCTATATCCGGCGCTTCGAGGACGCGGCCCTCAACAAGCGGATCAACCCGCTTGGGTGGACGCCGGCCTGCGCGCTCGCAGACAAGCGGCAGTTCGCCGAGCGCTGCCGCGCGGCCGGCTTGCCGCATCCGGAAACGGTCGCGACCGTCGTCGATGGGCAGGTGGAGCTGCTCGCCGATCCCGGCGGCCGGGCGCTTGTCGCGAAACCGTTCGACGGCGAAGGCGGTGACGGCGTCCGGATGCTCGGTCGCTTCGAGGACCGGGCCGAGCTGCGCCGGCGGCTGGTCAGCGTGACAGGCACGGTCATTGTCCAGCCTCGAATTTCCGTTCACCCGGCGCTGGACGATCTCGTCATTCGGGCGCTTCCGACCGTCCGGATCGTCACCATCCTCGACGAGGCGAGCCGGCCTGAGGTGGTGAGCGCCACCTTCCGCTGCGCTTCGGATCCTGCGGCGGATGTCGACAACATGAAGGCCGGCGGCCTGATCGCGGCGGTCGATCTCGCCACCGGCACGCTTAGCCGCGCCTGCAAAGGCTATGACAGCGGCGACTACGACCATCACCCAGTCACCGAAGCCGCGATCACCGGGCGGACGCTTCCCGACTGGCCCGCCGCGACGGCTCTCGTCCTCCTCAGTCACGCCTCCGCATTCGCCGACTACGCTTTGATCGGCTGGGACGTCGCGCTGACGCCGACAGGCCCCATCCTGATCGAAGGCAACGGAAAGCCGGGCGTGCTGATGCCGCAGCGCGCAGCGCGCCGCGGCTTGGCGGAAGGGCGCTACGGCGCGCTTCTCGCCCACCATCTTGCCATCAAACGGTAGCGGGGGAGTCACACCGGCGAGTTAAAATTAGGCAGCGATGCTTGGAGGCTCGTATGACCTATCACAGGGCGCCGACGGTTCTGCCCGCCGCGACGAAACGGGCGCTGCGCGTCCTGCTTATCGCAAAACATGTCTACTGGGACGGCGGCCTTCACCCCGAGGACGGCAGCCATGCGGTCTATCACCGCGAGATACGCTCGGTGCTTGAGGCTCGCGGCTTCAACCTGCTGCTCGCGGACAGCTACGACACGCTGTTCGGGCGCCCTGACGCGGACTTCGTCTTTCCGCTTCTCAATCGCGGCGGTTTTCTCAATTCCGAGATGATGCTGCCGCTGCTGTGCCAGCGCATGGGCATGCCATATCTCGGCGCAAGCCCGATTCTGCGCGGCTTGGCGGACGACAAGCATCTCGCCAAGCAGGCCGCAGCGCAGCGCCACGTGCCGACCGCGCCTTGGGAAATCTACCGGCGGGGCGCGGCGATCGAGCCGCCGGCATGGTCGCGCGTCGCGCGCTATGTGATCAAGCCTAACGCGTCTTCGGCGAGCTGGGGAATCAGCGGCGCCGACGACTGGGACGGTATCCGCGCGGCGATCCTTGGCCTTCATGACGAGGGCCACGACGCGATCGTTGAACCGTTCGTCGCGGGCCATGACATCGAAGTGTCGGTCATTACCGTCGACGGCGAGCCGATGATCCTTCCAACTCAGATCGTCGAGCAGGACGATCCCGCGCTGCTGCGGACTTACCAGGAGAAGCGAAACCTCTGCGACGGGCAGGCCTACGAGATCCGGCCGCTTGAGGATGGCGTCGTGCGCCGCATCGCTGAAACGCGCGCGCGCGCCGTGATGCGCGAATTCATGCCGTTCGATTACGGCCGCTTCGAGTTTCGCCTCGATGTCGAGCGCGGCGAGGTCTACTTCATGGAGGTCAACCTCAACTGCAACTTGTGGTCGAAGAAGACGATCGCCATGGCCGCGTCGCAGATCGGCTGGAGCCATGGCGAGCTGGTCGAGACGATCCTGGGCGAGAGTCTCCGCCGCCACGGCCTGCTGGAGCGAGCGCTGCATCGTGTCGCCGCCTGACGCGCCTCCAGTCGGGCACGGCTTCACCGGCATCATTCTCGCGGCGCAACGGGCCGGCCACATCGATCCGCTCGCCGCCGATGCCTCGGTGTCGCACAAGTGCTTGGTCGAGATTGAAGGCGCGCCGCTGATCGCGCATGTGGTCTGGGCACTCCTCGACACGCCGGGCCTGAGCCGGCTTCGGATCGTGGTCGAGCCCGAATTATTCGAGGCGATCGGCGCGATCCTCCCCGACGACAACCGCATCCAATACGTCACCGCCGCCAACAACCTCGCGGACAGCGTCTATGCCGCCTGCGAGGGCATCGACCAGCCGATCGTAGTGACGACCGCCGACAACGTCTTGCTCCGGGCGAACGCGGTCAAGGCGATGCTGAAGGCCGTAGCGAGTGACGCGGACGTGGCGTTCGCGATGGCGCGAAAGGCCGCGGTGCTCGCTGCTCATCCCGAAGGGCAGCGCCGCTTCTACCGCTTTGCGGACGACGAATATTCGAACTGTAACCTGTACGCGTTCGCGGGAAGCCGAGCGATCGCCGCAGCGGAGAGCTTTCGCAGCGGCGGCCAATTTGCAAAGAAACCGCTTCGCCTCATCGCCGCTGTCGGCCCGATCAACCTCGCTCTGATGCTGCTCCACCGCCTAACCCTGACGCAGGCGATCGGCCGTCTCTCCAGCCGCTTCAAACTCCGCGCCGTCCCGGTGGTCCTCGCCGACGGCTCGCACGCAATCGATGTCGATAACCGCAGGACCTATGACGCGGCAGTAGCGATCCTACGTCAGCGCGCGGCGACTCTCGTGATGGGGCGATCGGCAGACTAAGTTTGCCCCGGGCCTTACCGGCGCTTGATGAAAAGCCCCTTCCGCTATTTCAGCAGCGCGCCGGAGGTAATCTGGCTGGTTGTGATGATGTACGTGAAGTACCCGCTATCGCTGCGCTGTCATGAGCTAGACGAAACTGTGGGCTGGGGTCGCTGCGTCTCGCAGAGACGAGTTAGCGTTAGAGTGACAGCACCGTTTCACATGACGTCGATGCCGCGTCGGCGAGCCAACTGACAGTCCCGCGCTCAGCTATGCGCCGCGACGATGAAGCAGCAGGCCGCCCAGAAGACGTGAAGTTCGCATCCGCCGAGATTCCAGACCCAGCGGCCCTTGGAGATCTTCCACGCCGCCGCGCCGGCGGCCAGCATGAACAGGCCGGCGATCGACGCGGCGAATGGCAGCCAGCGCCCGATCACGAGGCAGAGCGCGACCGAGACTTCGATCACGACCGCGGTCGCGACGAACGGCCCCACGGGCCGGAAGCCAGCGGCGCGGAACACGTCGAATACCGCGTCGCGCGCGGTGAACGCCGCGAGGATATGGGGGATGAACATCAGGCCGCAGAGGATAGCGAGTTGATGGATCGGATCGCAGAGTTGGCCGGTCATGCGCTCTCCTCGTCAGCAGCGGGCGGCGCAGGCCCGCTCGTCGTTAAAAGGGCATCACCAGCTCCTCGATCCCGAAGAGCGCCCGGCCGTACATCAGGCTGGAGAACTCCGGGAACACGAAGGCGTGGCGGCTAGCGACCTCGCTGTCACGCCAGATGCGCTGGATCGGGTTGACCAGCGCGAAGCTGCCCGCCCCGTTGACGCTGAGCAGGCGATTGATCGACTCTCGCGCGAGCTTGGCGGCCTGCCCGGCGTCCATGCGGATGCGGCCGCGCGTCTTCACATCCAGCGGCGCGCGATCGCGCGCGGCGCGATCGATGTCGGCGCAGGTGCGCATCACCAATAAATATGCCTGATCGGCGTCGGACACCGCTTCTGCAAGCTTGATCTGGTGCACCGGCGAATCCTTCGCTTGGGTGAACACGGTATAGGACACCGTCTTGGTCGCGCCTTTTTGCAGGGTATGGTCGATCGCGGCACGGGCCAGGCCGATCTGGACGGCGACGAGGATGATCTCAGCTACCGGCAGGAAGGAGGCGTGCTGGCTCGGCTCCGCCGGGTCGCCGTTGGCGTAATTGCCAGTGGCCAAGTCCTCGAAGCTTTGGACGCGATAGTCGGGGACGAAGATGTCCTTCGCGACTAGCGTGTTGCTGCCAGACGCGCGCATGCCGGCGACATGCCACACATCCTTGATCGTGATGTCGCTCATCGGCACTAGCGCCAGCGCGGGGATCGGCGCACCTGCGGCATCGATGCCGAGCGGGATGCCGACGGTGCACCATTGCGCATGGGCGGAGCCCGACGCGTAGGTCCATTCACCCGTCACGCGATAACCGCCTTCGACTTTCTCGGCGGTCGAGGAGGGAGCGAATACGCCGCACACCCGGTTAAGCGGGCTGCCGGTGAAGACCTCCTTCTGCGCGCGCTCGGGAAAAAGCGTGACGACCCATGCGCAGACGTTGAGCAGCGCGGTCGCCCAGCCGGTTCCGCCGTCGGCGCGGCCGATCTCCGCCACGGCATCGACGAACGTGCGGAAGTTGGCTCCGGCTCCGCCGTGCCGCTTGGGAACAACGATGTGGAACAGGCCCTTGTCGCCGATCATGTCGGCGACGTCGGCAGACACGAAACGCTGGTCCTCATTCTCTTGCGCGCGCGGTCGTATGCGGTCGAACAGGGCGGCGGCGTCAGCCACGAGCGAATAGGCCGGGGGCGGGATATCCGCGAAGGGATCGCGCGCGGCGAGCGCTAGCGGGGCGATCGGAACGACGGGCTGGGCCAAGGTGGACATAGCGTGCGATTCCTTATGATCGACGGTGAGCGTGCGGCGTTCAATATCCAACGGTGATGCGCTTACGGATCGCGCGGGGCGTCTCGATCTCATCGAACATCGCCACCGCCAGATCCTCGTAACTGATCCAGCTCCGGCCGCTCGAATCGACCAGCAGCTCATCTTCGCCGAGTCTGAACCTGCCGGTGCGCTCGCCGGGAACGAAGAAGGCCGACGGCGCGATCATCGTCCAGTCCAGGTCATCGACAGAGCGCAACGCCTCGAGCAGCGCCCTGCCGCACCGCGACTCCTCCAGCACCGAGGCGGGAAAGTCGGGCGCGTCGATGAACAGCTTGCCCGATGTGACCTCCAGGCTGCCGGCGCCGCCGACCGCCAGGTAGCGTCTGACCCCGCTGGCCCGTATGGCGGCGAGCAGCTTCTGAGGATCGGTCGCGACGAACGTAACCGAGCTGATAACAACATCGTGACCGGCGAGCGCCGCAGCGAGTGTGCCGGGATCCTGCACATCTCCGGCCGCGACACCTTCGTCGGCCAATTTGGTATAGGTGAATGGATTCCGCGTGATCGCCGTCACTACATGACCGCGGCGCTGGGCCTCTCGAACGAGCCTGGCTCCCGCGTTGCCCGATGCGCCGATGACCGCAATCTTCATGCGCGGCTCCTCGTTCCGACCAGCGGATGTTCAGATCATGCCGTTGTCATGCGCGAGCTTTTCCGGAATGGGCTGGGTGACATCCCAATGCTCGACGATCTTGTCGTTTTCGAAACGGAAGATATCGACCACCGCGTCGCCACGGTCGTCGGGATGGCGACGCTCCAGCACGTGCATGATGACATAGTCGCCATCGGCCCAGATGCGCTTGATGATACCGCGCGATTGGGGATGATGTTCCTTGAGAAAATCGAGGAACGCCGCGAACCCCTCGGGCGAATCCGCCGCGTTGGGATTATGCTGGGTGTAGGTCGGCCCCATATACCGCTTGGCATCTTCGAAATCGTGCCGGTTTAGCGCCGCCTCGTAAAATGCAATCGCGATTTCTTTGTGCCGCTCTTCGGTGGCGTTCGCCATATCGCCCACGTCTTTGTCTTTCTACACTGATGTCTTTACCGATGGGACCCGTTGCCGGATCGACATGATTGGATCAGGCCTTTGCCGCGATGCATTCCATCTCCACCACCCAATCGGGTCTGGCGAGGCCGCTGATCAGCACATAGGTCGAGCTAGGAGTGTGATCGGGATGAAGATATTTTTTCCGGTGCACTGCGAGCCATTTGATGCCGTCGGGGTCGGTCGAATAGACGTTGATGTGCACGATGTTCTCCGGCCCCATGTCGGCATCGGCCAGGATGGCGAGCGTGTTCAACCAGATCTGTTCGTGCTGCGCCTCGAAACCTTGGGCTAGCGTACCGTCGGGATAGATGCCGGCCTGTCCGGCGACGGAGAGCCAACGTGCGTTCGGACTTACCTCCACGCCGTGGCTGTAGGCCCCGACGGGCGGCGCTATCGTGCTCGGGTTTCTGGTTTTGAGCATGACGCTTCCTCTGCTGCCTGTGACACTTCAACGGCGTGCGGTGGATGAAAGACGGCTTGCGTACTGATGTTATTTCGGGATGGGTCGCCCCTGGAACCAACGCCTTCCCTGAGCTTGTTCGTGCCTATCGCGAGACAGGATGTCTTCGTACGAAGCCAAAAAAAAGAACCTAGAATATGAGAAATGAGTGTACCATCCGCCCATGATCGATATCCGCCTTGACCGGAATTCCAAGACATCGCTGGCCGATCAGGTGCGCGACGGCATCACCGCCGCGATCCGCGAGGGACGCCTGAAGCCCGGCGCCCGCCTGCCTTCGTGGCGCGATCTGGCGTCGCAACTCGGCATAGCGCGCGGAACGGTGAGAGTCGCGTATGAGCGTTTGGCCGACGAGTTGCTCGTCGTGGCATCCGGCTCGGCCGGCACGAGAGTGGTCGAAACGCCGCCAAGCACGGCCAGCATGGACGGACAGGCCGAGCCGCCGCCTCTGGCGGAGCTGTATCTGGACTTCAATTCGGGCGTGGAACTGTTCCAGATGGGAATCCCGGCGCAGGACAGTTTCCCTTTCAAGACATGGTCACGCATCCTGACTAACACCACCAAGGCGATCGCGTTGACTCCGGCGCATTTCCCCGATCCGCGTGGCGAGCTTGGTCTTCGGCAGCAGATCGCGGCCTATATAGCTCTAGCGCGCGGGATATCCTGTACGCCTTCGCAGATTATCGTGACGACCGGCTATGGCGGCTCGCTTGGCCTCGCCATGAGGGTGCTGGCGCTCGACGGGCAGAAGGCGTGGGTTGAAGATCCAGGCTACCCGATTACGCGCAGCGCCCTGGCGTTTTCGCGTATGGAGATTGTGCCGGTCAGCGTGGACGCCGAGGGAATAAGCGTCGAGGACGGCATCGCCCGAGCCCCCGACGCGGCCCTCGCCGTCGTCACCCCGGGACAGCAGGCGCCATTCGGTTCGACCATGTCACTGGCGCGGCGCAACGCGCTGTTGAAGTGGGCGCAGCGGTCCGATGCCTGGATCATCGAAGACGATTACTTGGGCGAACTTCAGCTGAAGGGGCGAGCCGCTCCCGCCTTGGCCGCCAGCCATCCGGGCGGACGCGTGATCCATATCGGCACATTCAGCAAGACGATCAGTCCGACGGTGCGGCTGGGCTTTCTGGTGGTGCCAACGGCGCTAGCGGCGCGCTTCGGGGAGGCCGCCACGTCCATCGCGCCCGCGCCCAGCCCGATGGTGCAGACCGCGATCGCGGAGTTCGTGCGCGACGGACATTATCTGCGGCATCTGCGCAAGATGAAGCGGCTCTATGGCGCTCGGCGCGACTTGCTGCTCGACCATATCGCCCGGAGCCGGCTCGGCGAGCTGGCGGAAGCGAAAGTGGCCGGTCTCACCATCCTGCTCAGCCTGCCTCCGGGGGTCAGTGACGTCGCTATCGCCGAGCAGGCCCAGAAATACCGGCTGGCCCCGATACCGCTTTCCACCTGGTATGGAAGGGCGGGACAGACACAATCGGGCCTGCTTCTCAGCATCACGAATTACGGGCCGAGAACGGCGGACGCATGCGTCCGGCTGGCGGATATCATCGGCCTCAACCTCTGAACGTCCAGCGCTTCTTGGTATACTCATTTAGCGATTTTTAGGTTCTTTGATCTGGCCAAGAATCAGGTCAGCTTATGACAGTCGAATGACGTAGAGGCACCGAGAAACCGCAGCCAGCTCCTCATTGAGGAGCGACAATCTCGACCGACCCGTCTGCTGACGAAAAGCATATCGAGCGAGGCCGATGATCGGCCGAGGAGCATGGTGACGCTGACGTCATAAGATCTAACCCAGGCCGACCGCCTCTGCAGATGGAGCCGCTCCCGATGTTTATCGTAAACCCCAGTCCACCGGCAATCTCGCAGGGCTTGCGGGCGCGGCTCGCCCAGACCTGGACGGGAACGGTCGGCCATTTTCGCGACACGGGGTTTATGGACTCCGGCCTTCTCGCGCGCATGCCAGGCGCGAAGATCGCCGGAACCGCGGTGACGGTTCGAGTGACCGTACCGGATTCTTCGATCGTCCACTATGCGCTCAAGTTTGTCCGCCCGGGGGATGTCCTCGTAATCGAGCGCGGCGCCGATCAGCATGTCGCGAGCTGGGGCGGGATGTCGGCCGCCGCCGCGGCGAAGCTAGGCGTAGCTGGCGTTATCATCGACGGCGCGGGACACGACATCGCCGCGGCCGCCAGGGTCGGGCTGCCGATATGGTGCCGAAGCATAACCCCGATCACCACCAAGCATCGCGGCATCGGCGGCGCGCTCAACGTCGACGTCAGCTGCGGCGGGGTCATCGTCTCGCCCGGCGACGCGATTCTGGCCGACGACAACGGAATCCTCGTCATCCCGCGTGCCGAGGTCGAGCAAACGGTGGACGAAGCGATCGCGTTCGATGCGCGCAAGGCGGAGCATGCCGCGAAAGTCGCGGATTTCGACTTCGTCTGGGCCGACCTGTCAGGCGCCACTCGGATCGTCGAGGAAGCGCTGGCGCGACAGTCAGCATGAACGATGGCCCGTGATTACGTTCGATTGAGCGCCGACCCCGCCGCATATCTTCGTTGATGGAGGCAAATGTGAACGCCGAGCCAAGTCAGGAGGGAAGCACCGCCGCCGACTGGCTCGTCGTGCTCCTGCTGTCCGCCGCCGCGGTGTTTGCCTTCATCGACCGCTTCGCCTTGTCGCTCATGCTCGAGCCGATCAAGCACGATCTTCAGCTCACCGACGGGCAGCTCGGGTTGCTCAACGGCATTGCGTTCGGCCTGTTCTATGCGGGACTGGGCCTGCCGCTCGGCTGGATCGCCGATCGATGGTCGCGCAAGGGCACGATCGTCATCGGCATGACAGTCTGGAGCGCCGCGACCGCGGCCTGCGGCTACGCCAACAGCTTCGGCCAGCTCATGATCGCCCGGATCGGCGTCGGCGCGGGGGAGGCCGGACTGGTTCCGGCAAGCTATGCGATCATCCACGACAGATTCGCCGGCGGGCGGGTAAACCTGGCGACGAGCGTGTTCCAGATGGGCGGCTTCCTCGGCATCGGGCTGTCGATGCTTACCGCCGGATTCGTCTACGCTTTCTTCATGGGCGGAGGCGGAGCGCATCTGCCGTTCATTGGCGATCTGCGCCCGTGGCAACAGACCTTTGTCGCGGCCGCGCTGCCGGCGCCGATATTCATCGTCGCGCTCCTTTTCCTGAAGGAACGCCGTGCGCCCGCGGCACTGTCGATCAGTGACCCCGGCGAAGGCGGCGATAGTCGATGGCCGATCGGATTCCGCTCGATTTATGCGCTGCTTTTCATCGGCACTGCGAGCGAGATCGGCTGCGGCTACGCGCTGCTCAACTGGCTTCCGTCGATCTTCGCCCGCGAGGCGGGCTGGACGCCGCAACAGATCGGCGTTGCCTACGGCGTCACCCTGCTGGTCGTCGCGCCGGCCGGCGTTCTCGCTGGCGGCTGGCTGACCGACAAGCTGCAACGGCGCGGGCGCGCCGACGCACGAATGCTGGTGCCGCCGGTCTCCTCTGCTATCGCCTTGGGCCTCCTGCTGCTTCTGCCGGTCGTCGCACCGGGAATGCAGATGCTGGCGTTGGCCGCATGTCTGCATTTCGTCCTCGGCATGCCCATGGGGGTCGTGCCGGCCCTGATCCAGGCTATCACGCCTGGAGCGCGCCGCAGCCTCGTGTCCGCTATCTACGTGCTTTCCTGCAACGTCATTGGCATCGGCATCGGCTCCGTCGTTATCGGCAACCTCGCCGACTATACGTCAGATCAGCCGCACGCACTGCGTATGGCGATGTTCTACACGATGATGGTGGCGATCATCGTCGCGGTCGTTCTCTTGACGACACTTCGACGCATTCTGCTGACCGACGGCACAGCCGGCATCGATCCACGGTTCCGCAGCCAGAATAGCACTTCCGTTTTTTCAGTGAAAAGCGTGCCGCGACCCCGATCATAACGGGGCGCCAGGGAGGGACTTGAACATCACATCCGGCAACGCGCCGCAACTAGTCACAAAGGGGACATCTCATGACGACAGCGATCCAAGCGTGTTCATTAGCTTCGAGTTCACGAGCTCTCCTCATGCTCGGAGCCTCGGCATCAACCCTGCTGTTCTCGGCGGTGCTGGCGACGCCGGCCATGGCCCAGACGGCGACCGCCCCGGACACCGCCGCCGACGAGGCCGTCGCGTCTCAAGGTGAAATCGTGGTGACGGCGCGCAAGCGCGCGGAATCGCTACTGGAGGTGCCAATCTCGATTACCGCCTTCTCCGGCGATCAACTGCGTCGCTCGGGCATCAACTCCGTCAGCGACATCCAGAACTCCGTTCCCAACCTGCAATATTCGCCGCGCGGCGACCTCAACAACCAGATCAGCATCCGCGGCGTCGGCGGCGATCCGCGCAACGTCGGCACCGAGAGCGGCGTCAGCATCTACATCGACGGCGTCTTCGCCGGACGGACGTCGGGGTACAACCAAGACTTGTCCAATATCTCCCAGCTCGAGGTCCTGCGCGGTCCCCAGGGCACGCTGTTCGGCAAGAACACGACGGGCGGTGTGATCAACATCCTCACCGAACGGCCGTCGGACGAATTCCGCGGACAGTTCCAGGGCTCCTACGGCAACTATGAAGCGCTCATCCTGAAGGGAACGGTGAGCGGTCCGCTGGCGAGCAACCTGTTCGCGGGCATAACGCTGAGCACCACCACGCGGGACGGCTATGTCTACAACGCATTTGACGGGCAGAAACTGGACGACGTGAAGCGGCGCGGCGGCCGGCTGCAGCTGGTCTGGCAGCCGTCGCCCGATCTGAGCTTCTACTGGACGGCGGATCATACCGCGAACAACAGCAGCTTTGCGCTGACGCAGCTCGCGCCACCGTTCGCCGGCACCGGCCTGCCCTACGCGGGGCTGAACACGCGCCTGCGCACCAGCCTCGACCAGAGCAACCAGCAGCGCATGCGCACCACTGGCCTGTCCCAGACGATCGACTACGAAGCGGGTGCCGGGCATACGCTTACAGCGGTGACGGGCTGGCGACGGAACAACGTCGTCATCTATAGTGACGCCGACAGCCTTCCGATCGACACCGTACGATCCGGCCCGTTCAGCGATCAGTCGCATTTCTTCTCGCAGGAGCTGCGCCTGTCCTCGCCGGACACTGGGCTGGTCCGCTATGTGATCGGTGGCTACTACTTCAATCAGAAAGCCTATGCCTATCGGGCAACGCTCGTCGCCGGATCCCTCATCAACGGCTTCGAGACTCAGGCGCACGTGGATACCGAATCCTTCGCGGGCTTCGCGAACGTCGATATCCATCCGACGGACCAGATCACCGTGACCGGCGGTATCCGCTATACCACCGAAAAGAAAACGGGTGACTTCCTACAGAACAACAGGACCCTGAACTACAACTTCCCCAACCTCAGGCGCCGCGACAACGATGTGTCCTGGACCGGGAGCGTAAACTATCGCCCAAGCGATAGCCTGTCTTTCTACGGCACGGCCAGCCGGGGCTTCAAATCGGGCGGCTTCAATGTCGAGGCGATCAACGCCACCGGGATCCTGCCATCGTCCTTGAGCTTCGCGCCGGAAAAGCTGCTCAACTTCGAGGCGGGCATGAAGGGGCGGCTGCTAAACGGCCTGATCAACTTCAGCGCCGACGCGTTCTACGACACGTTCGACAACAAGCAGGTCTCGCAATTCCTGGGGGCGGGCATTCCGATCATCCAGGTCGGCAATGCCGGCAAGGCGCGGATCAAGGGCTTCGAAATCGAGGCGAACGCGCGCCCGACGGACATACTCACTCTGAGCGGCAGCCTCAGCCGGCTCCACACGCGCTATATACGCTTCCCCGACGCGGCGCGGGTGGGTGGCGTACTGGTCTCCTACACCGGCAACCATGTCGAGCTCGCTCCCGCATGGAGTGCCGACGGGACCGCGGATCTGCGCATCCCGGTGTCGTTCGGCTACATTACGGCCCGCGCCACTGCGCGCTATACGGGCGTCACCTATTTCCAGCCGGACAATCTGCCTGGCAACAGGCAGAGCGGTTATACGCTGCTCAGCGGCAGGATAGGGGTGGAATCCGAAAACGGCCGTACCTCGCTCGCGATTTTCGGACGCAACCTGACCGACAAGGGCTATTACGTGTTTTCGCGCTTCAATGGCTCTAACCACCAGGTTCTGTACGGCGAGCCGCGGATGTACGGCGTTGAATTGACGCAGAAGTTCTAGGGCCTGGGGCGGCGGGGGTGGTCACCCCCGCCGGCCCTTGGACGATGCGCATGGAGTCGGGGATGAAAGTCAGTCTGGTCCAGTTCAACGGTGTCGACGACGATGCTGCCAACCTCGAACGAGCGGCTGCGCTCGTCCGCGCCGCCGTCACCGCGGATTCTCCCGATCTCGTTATCCTTCCGGAGATGAGCGCATTCACAAGCGGCGATCCCGCGAAAACGATCGCGGGCGCACAACCTCTCGATGGCGCTTTCGCCACGGCGATGTCCGCGCTTGCCGCCGAGTTGAAAGTCAATCTTCACGCCGGAAGCATCATCGAACAACGCGGCGGACGGCGCTTCAACACCTCGATCGTGTTCGGTCGGAACGGCGAACCGATCGGGCAATACAGCAAGATTCATCGTTTCGACGTTTCGCTGCCAAACGGGGTCGAGGTCAGGGAATCGTCGCTGGTCGATGCGGGAAACGAGGTCGTGGTCAGGAAAATCGACGACGTCCTGGTTGGCTTCTCGATCTGCTACGACCTGCGCTTCGCGGAACTCTATCGCAAGCTCGTCGATGCCGGGGCCAGCCTGATCGTCGTGCCATCGGCATTCATCCAGAACACGGGCATGGACCATTGGGAGGTCCTGCTGCGCGCGCGGGCGATCGAGACGCAATGTTATGTCGCTGCCCCGAACCAGATCGGCCAGATGAAGGATGGCCCCCTGCTCTTCGGCCACTCGATGATCGTCGACCCGTGGGGCCTGGTGATCGGCCAGATGTCGAACAACGAGGGGTTCGTGACCGCCAGGCTCGACCTGGACTACTTGCGCGCCGTCCGCCAGCGCATCCCCATCAGCCAGCACCGCATCCTGGTCTAGGAGGTCGCCCGTGCAGACCCGCAGTCGGCGGCCGATCCGAACCCGAGCCCTTCCCAACCGGCGGCATGGACAGAGAAAGGTCAGACATGCCTGCGACCGCCTTGAGTGATCCGCCGATTTACGTGCGCAACTGCTGGTACGTCGCGGCATGGAGCCGGGACTTCACCGGAGGGGAAATGATCACGCGGACGGTGATCGGCCGGCCATTGCTGCTTTACCGAGCGTCAGACGGGGAGATCGTGGCGATGGAAGATCGCTGTGTCCACCGCCTCGCGCCGCTTTCGCTGGGTCGGCGCGAGGGTGACTCGGTGCGGTGCATGTATCATGGCATGGTGTTCGACCGGACGGGCGCTTGCATCGAGGTCCCCGGGCAGGCGCATGTCCCGGCGCGCGCACGCGTCGCCTCCTATCCCGTCGTGGAGCGAAACGGCTGGATCTGGGTATGGATGGGCGATCCCGCCTTGGCGGATCCCACGCTCGTTCCGGTCGAATACGGCTTTGGCGATCCCGAATGGGAAATGGAGGGTGACAGCCTCGATTACGCCGTCGACTATCAGCTTATAAACGACAACCTGACCGATTTCTCACATCTCGCCTACGTCCATGAAAAATCATTCCAGCTAGCGGCGGGCTTCGCGGAGATTCATCCCGAGGTGATCCGGCTCGAACGCGGCATCCAGATCCATCGCTGGATGAAGGCCGGGGGGGCGACGTTGCGCCAGCTCGGCATCACTGAGCCCACCGATCAGCTGAGCAGCTACCGCTACCTGGTCCCTGGCGTATTGTTGCTAAGCAACCGCTTCTACCCCGCCGGCACCGCCGAGCGCTCGGGCGCCGCGCCGCCGCCGGAGGATTTGGTGCCGCTCGCCGACATGTTCAGTGCTCAGGCGGTCACGCCGTTGCTGGCGGGGACATGCCGCTACCACTTCGTCTCGGGCATCCGGTCAGGGCCGGGCGCGGCCGCGTTCGTGAAGGCGCATTTCCAGGTGCTCCGCGCCGTCTTCGCGGAGGACCAGGCGATGATCGAGGCCCAGCAGGTCATGATGGACACCGATACGTCGGCCAGGATGATGCCCTTCACTCGGCATGATCGAGCGCCGGTAATGATGCGAAACGTCATCGCGGAGCTGGCCGCTCGAGAACGAAGCGCAGCAGAGCAGGCAATCGAAAAAGTGGAAGTGCCGGTGAGTTAACACACGCTTTTATCGCCGACGAATAATAGAAAATCGTCAGGCGGGAAGCGGTGTCGCTTGTAGCAAATTGGTTGCATGAGAGCTGTCAATTTAAGCTATTCGACGAAAAATGTGTTCGGCATCAAGGGCTATCTCGACTGCAATTGGGCACAGGCACTCGAAGTGGCATCGATCCCTCCCAAACACATCCTTTCTCCATCGGTTTTTCGAGGATGAATCGATCGATACGGCCTATGGTAAGCAGTCCGAGGTTCCTCGGCGGACTCAGACATGTCCCTGACAGCAGCCCGACGCATCATCGATGAGTTCGACCCCCCGGCGTCGCGCGGCGCTGCGGCGGGCTAGTCGACGGCTGCGCCATACCTGCGATCGCGGCCTGCGCCATGTGGCGAAAGCCCGCGATCAGCGCACTGGCCTCGCCCGCACGCGCGGCGAGATAGACGCCGGTCACCGCCTCCTGCCCCGCAAGCGGACGGAATAGGATGTTCGGCACGTCGATGCACTGGAGTTCCGACGGAACCACCGCGACGCCGAGGCCGGTCGCGGCCAGCCCCACTATCGTCGACGGGTCGGTCGCCTCCTGCACGATCGTCGGGACGAAGCCGTGCCCGGCGCAGGACTTGATGAACTTGTCGTAGATTCCGACGCCGGACTGCGGCGGATAGAAGATCAGTGGTTCGCCGCGCAGGTCGGCGATCGTCAGCATCGCCCGGTCGTGAAGATGGTTGTCACGATGCATCGCGACGACGAGCTGGTCCTCGAGCAGCTTGGTGAGGGAGATGTTCGACGGGTGCGGCGCATCGGTGCTGCGGATGATGCCGACATCGATCTGGCGTTCCAGCAGCCCGCGCAGCTGGTTGGCGGATGAAAGGTCGTGCAGCGTCACCCGGACCTTGGGAAAGCGGGTGCGGAAGTTGCTGACGATCTTCGGGAAGAACGGCAGCAGTGCCGAGGCGGCGGTGAATCCGATCCGCAGCAGCCCCGCCTGCCCGGACACCCGTTCGCGGATATCGACGATGCCATGTTCGAGGCGGTCGAGCACCGCGAGCGCGTGTTCGCGGAACGCGACTCCGAGCTCGGTCAGCGCGACGCGGCGCTGTGTGCGCAGGAAGAGCTGCCCGCCCAGCTCGCGCTCCAGGTTCTGGATCGCGACCGAAAGCGGCGCCTGCGTGATGTTGAGGAGCTCCGCGGCGCGGCGAAAGTGCAGTTCCCCGGCGAGAACGGTGAAGTATCGGAGTTGCCGCAGCTCCACTTGATGCACGCGCCCAATCAATCGCCGATCATCAACGAATTAGCATAGATCGATCGGGAGCGGCAATCGTTCGCGCTCGGCAGACCGGGCTTAAACCCGGCGTGACCGGGGGAGGGACGCAGCGTGCGATATGGTTCGGCTTCGACATGGGCGGCATCTCCGATCCTGGCCCGGCTGGCCTCGGGCGAGGCCCTGCTTTCGCTCGGCGTCCGAAACGCTCGCACCGGCGATGTCGCGCGGATGGCCTCCGCGTCGGGCTACGACGTCGTCTGGGTCGACCTCGAGCACAGCAGCATGGGTATCGATGTCGCGGCGCAGGTCGCGGCGACCGCGCATGATCTCGGCCTCGCGGCCTGGGTGCGGGTGCCGGAGCGCGACTATGGCGTGATCGGGCGCCTGCTGGACGGCGGCGCGACCGGGATCATCGCGCCCAAGGTCGAGACCGCGGACGAGGCGCGGCGGTTCGCCGACGCCTGCCGCTTCCCGCCGCGCGGCCAGCGCTCGCAGATCGCATTGCTGCCGCAGAACGGTTTCGCGCGGCTGCCGGCGGCGGCGCTGACCGCGCGCGCCAACGGCACCGTCGCGCTGCAAATCCTGCTCGAATCCGCCCAGGGCATCGCCAATGTCGAGGCGATCGCCGCGATCGACGGCGTCGATATCCTCGGCATCGGCATGAACGACCTGACCGCCGACCTCGGCTGCCCGGGCGACTATCGCCATCCCGACGCGCGCGCGGCGTGCGAACGGGTGGTCGCGGCGGCGAGGGCGCACGGCAAGGTCGCGATCGTCGGCGGCGTGCCGGACCCCGCCTATTTCCTCGAACTCGTCGGCATCGGCTTCGCGCCGCTGATCTTCGCCGGGATCGACACCGACATCCTCGCCGCCGGCGTCGCCGCGCGGGCCGACGACTGGCGCGCGCGCCTGCAAACGACCCAATCAACGCAAGGACGATGATGTGGCCACTGCGATAGAAGAACCGCTCGTCTCCGAACCGATCCGTCCGCTCGATACGATCGAGCGCCCGCGCTTCGCGGTCCCGGCGGGCGCATGCGACGTCCACATGCACGTCTTCGGCCCCGCCGACCGCTTCCCGAGCGTCGCCCACCCGCATTACACGCTGCCGGACGGCCGGCTCGGCCATTTCCGCGCGCTCATGACGATCCTCGGCCTCGACCGCTTCGTCATCGTCCAGCCGAGCTTCTACGGCACCGACAACCGCTGCCTGCTGGAAGCGCTGGCGGCGACGGGCGATGCGGCGCGCGGCGTCGTGATGATCGAGGAGGACACCCCCCACGCCGAGCTCGAACGGATGAACACCGCCGGGGTGCGCGGCCTTCGGCTCGATCTCTTCAAGCGCGCCGGGCAGCCGCTTGCCGACATCCAGGCCTACATCACGCGGATGGCGGCGAAGATCGCGCCGCTCGGCTGGCATCTGCAATTCTACGTGCCGGGCCGGGTCGTCCGCGACCTGATCGATTTCCTGGCGGCGCTGGAGATCGACTTCGTGATCGATCACATGGGCTATATGCTGGAGGAGGACGGCCTGACCGAGCGCGACTTCGCGCGGCTGATCGCGCTTGCGCGCTCGGGGCGGTGCTGGATCAAGCTCAGCGCGCCCTATCGGCTGGCCAAGAAGCGCGGCTATGAGGCCGTCGAGGGAGTCGCCAGGGCGATCGTCGATGCGGCCCCCGGGCGGACGGTGTGGGGCTCTGACTGGCCGCATATCCCGGGGCTCGGCCGCGACACGGGCGAACTGCTTAACCTGCTTCCGGTCTGGGCGCCCGACGCCGCGGTTCGGAACGCCATCCTCGTCGATAATCCGGAGCGGCTTTTCGGTTTCGGCCGCGCGGCGTAGAGATGGTCAGGGGGACGGAGCACATGGCGGACAGTTCGGGCGGAAGCCGGTCGCGAACGGTCGCAGCCAAGGCCTTTCTGATCGTGATGATCGACGGCTACGACACGCTGATGATGAGCTTCATCGCGCCGCTGCTGGCGCGACAATGGGGGCTTCATCCCGCCGACATCGGCAAGCTGTTCGCGGTCGGCTATCTGGGCGCGATCGTCGGCGCGCTGGTGATGGGGCCGCTCGCCGATCGGATCGGCCGCAAGCCGATGCTGGTGTTCGCGCTGCTGCTGGCGGCATTGGCGACCGGGGCGTGCGCCTTCGTGCCGGCGCCGGGCCTGCTGCTGCCGTTGCGGTTCATCACCGGGATCGCCCTCGGCGGTGCGCTGCCGGCGGTGATCGCGCTGACCGCCGAGAACGCCCGGCCCGAGCGGCGCGCGGGGACGGTGACGCTGATGTATATCGGCTACCCCCTGGGCGCGGTGGTCGGCGGCGCGGTCACCGCGGCGCTGCTGCATGCCGGCTGGCCGGCCATCTTCCTCGGCACCGGCGTCGCCTGCCTGCTCGCCGCCGGCGTGGCGATGACGCTCCCGGAAACGCTTGCGCGCCGTATGGTCGCTCCCCAGGCGAAGCGGCCGGTGTGGCGCGAGCAGTTCGCCGAAGGCCGGCTGTGGCCGGCGCTGCTGCTCTGGGTCGGGCTGTTCTCGACCCTGCTGCTCACCTATTTCCTGGTCAGCTGGACGCCCAGCATCATCGTCGCGCAAGGGGGGTCGCCGCAGGTCGCGGCGCTCGGCGCGGTGCTGCTCAATCTGGGCGGCTGCGTCGGCGCGCTGGCGATGGCCCCGGTGGTCAACCGCTACGGTCCCTATCGGCCGGTGGCGGCGCTCGCGGCCGGCGGCGCGATCTTCATCGCGCTGCTCGGGCAGGCCGGCTCGCTGCCGCTCGTCATGATCCTGCTGTTCGCGACGGGCGTATGCGCGCTCGGGGCACAGCTCAACTTTCCCGCGATGACGGTGATGCTGTTTCCGCCGCACGTCCGCAGCACGGGGACCGGGTCGACCGTCGCGTTCGGGCGGATCGGTTCGATCGTGGGTCCGCTGCTCGGCGGCGTGCTGATCGCGGCGGGCCTGCCGTGGAGCAGCCTGTTCCTGATCGCGGCGGTGCCGGCGCTGGTCGCCGCCGCCGCGGTCTTCGCCGCCACCGGCTGGCGGGTCAGGGCCGCCGCGGATAGACGGTGTTGGTGAAGCCCGGCACGACCACGTCGGCCGGGCGATTGCCGTTGGCGCAGAGCTGGTCGACGATGAACTGCGCGCCGGCGTTGGCGAGCTGCTGCGCCGGGTCCTCCATCACGAAGCGCAGCCGGGTGATGATCGCGCGGCGGTCGTCGGCGGATCGCACCATCGGGATTTCGGTGATGCTGTCGGTATCGGCGTCGATCACCGGCGCCGCTTCGATCGTGCGGCGGAAGGCGGGATAGTCGGCATACATGATCCGCCCCATCTCGACCGTCGCGCGCGCGCTGAACCAGATCCGCCGGAACTCGGTCTCGATCGCCGTAATGGCGGCCTCGTCGAGGTCGGCGAGCACCAGCGGCGGGGCGTGGGGGGCGATCATCAGCCGCTCCGGATCGAGCCGCTGGCCCGACGCCTGCCATAGCAGGTGGCACATGACGTTGGTCTGCCACGTCACGCCGGCGGTCGGCCGGCCGGCGCGCCCGCTGATGATCACCATCATGCGGTCCCAGTCGATCGGCTCCGATCGCAGCCAGCGGAGGACGCGAAAGGCCGTGTCGAGGAAGTTGAGCGCGAAGGTCGCCGCCATCATGTCGTTCATCGGCACCGGCACTTCGTCCGGATCGATCGAGTCGAGGAAGTGGTTGCGCGCGAACTCGTGGGTCAGGCGCGCGGGGTCTGCCATGCCGCGTTCGAGGAACTCGATCGTCATCGCGCAGCTATAGTCGACGAGGTCGGTGATCTTCTGCTCGAGGCCTGCCCACGCCTCGACCGCGACGGTGTCGCGCCAGTAATCGACGGTGTTCACCCGTCGGACCCGCGCGGCGTGCGCCATCAGCCGGCGCGCGTCGTCTTCCCATCCCGCGAAGCCCAGGTCGCGCAACTGGATGATGTACGGCACCGCGACGCCGAGGTGCGAGACGCCGGTGATCTCGAAGAAGCCGCGCGTCGACAGCCGGAAGCTCTGAGTCATCGGCGGCCGGCCGTCCCCGGGGAACACGATGAGGTCGCTGCCGGTGGTCACCAGCAGCGGATCGCCGGCCGACAGCCGCCCGTAATGGCCGTTCAAATGGGCGCCGATGCTTTCCGGGTCGCTCGTGTAGGCGGCATAGAGCGCCTGGAAGTCGGGATCGGGGCTGTAGGCCAAGCGAGGAGTTCCTTACCCGTCGAAGCGGTAGATGATCGTGTCCTGCCGAAATCGGATATCGGCGGTGAGGCTGTTCGAGACGGCAAGGTACAGCGCGCCATCCGCCTCGAACGCCGTCGCGTCGGTCCCGCCAAAGGTCGGGAAGCGCGAGGCGACAACGAACCTGCCGCCCTCCCAGCGGAATATTTCCGAGATCAGATCGGTCTTGGGATCGTGCGGCGTGCCTTCGATGAATCGAATGCGGACAAGATAAAGCGCGCGCTCGGTACGGATAAGCTCGAACTCGCGGCCACCTGGGGCGCCGAGCGTCTGATGCGCAACGAAGTTCGCGCCCTCCCACCGATAAAGCGTCGAATCGCCGGCGATGGTCGCGAACGCGAGCCAAGTCGCTCCGTCCTGCTCGAAAAACCGGAATGCCCGGCCGCCCTGCTCGGCGAGCAGCCGATGCTCGGCGAAGCGCGCGCCGTCCCAGCGGTAGAGCAGGGACGGGCGGGTGTGGTCGGCGTAGGCGAGGAAGCGGTCCTCGCCGACTTCGGCGAAAGCGAAATTGTAGCCCCATTGCCCCGCCAGCGTCTGGAACGGCTCGAACCGCCCGTCGCGCCATTCGAAGATGCGCGACTCGCGCTGCACCCGCGGCGCCGCCGTCGGCACCGTCACGCCCTGCGCGAGCGCCAGGAAGTGGCGGCCGTCAAAGCTGAAATGATGCCATTGCTTGGCCGCGAAGGTCTCGACATCCTGGAACGGCTGCCACACCCCTCCCGCGCGCCGGAAGATGCGCGACGCGGCGTTGTATTCGTAGGGACCGCCGCCCGATCGGACGCTCGCAGTGGCGAGAAACGTCTCGTCGCCGATCGCGAACACCAGCGCGTCTTCGCCGCCCGGAACCGCCAGCCGCTCCCGCTCGGCGAAGCCGCCCTCCGCCCAGCGGTAGAGGATCATGTCGGTGTCGCTGTCGCCGCCGTTCATGTTGGCGACCGGCTGTCCCGAATCCTCGGCCAGCTGCGGCACCGCGAGATGCAGTATGCCGTCGAGGCGGAACGGCAGCGCGGTGCGCGCGCCCGAGGTCGGCAGCCGCTGGTGGACGCTCAGCAGGCCGGCGTCGTCGATCATCTCGGGCGCCGCCATCTCAGGCCTGCGCCGCGAGACCGGCCGCCGCGATGCCGGCGAGCGCGCAGCGCTCGTCCTGGTCCGACGTGTCGCCGGTGACCCCGACGGCTCCGATCGCCTTGCCGCCGGCGTCGACGACGATGACTCCGCCCGCCGCCGGGACGATGCCGGCCGGTGAAATCGGCCCGAGCGACGCGACGAAGCTCGGCCGCTCGGCCGCCATGTCGGCGATCTTGCGGCTGGAAACGCCGAGCGCGAGCGCGCCCGCCGCCTTGGCGATCGCGATCTGCGGACGCAGCGTCGAGGCGCCGTCCTGACGCTGGAAGGCGATCAGGTGACCGCCGGCGTCGAGCACCGCGACGCTCAGCGGCTTGAGGCCAAGCCCGACGCCCTCCGCCAGCGCCGCGGCGACGATCGCAGCCGCCCGTTCGAGGGTGATCATGCTCGCTGGCCCCGCATCAGAAGTGGAGCCCGAACGCGACGCCCAGCTCGCGCGGGGGGCCGTAGACATTGTAGACCAGCCCGACGCCGTTGCTGTCGCCGATGCTGATCTTGTAGCGCTTGTCGGCGAGGTTGGTGCCGAACACGCTGACTTCCCAAATTCCGTCGGTTGGCGCGTAGGCGAGCCGCCCGGACAGCAGGCCGTAGGAGGGAAGGCGCGAGAACGCCGAATTGTTGGGCGTCGTATAAGTGCTCGCCCGGTAGGCATAGTTGACGCTCGGCGTGAGCGTTCCCGGGCCGAGATCGGCGCGGTAGCGCGCCGACAGATTGACCGTCCAGTCTGGCGCATAGGGGATCTTGTTCGCCTGCGTGACCACCGCCCCCGCCTGCACCTTGGTATATTTGTTGTCGGTATAGCCGGCTGCCGCCGACAGCTCGAGCCCGCTCACCGGCGCGAGAACCAGTTCGGCCTCGACGCCCTTGACGCGCGACGACGCGACATTGCTGATATCGCTGATCAGCACGCCGGCGATGATCGTCTGGCGCGACAGCTGGATGTTGCTGTAGTCGGCGGTGAAGCCGGCGAGGTTCAGCCGGACGCGGCGATCGAAGAACTCGGACTTCACGCCGGCCTCGTACGACCACACTTTTTCGGGATCGAAGGTGGTGAGCGAGGCGAGGTTGGACGGCCTGCCGTTGAAGCCGCCGCTCTTGAACCCGCGCGACGCCGAGGCATAGGCAAGAAGATTGTCGCTGACCTGGAAATCGACCGCGAACCGCGGCGTCAGCGAATGCCAGCGGTCGGCCAGCACCTGCTGCGGGACATAGACGATATTGCTGATCGGGCTGATCACGAACACCGTCGCCCGCTTCTTCTCGTCGGTGTAGCGCAGCCCCGCCGTCAGCCCCAGCCGGTCGCCCAGATGGAGCGTGGCCTGCGCGTAACCGGCGTAGCTCTTGGTTTTCTGGCTGTCGTCGTAGTTGCGCGCCCGGTCCTGCGCGACGGTATTGCCGGTCGCGGCATAGAGGTCCGGCGTCAGCAGGACGTTGTCGAACTGGCTTGATCTGTCGTGCAGGTAGAAGCCGCCGAAGATGTAGTCGAGCTTGCCGTCCATCGCCTTGCCGACGAGCTGCAGCTCCTGCGTGAACTGGGACGAGTGCATGTCGCGCGCCGCCTCGAAATAGGCGATCGCGGCGGTGTCGACATCGCGGGCGAACACGTCGTGCGCCTTGCGATAGGCGGTGATCGACTTGAGCGTCGCCCCGCCGCCGAGGTCATAGGCGACTGTCGCGCTGACGCCGCCCAACTTGTCGCTGACCCGCTGCGGATTGCGCGAGAAGTTGTCGTAATCGCCCGACGCCGCCGTCGCCTGCGTGATCGTCAGGCCGCGCGGCGTGGCGACCCGGGCGTTTTCCAGCGTCAGCAGTCCCGAGGGGACGATCGTGGCCTGCGAAGGCGTCGCCGTGTCGCGGTAGCGCGTATAGTCGCCCGACAGGTCGACGGTCAGCGCGTCGGTCGGCGTCCAGCGCGCCCTGAGACGGGCCGAGAGGTGGCGCTGGTCGCCCAGCCGCCCGAGCCGGTTGCCGGTCGCGACATCGAGCCGGTCGCCAAACCCGTTCTCGCGCCGCACGTCGGCCGCCGCGGTCAGGCCGAAGGTATCGCTCAGCTGGAGGTTGGTGACGCCCTTCGCCTCCAGCAGCTTGTACGATCCGCCGAGGATGTCGATCCGGGTTCCCGGATTGACGCCCGGAGTCGCCGTCACGATGTTGACCGCGCCGCCCACGGCGTTCTTGCCGAACAGCGTGCCCTGCGGCCCGCGCAGCACCTCCACCCGGCTGATGTCGGGCAGGTCGATCGCGCCGCCCGCCGAACGGGCGACATAGACACCGTCGACATAGACGGGGACGCCGGGATCGGAGTAGATTGAGGGATCCTGCTGGCCGATGCTGCGGATGTAGATCACCGGCAGCGCGTTGGTCGGTGCGGTATAGCCCGACGAACTGATCGCGATGTTGGGCGCGATGCGCGCCACGTCCGCCAGCGTCTGAATGTTCTGCTCACGGAGCGTGGCGGTGCCGATGGCGGTGATCGCGACCGGCACGCGCTGGAGCGACTCCTCGCGGCGCTGCGCGGTGACGATGATCTCCTCGATGCCGGAATCCGCTTGCTCGCTCGTGCTAGCGGGAGTCGGCGCCTGCGCAAAAGCCCCCGTTGCGACCTGCAATGCGGTCATTGCCGAACAGCACAAGAGCGCCCGAGTGGTGGCCATGTCATTTCCTCCCCGTGTCATTGTTATTTGCGCTAAGTCTAAAGGCACGGGCTTCGTTGCGGCCAATTCGGATTCGACGCCGGTTTGATGTCGCGCGCCCATCAATCGACCTGCCGTGTTGGCCTGGCACATAGGTTCAGACCCAGGTTGTATGATCAATCGCTATTGGCCGAAAGCGGCGACGCACCCTTACGGTCCCGAGGTCGAGCGCGTCAGGATGGCCAGTAGAGCCGCATCGGATTGGCGACGAGCAGCTTGTGCTGCAGCGCCTTGGTCGGCGCGATGCGGGGGATGATGTCCACCAGCGCACCGTCGTCGGGAATGGCGTCCTGCATGTTGGGGTGTGGCCAGTCGGTGCCCCACAGCACGCGGTCCTGATAGTGCGCCACGAGCGGACGGACGGCGGCGACGAAGGCGTCCCATGGCGGCCCCTTTGCGTCGAGCCGGTCCGGACAGGTCACCTTGATGTGGATGTCGGGTCGCGTGTCGAGCATGCTTCGCAGCGCCGCCATGTCCGCACTGTCCGGTCCCTGGGAGACGTCGGGGCGGCCCATATGGTCGATGACGACTGGCACCGGGATGGCAGCGAGGAAAGCGCGCATCTCCTCCAGGATATCGGCCTCGAAATAGACGACGACGTGCCAGCCGAGTGGCGCGATCCGCCGGGCAAGTTCGAGAAAGGCGTACTTCGGCGCGTCGTCGACGAGACGCTTCAGGAAATTGAACCGCACGCCGCGAATGCCGCCAGCGTGCATCGCCGCCAGCTCGCGGTCGGAAATCGCGGGGTCGACCACTGCGACGCCGCGTGCCAGCCCGCCCGATATCGCGATGGCGTGGAGCGTCGCCGCATTGTCGGTGCCGTGGCAGCTCGCCTGCACGATGACATTGCGCGAGAAGCCGAGGCGGTCGCGCAGCGCGAAGAGCATTTCGGCGCTTGCGTCCTGCGGAAGATATTTGGCTTTGGGCGAAAAGGGGAAAGCTGCCTGCGGGCCGAAGACATGACAGTGCGCGTCGACCGCCCCAGGCGGCGGCACGAAGCGCGGCGTGGATGGCGTGTCGGTCCAGCTCCTCGTGCGGTGGCTCACGCGAAGACCTTTCCATCCATCAGCTTGCGCGCGGTGCGGAGCATCGCGGCGCTGACGACCGCGCCGATTTCATCGGTCTCCAGCACACAGGTCGTCTCGCCCGTCGGGTGCTCGACCGACAGCGTCTCGCGTCGGCACGCGAAAGGGTGGACTCCGGCAAGGATGTTGCCGCAGTTCTGGGCGTTGGTGGCGGTCGCGTCATCGACGAAGACGGGCATGGTTCTAACCTCACGGTCGGCAGCTTTCATGTGAAGTTTGAAAAGGGGCAATTCACAACTGCACAGTCACCATAAGTTTTTGCTATGGTCGTGCGTGACGCGTGCGGACGATAGGCGTGGCCACCCGCATGGGTTGGCGGCCGATGGGCGCGGCGCTGTTCCGCAGGATTCTGCACGAAGCCACGATCCGGATAGTTCCGGAAATCCTATAGCCTCGCCCGCCTTCCAATAAGCGCAGTCGCGCCGCGCGACCTAGACCTCGGCCATGGGAAAACTGGCGGTCATCGGTTTCGGCGTAGCGGCGATGGCGTTCGCCGGCAAGCTTTCCGAGCGTGGCCCCAGTCCAGGCCTTCGACATCAAGACCGACCGCGCCAACGCCGCGCTCTCCCTCGTCACCGCGGATCAGGCGCTGGCGGCGGCGCGCGACAACGCCCGGCATCTTGCGCCGGAATCGACCCCGCGACGGGACAGCATTTCGACGACACCAACCGCTGCGTCGATGCGCTGACCGTGTCGCCCGAGCGCAAGGAGGCTATCTTCGAGGGCAACGCGCGGCGGGTGTTTCCGCGGCTCGATGCGATGATGAAAGCGAGTGGGCGGTGAGCGAGCCGCGCGACATCCACGCCTATCTCGCCGAATTCGACGACATCCCCGGCACGCGGGTGTTCACCGCCAGGCGGGCGCGGCAGGGCTACCACCTCAACCAGTTCGCGATGAGCCTGATGAAGGCGGACAACCGCTTGGCGTGGAAGGCCGATGAGCGCGCCTATCTCGACGGCTGGAAGCTGACCGAGGAGCAGAAGCAAGCGGTGCTCGACCGCGACTACAACCGGCTGCTCGACCTCGGCGGCAACATCTACTTCCTCGCCAAGGTGTTCTCCACCGACGGCAAGAGCTTCCTGCAGGCCGTCTCCACGATGAGCGGCATGAGCCTCGAGGACTATTCGGCGATGATGGTCGCCGGCGGCCGCTCGCCCGAGGGCCAGCGCTCGATAAGGGACAAAACGTAATGGCGCGCATCACCGCCGGCGTGGCGTCGAGCCACATCCCGGCGCTCGGCGTCGCGTCGGACCTCGGCAAGACCGGAGAGGCCTATTGGGCGCCGGCCTTCGCGGGATACGAATGGACAAAGGCGTGGGAGGCCGAGCAGAAGCCCGATGTCGTCATCCTGGTCTACAACGACCACGCCTCGGCGTTCGACATGAAGATTATCCCGACCTTCGCCATCGGCTGCGCGGAGGAATTTCCGCCCGCCGACGAGGGCTGGGGGCCGCGTCAGGTGCCGACGGTGATCGGCCATCCCGACCTCGCCTGGCATATCGCGCAGAGCCTGATCCTCGACGAGTTCGATATGACGATCATCAACGAGATGGACGTCGATCATGGCCTGACCGTCCCCTTGTCGATGATGTTCGGAAAACCCGCTGCGTGGCCGTGCAGGGTCATCCCGCTTGCAGTCAACGTGGTCACATACCCCCCGCCATCGGGCAATCGCTGCTGGGCCTTGGGCGAGGCGATCGCGCGCGCCGTGGAGAGCTTTCCCGAAGATCTCAACGTCCAGGTGTGGGGGACGGGCGGCATGAGCCACCAGCTTCAGGGCCCGCGCGCCGGCCTGATCAACGCCAAGTGGGACAATGACTTCCTCGACGGGCTGGTCGGCGACAGCGATCGCCTCCGCCACATCCCGCACATCGAATATCTCCGCGAGACCGGCTCCGAAGGCATCGAGATGGTGATGTGGCTGATCATGCGCGGCGCGATGGGCAAGAGCGCCCGCGCGCTCCACCGCCATTACCACGTTCCCGCCAGCAACACCGCGGTCGGGCATATCGTGCTCGAGCCGCTCGACTGAACCTAAGCCCCTCCCCTTCAGGGGAGGGGTTGGGGGCGGGGCGTTCCCGTGAACGCCGCGCCCTCCGACAACGGCCCCACCCCTTCCCCCTCCCCTGAAGGGAAGGGGCCAAGAGAGGAAGACACGCATGAAAATCGCACTCGCGGGCGCCGGCGCGTTCGGTGAAAAGCATCTCGACGGGCTGAAGCGGATCGACGGAGCCGAGGTCGTGTCGCTGATCGGGCGCGAGCTGGCGCCGACGCGGGCGGTCGCCGACAAATACGGCATCGGCCACGTCACCACCGATCTCGCCGAGAGCCTGGCGCGGAGCGACATCGAAGCGGTGATCCTGTGCACGCCGACCCAGATGCACGCGGCCCAAGCGATCCAGTGCCTGGACGCGGGAAAGCACGTGCAGGTCGAGATTCCGCTCGCCGACAGCCTCGCCGACGCGGAGGCGGTGCTGGCGAAGAGCCAAGCGACGGGCCTCGTCTGCATGGCCGGCCACACGCGGCGCTTCAACCCGAGCCACCAGTATATCCACCAGAAGATCACGGCTGGGGATCTGGCGATCCAGCAGATGGACGTGCAGACCTATTTCTTCCGCCGCAAGAACATCAACGCCAAGGGCGAGCCGCGCAGCTGGACCGACCATCTGCTCTGGCACCACGCGGCGCACACCGTCGACCTGTTCGCCTGGCAGGCGGGCGAGATCGTGCAGGCCAATGCGATCGAGGGGCCGAAGCATCCCGAGCTCGGGATTGCGATGGACATGTCGATTCAGCTCAAGAGCGAGAGCGGGGCGATCTGCACGCTGTCGCTGAGCTTCAACAACGACGGGCCGCTCGGCACCTTCTTCCGCTACATCGGCGACACCGGCACGTGGATCGCGCGCTACGACGATCTGGTGACGGGGAAGGAAGAGCCGGTCGACCTCTCCGGCGTCGCGGTGTCGTCGAACGGCATCGAGCTTCAGGACCGCGAGTTCATCGCGGCGATCCGCGAGGGACGCGAGCCCAACAGCTCGGTGAGCCAAGTTCTGCCGTGCTACCGGGTGCTCCACAGCCTCGAGAAGCAGCTGCGAGCGTGAAGACGCGGGTCGCGATCGTCGGGGCGGGGCCGTCGGGGCTGCTGCTCGGGCATCTGTTGCGGGCCGAGGGGATCGATTGCGTGGTCGTCGAGCGGCAGTCGGCGGACTATGTGCTGTCGCGGATCCGGGCGGGGGTGCTGGAAACGGTCACCACCGACCTGATGCGGCGGCTCGGGATCGATGAGCGAATGAATGCCGAAGGGATGATCGAGGAGGGCTTCAACCTCGCCGACGGCGAGCGGCTGATCCGTATCGACATCAAGCGGCTGACCGGCAAGCACGTCACGGTCTACGGCCAGACCGAGCTTACGCGCGACCTGATGAAAGCTGCGCCCGAGCGGGGGTTGGAGATCGTGTTCGAAGCGAAGGATGTAGCGCTCCACGGGCTGCAGGGCGACGCGCCATCGCTGACCTATCAGAAGGATGGCGTCGAGAAGTGTATCGAGGCGGACTTCATTGCGGGGTGCGACGGCTTTCATGGGCCTTCGCGGAAAAGCATCCCGGCGGACAGCGTGCGCGAGTATGAGCGTGAATATCCGTTCGGCTGGCTCGGCATCCTGGCTGACGTGCCACCATGCCACCCCGAACTGATCTATTCGAACAGTGAGCGCGGCTTCGCGCTCGCCTCGATGCGGTCGCCCACACGCAGCCGCTATTACATCCAGGTGCCGCTGGCCGAGACCGTCGACCAATGGTCCGAGGAACGGCTTTGGGATGAGCTGGCGCTGCGCTTCGACCCGATCTCGAAGCATGGCGTAACACGCGGGCCGGCGCTCGAAATGTCGATCGCGCCGCTTCGCTCCTATGTGTTCGAGACGATGCGCCACGGGCGGCTGTTCCTCGCGGGGGACGCGGCGCATATCGTGCCGCCGACGGGGGCCAAGGGGCTGAACCTCGCGGCCTCGGACGTGCTCTACCTCTCCGACGCGCTGATCGCGCACTACCGGCGCGGAGATGAGGGCGCGCTCACCGGCTACCAGGCGAAGGCGCTGGCGCGGATCTGGAAGGCGGAGCGGTTCAGCTGGATGCTTACCAAGCTGATGCACCGCTTCCCCGAGGACGGCCCGTTCGAACACCGCATGCAGATCGCGGAACTCGCCTACGTTGCGCAATCCGAGGCGATGCAAACGGCGATCGCCGAAAACTACGTCGGGCTTCTGATCTAACAGCGAGACGAGACCGCGAGACGCGCCGGCTATTTGACCTTCGCCGCGATCGCCTCCACCTCGATGAGGAAATAGGGGCCGGCGAGGGCCGCGACCTGGACGGTCGAGCGCGCGACCGTGTTCGGGTTTTCGGGCGTGCCGAAGAACATCTTGAAGCCTTCGTTGAAGCCCGCGAAGTCCATCTTGCCGCCGAGCTTCGGGTCGCCCGCGACGAAGACCGTGAGCTTCACGATGTCGGACATCTTGTAGCCCTTCGCGGCGAGGATGGCCTTGATCTTGGTGAAGGTGCTGATCGCCTGCGTCCTGGTGTCGCCGAGGTCGTCGATGCTCTTCACGTCCATCGGCTTCTTCGCCGGGTCGATCGGCGAGGCGAGCTGGCCGGAGAGGATGAAGGTCTCGGCCCCGGCGGGCAGCACCACGCCTTGCAGGATCAGCCCAGGCGGCGTGTTGGCGATGCGGGTGATGTCCCCGGCGAGCGCCGGGGCCGCGGTCGTCAGCGCCGCTCCGGCGGCTGCGAGCAACAAGGTTCTCATCGTATCTCCCTCCTCGGTTCGTTTGCATAGCACGGTCCCGGCGGCCCGGAAGGTCCGGACCGCCGGGGATCGCGCCGCCGTCTGTCAGGTCAAGCTCAGAACTTGAAGCCTGCCTTCACATACCAGAAGCCGCCATTGAATCCGAACGGCGAGGTGTCGGGGTAGACATCTCCGGTGAAGCGGCCGCCGGTCGACGCGTAGACCGGGCCAAGCGTGCCTTTGGCATCGGAGAACTTGTCGGGATAGTTATTCAGGATGTTCTGGGCACCCGCGGCGACTGTGAACATCTCGTTGATCTCGTAGCTCACCTCGAGATCGAGGACGAACTCGCTCCCGAACGTCTGCTGCACGGGGCCGTCGTCCGATACCGTGTACTTGCTGTACCAGTTGACCCGGGCGAGGACCGAGAGTGGGCCGCTCGTCCAGTTTTCCGTGCCGACGACGCGATATTTGGGAAGCGTCGTCTCGATCTGGCTGATGCGCGTCTGGCTGATCACCGTCGGGTCGAATTTCGTGACCTTGGTGGTGTTGTAGTTCAGCGCGAGCGTCGAGTTGAACATCCCAAGATCGCTGGGCATCCGATAGGTGCCGACGATATCGAAACCCTGCGTCCGCGTGTCGAATGCGTTGGTCAGGAAGGCGATCTCATTGACGGTCGCGAAGTTCGCGAGCCCCAACGCCTTGAACTGCGCGCGGTCGGCCGCGGTGAAGTTGTCGAACACGCCGGAGGTGCCGATACGGTCCCTCACCTTGATGTGGTAATAGTCGGCGGTCAGCGTCGCGCCGGCGATCGGCGTTATGACGAGTCCGCCGCTGAAGTTGGTCGATTTCTCGGGGGTGAGCGGCTTCGCGCCGAGATAGGCCGCGACCGGGCTGGAAACCGGCAGCGTTGCCGATTCGATCGCGTTGGGATTGCCCGGGTTGAACACCGTCGCGATGCTGCTGGTGTTCACCTGGCCGGGGGTCGGCGCACGGAAGCCGGTGCCGGCCGTGCCGCGAATGGCCACGAAATCGGCGATGGCGTAGCGGGCCGAGATCTTGCCGGTGGTGGTGTTGCCGAAATCGCTCAGACGTTCGAAACGCCCGGCGACGCCGATCGAGAAGGCGTCGGTGACGTCGGTCTCGATATCGACATAGGCGCCCTTGCTGTTCCGGTTGCTTTCGCCCGCGATATTGGGGCCGTAGCCGGGGAAGCCGTTCGCGCCGACCGGCTGGCCCGTGGAGAGTTGGCTGCCGTCCGCGTTCAGCACCGGCGTGCCGTCCTGGTGGAACACCAGATTGCCGGTGTAGGGGCCGACCGCATAGGACGCCTGATCGCCGAGACCGAGTTCATAGGATTCGCGGAAATATTGCGCGCCGAACGCGAACGTGACCGGGCTCGCGAGCCCCGCCTCGAACGGATAGGCGAAGTCGGCGTTGAACAGCGTCTCGCTTTGCTTGAGCTTGCCGAGATAGAATTCGTTCGGCGAGGTGACGCCAAGCGACGGGTTCATGGAGTTCGTCAGCGTGTACTTGAGCGTGTTCTGCCCGAAGCTGGCGCTGAGGTCGTATGTCAGACCGAATTTGAGCGTGCCCTTATAGCCGGCCGTCCCCGAGATATCGTCGATCTTGCCGAAGAAGATCGGCGTGAAGCCGCCGGGATAAACGCAGCTGAAGTTCTGCACCAGGGGGTCGCTGCAGTTCGAGACCTGCGTGTAGTTGCGCGCTGTCGGGCCGGTGACCTGATAGTTGTTTGGCGCATAGACGTTGCCGCCGGCCGCGCCGGTCTGGATCCCGGGAAGCAGGTTGTTGAAGTCGGTGAAGATGTCGTTGAAAATGCCGTTCTTGCCGAAGCCCGTGGCGTTGACCGACTGGCGGTAGTTGAAGCTCTCTTCCTGGAAGCTGTGGCCGTAGTTTCCGAAGAAGTAGACGCTGGCGCCGTCACCCAGATCGAAGCCGCCGTTGAAGAAGAACCGCTCGGACTCCAGCGCCGGGTTGCCGTAGCGTTGAGCGAGCTTGGGAACGCCGATCGTAGGCTGCTCGATCGAGAGCTGAAGCGCGCCGGGGCGCGTGACGCCGCGGCTGGTCTTGCCGGAGTTCACATATTCGCCGCTGACGTTGATGAAGCCGGTTTCGCCCAGTTTGAAGCCGGCGTTGAGAGCGGCCTGATAATCCTCGCCGTCACCCTTGTAATATTGACCGTAGCGGGCGTAGCCGCTGATGCCCTCGTCGTCGGTGCGGAGCGTCATCGCGATGACGCCGGCGATGGCGTCCGAGCCATATTGCGCCGATGCGCCGTCGCGCAGCACTTCGACGCTCTTGATCGCGATCGCCGGAATCTGCGCGAGGTCGGCGGAATGCGCGCCGGCGCTGAGCGCGTTGGCGCCGATCTGGACGAGCGCCGAACGGTGCAGGCGCTTGCCGTTCAACAGCACCAGCGTCTCGTCCGGCGGAAGGCCGCGCAGATTCGGCGGCCGCACGAAGCTCGATCCGTCGCCGATCGCGTAGCGCGCGACGGAGAAGGAGGGGACCAGATTCTGCAGAATCTGGTTCATGTCGGCGGTGCCCTGCTTGATGAGCTCCTCGCCGGAATAGACATCGATCGGGGTCGGCGATTCCGCGACGGTTCGGTCGGTGCGGCGTGTGCCGGTCACGATGATCTCGCTTCCGGCCGCCACGCTTTCCTCGGCCACGGTCGCCGCCGCGAGGACCATCTGGGCGCGCGCAGCCCCGGCTCCGAGACCGGCGCTCAGCATCGCAACCACCAAAGCGCCACGGGAAATGCTGGTCGTTTTTGTCATTGGTCACCCCTCCATAAAAACAGGATGAGGACCCAACCCAAGAGCTTGCGATCTGTGTCGCGCAGTTGGAAAGCATAACTCGTACCAATCTCAGTCGAAATACGACCAAGGATTCAACAAATCATCGATTCGAAGTATCGCTGATTTATTCATGCCGACAAGCAACTTTATCAGATTTCACTAGACCTTCTCATATCTGTTCCTATTCTGCAACAGATGCTTCAATAATTTCTTGATGTGTCGCCGTGTCACGCCGCCACCTTGCGGCGCGTTTGGGTCGCCGGCTGAGCCGCGACGCGCTTGGCGAGCGCTGTGACCACCCATTGGGCGGACTGGATGCCGCCCTCCTGCCAGCCGGGCGTCTGGCTGAGCGCGGCGCTGGCGAAGTAGATGCGTCCGTCTGGTTCCTGAAGCTTACGGAATCCTGGCGTGTCGATATGGTCTTCCTGCCGGCTGTCGACGCTGCCGGCGTTCCAGTTGGGCCATGGCCCCAGGCTGTAGGGCACTTTGTGCCAGTTGACGGCGATGCCGTTGACCAGGTCGCCGCCATGCCCCGGATGGAGCTTTTCAACGACGCCGCGCGAGAAGGCGATCTGCTCGGCGATCGGCCGCTTCTCGAACTCGGCGGCGGTTTCGCCCGAGCAATAGCAGGCGAGCAGCATGCCGCGCGCGGTGTGGAGGCCGGCCGACGGATACCAGACGAGCGACGTCGGCCCGCCGACGAACGAGATGCCGCCGTAGATCTGCTCCTTCTCCCAGAAGCGCGGGGCCTCGAACGCCACCTTGTTGGAATGGTCGTAGACGACGCCGGCGATCGCCTGGGCGACCGGCTTCGAGAAGTCGGCGTCGATCTTCGACAGCACCGGAAAGGGAATCGTGCAAACGAGATAGTCGGCGTTGATCGTCTGGGTAAAGTCGGTGCTCCTGTCGCGGTAGACGACCTCGACGCCCTTCGCCGTGTGGCGGATGCGAACGACCTCGGCGCCGCGTAGCGCCGGGCGGCGCAGGTTGCGGTCGAAGCCGGCGTGGATGCGGTCCATGCCGCCAACCGGCTGGAACATCGTCGCCTGCATGTAGAGATTGTCCTCGAACAGCGTCATCGGCAGTTGCTCGTTGGCGAGAAGCTGTTCCAGCGGCAGCGCCGAGCCGGGCGAGGAGAAGGTGACGCCGGCGCCCGGGCCGTGGCCGAAGCCCGAGCGCTCGGTCCCTTCGAACGCGAGCTTGTCGTCGAGGTCGCCATAGGCCTTGAGGAACGGCATAAGCCGCGCCTTGTCGGCGGCGGTGATGCTCTGGTCGAGCGCGCCCTGGTTGAGCGCCTTGGCCAGAAGCTCGGCGATATGGCCGCGCGTGTCGTTGATCGCGGTGCGCATGCGGATCTTGCGGCCGTCGGCGCCCATGACGTAGGCCGAGCGGCTGGAATTGACCTCGACCTCCAGCGGCACGCCGAACTTGTCGGCATAGCCGATCAGGCCCTGGTGGAAGCTCGGGATGCGCGCGGGCCCGGCGTTGAAATAGACGCCTTCGGAGAATTTCGCGGTCTGCGTCGCCTCGCCGACCATCTCGATCTTGTCGCCATCGCGGATCGTCCAGGCGCGGCCGCCGACGCGGTGCCGCGCTTCCAGCAAAGTGACGGTGAAGCCCGCCTGCTCCAGCTCGTAGGCGCTGGTAAGGCCCGCGATCCCGGCGCCCAGCACCACGACATGCGTGCCGCGGCCGACACCCGCCGGAATTGGCGGCATTCCCTGCGCATAGGCGGTGCTCGCAAGGCCGATCGACTGCATCGCGCCGAACAGCGCGCCCGCGCCGCCGACCATTGCAATGCGACTGAGAAGAGCGCGCCTGCTGATCATCGATGTCCCCCGCACCGAAACGCCCGCGCGTTTCGCGCCGTCGATGACATCAACCCCTCGCGTCGCCGCCTTTGCGGGCCGTCCGATACGCCAAGGTCCTCCCCCTCGGCGCGCCGTCAGACTCGCGCGGTCTCACCATGTAATGAATATGTCATCGTGCCAGGACGCAACCCCAATCTTGTGCGGTGCACAAATTTATTGGCGTATTGCCAAAATGGCGCCTCAATCGATCGGGCGACCGAGAGGGCGAGGCAGGCGTGGCGCCAATCCTTCAAAGGCGTTGCCTGCAGCGAGCAGCCGCGCTTCCGACCATGCCGGCCCGATGAACGACAATCCGATCGGAAGGCCCCTCACCTGCCCCATCGGGACGGTCAGATGCGGATAGCCGGCGACCGCTGCGATCGACCCCGCGCCACCGCCGGTGAAATGGTCGCCCGCGACGCGGTCGATCGTCCAGGCCGGTCCCGTGGTCGGCGCGACCAGAAGGTCGAGCCGGTCGTGCGCGAGCATGCGGTCGATGCCCTCCGGGCCGGCCAGCCGGTGGGCCCGTTCGCGCGCCGCGCGATAGGCCGGATCGGCGAGGCCCGTGGTCGTCTCGGCTTCCTCGAATGTCTCCTGCCCGAACCACGCGAGTTCGCGGTCGGCATGCGCGCGGTTGAATGCGATCAGATCGGCGAGAGTGCGCGCCTTCACCTGCGGCGGAGTCGTGGCGAGATAGGCGTTCAGGTCGGCCCTGAACTCGGTCATCAGAACGACGTGCTCGGCGGTGCCGATGCCGGTGCGGTCGAAGGCATCGATCTCGACGAGCGTCGCGCCGGCCGCCGTCATGCGCGCGAGCGCGGCGTCGAACAACGCCTCGACCTCGGGATTGAACTTGGCGGCGAAGCGCATGACGCCGATCCGCTTGCCGCGTAGCGCGGCGGGATCGAGGCCGGCGGCATAGTCGGCGGCTTTGGGAGAGCCGCTGGCCATGACGGTCAGCAGCAAGGCCGCATCCCGCACCGTGGCGGTGATCGGCCCCGCCGAGTCCTGGCTGTGCGAGATCGGCACGATTCCGCCACCCGGAAGCAGGCCGACGGTGGGCTTCATGCCGACGACGCCGTTGATCGACGCCGGGCAGGTGATCGAGCCGTCGGTCTCGGTTCCGATCGCCGCCGCCGCGAGGCCCGCCGCGACCGCGACGGCGCTCCCGGCGCTCGATCCGCAGGGGCTGCGGTTGGGGGCGTAGGCGTTGCGCGTAAAGCCGCCGACCGCGCTCCAGCCGCTGATCGAGCGCGTCGAGCGGATGTTCGCCCATTCCGAGAGGTTGGCCTTGCCGAGGATGACCGCGCCGGCCGCGCGGAGCCGGGCGACCACGGGCGCATCGCGGCCCGCGAAATTCCCTGCGAGCGCCAGCGATCCGGCCGTGGTCGGCAACGCGTCGAGGGTTTCGATATTGTCCTTCACGAGAATCGGCAGCCCGTGGAGCGGCCCGCGCGGGCGACTGGCGCGGCGCTCGTCATCAAGGCGGCGCGCATCGCCCACGGCATTCGGGTTGACCGCGAGCACACTGTTGAGCCGAGGCCCGGATCGGTCGATCCGTGCGATCCGGGAGAGGTAGGCGGAAACCAGGGCGCGAGAGGTCGTCTCGCCTCGTTCGAGCGCGGTTAGAAGCTGCGTCGCGGAACTCGTCTCGACTCGAAGGGGCGAGCCGGCGGCCGGAGACGCCGGGATCGCGGCGGCAAGAATAGCGGTAGCGCAGCTCCAGAGTTTCGACTGCATGGCGCCCATCCTGCGCTGGGAGCAATCATTTGTGAACAGTCGATCTCAGCCCGAGGCGTTGGCAAACGAGAGCTGTCGGCCCGAGATAGTCGCCCAAGGAATTCGGCATGCAAGGCGACCCGTTGAATATAAGCGAAGTCCCCGATGTCGAGATCGTCGATCTTGGCGGCCAAGTTCTGCTCCTCGCCGCCGCACTCAATGGCTCAATTGAATGTCAACAGAACCTAGGGGCGCCGCAGCATGAACACGCCCTGCTCGGCGAGCAGGTTGGCGGCTGCGTCTCCGGTCGATTTGCCACCGCGCAGATACCACGCGCGCTCGACCACCAGCCCCTTGGCGGCGACCAGTGCGCGGAAGTCGTCGATGCTGCACAGGTGGATGTTGGGCGTCTCGTGCCACAGTGTCGGCAAGGTGCGCGTCGTCGGCATCCGCCCGCCCCACAGCAGCGACAGCCGCACCCGCCAATGGCCGAAGTTCGGGAACGAGACGATCGCCCGGCGCCCGATCCGCAGCAGCGAATCGAGCACGTCGGCCGGCGCCCGCGTCGCCTGCAACGTCTGGCTCAGCACCGCATAGTCGAAGGACGCGTCGGGATAGGCGTCGAGATCGGTGTCGGCATCACCCTGCACCACCGAAAGCCCCCGCGACACCGCGTTCGCCACGCCCTCGCTGGACAGCTCGACCCCGCGCGCATCGACGCCGCGCGCGATCAGCGCCGCCATCAGCGCGCCGTCGCCGCAGCCGACGTCGAGGACGCGGCTGCCCGGCGGCACCAGCTCGGCGATCAGCGCGAGGTCGGGGCGGAGCGTCATGCGCCCAGGTACGCCTTTTGGTCGCGCTTCTGCATCAGCCGCTCGGCCTCCTGCCCCTTTGGCACCTCGAAGCCGAACTGGCGGTAGAGCCCGTGCGCGTCCCACGTGCCGAGCATCCACCGCCGAAGGGTTTTAAGTTCGGGGTGATCGACGAAGAAAGCCACCATTGCCTTGGAGACACCCTGCCCGCGAGCTGCCTCCACGACGAAAACATCCGCGAGCCAGGCGAAGCTGGCGCGATCCGTAATCAATCGGGCAAAGCCCACCTGTGCGCCGCCTTCGTCGTAGGCTCCGATGCACCAACTGCCGTCGATCGCGCGCTGCACAAGCGCGCGGGAAATGCCCGGCGACCAGTAGGTCTCGGTCAGCACGCCGTGGATGACGTCGAGCTGGAGCTCGGCCTTGTCGTCGGAAAGCCGGAAGCTCACGCCGCCACCGAGCGCAGGAAGCCGTCGACGATGCGGTTCATCGCCGGCACGTCGAGCAGGAAGGCGTCGTGCCCGAACGGCGAGTCGAGCTCGACGAAGCTGACGTGCGCGCCCGCTGCGTTGAGCGCGGTCACCACGTGCCGCGCCTCGACCGTCGGGTAGAGCCAGTCGCTGGTGAAGGAGATCACGCAGAAGCGGGTGCGCGTTTCGCGGAACGCATCGGCGAGCCGTCCGCCATGCTCGGCGGCCAGGTCGAAATAGTCCATCGCGCGGGTGATATAGAGATAGGAATTGGCGTCGAAGCGCTCGACGAAGCTGATGCCCTGGTGGCGCAGGTAGCTCTCGACCTGGAAGTCGGCGTCGAAGCCGAAGGTCACCGCGTCGCGCGCCTGCAGCCGCCGGCCGAACTTCTCGGTCAGCCCCTCCTCCGACAGATAGGTGATGTGCGCCGCCATCCGAGCCACCGCCAGGCCGTCGGCCGGCGCGTCGGCGTCGTAATAGGCGCCGCCCCGCCACTTGGGGTCGGCCATGATCGCCTGCCGCCCGACCTCGTGGAAGGCGATGTTCTGCGCCGAATGCCGCGCCGCCGTGGCGATCAGCACCGCCGCTCGGACCCGCGCGGGGTAGGTCGCCGCCCATTCCAGCGCCTGCATCCCGCCCATCGAGCCGCCGACTACCGCCAGCAATGTGCCGACACCCAGGTGGTCGAGCAGCATCGCCTGTGCGCGAACCATGTCGCGGATGGTGATGACCGGAAAGCGCATGCCCCAGGGCTCGCCGGTCGCCGGGTCGATCGACGCCGGCCCGCTGCTGCCGAGGCATGAACCCAGCACATTGGCGCAGACGATGAAATGCCGCGCCGGATCGATCGGCTTATCCGTACCGACCATCCGCTCCCACCAGCCGGGCTTGCCGGTCAGCGGATGGATGCTCGCGACATGCTGGTCGCCGGTGAGCGCGTGGCAAATCAGAATGGCGTTCGAGCCATCGGCGTTCAGCGTGCCGTAGGTTTCGTAGGCGATATCGACCGGCGTCAGTGACGCGCCAGAATCGAGGGCCAGCGGCCCATCGAGCCGCACCCGCCGGTTCAGCCCGAAGCGCGCATCGTCCATGCCGTGCCGCCTATGCGGTGCGGCGGAAGCTGGCAAGCGGGCTGCTCAAGCTGTCGGCAGCGGCCCCACCTGCTGGAACAGCTCGATCTTGATGCCGTCGGGGTCGAGGATCCAGGCGAACTTGCCGTACTCCTCGTCCTGCCGGCCGAGAATCTCGACCCCCTTCGCGGTCAGCCCGGCGATCATCCCGTCGAGGTCGTCGACGCGAAGGTTGATCATGAACGGCAGACTGCTCGGCGCGAAATAGTCGGTGGTCGCCTTGAACGGGCTCAGCAGGCCGTAGGCCTCGGCGCTGTCGTCGCGATACGGCAGCATGATGCCATATTCGCCCGACAGGCCGAGCTTGTCCTTGTACCATGCGGCGGTCGCGGCGGTGTCCGCCGCCTTGTAGAAGACGCCGCCAAGGCCCGTGATCCTCGCCATCATTCCCTCCTATCGAAACGCCGGCTCGTCGAAGGCGCGGAGCTTCCGGCTGTGGAGCTTCGGCCCCGCCTTACGCAACAGGTCACAGGTCTCGATCCCGATCCGGATATGCTCGGAGATCGCGCGCTCGTAGAAGCGGTTGGCCTGCCCCGGCAGCTTGATCTCGCCGTGGAGCGGCTTGTCCGACACGCACAGCAGGGTGCCGTAGGGCACGCGGAAGCGCAGCCCCTGAGCGGCGATCGTCGCCGACTCCATGTCGATCGCCACCGCGCGCGACTGCGAGAAGCGCAGCGCCGAGCGGCTGTGCTGGAGCTCCCAGTTGCGGTCGTCGGTGGTGACGACGGTGCCGGTGCGCAGGCGCGCCTTGAGTTCGTCGGCGGTCTGGCCGGAAACCCGCTCGGCGGCGGCATACAGCGCCTGCTGGACCTCGGCGATCGGCGGGATCGGAATCTCCGGCGGCAGCACATCGTCGAGGACATGGTCGTCGCGCAAATAGGCGTGCGCCAGCACATAGTCGCCGATCGTCTGCGAGGGGCGAAGGCCGCCGCAATGGCCGATCATCAGCCAGGCCTCGGGCCGCAGCACCGCGAGATGGTCGGTGATCGTCTTGGCGTTCGACGGGCCAACACCGATGTTGACCAGCGTCACGCCGGTGCCCTTGGGCGTCGTCAGGTGATAGGCCGGCATCTGGTGCCGCCGCCACGCGCTGTCGTTGATCGCGGTCTCGGGATCGGCGTTGTCGGCGGTGAGGACAAGGCCGCCCGCGCACGACAGCGAAGTGAACGGGCTGTCCGCCTCCTTCAGCCGCGCGCAGCCCCAGCGCACGAACTCGTCGACGTAGCGGTGGTAGTTGGTGAACAGCACGTATTTCTGGACATGCGCCGGCGGCGTCCCGGTGTAGTGCTTCAGCCGCGCCAGGCTGAAGTCGACTCGCAGCCCGTCGAACAGCGATAGCGGGCGCACGCCGTCGAGCCCCGGCCGCCAGATGCCGTCGGCGATCTCGTCGCCGATCGAGGCGAGCTCGGTCGCCGGGAACAGCCGCGCCAGCTCCGACGCGCGCGCGTCGCCGAGAGTCACGTCGCCGCCGTCCAGGACATAGGGGAAGGGGATCTCCTGCCGGCTGCGGCCGACCGAGACCTCGACTCCGAAATCCTCGCGCAGCAGGTCGAGCTGCTCGGTGAGGTAAGCGCGGAACAGCTCCGGCTGGGTGACGGTGGTGGCGTAGCGCCCGGGCGTCGTCAGGCGGCCATAGGCTCGCGATGGGCGGGGCCGTTCGCGGCCGGGGGCGTAGTCGACGCGCAGCTGCGGATACGCGAAGGCGCCGTTGGCGCGATCCTCGGGATCGGGCAGGACGCCGTGGTCGAGATAAGCTCGAAGCGCGTCGCGGAGCGCCGAGGTGGCGTCGTCATAATGCTGCCGGAGCGAATCGACGATGGCGCTGGTCGAAATGGTCTTCTCGTTCATCCGGGAGCATCAAGCACCGGACGGTGACGCGCGCAAGTCAGGCGGTCAGAGCATCCAGGCCGGCGGCCAGTCGGTGACGGGCGCGGGGCGCGGCGCGGGCTGCGGCTGACGCATGGCGATTACTCCTGATACGCAACAACGCCCCACCGAACGTCGAGTCCCGCGTCAGGGTTCCATCAGGGCTTCTTCAACGCGGCGAACGGGCTGCGCGCCGCGATCATGTCCTCCTCGCTGGTCAGGAATTGCCGCACCTCGTCGACCGCCGGGCCGGCCGCGCGCGGATAGGGATCGAGCGCCAGGCCAAGCGTCTGCGCCACCGCCTCGCCGAGGTCGACCGATTGCCCGTCGAACGGCACGACGTCGCAGTCGCTGTCGCTGAGCTCGATCTCGTCGTCGGGCGCCGGCTCGCTTTCGGCTGCGAACAGCAGGTCGAGCGGCGTGTCGATCGCCGTCGGCACCGGCTCGCCGGAGACGACGCAGGCCTGCGCCGCCCTGCCCTTGACCTGCCCGGTGACTCGAATCCCCGCCGCCTCGCGCCGCACCGAAAGCTCGGCGCCAAGCGAATCGAGCGCCACGAGGTCGAAGCGCTTCATCAGCGCGGCGCGCTCGCCGGCGTCGGCCTCGACCGAGACGAGGCGGGGCGCCGAGCCGATCTGGTCGGCCTTCACCGGCCGCGACAGCTCCACCGGGATCATGCGGGCAGCTCCCCCGCCAGCACGGCGCCGAGCGGCAGCGCGTCGATCGCCGACGCGAGCCGGCGCACCTCGCGCGCCGTCCAGTCGACCGCCCCCCCGCCGGGTGATTCGCCGCGATAGAGATTGCGCTCCAGCGCTCCCGTCAGATCGCCGCCCGGGTCGAGCGCGGCGCGATAGGCGCCGAGACGCCCGCCGAGCGCGCCCATCATCTTGCCGACGTGCTTGCCGACGACCATGTCGCCGATGCCGGCCTGGCGGAGGTTGCCGTCCATGTCGTCGACGAAGCGCTCGGTCAGCACCACCTGATCGGCGGAGGCGCCGTCGCGCTCCAGCCGCACCAGCACCAGCGACAGAATGAGCGCCACCATGTCGAAGCGCCCGTCGAGCGTGTCGGGCACCTGGCCCGCGCGGTACCAGGCGGGCCGGCGCGCCAGCGCGACGATGCGCGCCCACAGCGCCTCCAGCGGCTGTGGCGTCGGAGCTCCGAAAAGGCGGCGGAGGAGGTTCACGGCTGTCTGTCCCGGTTGTCGCGGCAGTCCGCCGCTTGTCGCGGAGGCGTTAAACCGGATATGGGCAGGCATCCAGCGGCTTCAAACCGGCCGCCTTCCGGAGTTTTGGTCATGCGCGGGCGTTTTGTGGTGATGGCGGCGGTGAGCGCGGCGATGCTCGCTTCGGGGTGCACGCGCATCCGCAACAACATGGGCTATATCGTCGACACGCAGCTCGTCACCTCGATCCAGCCCGGCGTCGACAACAAGGCGTCGGTGCAGCAGACGCTCGGCCGCCCGTCGTTCAACTCCGAGTTCGACGACCGGCAATGGTATTATGTCTCGCGCAATACCCGCCAGACCGCCTTCCTCGCGCCGAAGGCCTTCGAGCAGAAGATCATCATCGTCAGCTTCGACGCCCAGGGCAACGTCGCGAAGGTCGACCAGCGCGGGCTGGAGAAGGTCGCGAGCATCAATCCCAGCAATGACAAGACGCCGACGCTCGGCCGCAAGGGCGGGCTGCTCAACGACCTGTTCGGCAATATCGGCGCCGTCGGGCCGGGCAGCAGCACCGCCGGCGACCCCACCAACCCGCGTTAGGCTCAGGACTCATTCGCCCGAAGCTGAGAGTGGCGGCGTCGGGTGCGCCAGGAGAGGTGCCGGCGGCCTGGTTGTTTCATGGTCATCCTGGACGTTCTTGAGTTTATAAAGTCGCCCGCGAATTCCGTATTTTATGCAAATCTACACCGCCACCGGCGCCGCGATGTGCGGATGGGGGTCATAGCCCTCAATGACGAAGTCCTCGAGCGCGTAGTCGAACATGCTCGCCGGCTTGCGGGCGAAGGCAAGCGTCGGAAAGGGGCGCGGCTCGCGCGTCAGCTGCTCAGCGACGAGATGGCCATGGTTCTGGTAGAGATGGCAGTCGGCGCCCATCCAGGTCAGCGCGCCGGGCTCCAGCCCGGATTGCTGCGCGAACATGCGGATGAGCAGCGCCGCCTCCAGGATGTTGAAGCCGAAGCCGAGGCCGAGGTCGCACGATCGCTGGTAAAGTGTGCCTGACAGCCGGCCCTTCGAGACGAAATACTGGTAGACCATGTGGCACGGCGGCAGCGCCATGTTGTCGAGCTCGGCGACGTTCCAGCCGGTGAAGATGTGGCGGCGCGAGGTCGGGTTGGTAGTCAAGCTCGCGACGATCGCGGCGATCTGGTCGATGCCCTCCGGGTCGCGGCGGTACAGTCCGTCGCCGGCCGCCTCGTACTTCGGCCAGTGGCGCCACTGGCTTCCGTACACCGTGCCGAGATCGGCCCATTTCGCCGCGAAATCGTCGTCGGCGAGGATCCGCGCTTCGAAGTCGTCGCGCGTCAGCTCCTCGCCGGTCGCCTTGCGGTAGGCGGCGAGCGGCCAGTCGGTCCAGATGTGGACGCCTTGGCGCACCAGCGGCCGGATGCTGGTCTCTCCCGACAGGAACCAGATCAGCTCCTTGACCGCCGACTTCCAGAAGATGCGCTTGGTGGTGAGGAGCGGGATCGTGCCGTCGGAAAGGTCGAAGCGCATCGTGCGGCCGAAGACCGCGCGGGTGCCGACGCCGGTGCGGTCGACACGCTCGTCGCCGTGGTCCCAGACCTCGCGCATGAGGTCGAGATATTGCTGCTCGGGGTGCGCCATGCCTCGCGTCTAAAAGGCCGGGGCAAGCGCGGCAAGCGCGGGCGCGGAGCCGCCCGATATGGCTCCGCGCCCGTTGTGCTCAGGCGGCGTTCGCCAGCTTCAGATGGCCGAGGTCGAGGATCGGCTCGTGGATGCCGGCGCGCCGGCGGACGTGGGCGAGCGCCTCGGCGTCGTTGCGCACCATCACCGCGGTCGTCGATTCGCCATCGATCTCGATCGGAAAGCCCAGCGGCTCCAGCGACCAGCCGGCCGAGATCGCGGTCGGCAGGAAGTCCATGCGGATGATCGCGGTGTAGTAGTCGATGCCGAAGCCCATGGCGAACTCGATCATCGCCATGCGAAGCCGCATGCGGACACGGTTCAGCACCGCCATGTCGCGGATGTCCGGCGAGTAAACGAGCCGAGTCATCTCCCAGATCGCCGGGCCGGTCGGCACTTCGCCGCCGTCGCAAAGCTCCGGGAAGACGTCCTTCAGGATGTGCGGGCCGGTCGACGGCAGCAGGCGCACCGAGCCCAAGTGCTTGCCGGCGCCGTCCTGCGCCACGAGGTAGATCGCCTCGTCATGATCGAACTGGTCGATCTCCAGGCCGTCGGCGGTGACCGCGATGTCCCATTTCATCCGATCGACGAAGACGCGGCGGCGGTCCTCGAACATGCTCCGCATCAGCGGTTCATGGGCGGCGCGATTCGCGCTGGTGATGATCTCGATCATATCGGGTCTCCCTCAACCGCCAAACTCAGCGGCTAACCCGACGTTAACTCAATTGTGCAGCGCACTCGACCCGGCCGACCGGACGGTCGGCGGCACCTCTAGTTGAGGCGATTCTTGTTGAGCGGAATGACGTCGGCGAAGCTCAGCGTGCCGTCGTAGAGGCTGCGGACGACGAGCTCGGTGCGCGAGGAGACGCCGTATTGCAGCATCGCCTCGGCGATATGGTCCTTGATCGTGCGCTCGCCGATGCCGAGGATCTGCCCCGCCGCCCAGTTGCTCTTGCCCTGCGCGACGAGGCTGATGACCTCGATCTGCCGGTCGGTCAGGTGGACGGGGTCGTAAGCCGCGACCGCGCCGTTCTCGGCGATGCGCCGCGCTGCCTCGAAGGTGAAGACCGCGATATGGTGCGCCGCCGGCAGCGCGTCGCGCGGCAGGTCGACGTCGCTCGCGGTCGAGAAATTGGCTGAGCCCGAGACGCGGCCCGGCACGTGGATCGGCACGGTGTAGCCGCCGCCGAGGCCGCGGACCCGCGCCGCCTCCATGAACGCTTCCTGACGCTTGGTGAGGCGGATGAGCGACGGCAGCCGGTCCCAGACGAAGGGCTGCGCGGTCATCTGGCAGGCGACCCGCGTCGGATCGTCGGCGTAATAGCGGTAGGAGGTGAACTCGTGCTGCCACTCGATCGGGTAGTTGGTGACCCGGACGAAGCCGAGCGGCGGCGACACCACGTTGACGTGGTGGACGAGCGCATAATGCTCGAAGCCGATGTCGCGAAGCGTCTCGCCGAGCATGAGCGTCAGGTCGTCGAGCGATTCCACCCGCGCAAGGTCGCGAACGAAACTCTGGACCTCTCGCATCGATAGCATGACTGCCCCGCTTACCTACTGGCTCAATATAGGGCCTGATCGCCGTGAAACAAAGCTGCGCGAAAACTCACCCGCGAGGCTTGCATGTTTCACACCAATTTGGAAAGCAATCGTTACTGAACATCCGCTTTGGGGGGAGCGCGGTTGCAGGTCGAAACGCTCGCCGTGCTGTTCGTCGCCGTGCGCGAGCTTTTGGCGATCGTCGCGGTCGGGGTCGTGGTGTCAGCCGTCGACGACATCCTGATCGATCTGCTCTACTTCGGACGGCTGATCTGGCGCTGGCGGACGGTGTACCGGCGATATCCCCGCGCCACGGCGTCGCGGCTCTCGAGCAAGCCGCCGCAATGGATGGCGATCCTCGTGCCGGCGTGGAACGAGAGCGGTGTGATCGGCGCGATGCTCCGCGATCTGCTCGCCCGTCTCGACTATCCCGTCTATCGGGTGTTTGTCGGGATCTATCCGAACGATCCCGCGACGCTTGCCGCGGTCACGGCGATCGGTGACGAGCGTATCTGCCACGCGATGACCGAGCGGGCCGGGCCGACGACCAAGGCGGATTGTCTTAATACGCTTTGGCAGGCGGTCCTGCGGCAGGAAGGCGTGGAGGGCATCCGCTTTGGCGCGGTCGTTCTGCACGACGCGGAAGACGTCGTTCATCCTCGTGAGCTGGCGGTGTTCGACCATCTGATCGCGCGCCGAGCGCTGGTGCAGCTGCCGGTGGCGCCACTCCGCGACCGAAGTTCACGATGGATTTCAGGTACTTATGCGGACGAATTTGCGGAGGCACACCTGAAGGACCTTGTGGTGCGCGAGGCGATCGGCGCCGCGGTGCCGAGCGCGGGCGTCGCCTGCGCGATCGAACGCGGCATGCTGGAACGGATCGCCGAGGCCTCGGGCGGCGCGCCGTTCGATGCGGCATGCCTGACCGAGGACTATGAAATCGGTCTTCGTGTCCACGCGCTGGGCGGCAAAGGCTGCCTCGTCCGCATCCGCGCCGGCGACAGCGACCCGACCATCGTCGCCACGCGCGAGCATTTTCCGTCGGACTTCATGGACGCGGTGCGGCAAAAGTCCCGCTGGCTGCTCGGCATCGCCCTCCAGGGATGGGACCGGGTCGGCTGGAGCGGCGGGCTCGCCAACCGGCTGATGCTTCTGCGCGACCGCAAGTCGATCGCCGCGGCGCTGCTGACCCTGATGGCCTATCTGTCGCTAGTGAGCGTCATGGTGCTCTCGGCGATCCGCGAGGCCTATCCGGAGGCGAAGGCGCTTCCGCCGCTCGCGCCGCCCGGTGAAGCGCTCCGGCTCCTGCTCGCGATCAACTTCGGGGTGCTGTGCTGGCGGCTGACGATGCGGGCGGCTTGCACCTGGGTCGTGTACGGCACTGGGGACGCGGCGCGATCGATCCCGCGCGCCCTCGTTGGCAACGCGATCAACATCTTCGCCGCGATCCGCGCGCTTGGCTGGTACATCGGCATCGTGCTGCGGATCGCACGGCCGCATTGGGAGCACACGACCCACCGCTTTCCCGATTCCCCGGCCCTCGCCGAATAGTGCGCCCGCTCCGCGCGCTCGCCGGGCTTGGGATGCTCGTCGGGCTGTGGCTGTGGTGGCGCGCGCCGACGGTCCGCGCCGAGCTCGCGCACCTCGGCGCGGCGGCGCATTTCGGGGCCGCGCGGATGCATCTGGTGGGCGGGAACCTCGCGCAAGCGCTGGCGGAAGCCCGGCGCGGGCTGGCCGACGAGCCGTTCGCCGCCGAGGGGCTGGCCCTCGTTCGCAAACTAAGGGCGTTGGCGATGCCGGCTCGCACGTTTGCGGCCGAGCCTGTCATTGTCTTGCCCGCCGTCCCGCGCCCTCACGACAAAGAGCCGGCCTCACCTCGAATCCGCCTGGGAAAGCGCGACTCTGACGCCGCGGTCCCGGCCATCAGCGAGGTGTTGGCGATCGTTGATCCGGTTCCCGTGCCGCCCGTCGCGTCCAACGCCATCGCCGAAGCCGTGCCCCGGAAGCCGCCGGGCGACGATATGGCAACCGCAGCCTATCGCCTTCTTTCTGAGGGGCGACGGCGCGAAGCGGCGACCGCCTTCCACGCAGCAGTCGCCGCCGCGCCGGGCGATTCTCGTGCGGCAGGCTGGTCCCGCCAGCTCGCTGCTCTTGAAAAACGCTTGTCGGGATCGGCCTATATCTTCGCGCGCGCCAGCGGCACGAGCGAACTGGCGGCAACGCCAGTGCTCGGCGGCGGCCAGAGCGGGGCGCAGGTCGCCTATTCGCTTGACCCCCTGTCGAGCCGGCCTTTGGCGGTCGAGGCGCGGGTCAGCGCACCGAACAACGACGTCAAAGACGGAGCCCAAGCCGCGCTGGGCGTGACCTGGCGGCTGCGCCCCTCGCTCTCCCTGACCGCCGAGCGGCTGTTCGCCGCTGGCGACCATGCGCGCGGCGGGTGGACGGTGCGGGCTGCGGGCGGGGCCGCGACCGTGAGGCAGGGCGGGGCGCGGCGCTGGCTGGACGCCTCGATCTATGCCGAAGGCGGAATCGTCGGGCTCCGCGACCCGGCCTATTACGGCGCCGCTCAAGGGCGCGTCGGACGGAGCGCCGCAATCGCCGAAGACATAGCCGCCAGCGTCGGGATGGGCGGCTGGGCCAGCGTTCAGCGCGATCGTCGGACAGTGAGCCGGTTCGAAGTCGGCCCGACGCTTCACCTGAGCAGGGGCGCGTTTAACCTGACCGCTGACTATCGCGTCCGGCTCGCGGGCAATGCCGCGCCGGGCTCCGGGCCCGCGCTGACCCTCGCGGCATTCTTCTAGGCACTTCGGTCGACAGCGCCGCCCGCGCTGGGCTAATCACGGGCATGGACCTCTACCTCCCCATCGCCGGGATCAGCGTCAACGCGCTGGTGATCGTCGGCATGGGGCTGGCGGTCGGCTTCCTGTCGGGGATGTTCGGGGTCGGCGGTGGCTTCCTGACGACGCCGCTGCTGATCTTCTACGGCATCCCGCCCGCCGTGGCGGTGGCGTCCTCGGCGACCCAGATCACCGGCGCCAGCGTGTCGGGCGCGATGGCGTACTGGCGGCGGGGCGGCGTCGACCTCAAGATGGGGATGGTGCTGATCGCCGGCGGCGTGCTGGGGTCGGTCGCGGGGTCGTTCCTGTTCAAGCTGCTGCTGCGGCTCGGCCAGATCGATGTGGTGATCTCGCTGGTCTATGTCGTCGTGCTCGGGACGGTCGGCGGGATGATGCTGATGGAGGCGGTGCGGGCGCTGCTTCGCACGCGCAAGGGCGCGCCGCCGCCGCGGCACAAGCGCCACAACCCGGTCATCGCGGCGCTGCCGTGGCGGATGCGCTTCTACCGTTCGGGGCTCTATATCTCGCCGATCGCTCCGCTGGCGCTAGGCTTCGTGGTTGGCGTGCTGACGGTGGTGATGGGGGTTGGCGGCGGCTTCATCATGGTGCCGGCGATGATCTACCTGCTCGGCATGGCGACCAGCATGGTGGTCGGCACCAGCCTGTTCCAGATCCTGTTCGTCACCGCCGCGACGACGGTGCTGCACGCGGTCAACGCCGGCACGGTCGACATCGTGCTGGCGGTGCTGCTGCTGCTCGGCAGCGTCGTCGGCGCGCAGCTGGGCGCGCGCGCGGCGCAGAAGCTGCCGGGGGAGCAATTGCGGCTGGCGCTCAGCCTGATCGTGCTCGCTGTGGCGGTGCGGCTGCTGTGGGGCCTGACGTGGCGGCCGGCGGACCTTTACACGGTGTACGGCGCGTGAGGCGGGCGCTCGCCATCGTCGGGCTTTTGTGGCTCACCGCCGCAGCGCCTGCGCGCCTGGTCAGCGACGTGTCGCAGAGCCGAATCGACATCGTCTACAGCTTCACCGGCGCCGAGCTGCTGGTGTTCGGCGCGATCCAGTATCCCGGCGGGCGGAGCGCCGAGCCGCCGCAGATCGCGGTGGTGGTGCGCGGCCCCGCCGAGCCGATCACCGTGCGCCGCAAGGAGCGGCTGCTCGGCCTGTGGATGAACCTCGAGTCGTCGCGCTTCGAATCGGCGCCGGCCTTCTATGCGGTCGCCAGCTCGGCGCCGGTGCGGACGCTTCTCGACGAGCGCACCGCGGCGATCTTCGAGATCGGGCTCGACCATCTCCAGTTGTCGCCGGCCAGCACCGCCGGCGCGGGCGAGGCGCGGGCGTTCGAGCGCGGCCTGCTCGACCAGCGCCGCCGGCGCGGCCTCTATGCCGAGGACGGCCGCGGCGTGACGATCAGCCAGGGCGTGCTCTACCGCGCGCGGATCGTGGTTCCGGCGCGGGTGCCCGTCGGCAAATACCAGGTCGACACCTATCTCATCCAGGACGGCGAGGTCGTCGCGGCCTCGACCCGCCAGGTCGAGATCGACAAGTCGGGCTTCGAGCGCTCGGTGGCGCTCGCCGCGCAGAACCATGGGCTGGCCTACGGCCTCGCCGCGGTTGGGCTGGCGCTGCTGCTCGGCTGGGGCGCGGGCGAGGCGTTCCGGCGCTATGGCTGAACGGTGATCCGCCAGCTGAGCGGCCCGGTCTCGACCATCTCCCACCCCATCTCCCGCACGAACGCCGGCACGTCGGCCGCCGCCGCCGGATCGTCCGCGACGAGGTCGATGACCGCCCCCGGCGTCGCTTCGCGCCGCAGGCGGAGCACCGGAAGCGGGCAGCGCAGGCCGCGTGCGTCGACGAACATAGGCTGCGGCATCGTGCTCCCGGCGCTCGCGGATGACAGATCCTCGAACTCGCGCTAGTTCCGATCGCGGCAAGGGGCAAGCATGGCCGCGATCGACAGCCGCAAGGCGCTGATGTTCATTTTCGTGACGGTGCTGATCGACACGATCGGCTTCGGCATCGTCATCCCCGTGTTCCCCGGCCTGATCGTCGAGTTGACCGGCAAGGCGGTCAACGAGGCGGCGCGCATCGGCGGCTGGATGGCCTTCACCTACGCGATCATGCAATTCCTGTGCGGCCCGGTGATGGGCAACCTCTCCGACCGTTTCGGGAGGCGGCCGGTTCTGCTCGCCTCGCTGAGCGCGTTCAGCATCGATTACCTGCTGTCGGGATTCGCCCCGACGATCGGCTGGCTGTTCCTCGGACGGCTGATCGCGGGCATCACCGGCGCGTCGTTCACCACCGCCTACGCCTATATCGCCGACGTCACCCCGCCCGACAAGCGCGCGCAGAGCTTCGGGCTGATGGGCATGGGGTTCGGCCTCGGCTTCATCATCGGCCCGGCGCTCGGCGGGCTGGTCGCGGGCTTTGGCCTGCGCGCGCCCTTCCTAGTCGCGGCGGGCCTTGCGATGCTCAACGTCGCCTACGGCTATTTCGTGCTGCCCGAGAGCCTGCCGCCGGAGCAGCGGCGGCCGTTCGACATCAAGCGCGCCAACCCGGTCGGCACGATGCTGCAGCTGCGCCGCTATCACCGTTCGGTGCTGCTGCTGGCGGCGGCGATGTTCCTCTGGCAGCTGGCCCACCAGGCGCTTCAAGGCACCTGGAGCTTCTACGTCGCCTACCGCTTCAACTGGTCCCCCGCGTGGATCGGCGCGTCCCTCGCGGCGGTCGGCCTGTCCAGCGCGGTCGTCCAGGGTGGGCTGACGCGAGTCATCATCCCGAAACTCGGCGAGCGGCGGACGATCCTGCTCGGCCTCGTCTCGGGCATCGGCGGCTTCCTGATCTACGGGCTCGCCTCGCAGGGCTGGATGATGTTCGCGGGCATCGCGGTGGCGGCGCTGTCGGGCCTCACCTATCCGTCGATGAACGGCCTGATGTCGGGCCGGGTCGAGGCCAACGCGCAGGGGGAACTGCAAGGCGCGGTGTCGTCGCTGCTCAGCCTGGCGACGATCATCGGCCCATTGGCGATGACTCAGGCGTTCGCCTTTTTCACCAGCCCCAAGGCCCCGGTCCACCTGCCGGGCGCCGCGTTCTTCCTGGCCGTGGTGCTCGCGCTTGGCAGCCTGGCGATCGTGCTGCGCGCCGCGCCCGTGACTAGCGGATCTGCGCCACCTTGAGGCCGTAGCGCCAGTAGAGATAGGCGTAGAAGCGATTGGGGAAGAGCCGCCGCTTGCCGCGCTTGCCGCGCACGATGAACAGCCCGCTCGGATGGATGTAGAAGTCGGGCTTCAGCTCGGCCGACTCCGCGAGCATCCTGTCCTTCTCCTCGCTGGTGTAGGTGCCGACGCGCTGGATGCCGCGCGCGAAGCGGGCGTGGTGCTTCAATTGGCTGTAGCCGAGGAAGGCCAGGATTCCGAACGCCGCAAGGCCGCCCGAGAACACCCAGCGCGTCCAGCCCCGCGGGTCGGTCTCGTCCACCGCGTCGCCATCGCTCGGGCCATTGGCGATCGGGTCGCCGTCGGGATCGGCAGCCGCCTTCTTCGCTCCCGGAACGGCGCTTTCGGGGATCGCGTCGTTGTCGCGCTCGCCCGGCAGCTTGAACATCGGCTTGGCCGGCGCGTCGGAGGACGACGGCGAGGAAGACGAGCCGGTCAGGATCACCTCGCCGTCGTCGCGCGACATCGCCTGGACCTGCCCGTTGCCGCCCGACAGCAGCATGTGCCCGCCCTCGTCGATGCTGAGCAGGTAGATCGGCCGGTTGGCGCACTCGACCTTCAGCGTGTCTGTATCGGGCGTCCGGCGGAAGACCTGGTAGGACTGCGTGTTGATGCAAGTCCCGCCAAGGCTGTTGACCGCGTCGCGCAGCAGCGGGCCGGCGGTCGCCGGGTCCGGCGCGTCGCCGCCGATCGCGGCGTGAAGCTGCTGGCCGAGGCTCGCGCTGTTCGGCGTGTCTTGAGCGAGCGCTGGGGAAACAAGCGCCGCGGCAAGCGCGGCGGCGAGGGCGAAGCGTCTCATGACTGCTTGGTAGCCCATGGCCGCGCCGCTGTCAGTGACGTAAAATGGTGCTGCCGGTGAGGATTGAACTCACGGCCTCAGCCTTACCAACGGGTATAGGCTCGTGCAACCTACTCCACCCCATTGTACGGTCTGCCTATGTTTACCGCGTTGTATCAACAAGATCGGCCGTTCGGAACCTACCCTAATATACCCGTTGGTATCCGGCGGTTCTCCTACGCCTTTATTACGTTGCGGCGCCGCCCAATCCACGTAATTTTCGGCTTCGGAGGTCAAAAAAACGATGCCCGGTAAATTGACCACTCACATGATCGAGAGCGCCGCGCTGCCCAAGAGCGGCCAGTCCTTTCTCTGGGACGGTGAGCTCAAGGGATTGGGGGTTCGCGTCGCGTCTTCCGGCGTGAAGTCGTATGTTCTGCAGTACCGTAGTCCTGACAGTCGTCTCCGCCGTATAGCGTTTGCGAGGTTTCCCGTGTTCACGGTCGACGAGGCGCGGAAAGAGGCGATCAGAATGCTCGCCGATGTGACCCGGGGCGTTGATCCGGCCGATGCGAAGCAGGCGAAGCGTGCCGCCCCGACCATTGGCGATATCTGCGATTGGTATCTCGAAGAAGCCGAGGCTGGTCGTCTTCTCGGCCGCCGACGCATGCCGATCAAGGCTTCGACCGTTCGGATGGAGCGGAGCCGGATTGATCGCCATATCCGTCCCTTGATCGGACATCGTAAGGTGGTCGGACTGAAGCCGGCGGACATCGAGGCGATGCAGGCCGATATTGCCGCCGGCAAAAGCGCCGCTGACAAAGGGAAGGGTCGCGGTCGATCAACGACCGGCTGCGCCGGAGCCGCGTCGCGCGTTATCTCGACACTGCATTCAATGTGCGAGCACGCGGTCCGCCTCGGCATCATCGAGAGCAATCCCGCCAGGGGCGCGCGGCGGATGGCCAGCAATCGCCGAACGCGCCGGCTGAGCGCGCTGGAGCTCGGTGAGCTCGGGACCGCCATGCGTGTTGCCTCAACGCGCGACGAGAACCCGACCGGTCTGGCGGCAGTGAGATTGATCTCGCTCAGCGGTTTCCGGTTGTCGGAGGCGCAGCAGGTTCATCGGTTGTGGGTCGATGCGGAGTCTCATGCGGTCCACTTCCCAGATACCAAAACCGGTGCGCAGGACCGACCGATCGGGAAGGCCGCGCTCCGGGTATTAACGTCGCAACCAACGATCGTGGGTTGTCCGTACGTATTTCCCTCCGACTACGGGGACAGCCATTACAAGCAGGTGCCCGACGTGCTGATCCGTCTTTGCGTCGCCGCCAGGATCGAAGGCGTCACGGCGCACACGCTTCGCCACACCTTTGGAAGCATCGCGGGTGATATTGGCTATTCCGAGCTGACCATCGCGGCGTTACTTGGTCATGGCAAGCGTGGGGTAACGCAGGGTTATATCCATATCGAGGAGGGCCTCCGAGAGGCGGCCGATCGTGTATGCGGGAAGATTGCCGACCTGCTGGACGGCTGCGCCCGCAGCGCGCGTGACGATCAATCGATCATCGAACAGGATCTCGCTGCCTAGCGCCAAAGCGAATTCAGCGAGGAGTTCAACGCCCCAAGGACCGGCACAGACGGCGGAGCATCATCGGAGGGAGATATTGAGCAGAACTCCGATGCGCATCTGCAAATCCAGGCTTGGACACTGGCCATCCCGGCGACATCGGCATAATCACGCCGAAACCGCTGCCCTCCGAAGGCGTAGGTCACAGGTTCGAATCCTGTCGGGTGCACCATTGCCGCATATAGCCGTGGTGCGAGCAGCACTTCCCCAATATATTATGCGGCCGACCGAAAAGCCAAGCTTTGGACTATTTGGTATCGCCGGTATCGGTGGTTGCGGGGACAGGATTTGACCGCTGTCGAACACAAGTAAAACTGCGCCCCGTCTTGGCGCGCAGGAGCCAGCGGCCATGACGCGCTCCCCATCCGCCGACATCCGTTCATCGCCTCAGTCTGTGTGAGAAGGCGTTCATCAAAACGGGCTTTCGACGTTAGCGAGCAGCCTTACGATGCAATTGACTATGGGAACACTGCCGGACGGAAGTTTATGTAGGTAGCGCTGCCTAATCATCAGCTCTGTCTGGTAACTTTCGGGAGTGATGTTGTGCGATCGGTGGATCGTAATAATTTGATTAAATTTCGCAAATGTCTGAACTCACCGGCATGAGCGAACTCCGCCTTGACCAGTTCATGCCGTACCGCCTCTCGATCGCGGCGAATCTGGCCAGCGCGGTCATCGCTCAATCGTACGAGAGGATGTTCGGTCTCTCGGTCGGCGAGTGGCGCGTGACAGCCCTGCTCGCCGAGCACGGAAATTTGATTCAGCAGGATCTCGTCGCGCTCAGCCGCATGGACAAGATGAGCATCAGCCGCGCCGTGAAGCCGCTCGTAAGGCGGGGACTGGTCGCGCAGACCGACAATGTCGGAGACAGGCGCGCACGGTGTCTATCGCTCACCGTCCACGGACAGAACCTCTACGCTGGAATCGTTCCGATCGCGCGCAGGCTCGAGAACGATTTGCTGGGTGACTTGACGCCAAAGGAACGCGACGATCTCGACGTCATGTTGCGGAAGGTCGAACGCGCCGCTTTGGGATTGATCTAGTTAGTAACATTCGTTACTTGTTTTTAAATGAACGCTCAAGATGCTCCACTTGCCCCTCTGATGAACCCCCTGGGTCTCGACGGCTTCGAGTTCGTCGAGTTCACCGGCCCCGACCCGCAGGCGCTGGCCG
>CAXTKD010000007.1:0-154684 GCA_964244885.1 uncultured Sphingomonadaceae bacterium | reverse complement strand
AGTCTGGGCCGTGTCTCAGTCCCAGTGTGGCTGATCATCCTCTCAGACCAGCTACGGATCGTCGCCTTGGTAGGCCTTTACCCCACCAACTAGCTAATCCGACGCGGGCTCATCCCTAGGCGATAAATCTTTGGCCTTGCGGCATCATACGGTATTAGCAGTAATTTCTCACTGTTATTCCGTACCTAAGGGCAGATTCCCACGTGTTACGCACCCGTGCGCCACTAAGCCCGAAGGCTTCGTTCGACTTGCATGTGTTAGGCATGCCGCCAGCGTTCGTTCTGAGCCAGGATCAAACTCTCAAGTTCATGTTCGAACTCCAATCGGCCGAAACCAACTGAAGCACGATCAAGGAGCTTCCTATCTGCACAACGTCACTAACGTTTCACTAGCCATAGCTAGTGAAGCACTTGTGGTTCGTTGAGACATATAAGCAGCTTGGTTACGCGAACCCCGGACCTTGTTTCCGGGGACGCGGCACCGCCGCCCACATGTCCCTTCATATTACCTACGATGAGAAAGAGCGAACAACCTCCCGCACCGGCTTTTGAGGTCCGGCGAAAAACCCAGTGGTTTTCCAAGAGGCCCGTAGCCAGACTCGATGGTCTGTCTCCGGCAACGGGCGGCGCTTTTACGCCCGGCCCCGTCAGGCCGTCAACCTTTTTTTGCGAGGCGGCTGACCCTCGGACCAGACAGGCAACAGAAATGACCTTGCGGATCCTTGCCTTGAAGGCCCGCTTAGCCATGTCCCGTTGTGTGGATGGTGACCCGGAGTGAAACCCCCGCTGTCCCGAACCCCGCTCGGTGACGGCGATCTAGGGTGGTTCGAAAAACGATGCAACCCCATTGTCACAAAATTCACGACGAACCGAGCGTCTTCCCTTCGATTGACGGCCCCCGGCGAGCGCTCTAGCACCCCCGCACCTCAAGCGAAGCGGTCTCCCAGCGCCCATGACTCAATTCCGCACGCAAGTCCGGCGCGCGCTGATCTGGCGGTCGGGCATGCAGATCGCCGCCCAGTCGCTGCAGTGGATGATCACGCTCGTGGTGATTCGTCTGCTCGTGCCGCGCGACTACGGCCTCGTCGCGATGGCGGAGGTGATCACATCCTTCCTGACGATTCTCGCCGGCTACAGCTTCACCAGCGCGATCATCCAGGCGCCCGAGATCGACGAGCGCCGGATTCGCCAGTTCTTCGGGCTGCTGATCGTCATCAACCTTGGCCTCGCGGCGCTGCAGTTCGCCGCCGCGCCCCTCGTCGCCAGCTACTACCGCGAGCCGATGGTGGCCTCGATGCTACGAGTCCAGGCGCTCAACTACCTGTTCATCCCGTTCATCACGCTGCCCCTGGCGCTCGCCAGCCGGAAGATGGAATTCCGCTCGCCGGCGCTCGTCCACTTCTTCGCGATGATGACGAGCGGCGCGACGGTGATGGCGCTGGCATGGACCGGGTTCGGAGTCTGGGCGCTGGTGATCGGCACCGTCGTGCTCCACGCGTCGCGCGCCGTCGGCATGGCGGTGGCGACGCGCTGGCTGATGCGGCCGATCTTCCGATTCGACGGCACCGCCAGCCTGCTGACCTACGGCGGCGCGGTGATGGCCAATTCGATCCTGTGGTTCTTCTATTCGCAGGCCGACATCTTCATCGGCGGCCGGGTGCTGAAGGCGCACGACCTCGGCATCTATTCGACCGGGCTGTTCCTCGCGAGCCTGCCGGTCTCGAAGTTCATCCCGGCGCTGAACGAGGTCGGCTTCACCGCCTATGCGCGGATCCAGGACGACCTGAAGGCGGTGCACTTCAGCTTCCTGAAGTCGACCCGGATGGTGACGCTGCTGTTCTTCCCGGTCTTCCTGGGGCTCGCCGCGGTCGCCGACAATTTCGTGCCGGTGGTGCTCGGCCCGCAGTGGATTCCCGCCGCTCCGATCATCCGGACGATCGCGCTCGTGATGCCGCTCTACGCGATCTACACGCTGCTGACCCCGGTGGTGAACGCGCTCGGCCAGCCGCGGGTCGGGCTGACCAACTCGCTGATCGGCCTCGTCATCATGCCGGCGGCGTTCTTCATCGGTGTGCGCTGGGGGGCGATCGGCCTCGCCCGGGCCTGGGCGTTCGGCTTCCCGCTGCTGTTCCTGATCACCACCTGGCGCTCGCTGCGCGTCATGAAGCTAGGGCCGCTGCCGCTGCTCGAGGCGATGGCGCCGGCGCTGCTTTCGAGCGCTCTGATGGCGGCGGCGGTCTATGCCGGCAGCCGGATGATCCGCCTGAGCGCGCTTTTCGAGCTCGGCGTGCTGATCGCCATCGGAGCGGCGGTCTACATCGCGACGGTGGCACTGCTCTTCCCGAAGTCGCGGCACGACCTCACCGACTTCATCCGCCGCTAGGCGGTCTGGATATAGTCCTTGAGCGCGCCCGCCTCGGCCTCGATGTCGTCGATTCGCCGCTTCACCAGGTCGCCGATCGACACGAGACCGGCGAGCCGCCCGTCCTCGATCACCGGCAGGTGGCGAATCCGCCGCTCGGTCATCAGCGTCAGCGCCGCGATGATCGGTTCGGAGGGGTGCACCGACAGCACCGGCGAGGTCATGACGTCGCCCGCCGTCGCGCCGAGGATGCCCGCACCCTTGCTGTGAAGGCAGCGGACGATGTCACGTTCCGACACCACGCCGTCAATTCGCCCGTCCACCTCGACCAGCACCGCGCCAATGCGATGCTCGTGGAGCAGGTTGACGATGGCCTCGACGCTGTCGCTGACCGCGACGGTGACGACCGAGGCGCCCTTGTCGCGGAGGATTCTGGCGATGGTCATGACAAAGCTCCCACTGCGCCGCCCGCCCTCGCGTCGAGTCGGCGGTTGATGATCGCGCAAGCCGGGCGCAATGGGAAGCCATGACCGAAGACGATGCGTGGACGCGCTACCGGCGGCTGGTGCTTTTCATGGGCGTCGTGGCGCTCGCCGGCATCATCGCGGCGCTGGCCTACCTGCACCTCACGGGCACGAAATTGCACCTGCAGGCGGTGATCGCGCTATCGCTCGGCATCGGCGGCGCGGTGCTGCTGGCGGGCGTGCTGATGGCGCTGGTGTTCGCCAGCAACGCCAGCGGCCACGACGACGCGGTGCGCGACGAGACCGGCGACGACTGGGAATAAAGCAAAAGCCATCGCAGCGGCCGCCCCTCTCCTTCAGGGGAGGGGATGGGGGTGGGGCCTCACCACCCGCTCTGAGCTTGTAAGGAGCGCCCCACCCCAACCCCTCCCCTGAAGGGGAGGGGCTTAATCATCACCTAGGTCAGGCGTCGACGGTCGCCATCTCGGGCGGCGCGTCGCCGTCCTCGCGCCGGGGGCGTCCCCGGCGGCGGCGGCGCGGCGGCGCGTCGCCGTCGGCGGGCGCTTCGGCTTCGACGGGTGCGGGCGCGACCGCGGCGGGCGCTTCGGCCTGGACCGGCTCGGGCCGGCGCGACCCTTCGCGGCGCGGCTCGGCGCGATTGCCGCGATCGTCCCGGTTGCCGCGATCGTCGCCGTTGCCACGAGCGCTTCGGCCGTTGCCCCGGTCATTGCCACGATCGCTGTCGCGGTTGTCCTGCTCGTCCTCGTCGTCGTCATCCATGTCGCTGTCGTTATCGACCTGCGGACGCGGCGCGTTGCCCACGGGCGTCATCTCGGCGACGCGGAGCGGTTCGGGGGCGTCGAAGCCATCGTCGTCGTAATCGTCGTCGCGGTTCTGGCCGTTCTGGCGCGGCCGCTGCTCTTCCTGGCGCGCGCGGAACTCGCTCAGCGTGCGGAAATAATGGTCTGCATGCTGGAGGTAATATTCGGCGGTGACGCGGTCGCCCGCCTGGCTCGCGTCGCGCGCCAGCTGCTTGTATTTCTCCAGCAGCTGGTGGGCGTTGCCGCGGACTCGTTCGATCGAGCGGTTGCCCATGTCGTTGCGCGGCGCCTGCCCCGGTGCGCGCGGCAGTCCACCACCGCGACGGCGGCGGCCGTTCTGTCCATTTCTCATGTTCGTCGTCGTTTCCCTATGCGTATCCGGATTTCACGGAGCGCAGACTCGCGGCGAAAGGAGAGTCGGCACTGGCCGACCGTCGCACTCGTTTGAAGTCAGTGGCAGGGGATAGTCGCTCCACCCCGCCCGCATCCCGTCTAACCGGATTTGTGCGGCGGTCAAAGCCCTATTTCACTAACCTGAGTGTCAGGCAACGGGGCCGTCCGCCGATATCGTGCCGCAATGTGGCGGCAAGGCCGGCGTCCGCCGCCAGCCCGGCCACGAGATCGGCCTGGGTGTGGCCGATTTCAAGATGCGCCGCACCGCCGGCCGCGAGGAGGGCCGAAAGCCGGGGAATGATGCGCCGATAGTCATCGAGCCCGTCCGCCCCGGCGAACAGCGCGCCGTGCGGCTCGAAGTCGCGAACGTCGCGCGGAAGCGGCTCGCCGGTGGCGATGTAGGGCGGGTTCGCGAGGATGACGTCGAAGCGGCCAGCGAGCGGCGCATCCCAGTCCCCGACGACGAACGCCGAGCGATCGGCGATGCCGAGCGCCGCCGCGTTCTGCCGCGCGATGCCGATCGCCGCCTCCGACCGATCGACCCCGACGCCGCACCCGCCCGGCCGCTCGTGGAGCAGCGCCAGCAACAGCGCGCCGCTCCCCGTGCCGAGATCGAGCACACGCGGCGCCGGCCCGGCCGTTTCGAGCGCCGCCTCGACCAGCGTCTCGCTGTCTGGACGCGGGATCAGCACGTCGGGGGTGACGTGGAACGGAAGCGACCAGAACTCGCGCGTCCCGGTAATGTAGGCGAGCGGCTCCCCCGCCGCGCGGCGGGCGACAAGCGCGTCATACCCGGCAACTTCGCAAAGATCGTCGAGATGCCGGAGCAGCAGATCGCTCCGCGAGACCCCGAGCGCGTGCGCCATCAGCAGTTCGGCGTCGAGGCGGGCGGTGTCGCCGGGCAGCGCGTGCGCCGCATTCGCCAATGCGGTCCTGACTGTCGTCAAAGCTCGGAACGCCCCTCTCCTTCAGGGGAGGGGTAGGGGTGGGGACTGACTCCCCGCCCGCCGCAGCGCCGCCGGATAGGCTGTTCCCCGCCCCTACCCCTCCCCTGAAGGAGAGGGGCAAGAAAGGCGATTTCACCCATTCAAATTCGCCAGCCGCTCCGCCTGATCCTCGGCGATCAGCGCGGCGATCAGCTCTTCCAGCCCCTCCCCCGCCAGGATCTCGGGCAGACGGTGGAGCGTCAGGTTGATGCGGTGGTCGGTCACCCGGCCTTGCGGGAAGTTGTACGTCCGGATGCGTTCCGAGCGGTCGCCCGAGCCGACCATCGACTTGCGGTCGGCGGCGCGCACGCTGTCCACCTTCTCGCGCTCGTGCGCGTAGAGCCGGGCCGCCAGCACCTTCATCGCCTTGGCCTTGTTCTTGTGCTGCGATTTCTCGTCCTGCTGGCTGACGACGATGCCGGTCGGCAGGTGTGTGATGCGAACCGCGCTGTCGGTGGTGTTGACCGACTGGCCGCCGGGGCCGGACGAGCGGAAAACGTCGATCCGCAGATCCTTGTCCTCGATTCGGACGTCGACCTCTTCGGGCTCGGGCAGCACCGCTACCGTCGCCGCCGAGGTATGGATCCGCCCCTGGGTTTCGGTCGCCGGCACGCGCTGGACACGGTGGACGCCGCTTTCGAACTTCAACCGCGCGAACACCTGCGGCCCCGTCACCGAGGCGACGACTTCCTTGTAGCCGCCGACGTCGGCCGAGGAGGCGGAGATCAGCTCGACCTGCCAGCCTCGGCTCTCGGCATATTTCTGGTACATGCGGAACAGGTCGCCCGCGAACAAAGCCGCCTCGTCGCCGCCGGTGCCGGCGCGGATCTCGAGCATCGCCGGCTTGTCGTCGGCGGCGTCCTTCGGGAGCAGCAGGAGCTGGAGCGCCTTCTCGGCCGCCGGCAATGTCTCGGCCAATTCCTCGGCCTCGAGCTCGGCCAACTCCTTCATCTCGGGGTCGGCGAGCATCGCCGCCAGCCCCGCCTGCTCGTCGCGCAGCCGCCGCACCTCGGCCGCCGCGTTCGCGACCGGCGTCAACTCGGCATATTCCTTGGACAGCGCGACGAAGCGATCGGCCGCGAGATCGGGCGCCGACATATGCGCCGACAACTCGGCATGCCGCGCCTCGATCTGGCGAATGCGTTCGGGGGGGACGCTCAACGCAAATCCTCTATTATTCCGGAGTCAGGACAACAGCGCCCCGACCGCCAAACAGGCTAGGTAATAGCTCATCACTAAGCGATCCGATGGCCACCGTCCGCTGTTCGCCCGTCACCATTCTCTTGATGATCGCTTGGCCACGCGACAGCTCATCGTCTCCCAGAATAACAACTAGCTCCGATCCTGAAGCGTCTGCCTTTTGCATGCGACGTTTCATGTTGCCGCGATACGCCATGTCGGCGGGAATTCCGTCGCGGCGGAGATCTGCGAGAATGCGAATTGAAGCAGCCTCGGCACTTTCTCCAAGCGGTATAACCGTTACTAGCACCTTGTCGGCTGGCAGTTCTCCAATGAGCATCGCCAGTCGCTCAATGCCACCCGCCCAACCGACAGCCGGCGTCGGCGGCCCGCCCATCGATTCGATCAGACCGTCATAGCGCCCGCCGCCGATCACCGTCCCCTGGCTGCCCAGGTGCGTGGTGACGAACTCGAACGCGGTGTGGCGGTAGTAATCGAGGCCGCGAACGAGCGCCGCCTGGCGCACGTAGCTCACACCGGCCGCCTCAAGCCCGCGCTGGACCTTGTCGAAGAAGTGCCCGGCCTCCGCCGTCATGTGCGCGTCGATCGTCGGGGCGGCTTCGACCAGCGGGCGGTCGCGGGCGTCCTTCGAATCGAGGATGCGCATCGGGTTCTTGGCCAGCCGCTCGCGGCTGTCCTCCGACAGCGCGTCCCTGTTCGCCTCGAAATGCGAGACGAGCGCGCTGTGCCAGCCGGCGCGCGTCTCGGCGTCGCCCAGCGTGTTCAATTGCAGGATCGTCTTGTCGCCGATGCCCAGTTCGTCGAGCAGTTGCGCGGCGAAGGCGATCAGCTCGACGTCGGAGGCCGGCTCGCCCGCGCCGATGATCTCGGCGTCCAACTGGTGGAACTGGCGGTAGCGGCCCTTCTGCGGCCGCTCGTAGCGGAAGGCCGCTCCCCACGCCGCGAGCTTCAGCGGCGCGTGCTGCTGCCAGCCGTTGGAAATATAGGCGCGCGCGATGCCCGCGGTGAACTCGGGCCGAAGCGTCAGCGATTCGCCGCCGCGATCCTCGAACGAATACATTTCCTTCGACACCACGTCGGTGGTCTCGCCGATCGAGCGCGCGAAGACGTCGGTGAACTCGAACATCGGCACCTGGACGGGGCGGAAGCCATAGAGCTTCCGCACCCGCTCGAAGGTCTTCACGACATGCTCGAAGCGCGCCGCGTCCTCGCCGAAGATATCCTGCGTGCCGCGCACACTTTGAATTTTTTGATTTGCCATGTCCGCGCGGGCTTTAATCGCTCCGTCATCCCGGCGAAAGCCGGGACCCAGCGGAACGATCGTCTGGACCCGGCTTTCGCCGGGATGACGGGACTATTTGAAGGTTATCGCTCCGCGCCCACCAGCTTCAGCCCGACGATGCAGCCGATCAGGCCCGCGAGCAGCGCCAGCCGAAGCGCCTCGCGCGGCTCGCCAAAGACTAGCATGCCAACGATCGCCGACCCCGCAGCGCCGATGCCCGCCCACACCGCATAGGCCGTCCCCATCGGAATCTGGCGCGACGCGAGCTCCAGCAGCCCCATCGACAGCGCGACGCTTACCAGGAACCCCAAAGTCCAGCCGACGTTGCGGAACCCGTCGACATGCCTAAGACAGGTCGTGAAGCCGACCTCGAAGAGGCCGCCCGCCACCAGCCAAGCCCAAGCCACGGATCGATCTCCCTCATGGACATTTCGCGCATCGACATCGGCGACCCGCCGCACGAGGTCAACGTCATCATCGAGGTGCCCGCCGGCACCGAGCCGGTGAAGTACGAGTTCGACAAATATTCGGGCGCGCTCGTCGTCGACCGCATCCTCCACACCTCGATGCGCTATCCCGCGAACTACGGCTTCATTCCGCACACGCTGGGCGACGACGGCGATCCGATCGATGCGTTGGTCGTCGCGGGGGTGCCGTTCGTCGGCGGCTGCGTCGCGCGGGTGCGGCCGGTCGGCGTGCTGATGATGGAGGACAACAACGGGCAGGACGAGAAGCTGCTGATGGTGCCCGTCGACGCGCTCCACCCCTATCATTCGGGGATCACGACCTACACCGACCTGCCGTCGATCGTCATCGAGCAGGTCGAGCACTTCTTCGCGCACTACAAGGACCTGGAGCCCGGCAAGTGGGTCAAGGTCCACGGCTGGGAAGGCCCGGAGGTCGCCGAGCGATTGATCATGGACGGCATCGCCCGGCTGCGCGACAAGGGCTGATGGCGCGCAGACGCAAATCGGGCGGCTTCCTCTCGCACTGGCGCTTCAACCTGTTCCTGCTGCTGGTCGCCGTGGGCGCCGCCGTCGGCACACCCGTGCTGGGGTGGTCGAAGGGGTTCATCGTGGCGTTCGACGTCGCGGCCCTCGTCTTTATCGGCACCGCGGTGCAGCTGATGTCCGGCAGGAAGACCGGCGAGATGCGCCAGCAGGCGGCGCGAGTCGACGCCAGCCGGTTCGAGCTGCTGTTCATCACCATCGTCATGCTCGGCGTCGTGCTGACCGCGCTGGTCGTCGAGCTCGGCGGCGGCAAGGGCGACCCGGCAAGCGCCGCCCTGGCGATCGCGACGCTGGTGCTGGCGTGGGGGTTCACGACGATCGTCTACGCGCTCCACTACGCGCACCTGTTCTACACCGACGAAGCGGGCAAGGACGCGGCGGGGCTGGAGTTCCCGGGCGATCAGGACCCCGGCTACTGGGACTTCGTCTATTTCGCGGTCGTCCTCGGATCGACCTTCCAGGTCTCCGACGTCGAGATCAGCAGCCGCGCCATCCGGCGCGTCGCGACGGTCCACGGCCTCGTGGCCTTCTTCTTCAACATCGGCGTGGTGGCGCTGACGATCAACGTCGTGGGGAGCGCGCTTTAATCTCTTTGCCCTCTCCTTCAGGGGAGGGGTAGGGGTGGGGCGGAAGCAGGGCATCGAGCGGTGATGCTTCCGGATAGGCCGTTCCCCACCCCTACCCCTCCCCTAAAGGAGAGGGGCAAAGTAAGACTAGGCGCTCGCGACCTTTTCCAGCGCATCCCCCGTGAGGCGGTACACCGTCCACTCATCCAGCGGCACCGCGCCGAGCGACTTGTAGAAGCCGATCGCCGGCGCGTTCCAGTCGAGCACCGCCCACTCGAAGCGCTCGCAGCGGCGGTCGACGGCGAGTCCGGCGACGTGGCGCAGGAGAGCCTTGCCCACCCCGGCGCCCCGCGCCTCCGGATCGACGTACAGGTCTTCGAGATAAATCCCCGAGCGCCCGACCCAGGTCGAGAAATTGTGGAAGAACAGCGCGAAGCCCACCGCCTTGCCGTCAAGCTCGGCGATCACGCACTCCGCTGCTGGCCGCGCGCCGAACAGCGCCTCGCGCATCGACGCGTCGTCGACCGCGACCTTGTCGGCCTCGTTCTCGTATTCGGCGAGGGCGCGGACGAAGCGCAGGACCAGCGGCACGTCGGCGGCCGCCGCCGCCCGGATCGCGACCGTCACTCGGCGGCTTCGAGCAGCGCGTTGGCGCGCTCGATCTCGGCCGCCTTGGCCTCGACCAGCGCGACGATGTGATCGACCATCGCCCCGTCGTTGATATGGTGGTCGGTGACGCCCGACAGGTACACCATGTGCTTGCCCGCGCCGCCGCCGGTCAGGCCGATATCGGTCTCGCGCGCTTCGCCCGGGCCGTTGACGACGCAGCCGAGCACCGACAGCGAGAGCGGCGTACGGATGTGCGACAGCCGCTGCTCCAGCTTCTCGACCGTCCGGATGACGTCGAAGCCCTGCCGCGCGCAGCTCGGGCAGGAGACGATGCGGACGCCGCGGTTGCGGATGCCGAGGCTCTTCAAGAGCTCGAAGCCGACCTTCACTTCCTCGACCGGATCGGCCGAGAGCGAGACGCGGATGGTGTCGCCGATGCCGGCCCACAGCAGCGAGCCCATGCCGATCGCCGACTTGACCGTACCGCCGATCAGGCCGCCCGCCTCGGTGATGCCAAGATGGAGCGGGCAGTCGACGACGTCGGCAAGCTGCTGGTAGGCGGCGACCGCGAGGAACAGGTCCGACGCCTTCACCGCGACCTTGAACTCGTGGAAGTCGTGGTCCTGCAGCAGCTTGATATGATCGAGCGCGCTTTCGACCAACGCCTCGGGGCACGGCTCGCCATATTTCTCGAGCAGGTCGCGCTCGAGGCTGCCGGCGTTCACCCCGATTCGGATCGAGCAGCCGTTGGCCTTGGCGGCGCGAACGACCTCGGCCACCCGCTCCGACGAGCCGATGTTGCCGGGGTTGATGCGAAGGCAGGCGGCGCCGGCGTCGGCGGCCTCAAGCGCGCGCTTGTAGTGAAAGTGGATGTCCGCAACGAGCGGCACCTTCACGCCGCGCACGATCTCGCGAAAGGCGGCGGTCGATTCGACGTCGGGGCAGGAGACGCGGACGATGTCGGCGCCCGCCTCCTCGCACTGGCGGATCTGTTCGATCGTCGCCTTGGCGTCCGACGTCAGCGTGTTGGTCATCGTTTGAACGCTGATCGGCGCATCGCCGCCGACCGGCACGCGGCCGACCATGATCTGGCGCGACTTGCGCCGATGGATGTCTCGCCAAGGGCGCAGTGACATAGGGAACCTCGGGGAAAGCGCTTAGCCTATACGCGAGGCCGTTCCCCACCCCAACCCCTCCCCTGAAGGAGAGGGGCTTCAGTCAGCACGGGCCAGAAAGCCCCTCTCCTTCAGGGGAGGGGTTGGGGTGGGGACGACGCCGGGCGCCTATCCCGCGCTGTTGCCGAGCACCGTCACGCCGCGGCGGTTCTTGGCGTAGGCTTCGTCGTCCGAGCCCTGCACCGCCGGGCGTTCCTTGCCGTAGGAGATCGTGCTGATCCGGCTCTCCGGGATGCCCTGCGCGGCGAGGAAGTTCTTGATCGCGTTCGCCCGGCGGTCGCCGAGCGCGAGGTTGTATTCGCGGGTGCCGCGCTCGTCGGCATGGCCTTCGACGGTGATTCGCTGGCCGGGGTATTTCTGGAGCCAGCGCGCCTGCTTGCCGAGCGTGTCCTTCGCGGTGTCGTCGACCTCGAAGCTGTCGTAGGCGAAATAGACTCGGTCGCTTCCCGCCTGGGCGATCAGATCCTGCAGGCTGCCCGGAATCGCGGCCGACGACACCGAGCCTTCGGGGACCGACGGCATGTTGGAGGACGGCGGCGGCGAATTATTGACCGGCCCGGCGGGCGGCGGCGGGGGCGGCAGGTCCTTCTTCTTGGTCGAGCAGGCGGCGGTGGCCACCAGCCCGGCAACCAGCATCAGCGTCAGGGGGGTCGAGCGCATGGTCATCTCCTGCGGAACACCGCGTCCCCTTCGCACAGGGAGCGGCGGATTGTCACGTCAACGCCGACAGGGCGTAACGGTGCCACGATGAACGGAGCCGAAACGACTGCCGGGGCTTATTTGAGGAGCGGCGACCAGGCGGGATCGGAGCCGTCGAGCGGGGTCTTGAGGCGGCGCTCGTTGATGCCGGTCAGGTCGACCGACCACAGGTCAGCGCCGCCGCCCGAGTTGCGCGACGAGCGCGCGGTGCGGAAAAACATGATGACACGGCCGTTGGGCGACCAGGTCGGCCCCTCGTCAGACCAGTTGTTGGTGAGCAGCCGCTCGCCGCCGCCGTCCGGGCGCATGACTCCGATGCGGAACTCGCCGCCGCCGATCCGGGTGAAGGCGATCAGGTCGCCGCGCGGGCTCCACACCGGCGTCGCCGAGCGGCCGCTGCCGAAGCTGATGCGCTGCTGGTTCGAGCCGTCGGCGTTCATCACATAGAGCTGCTGGGTGCCGCTCCGATCCGATTCGAAGACGATCTTGCTGCCGTCGGGCGAGTAGCTGCCGCCGGTGTCGATGCCGGGCGAGGTCGTCAGCCGGGTCAGCCGCTTCGACGCGATGTCGAGCTTGTAGACATCGGCGTTGCCGCCCTGGCTCATCGTCAGGATCAGGCTCTGGCCATCGGGGGCGAAGCGCGGCGCGAAGGTCATGCTGCCGCCGTTCGACACCAGCTCCTGCCGGCCGGTGCCGATATTGTAGACGTAGACGCGCGGCTGGTTGTTGGCGAAGCTCATGTAGGTGATCGTCTGGCTGCCGGGCGCGAAGCGCGGCGTCAGCACGAGGTTCTGGCCGTTGGTCAGGAAGCGGTGGTTGGCCCCGTCCTGGTCCATGATCGCCAGCCGTTTGATGCGGCGGACCTTGGGCCCTGTCTCCGAGATGTAGACGATTCGGCTGTCGAAATAGCCGCTCTCCCCGGTCAGGCGCGAATAGACGGTGTCGGCGCATTTGTGCGCCGCGCGGCGCCAGTCGGCGGCGGTCGCCGTGAAGCCCTCGCGCGCCAGCCCTTCCTCCGAGAACACATCGTAGAGGTAGCAGCCGACGGTGACGGTGCCGTCGCTGTTGCCCTGGACGAAGCCCGTCACCAGCGCCTGCGCCGCGACCGTGCGCCACGCCGGGAAGGCGGGCGCAGCGACGGCGTTGAAGCCCGGCGTCGTGGTGTAGGCGGCGCGGTCGATCGGCCGGAACAGGCCCGAGCTCTGGAGATCGCTGGCGATGATGTCGGCGACCTGGCTTCCGAGCACGTCGGTCGATCCGGCGGCGGTCGAGGCGACGGCGGGGGTCGCGAACGCCGGCACCGCGATCGGCAGCGGCTGGCTGATGCCGGTGTTGATGTCGACGCGGAGCGCCGCGGCCGCGGGGGCGGCGAGCAGCGACGCGAAGGCGGCGAGAACGATGGCTATACGCATGATCACTTCCTAGCGAGTAACTGGGTCACACCCAACGGCCGTTCGTCCTGAGCCTGTCGAAGGACAAGCCGCACCGCCGTGCGTGCCACGTGGTTCGACAGGCTCACCACGAACGGAGGTTGATGAATTAGGACCGGGCATCACGTCATCTGCGACGGGTCGAAATTGAACTCGATGTCGCGCCACGCCTCGTAGAGCTCGGCGGGCAGCTTGACCGGCGAGCAGCGGATGACGGCGCGCTTGGCGCTCTCGGCGAACACCTTGGCGTAGGTCGCGTTCCCGGCGGTCTGCTTCAGCACCTCGGGCACGCCGACTACCGAGCCGTTCTTGGCGAAGCGGATGTGGAGCAGAACCGTCATGCGGCCGGCATCGTCGCCGCCGATCGGCGGATTCCAGCACGGCGCGATCTGTGCGCGGATCGCCTGAACCAGCGCCGCCGAGGCGCGCGCATCGAGTTGCGCGCCCTTGGGCATCGCCTTCTCGATCGTGTCCGCGAACTTCGAGGTATCGAGCGGCTTGCGCTTCGCCTTCGGCAGATCCTTGTCGAGCAGATTGGCGAGCAATTGGGTGTCGAGCTTTTTCGGCGCGGGCTTCGCCGCCTCGACCTTCGGCGCGGGCTTGGGCTTCGGCAGCGGCTTGGCCTCGGGCGGCGGCACGTCGGAGATCGCCTCGGGCTCTGGCGGCGCGGGCTCGGCCTCCTCGGGCTCGGGCGCGGCGGCCTCGATCGTCTCCTGCGGCGCCGCCTCGATCGAGGGCTTGGGCGCCTCGGTCACAGCCGGCACGTCGGCGATCTGGACGACTTCGACCGGGGTCATCTCCTCGAAGGTCGGCAGGGTCTTGGCGGTCATCGCCCACGACAGCGACAGCGCCGCGAGCAGCGCCAGATGCGCCGTGCCGGCCAGCAGGATCGCGCCGCGTTCGCCCAAAATCGCCTCTACTTCGTTCGGCGGTCGTCCGATCCGGCCGCCTCGCTGACCAGCGCCACCTTCTTGAAGCCGGCGGCGTTGACCTCGCCGACCACCGCCATCACGCGGCCGTAGTCGAGCTTGGCGTCGGCGCGGACGTAGACGCGCGGCTCGTCCTGGATGCGCGCCTCGGCGATCGCCTTCAGCTTCGCCGACAGCGTATCGCCGGGCACGGCTTGCTCGTCGATGAACGTCCGGCCCCTGGCGTCGACCGACACCTGGATCGGCTTGCTGTCCTGCTTGAGCGCGCCCGCCTTGCTGTCCGGCAGATCGACCGGAACGCCGGAGACGAGCAGCGGCGCTGTCACCATGAAGATGATCAGCAGCACCAGCATCACATCGACCATCGGCGTGACGTTGATCTCCGCCATCGGCATGCGACGGCCGCCGCGGCGAGAGCCGAGGTTCATTGCCATGAGCGGACTCCAAGACCTTTCCCACGCCCGTTCGTCCTGAGCTTGTCGAAGGACGTGGCACGCAGGGCGGTGCGATCTCGTCCTTCGACAAGCTCAGGACGAACGGAGTTTGAGGGGCTATCCATCCATGCCGTCCAGTTGCCGCGACAAAAGCCCGTGGAATTCCTCGCCGAACGCCGACAACCGCGCCTCCAGCCGGCCGATGCCGTGGAGAAGCCGGTTGTAGCCGATGACCGCCGGGATCGCGGCGAACAATCCGATCGCGGTCGCGAACAGCGCCTCGGCGATGCCCGGCGCGACCACCGCAAGCGTCGTGTTCTGAGTCGCGGCGATCGAGGTGAAGGAGCGCATGATGCCCCAGACCGTGCCGAACAGGCCGACGAAGGGCGCGACCGAGCCGATGGTGGCGAGGACGTTCAAGCGGTCCGACAGCGCGTCGATCTCGCGCGCCACCGCGACGCCCATCACCGAGTGGAGGCGGGCGCGAACGCCCTCGCGATCGACGCGGCTGCCGCGCGCCGTCGAGCGGCGCCATTCGTTCAATCCGGCGGCGAACAGCTTGGCGGTCGGATGCTTGGCCTTGGCCGCCGCGTCGCTCATGCTGTCGAGCGATTCGGCTTTCCAGAACTGCTCCTCGAAGCGCTTCGCCTCCCGCTCGATGCGCCGCAGTCGCGCCGCGCGGTCGAGGATGATCGCCCACGACCAGATGCTGGCGAGCAGCAGGCCGACCATCACCGCCTTCACGACGAGATCGGCCTGGAGGAAGAGCGCCACCGGCGACAGGTCGGTCGCGCTGCCGGTGCCGAGGGTCAGTTGTTCGAGCAAGTCTCAGATCTCCATTGCGAGGCGCTGGAAGGTGTCGCGCCACTCTTTCGGCTGCCGTTTCGGCCGCCCGTCCATGCCGAGATAGGCCGCCATCACGGTGCCGTTCGTCAGCCGCTCGTCGCCGCGCCACACCTCCTGCGCGATCCCGCAGGCCGCGGCGCGGACGGTCTTCACCCGGCTTCGCACCACGAGCGCGTCATCCAGCCGCGCCGGCAGCCTGTAGGTGATCGCCAGGTCATGCACCGCCCAATAGCCGCCGCCGGCATCCATGTCAGCGCGCTGGTCGATGCCGGCGAGGGTCAGCATGTCGGATCGGGCGCGCTCCATGTAGCGAAGGTAATTGGCGTGATAGACCACGCCCGACAGATCGGTATCCTCGAAATACACCCGCACGGCGAAGCGGTGCTCGCCGCCGACGAAGCGTCCGGTCTGAGGGGCGTCCTCAGATATCATCGAGCAGCGGCAAGGGGGACGGCGGCGCGCCGGCGGGCGGGGTGAGGCCCAAATGCTTCCACCCGCCGGGGTTGAGGATGCGGCCGCGCGCCGTGCGGGCGACGAGACCCGCCTGGATCAGGAAGGGCTCGATCACCTCCTCGATCGCGTCACGCGCCTCGCTGAGGCCCGCGGCGAGCGTCTCCACGCCGACAGGTCCGCCGCGATAGATGTCGGCGATCATGTTGAGGTAGCGCCGGTCCATCGCGTCTAGGCCCATGCGATCGACCTCGAGCCGGTTGAGCGCCGCATCCGCCGCCCGCGCATCGACCGGCGCGCCGGCGGTGAAGTCGCGCACCCGGCGCAGCAGCCGCCCGGCGATCCGCGGCGTGCCGCGCGACCGACCCGCGATCTCACGCGCGCCATCGTCGCGCAGATCCATGCCGAGCAGCCTGCCGGCGCGGCGCACCACCTGCTCCAGCTCGTCGACCGAATAGAAGATGAGACGGAGCGGGATGCCGAAACGGTCGCGCAAAGGGGTGGTGATCAGGCCCGAGCGCGTCGTCGCACCGATCAGCGTGAACGGCGGCAGGTCGATGCGAACCGAACGGGCCGACGGCCCCTCCCCGATCATCAGGTCAAGCGCGCGGTCCTCCATCGCCGGATAGAGAATCTCTTCGACCACCGGCTGGAGACGGTGGATCTCGTCGATGAACAGCACGTCGTTCGGCTCAAGGTTGGTCAGCAGCGCCGCGAGATCCCCCGCCTTGGCGATCACCGGCCCCGAGGTCGCCCGGAACCCGACGCCCAACTCGCGAGCCACGATCTGAGCGAGCGTCGTCTTGCCCAGCCCCGGCGGCCCATGAAACAGCACATGGTCAAGCGCCTCGCCCCGGCTTTTCGCCGCCTCGATGAAGACCCGCAGATTGTCCCGCGCCGCTGCCTGCCCGACGAACTCGGCGAGCGACTGCGGCCGAAGCGCAGCGTCGGCGTCCTCTGGACGGCGAAGTGGCGTGATCGTTCGGTCAAGGTCGTCGGCAGCCATTTGTCCGAAGCTATAAAGCATCGTCATCCCGGCGAAAGCCGGGACCCAGCGGGACGATCGTCCGGGTCCCGGCTTTCGCCGGGATGACGGCAGGGATTTAGCGAGCGGACTTCTTCAGCGCCGCGCGCAGCAGCTCGGGGAAGGCCGCACCTTCGCCAAGCTCAGACTGCGCCTCGGCGATAGCGCGGGCCGCTTCGGCGGGGCGGAAGCCGAGGTTGCCGAGGGCAGAGAGGGCGTCCTTCGCGGCCGTGCTCACTGGCGCGGTGACGGGGGCGCCGACGCCCGTCACGACGATGCTGCCCGCCTTGTCCTTCAGCTCGTTGACGATGCGGGCCGCCAGCTTCGGCCCGACGCCGTTGGCGCGCGCGACGCTTGCGGTGTCGCCGAGCGCGATCGCGGGCTGGAGGTCGAAGGGCGGCAGCACCGACAGGATGGCGAGCGCGACACGGCCGCCGACGCCCTGCACCGACTGCAACAGCCGGAACCAGTCGCGCTCGTCCTCGGTCAGGAAGGCGAAGAGCTGGATCGCGTCCTCGCGGACCTGAGTCTCGACGTGGACGACGACGGGCTCGCCGGGGTTGCCGAGGCCATTCAGCGTTTTGACTGAGGCGGAGACGAGGTAGCCGACGCCGCCCACGTCGATGACCGCGCTGTCCGCCGAGGCCGAGGCGAGCAGGCCGGAGAGGCGCGCGATCATGCGTAGGCCCGCTTGCTCGCCGCGACGTGCGCGTGGGTGATCGCGACGGCGAGCGCATCGGCGGCGTCCGGCCCGGCGATGACGACGCCCGGCAGCAGGCGCTTCACCATCGCGCGAATCTGCTCCTTGTCGGCATTGCCGACGCCGACCACCGCCTTCTTGATGTAGCGCGCCGCATATTCGGCGACCGGCAGCCCGGCCCGCGCGCCCGCCAGCAGCACCACGCCCCGCGCCTGCCCGAGCTTCAGGGTCGACTGCGGGTTCTGGTTGACGAACGTCTCCTCGACCGCGACTGCCGCCGGCCGGTGATCAGCGATCACCTGCGCGAGCCCATCGTAGATCTGCGCCAGCCGGTCGGCGAGCGCATCGGCGGTCCGGCTCTTCACCTGGCCGTTCGCGACATGGCGCAGGCGGCTGCCCTCCACCTCGATGATGCCCCAGCCGGTCGACTGCAGGCCGGGATCGAGGCCCAACAAAATCAAAGCCCCTCTCCTTCAGGGGAGGGGTTGGGGTGGGGCCAGCGCTGGGGAAGTGCGGTCGCCTTCGACAGGATGGTTTCCAAAACGGCTTCAAGTTCGCGCATGACCTGCTGATTGCTGAATCGCAGCGTGGTGAAACCCCGCTTCGCCAAGGTGGCATCCCGGCGAACGTCATAAGCGAATTCGTGGGTATCGCCGTCGATTTCGACAATCAGCGCCTTCGACGGACAGAGAAAATCGACGATGTAGGGCGTGATCACGACTTGCCTGCGGAATTTTAGTCCCCCGAGCTGCGAACGCGAAAGATGCGCCCACACGCGCTTTTCCGGTTCGCCTGGCAGGTTCCGCATCTCTCGGGCACGTTCGCGCAAATCCGGCAACATCGTCCCCACCCCAACCCCTCCCCTGAAGGAGAGGGGCTTTCTTTTCCCTTCGCTTACCCCAGCTTCGCCATCACCTCGTCGGGAACCTCGTAATTGCCCCAGATGGCCTGGACGTCGTCGTCGTCGTCGAGCGCGTCGATGAGCTTCAGGAGCTGGGCGGCGTCGCCTTCGCCGACCTCGACCATGGTCTGCGGCTTCCAGGCGAGCTTGGCGCCCTCGGCCTCGCCGAGCGTCTTTTCGAGCGCGCGGGCGACCTCGTGGAGCGATTCGATCTGGGTCCAGATCTCGTGGCCGTCCTCGCCCGAGGTGACGTCGTCGGCGCCGGCTTCCAGCGCCGCCTCGAACACCTTGTCGGCGCTTCCCGCCTTCTCGGCGTAGGTGATCAGGCCCATCCGGTCGAAGCCGTGGCTGACCGAGCCGCTCGCGCCGAGGTTGCCGCCGTTCTTCGAGACCGCGGTTCGCACGTTGGTCGCGGTGCGGTTACGGTTGTCGGTCAGCGTCTCGATGATCAGCGAGACGCCGCCGGGGCCGAAGCCCTCGTAGCGGATTTCCTCGTATGCCTCGCCGCCACCGCCTTCGGCCTTGCTGATCGCGCGCTCGATATTGTCCTTGGGCATGCCGCCCTGGCGCGCCGTGATGACGGCGGCGCGGAGGCGCGCGTTGGAGTTGGGGTCGGGCAGGCCGCTCTTCGCCGCCACGGTGATCTCGCGGCTGAGCTTCGAGAACAGCGCCGAGCGCTTTTTGTCCTGCGCACCCTTGCGGTGCATGATGTTCTTGAACTTGGAATGGCCGGCCATGGTCTTCTCTTAGCGCAGCAGCGTGCGCGTTTGAATCGTCTTTGACGAAGTTCAGGCAATCTCGTCGTCGAGATGCGTGTCGTGAACCGCCTCGCCCTTGATGAAACGCCAGGCGGCGGTCGCGAGCGCCCACGGGATCACCACCATCGTAAACGCCTTGAGAAGGCCGTCCACGACACCGAGCCCGGTCCGGATCGGAATGCTGCCGTTTTTTACCGCGGTGCTGGCCACAACGGCGTCGAGCAGTTGCACCGGCAGCACCAGCAAGAGCGTGGCACCGGCGAGCGGCACCCAGAGTCCGCGCATGGCGGCGAACGACTCGCCCGCTCCGACCGACCGGTCGCCGATGGCGAGTGCGGCGCACCACGGCGCGAACGGCAGGACGATGAGGCTCAGGAGCGTCACGAACGCAAAGCCCATCGCGAAGGATGTCGTGCTGCTGGCGGCGGGCGCGACGCGATTGGCGGTGTACGCGATCACCGCGACGGCGACCGTCAGCACCAGCTGCACACCGAGGAAGCGGAAAAAGGCGCCATCGAGCGCCCAACGCCGGCCAGGCTGGGCGGCCATGAAGCGCGTCACCACCGCCGAGGTCCAAAGCGTGAAGAGAAAGAGCGCGATCCCCAGAAGGGCAAAGGCGACATTGGTCGATTTGTCCGCCGCCGGCTTGAGCCCGTTGAGCACCGATCCGATCGCCACGAGCAGCACCACCGCCCATGCCGACGCCGGCAGCCGCTCGCGGATCAGCCGCACCGCGTCGCTCGCGAAGCCAGTCACCGTCGCCTTCATCGAAGTCCCCCGAGCTAGATCAGCGCGCCCAGCGCCTGCCGCAACATAACGCCGCAAAGATGCCCGCGATACGCGGCGGTCGCATGAATATCGGCGTTGAGCCCATCGGCGTCGACCGCCAGATCGCTGACCGGACGGCCGGCATCCAGCGCCGCTTCGGCCGCCGCCCAGCGAAACGCCAGCGGCCCCGCGCCGGTCACCGCGACGCGCCAGCCGTCGGACTGCCGCGCGGCATAGACCGCCGCCATCGCGTAGCGCGACGCGGGATGGCGGAATTTCGCATAGGCGCCCTCGGCGGGGCGGCGGAAGCCGGCGCGGGTGACGATCTCGCCGTCGTCGAGCGCCGTCGTGAACATGCCGAGCAGGAAGTCCGCGACCGGAATGGCGCGCCTGTCGGTCTCGATGATCGCATCGAGCGCCAGCAGCGCGGCGGGATAATCGGCGGCAGGATCGTTGTTGGCGATGACGCCGCCAAGCGTGCCGCGAACCCGCACCTGCGGGTCGCCGATCAACGCCGCCAGCGCCGCCAGCGACGGGATCGCAGCCTTGACCACCGCGCTCCCGGCCACCGCGGCATGCGTCGCCATCGCGCCGATCCACAGCCGGTCGCCTTCGACGGCAATCGCGTCGAGCCCGGGAACGCGGGCGAGGTCGATGAGCGCATCCGGCGCGCGAAGCCGTGACTTCATCGCCGGCAGCAGCGTGTGTCCTCCGGCCAGTAGCGCCGCCTCGCCGCCCGCCGAAAGCAGGGTCACCGCCTCGGCCAGCGTCGACGGGCGGTGGTAATCGAACGTCCTCACGCCATCGCCTCCGCCCCGGCGCGGATCGCGGTGACGATGTTGCGGTAGCCGGTGCAGCGGCAGAGGTTGCCCTCGAGCTCGTGGGCGATCGTCTCCTCGCTCACCGCGCCGCCGTGGCGCGCGGCGATGGCGATGCCGGCGATCACCATGCCGGGGGTGCAGAAGCCGCATTGCAGCCCGTGATGTTCCTTGAACGCCGCCTGCATCGGATGGAGCGCGCCCGGCGCGCCGATCCCCTCGATCGTCGTCACCGCGCGCCCGTCGCACTGGACGGCGAGCAAGGTGCAGGCCTTCACCGCCTCCCCGTCGAGCAGGACGTTGCAGGCGCCGCACTGGCTGGTGTCGCAGCCGATGTGCGTTCCGGTCAGGCCCAGCGTGTCGCGCAGCAGCTCGACGAGCAGCACCTCGGGGGCAACGTCGAGCGCGCGCGGCGCGTCGTTCAGGGTCATGGTGATCCGCATCGCCACCAGCCTTAGCCGTCCGCGCCGCGCCCGAAAACCCACTTGCCGCGCGGCACGCATGCGGGCCGGCGGCCGTCCGCGTCCCACGCCCGGCGTCGCGTGCTCAAGATAGTCTCGACGTCTCGCGCTGAAGGCGGCTGCAGAATCCGATACGCCTCAATGGAAGACGAAGATGTAAAGCAGGATGATGACCGAGATCGGCACGCCGAGTGCCCACAGAACGATACCCTTCATGACGCTTTCTCCTTCCCGGCCACCGGATGGCGCCGTGCCGAACAAACCGGGAGCCGCCCGGTCGGTTCCGTTGCGGGGGCGTTACGGCCGCTTGGCAAGCGTGGGCCGCGTCCCTATCTCGGCGCGTGACTCCGCACCCCTCCCGCGCCCGCGTGTTGCTGCTGAACGCCGCGCTGGGGCCGCTCGACTATCGCGTGCCGCAGGGCATGGCGGTCGAGCCGGGCTCGATCGTCGTCGCGCCCCTCGGGCCGCGCCAGCTGATCGGCGTGGTTTGGGAGCCCGAGACGCTGCCGTCCGACGCCGAGGTCGGCGACAACCGCCTGCGCAATCTGGTCGCGGTCGCCGACGTGCAGCCGCTGAAGCCCGCGCTCCGGCGGCTGATCGAGTGGACCGCCGATTACTATCTCTCGCCCCCGGCCGCCGTGCTCCGGATGGCGCTGGCCTCGACTTCAGCCCTGGAGGGCGGGCGGACGGCGATCGAATATCGCGCCACCGGCCGGGTGCCGCAGCGAATGACGCCGCGGCGCGCGCAGGCGCTGGAGCGGATCGGCGACCGGCAGGGCCTGGTCCGCGAGCTGGCGATCGCCGGCGGCGTCTCCGACGCGGTGATTCGCGGCCTCGTCAACGCCGGCGCGATCGAGGCGGTCGAGGTAGCGCTCGACAGCCCCTATCCCGAACCGCGCGCCGACCATGCGCCGCCTGAGTTGTCCGCCGAGCAGGCCGAGGCGTCTCGCGCGCTGGTCGATTCGGTTAAGGCCGCCGCCTTCGCGCCCTTCCTGCTCGACGGCGTGACGGGATCGGGCAAGACCGAGGTCTATTTCGAGGCCATCGCCGAGGCGCTCCGCTCCGGCAAGCAAACGCTCGTCCTCCTCCCCGAGATCGCGCTGACCGAGCCGTTCCTCAAGCGCTTCGCGGCGCGCTTCGGCGAGCTGCCGGTGACCTGGCATTCGGACCTCCGCCAATCGCAGCGCCGCCGCGCCTGGCGGGCCATCGCGCACGGCGAGGCCAGGGTCGTCGTCGGCGCGCGCTCGGCGCTGTTCCTGCCCTATGCGAATCTCGGCCTGATCGTCGTCGATGAGGCGCACGAGACGAGCTTCAAGCAGGAGGAAGGCGTCGCCTATCACGCCCGCGACGTTGCGGTGATGCGCGCGCAGTTCGAGGACGTGCCGGTGGTGCTGGCGACCGCCACCCCGGCGATCGAGACCCGGGTCCAGGCCAAGCGTGGCCGCTATACTCGCCTCGCGCTGCCCGACCGCTTCGGCGGCGCGGCGATGCCGTCGATCGCCACCGTCGACCTCCGCCTCCACCCCCCGCCGCGCGGCCGCTGGCTGAGCCCGCCCTTGCTCGCGGCGATCGAGGAGACGCTGGAGCGAGGCGAGCAGGCGCTGCTGTTCCTCAACCGCCGCGGCTACGCGCCACTGACGCTCTGCCGGGCGTGCGGCGAGCGGGTGAACTGCCCCAATTGCACCGCCTGGCTGGTCGAGCACCGGCTGACGCGGCGGCTGCAATGCCACCATTGCGGCCACGTCACGCCGCCGCCCAAGGCCTGCCCGAGCTGCCAGGCCGAGGACATGCTGGTTCCCTGCGGCCCCGGCGTCGAGCGCCTCGCCGAGGAGGTGGCGCTGCTGCTGCCGGACGCGCGGGTGGCGCAGGTGACGTCGGACACCATGTGGTCGCCGGCCCGCGCCGCCGCGCTGGTCGCGGCGGTCGAGGCCCGCGAGATCGACATCCTGATCGGCACCCAGCTCGTCACCAAGGGCTACCATTTCCCCGAGCTGACGCTGGTCGGCGTGGTCGACGCGGACCTGGGCCTCGCCGGCGGCGACCTGCGCGCCGCCGAACGGACCTTCCAGCAGATCTGCCAGGTCGCCGGCCGCGCCGGCCGCGCCGCCAAGCCGGGGCGCGTCCTGCTCCAGACCCACCAGCCCGACGCCCGCGTCATCCGCGCGCTGGTCGAGGGCGACGCCGAGGGCTTCTACGCGGCGGAGACCGAGGCGCGCCGCAGCTTCGCGATGCCGCCCTTCGGCCGCCTCGCCGGCATCGTCGTCTCCGGCCCCGATGAGCGCAGCGTCGCCGAGACCGCGCGCGCCATCGGCCGCGCCGCGCCACAGGTCGACGGCCTCTCGGTCCTCGGTCCCGCCCCCGCCCCGCTTGCCATGCTGCGCGGCCGCCACCGCCACAGATTGCTTGTCCACGCCCGCCGCTCAGCCGACGTGCAGGGTGTGCTGCGCGCCTGGCTGGGCGGAGTCGCGGCGCCGAACTCGGTCCGGGTCTCGGTCGACATCGACCCGTACAGCTTCCTTTAGCCTGCCGGCGCCGCTTGTTGCGCGGGCGGAACCGCCGGCCTCGCGCCGCATTGTCTCCCCGCCCGCCCGCTCAGCGGCGGGCAGTACGGGAGAGGACTCATGAAGAAACTTTTGACCGCCCTGACGGCGGCTGCGTTCGTGTTCGGCGGCATCGCCGCGGCGCCGGCCAGCGCCCAGCGCACGGTGGTTGTCGAGCAGCACCAGGAGCGCCATTGGAGCAACCATCACAAGAAGCACGCGCGCCGCGTCTGCAACACGGTGTGGCGCAACCATCACCGCGTCCAGAAGTGCCGGACCGTCTGGCGCTAGCCTGACCTCGTCCCCGGCTCGCGCCGGGGACGCCCCCTTCCGTTTCGAAGCCGCGCCGGTGTAACGTCCGCGCAATCCCGCCCCGGAGTGTTTATTGCGCGCCCCGCTTCTCACCCTTGCGCTGCTCGCCAGCGCCGCTTCCGCCCAGGTCCCCGCGCCCGGCCAGCCGATGCCGCAGCCCCTGCCGCTGCCCACCGCGATCGAAGCGCCTCGCGACATTCCCTATCCCGGCACGATCAGGCTCTCGGTCGACGCCACCGATCTCGACCGCAAGATCTTCCGAGTCCATGAGCGCCTGCCGGTCAGCGCGGGCAAGCTCACCTTGCTTTATCCAAGGTGGCTGCCCGGCAACCATAGCCCGAGCGGCCCGATCCACCTCCTCGCCGGCCTGACGGTGACCGCCGAAGGCAAGCGGCTGGACTGGGTGCGCGACACCGTCGACGTCACCGCCTTCCACATCGACGTTCCCGCCGGCGTCTCGACGATCGACCTCGACTTCCAGTTCGTCTCGCCGACCGTCACCACGCAGGGCCGCGTGGTGATGACGCCCGCGATGCTCAACCTGCAGTGGAACGCCATGGCGCTCTATCCGGCGGGTTATTTCACGCGGGGCATCATGGTCGAGGCGTCGGTGAAGCTGCCCGGCGGCTGGAAGTTCGGCACCGCGCTCGAGCCCGCGTCGACGCGCGGCGACACGACGACGTTCAAGCCGGTCAGCTTCGAGACCTTGGTCGATTCGCCGGTGTTCGCGGGCAGATATTTCAGGCAGATCGACCTCGACCCCGGCGCCCGGGTGCCAGTCCGCCTCGACATCGTCGCCGATACCGAGGACGCGCTCGACGCCGGGCCGGCGCAGATCGCGGCGCACCGCGCGCTCGTGCAACAGGCCTACAAGCTCTACGGCTCGCACCATTACGATCGCTACGACATGCTGCTGGCGCTCACCGGCGAGATGTCGGGCATCGGCCTCGAGCACCACCGCTCGAGCGAGAACGGCACGATCCCCGACTATTTCACCGAGTGGGACAAGAAGTTCGCCAGCCGCGACCTGCTGGCGCACGAATACACCCACTCGTGGAACGGCAAGTTCCGGCGCGGCGCCGACCTCTGGACCCCCAATTTCAACGTGCCGATGCGCGATAGCCTGCTCTGGGTCTACGAGGGGCAGACGCAATATTGGGGCTATGTCCTAGCCGCGCGCTCGGGGCTCTGGACCAAGGGCCAGGCGCTCGAAGCCATCGCCACCGTCGCCGCGACCTACGACGCGCGCGTCGGCCGCGCGTGGAAGCCCCTGATCGACACCACCAACGACCCCATCACCAGCAGCCGCCGTCCCGTCCCCTGGCTGTCGTGGCAGCGGAGCGAGGATTATTATTCCGAAGGCCAGCTGATCTGGCTCGACGTCGACACCCGCCTGCGCGAGATGTCGGGCGGCAGGAAGTCGCTCGACGATTTCGCCCGCGCCTTCTTCGGCGTCGACAACGGCAGCTACGTCGTCCGTACCTACGACTTCGACGAGGTCGCGAGGACGCTGAACGCCGTCCAGCCCTACGACTGGGCGGGCTTCCTCAAGGAAAAGCTCGAAGGCCACGCCAGCGGCGCGCCGCTCGACGGCCTGGCGCGCGGCGGCTACCGCCTGGTCTACACCGACAAGCCGACCGACTACGGCAAGAGCGTCGAAGCCGTCCGCAAGAACGTCAACCTGACCTTCTCGCTCGGCCTCGGCCTCGACAAGGAGGGCGCGCTGACCGAGGTGATCTGGGACAGCCCGGGGTTCAAGGCGGGGCTGACGGTCGGAACCAAGATCGTCGCGGTCGCCGGCCGCGCCTATGACGCCGACGGCCTGCGGAGAGCGGTTGCCGACGCCAGCGACGGCCCGCCAGTCGAGCTCCTGGTCAGGAACGGCGACCGCTTCCGGACCGTCCGCATCGACTACAAAGGCGGCCTCCGCTACCCCCGCCTGGAGCGCATCGCCGGCACTCCGGCGCGGCTGGACATGATCCTGGCGCCCCGATCCTGACCTGACCGTGTTGCAAGGCGGGAACCCCCATGCTAGGGGGCGCTCGCCCACGCCGGGGGCCCATATCGGGCTCCGCGCAGGGTTACTTTCCCGAACGCTGGATTGGGTCAACGCGTGGATATTTCAGGCGGCATCGTTGCCGGGCTCGGCGGACGCTACGCGACTGCGCTGTTTCAGCTCGCGCGCGACGGCGGCTCTCTGGACGCGGTCGCCGGCAGCATGGCGAAGCTCAACCAGGCGCTCGCCGATTCGGCTGATTTCGCCGAGCTCACCCGCTCGCCCTTGATCGGCCGCGACGCCAGCACGCGCGCCGCGCTCGCCACCGCCGATTCGCTCGGGCTCGACCCGCTGTCGAAGAATTTCCTCGGCCTGCTGGCGAAGAACCGCCGCCTCGGCGCGCTGCCCGCGATCATCCGCGGCTTCAACATGCTTGCCGCCGCGCATCGCGGCGAGACCACCGCCGAAATCGTCTCGGCGCACACCCTCTCGGGCGAGCAGACCGAGGCCTTGAAGGCCAAGCTCAAGACCATGCTCGGCCGCGACGTCACGGTCGACCTGAAGGTCGATCCCGAAATCCTCGGCGGTCTCGTCGTGCGCGTTGGCTCCCGCATGATCGACAGCTCGATCCGAACCAAACTCGATACTCTCGCGCACGCGATGAAAGGCTGATTCATGGACATCCGCGCCGCTGAAATTTCAAAGGTCATCAAGGACCAGATCGCCAACTTCGGCACGGAGGCCGAGGTCTCCGAGGTCGGCCAGGTGCTGTCGGTCGGCGACGGCATCGCCCGCGTCTACGGGCTCGACAACGTCCAGGCGGGCGAGATGGTCGAGTTCCCGGGCGGCATCAAGGGCATGGCCCTCAACCTCGAGGCGGACAACGTCGGCATCGTGATCTTCGGGTCGGACGCTTCGATCAAGGAAGGCGACACCGTCAAGCGCACCGGCACCATCGTCGATGTGCCGGTCGGCAAGGGTCTGCTCGGCCGCGTCGTCGATGCTCTCGGCAACCCGATCGACGGCAAAGGCCCGATCGAGTTCACCGAGCGCCGCCGCGTCGAGACCAAGGCGCCGGGCATCATCCCGCGCAAGTCGGTCAACGAGCCGATGCAGACCGGCCTCAAGGCGCTCGACGCGCTCGTGCCCGTCGGCCGCGGCCAGCGCGAGCTGATCATCGGCGACCGCCAGACCGGCAAGTCGGCGATCGCGCTCGACACCTTCATCAACCAGAAGGGCGTCAATTCGGGCACCGACGAGTCGAAGAAGCTCTATTGCATCTACGTCGCGGTCGGCCAGAAGCGCTCGACCGTCGCCCAGATCGTCCGCGCGCTCGAAGAGAACGGCGCGATGGAATATTCGATCGTCGTCGCCGCCACCGCGTCGGAGCCTGCCCCGCTGCAGTTCCTCGCGCCCTACGCCGGCGTGACGATGGGCGAGTATTTCCGCGACAACGGCATGCACGCCGTCATCGTCTATGACGACCTTTCAAAGCAGGCCGTCGCCTACCGCCAGATGTCGCTGCTGCTGCGCCGTCCGCCGGGCCGCGAAGCCTATCCGGGCGACGTCTTCTATCTCCACAGCCGCCTGCTCGAGCGCGCCGCGAAGATGAACGATTCGCTCGGCGGCGGCTCGCTCACCGCGCTGCCGATCATCGAAACCCAGGCCGGCGACGTTTCGGCCTACATCCCGACCAACGTGATCTCGATCACCGACGGCCAGATCTTCCTCGAGACCGAGCTGTTCTACCAGGGCATCCGCCCCGCGATTAACGTCGGCCTGTCGGTCAGCCGCGTCGGCTCCGCCGCGCAGACCAAGGCGATGAAGAAGGTCGCTGGCTCGATCAAGCTGGAGCTCGCGCAGTACCGCGAGATGGCGGCGTTCGCGCAGTTCGGCTCGGACCTCGACGCCTCGACCCAGCGCCTGCTCAACCGCGGCGCGCGCCTGACCGAGCTGCTGAAGCAGCGCCAGTACGCGCCGATGCCGTTCGAGGACCAGGTCGTCTCGATCTTCGCGGGCACCCAGGGCTTCCTCGATACCGTGCCGGTCAAGGACGTGACGCGCTACGAGCAGTCGATGCTGTCGGCGCTGAAGGCGGACAATGCCGACGTGCTGGCCGCGATCCGCGACAGCAAGGACCTGTCGGACGATACCCGCGCCAAGCTCAAGTCGGCGCTCGAAGTCTTCGGCAAGACGTTCGCGTAACACACCAACGCCGTCATTCCCGCGAAAGCGGGAACTCATGAACACGAAACGGCGAAAATCGAGTTCATGGGTCCCCGCTTTCGCGGGGATGACGGGAAGATAGAGAACGGCGAGAACAAGCCCCAATGGCTAGCCTCAAGGCCCTCAAGGTCCGCATCGCTTCGGTGAAGTCGACGCAGAAGATCACCAAGGCGCTCAAGATGGTCGCCGCCGCCAAGCTGCGCCGCGCGCAGGAGGCGGCCGAGGCGGCACGTCCCTATTCGGAGCGGATCGCGGCGGTCATGGCGTCGCTCGGCAGCCGCGTCACCGTCGGCCCCGAATCGCCGCGCTTGCTCGCCGGCACGGGGCAGGACCAAACCTATCTGCTCGTCGTCGTGACGTCGGAGCGCGGCCTCGCCGGCGGCTTCAACACCAACATCGTTCGCCTGGCGCGCCGCCGCGCGGAGGCGCTCACCACCGAGGGCAAGACGGTCAAGCTGCTGTTCGCCGGCAAGAAGGGCCGCCCGCCCTTCATGCGCAGCCACGCCAGCGCCATCCTCGGCACGCTGGAGCTGACCCACGGCAAGGCCCAGCAATTCGCCGAGGCGCAGGCGATCGCCGCCGAGGTGATCCGCCGCTTCGAGGCCGGTGAGTTCGATGTCGCCGAGCTGTTCTTCTCGCGCTTCCGCTCCGTGCTGGTGCAGGAGCCGACCACGGTCCGCCTGATCCCCGCAGCACTCCCGGTCGCCGCCGAAGGCGCGCCCACCGAGGCGCCTGCTGCCGCCGTCGAGTACGAGCCCGACGAGGAGACGATCCTCGCCGAGCTTCTGCCGCGCAACATCGGCATCCAGATCTTCCGCGCGATGCTGGAGAACCAGGCCGGCTTCTTCGGCGCGCAGATGAACGCGATGGAGAATTCCACGCGCAATGCCGGCGACATCGTGAAGCGTCTGACGGTGACCTACAACCGCACCCGCCAGGCCGCGATCACCAAGGAACTCATCGAGATCATCTCGGGCGCCGAGGCACTGTAGTGAATGCCGACGCTCGCCATAATCGACGGCATCAGCATCCTGATGTTCACGAACGATCATCCGCCGCCGCACTTCCACGTGCGCTTCGCGGGCCGGCGGGCGAAGTTCGACATAGCGACCGGCGACATGATAAAAGGGACGTTGGACAAGCGGACGGTGAAGAAAGTGCGGTTGTGGACGGTTTTGAACCGGGACTCGCTTTTACGGGCATGGACCCGTTGCCAGTCGCGGACGACGACAACGAACTGATCACGGTCGGTGAGCCGATCTGGGACGTCACTAAGGTCGAGGTGACGGCGCCGCTAACGTTGGCGGTGGAGTTCGAGGACGGATTGAAAGGCACGGTTCGCTTCCAGCCCTCTCGCCTGCGTGGCGTGTTCGAGAAGCTGAAAGACCCGGAGTATTTCAAGCAGGTCGGCATCGCCTACGGCGCGGTGAGCTGGCCGAACGAAGACCCCGATCTTTCTCCTGACGCGATGTATGACGAGATAAAGGCGAATGGGGAATGGGTGCTGCAATAGTCCCGCTTCCCTCCGCCAACCTGCACCACGAATCACCTGAATCATCTCGGGCGCTGAAGCGCTCCAAGGCCCAAGAGGAATAAGCAACATGGCCCGCAAACCCGCCGCCGCTCCGCAGAGCACCAACAATGTCGGCCGCATCAGCCAGGTCATCGGCGCCGTCGTCGACGTGTCGTTCGACGGCGAGCTGCCGGCGATCCTGAACGCGCTCGAGACGTCGGTCGAAGGCCGCCGCCTCGTCCTCGAGGTCGCGCAGCACCTCGGCGAATCGACCGTCCGCACGATCGCGATGGACACGACCGACGGCTGCGTCCGCGGCCAGGAAGTGACCGACACCGGCGAGCAGATCAGCGTACCGGTCGGCCCGATGACGCTCGGCCGCATCATGAACGTCATCGGCGAGCCGATCGACGAGCGCGGCCCGATCGGCGAGACGCTCCGGTCGCCGATCCATGCCGAGGCGCCGCTGTTCGTCGACCAGTCGACCGAGTCGAGCATCCTCGTCACCGGCATCAAGGTCATCGACCTGCTCGCGCCTTATGCCAAGGGCGGCAAGATCGGGCTCTTTGGTGGCGCCGGCGTCGGCAAGACCGTGCTCATCCAGGAGCTGATCAACAACATCGCCAAGGGCCACGGCGGCACATCCGTGTTCGCCGGCGTCGGCGAGCGCACCCGCGAGGGCAACGACCTCTATCACGAGTTCCTCGAGGCCGGCGTCATCGCGTCGGACGCCGACGGCAACCCGACGCCGGAGGGCTCGAAGGTCGCGCTGGTGTTCGGCCAGATGAACGAGCCGCCGGGCGCCCGCGCCCGCGTCGCGCTCTCCGGCCTGACGATCGCCGAATATTTCCGCGACGTCGAAGGCCAGGACGTGCTGTTCTTCGTCGACAACATCTTCCGCTTCACCCAGGCGGGCTCCGAAGTGTCGGCGCTGCTCGGCCGCATCCCGTCGGCGGTCGGCTATCAGCCGACCCTCTCCACCGACATGGGCCAGCTCCAGGAGCGCATTACCTCGACCAACAAGGGCTCGATCACCTCGGTGCAGGCGATCTACGTTCCCGCCGACGATTTGACCGATCCGGCGCCGGCTACCTCGTTCGCCCACCTGGACGCGACGACGGTGCTTAGCCGCGCGATCTCGGAGCTCGGCATCTATCCGGCGGTCGATCCCCTAGATTCGACCAGCCGCGTCCTCGATCCGCGCGTCGTCGGCCAGGAGCATTACGACGTCGCGCGTTCGGTCCAGGAGGTGCTGCAGAAGTACAAGTCGCTGCAGGACATCATCGCCATCCTCGGCATGGACGAGCTCAGCGAAGACGACAAGCTGGTCGTCAGCCGCGCCCGCAAGATCCAGCGCTTCCTGTCGCAGCCCTTCCACGTCGCCGAGATCTTCACCGGCTTCCCCGGCAAGTTCGTCGCGGTCGAGGACACCGTAAAGAGCTTCAAGGCGATCGTCGCCGGCGAGTACGACCACCTCCCCGAAGCCGCCTTCTACATGGTCGGCACCATCGAGGAAGCGGTCGAGAAGGCGCAGAAGATGGCGGCTGAGGCCGCATAATGGCCGAAAAGCTCCACTTCGAACTGGTGTCGCCTGAGCGCCTGCTGCGCTCTGACGACGTTACGATGGTCGTCGTTCCGGGCAGCGAGGGCGACTTCGGTGTCCTTGCCGGCCACGCGCCGCTGATGTCGACCATCCGCCCCGGCGCGATCGACATCTACGCCGACGACATGGACCATGTGACCACGCGCGTCTTCATCGACGGCGGCTTCGCCGAAGTCGGCGATAACGGCCTCACCATCCTCGCGGAGAGCGCGGTGCCGGTCGGCGAGATCGATGTCGAAGGCGTCGCCCGCGAGCTGGCGGCGGCACGGACCGAGCTTGGCGCCGTGAAGTCTGACGCCGAGCGTGCAGTGGCCGAGAAGCGCGTCGCGCGGTTCGAGGCGATGCAGGCAGCGGCGACGAACTAAAAAAAGGCCTGTCCTACAGGCGCGCGTTCGGCTTATGTTCGCTCGATGAGGGGGCGCGCAGTCCAGTCCATTTCGGGTCGTCATTGTTCGAAAATTGCGCCGGCGCGCAATGCAATTGCCGAACCAGCGGGACTCTAGGGACTCTAAGCCGAAATCAGCGCGGCCGGTAGGGCCGCCACCCGCCCTCCGCCTGCGCCAGCCGGTCGGCGATGATTCGGATGGCGCGGGTGTTCCATGGCAGCCCGAAGTGGCTGCCGCCGATCTCGATGCTCTCGATCAGAGGCCCGTTGGCGATCGAGCTCCCCGGCGACACGATGCCGTCGCTTCGGCTGTAGATGGAGGTCGTCGGCACCGGCGGGTGGTCGCGCAGGTCGGTGTCGATCGGCGGTGCATCCACCAGGTGGCCGTTCAGCGCCTCGTAGAGCCGCCACGCCCGGTTGTCGCGCATGTCTCCGGTGACCGGCGTGCCGAGCGTGATCACCTGCCGCACCTTGTCGGGCAGCCGCTTGGCGAGCTCCCGCGCATAAAGGCCGCCGAGACTCCAGCCGATCAGGCTGACCGGCTTTCGGCTGCCCTCATGCACCACTCGCACCTGCTTCATCATCGTCTGGAGCAGCCCCGGCCGCAGTCCGAGGTTCAGCCCCATCTCCCAGCCATGGGCGTAATAGCCGAGGTCGCACAGCAGGTCGCGCAAGGGGCCGGTCAGCGCGTCGCCGGCCAGCAGCCCAGGATAGACGATCACCCCCTGCCGGTCGCCGCCCTTCAATTGCCGAAGCCCGCTCAGCGCCAGCATGAAGCGGATGAACTCCGGCGCCGCCCTCACTTCGCCCAGCAGGCGCCAGAGCGGGGGTGCGGCCACTACAACGTCTTGATGAAGTCGCGGACGGCAGGCGCGATGTCGGGCCGGTCGAGCGCGACCGCGATGTTGGCGTTGATATGACCGGCCTTGTCGCCGCAGTCGAAGCGCCGACCGGCATAGGTGAAGGCGTGGAAGGGCTGCTTGCCGATCAGCTCGGCCATCGCGTCGGTCAGCTGGACCTCGCCGCCCGCGCCCTTCTTGCCCGCCTCCAGAACCTGCATGACCTCGGGCTGCAGGATGTAGCGCCCGATCGCCGCCAGCCGCGACGGCGCCGTCCCCTGCTTGGGTTTCTCGACCAGCCCCTTGACCTCGGTCAGCGCGCCATCGACCGCGCCCGGCGAGACGATGCCGTAGCGGTGCGTATGCTCCGCCGGCACTTCCATCACCGCGATGACGTTGCCGCCGACCTGCTCGTAGGCCGCCATCATTTGCTTCAGGCAGGGATTGCTCGGCTCGTAGAGCAGCTCGTCGGGCAGCAGCACCGCGAACGGCTCATCGCCGGTGATGTAGCGCGCGCACCAGACCGCATGGCCGAGGCCCGCCGGCTCCTGCTGGCGGACATAGGCGATCTGCCCCGGGCCGAGCTGCGTCTCCTCCAGCACCTGGAGTTCGGCGGTCTTCCCGCGCTCGGTCAGCATCGCGACCAGCTCTCCGGCGACGTCGAAATAGTCCTCGAGCGCCGACTTGCCGCGCGCCGTCACGAAGATCATCTGCTCGATGCCCGCCGCCAGCGCCTCGTCGACGGCGTATTGCAGCAGCGGCCGGTCGACGACCGGCAGCATCTCCTTCGGCACCGCCTTGGTCGCGGGCAGGAAGCGCGTTCCCATCCCGCCTACCGGAAACACAGCCTTGCGCACGGGCTTCAGCGCCATCGTCATCCTCTTCGTTTCGGGTGCATGCTCGGGGAAGTTCGAGCCTTTGTAAAATGTTTCGGCCCGGTGCGGCGTTCCGCCCCCGTCAGAGCCAGGCCGCCAGCCGGTCGGCGCCCAGCATCTCCTCATAGGTCTGGCGCGGCCGGACGACCGACCAGCGGTCGCCGCTCACCATCACCTCGGGCACCAGCAGCCGCGAATTGTAGGTCGACGCCATCGTCGCGCCATAGGCGCCGGCGGTCATGATCGCCATCAGGTCGCCGGCCTCGAACGGCGTCAACTCGCGCCCCTCGGCGAAGGTGTCGCCGCTTTCGCACACCGGCCCCGCGACGGTCGCAACGATGCGGCCGTCTCGGGGCTCGACCGCGCGCATCGCGTGCCAGGCGTCATAGAGGCTCGGCCGCAGCAGGTCGTTCATCGCCGCGTCGACGATGACGAAGCGCGTCCCCGCCCCCTCCTTCACCGTGATCACCCGAGTAACCAGCACCCCGGCGTTGCCGACGATCAGCCGTCCCGGCTCGACCGACAGCGCGACGTCCCAGCCCGCGGTCACGCGCCGAACCAGCGCGCCATAGTCGGCGGGCGACGGCGGCGGCGGCAGATCGGGATAATAGGGGATGCCGAGCCCGCCCCCCAGATCGGCGCGGCTGATCGTGTGCCCTGCAGCGCGCAGCTCGGCGATCAGCGCTCCAACCGCCTCGAACGCCCGCTCCAGCGGCGCGAGCTGGGTGAGCTGGCTGCCGATGTGGACCGCGACCCCGACCGGATCGAGGCCCGGCAGGCTCGCCGCCAACGCATAGGCATCGAGAGCGCGCGGCAGCGGCACCCCGAACTTGTTCTCCGCCTTGCCGGTCGAAATCTTGGCATGGGTGCCGGCGTCAACGTCCGGGTTGATCCGGAAGGCGACGGCCGACCGCTTGCCCAGCCGCGCAGCGACCACGCTCAGCGATTCGGCCTCAGGCTCCGACTCGAGATTGAACTGGTGGATGCCGGCGTCGAGCGCCGCCGCCATCTCGTCCTGCGTCTTGCCGACGCCCGAGAAGATGATGCGATCCGCCGGCACCCCCGCCGCCATCGCGCGCTTCAGCTCGCCGAGCGACACCACGTCCGCCCCCGCGCCGAGCCGCGCCAGCGTCGCGACGACGCTCAAATTGGGATTGGCCTTGATCGCATAGGCGATCAGCGCGCCGGCGCCGGCCAGCGCCTCTTCCAGCACGCGATAGTGCCGCTCGATCGTCGCCGTGGAATAGCAGTAAAAGGGCGTACCGACGCTGTCGGCGAGCGCCGCTAGGCTGACGCCCTCGGCGTGGAGGACGCCGCCCCTTTCGGCAAAATGGTCCATCAGCGCGGCGGCGGCAGGTCGAAGCGGTCCTGCTCGCGCGGCTTCGAATGCGCCACCGGATCATCGACCCTGTCGGGCTTCGCCTGCGGCGGCGGCAGCAGCATCTGTGCAGGCGTCGGCACCTCGGCGGCGCCGACCGGCTTGGGCGGCGCGGCCTGGCCGGGCTTGTAGGCAAGGTCGCCCTTGCCCCCGCAGCCCGCGAGCAGCGCCAGCGCAGCGAGGGTCATCAGTCGGCCAGTCATTATCCCATCTCCGCCCGCGCCGCGGCGATTCGCGCCCGCACCTGGGCGGGCGCGGTGCCGCCAAAGCTGGCGCGGCTCGCCACCGACGAATCGACGCTCAGCACGTCACGCACCCGCGAATCGAGCCGCGAATCGATCGCCTGCAAGTCGCTGTCCGAAAGATCGGCAAGGCCGATGCCCTTCGCCTCCGCCGCCTTCACCGCGTGGCCGGTGATGTGATGCGCCTCACGGAACGGGACGCCGGCGACGCGGACCAGCCAGTCGGCGAGATCGGTCGCAGTCGAGAAGCCGCGCTCCGCCGCCGCGCGCATCGCGGGCCGGTTGAAGGTCAGCGTCTCCACCACCCCGGTCATCGCGGCGAGGCAGAGCGCCAGCGTGTCGTAGGATTGGAACACCGGCTCCTTGTCGTCCTGCATGTCCTTCGAATAAGCGAGGGGCAGGCCCTTCATCGTCACGGCGAGCGCCTGAAAGGCGCCGAGCAACCGCCCCGAATGGCCGCGTACCAGCTCGGCCGCGTCCGGATTGCGCTTTTGCGGCATGATCGAAGAGCCGGTCGAGAAAGCGTCGGGCAAGGTGACGAAGCCGAAGCTCTGGTTGGCCCACAGAATCACCTCCTCGGCGAGCCGCGACAGGTGGAGCCCCGTCATCGCCGCCGCCGACAGGAAGTCCAGCGCGAAGTCGCGATCCGAGACGCTGTCGAGCGAGTTGGCGGTCGGCCGGTCGAAGCCGAGCGCCCGCGCCGTCGAATCGCGGTCGATCGGGAAGCCGGTGCCGGCAAGCGCCGCAGCGCCAAGCGGACATTCGTTCAGCCGCCGCCGCGCATCCGCGAATCGGCTTCTGTCTCGCGCGGCCATCTCCCAATAGGCCATCAGATGGTGGCCGAGCGTCACCGGCTGCGCCACCTGCAGATGGGTGAAGCCGGGCATCACCGAATCGGCCTGCTCCCCGGCGCGCGCCAGCAGCGCCTGCTGGAAGCCCGCCAGCCCGCCGTCGATCGCGTCGATCGCGTCGCGCACCCAGAGCTTGAAATCGGTCGCGACCTGATCGTTGCGCGAGCGCGCCGTGTGCAGCCGCCCGGCCGCAGGCCCGATCAGCGCGGCAAGCCGCGTCTCGACGTGCATGTGGATGTCTTCGAGCGCCAGATCCTCGACAAGGCCGCCCGCTTCATACTCCGACTCGATTCGCCCGAGGCCGCCGAGAATCGCCTCGACGTCCACCGCGTCGACGATGCCCTGATCGCGCAGCATCGCGGCATGCGCCTTCGATCCGGCGAGATCCTGCCGCCACAGCCGCTTGTCGAACGGAATCGAGGCGTTTATCTCGCGCATCACGGCCGAAGGGCCCTCGGCGAAGCGGCCGCCCCACAAGGAATTGGAGCCGGACATGCGCGCGTTCCCTGCCGTCATTCTGGGCCTGGCGCTCATGGGCGCCGTCGCCAGCGGCGATATGACAAAGGCCGCGGGGCCGCAAGCGGCGGCGCCCCTGAAGCTCGACCGCTCGCACGCCGGCTCGGCGATGCCAGCGGCGGAGTTCGTCGACCGCCGGGACAAGACCCACCGCCTTGCCCAGTTCAAGGGCCGCCCGACGATCGTCAACCTGTGGGCGACCTGGTGCGCCCCCTGCAAGGCCGAGATGCCGGCGCTCGACCGCTACGCGGCGCGCATGAAGGGCAAGGTCAACGTCGTCGCGATCGCCGAGGATTTGGGCGGCTGGCGCGCGGTGGACAAGTTCTTCAAGCCCGGGCGGTTCAAGGCGCTGACGACCTATCTCGACCAGCCGACCGAGCTGGCGCTGGCGTACAAGGCGGCGGGGTTGCCGGTGACCGTGGCGTACGACGCGCAGGGGCGGGAGCTGTGGCGGGTGAATGGGCCGGTGGAGTGGGATGGTCCCGATCCCCTGAAACGCTGATATAACGCGACCCGGCTCCATCGGGGAGAAGCGCAAGACTAACGCGGAGCGGTTATAGTGAGCCGCATCCTTTCCGCCCTAAAGCAGATCTTCTAACGCCAAGTCGATTTCTGTTGGAACAATCTCTGGAGAAGCTGGTTTACGCTCGGTCGCACTAACCTTTGGCTATGAATAGCTTAGGCCGTGTTGCGGCTAGTCCACAGTTCGAATATCTCGAAGACAAAGCTTGCACTGCGGCGTAAGACTCGGCTAACAGCGTTTTGACTCGGTTCAGACCACATTCCAACGGGGTACGTATGAAAATTGCTTCGAAGCTCGTCATCGGTTCGATGATGGTGGCGCAGGTTCCGGCAGCGGTCTTCGCCCAGACGACCCCGCCTGCCACCACGACCACGACCACCACGACCACCACGACCACCGACGCCGCGGGTTCCGGTGGCGCTGCGGGCGCAGCCTCCGGCGGCCTTGCTGGAGCCGCGATTGCTGGCGGCATCGTCCTCGCGACGGTTATCGCTGCGGCCGTTACGGGTGGCACGGACAACGACCCGGACGCCGGCACGCCGACGCCGACGCCGACGCCGCCCGCCACTTCGACGAGCACGGCGACAACGACTGGCTGATCGAGCTAGCCAGTTCGATAAAGTTAAGGAAAGGCCGCCTTGATGGCGGCCTTTTTTTATGCGTCAAACGGCCAAAGGCCGTCTTGTAACCTGAAACTCGAAGGCTGGCAGGGTCGGAATTACAATCTGCCTGCTCTTCCAACAGAAGCCGCCATCCATATCGATCCAATAGTCATTGGAAAATCGATGCTGCCCGTCGAAAACCAGCTGCTCGCGGACTCGGCGAAGCTGGCGGCGCTCCCCAAGAATCTCAACTACGTCCGTCCCCACGTCCTCGAACCGGGAAACCGCGTTGGAGGATAAGATCCCCCCGTCTTTGGCTTGCCATCCGAAACTGCGCTCAGCCCTTCGGCCAATCATGGTGCCGAGGTTTGTCGACCAACTGCCACGAAACGTCATCTCGCGAAGTGCGACGTCCGTCCCCAGAAGACGAACGACATAAGGACCCCAGGTCGTAAGGCTCTGGTGCTCTGCTGAATACCAGACCAGTCGATCTGCGGACAGACGCTCCCCGAGAACGATGAGCGCCGCCGCGTTGCCGCGAAACTTGGCGATCATCGAAGCGTAAGGAATGGAATCGACCTTGGCCCGGTCGATTCTCGATCCAGCTGGCTGATTGGCGTTCAGGATCGTACCCCAAAAGGCCGACCTCCTGAAGCTCGCGCATCCCGGCACGATAGCTGCCGCCCCGATCGCAAACAGGGCGCGACGGCGGCTCTTCGACAACATGGAATCCTGGCCTTGAAAGGGAGTCGAATCCGCCACTGGCGATTCACCTAATGATATGACACAGACTGGAAATGACAGTTTCGAAGGCGCGGCGCCAGTATAATGCCGCCAACAGGATGTTCGCCGTCGTGCGACCGACGACACGTCCTTGCCCAAGGCTCGGTCGTCAGCGCAAGGTTGGCGCTTTCCTGTTCTTGGCGGGGCTAAGCACACATGCGATCGCTGCCGACCCATGGGAGCCCTTTCCCGCTTCTTTCTCGCCTGGCGATTTCGGCGGCGTCGGACTCCTGCAAACGCCGACCGCGCGTTTCGCGCCGGACGGGCAAATCACTCTCGGCGCCAACCACGTGCAACCCTATGACCGTTACTTCTTTAGCGTGCAGGGTATGCCATGGCTCGAGGCGACGCTTCGGCTGACGACGGTACGAAATCGCCTTTACTCGCCTTTTCCGGAATTCAGTGGCACCCAGAGCTTCAAGGATCGCGGCTTTGACCTGAAGATCAGGGCGTTCGAGGAAACCTCCTGGACGCCTGCTGTAGCCCTCGGTCTACGCGACTTCGTCGGTACCGGCCTGTTCTCATCCGAATATATCGTGCTGAACAAGCGAGCTGGGCCGATCGACGTGTCGTTCGGCTTGGGCTGGGGCAATATTGCCAGCCGCGGCATTTTACCAAACCCGTTCCGTCTCATTGGATCGCGGTTCGATACGCGCGGGTCTTTCACCGCTGGCGGAGGGACCGTTAACGCGGCTTATTTCAAGGGCAGACAGGTTTCGCCATTCGGCGGCATTAAATATGATACGCCGATCAAGGGCTTGGCGCTCAAGCTCGAATATGACGCGAACGACTACAAGAGCGAAGCTCTCGGCAACCGCTTTCGTGTTCGGGTCCCCGTCAACTTCGGCGCGGATTATGCCGTGCGCTCTTGGCTACACCTTGGCGCGGCGGTCGAACGCGGTAACAAGATCGCCTTGAATCTCGCCCTTACCACGAACTTCAACCGACCGTTCCGAATCCCGAAGTTCGATGCCGGGCCGCCCGCCTTTCCCGCCCAGGCTACCACGATCAGGTCGGATGCGGCGATCTCCGGTGTGCCGTTGGTGCCTGACACCGGCGCCCCACTCGAGCCAGGCGCGATCTTTTCCAGCCCCGCGGAGGCCCAGGCGCGCCCCGATCCTCCTGGCGCTGAACTCAGCAAGAACCTCTCAGCCGCGTTGGGCGGCCAAGGCGCCGGCCTCTATGCGGCCGATTTTCATGCGCATGAAGTCGTTCTTTATGTCGCCCAGGCGCGCTTTGAGAATATGGCGACGGGCTTGGGGCGCATCTCACGCGCCGCGTTCGGGGTTCTTCCGGCACGCTATGAGGCTATCAGCGTTGTTTTCGTCGAAGGCGGCATGGAAACCGTGGAAGTGCGCGTCTATCGGTCCGCTCTGGCGAAAGCCTTGGTGCCCGGCTCTGGATCACCGGAGGAATTGTTGCAGCAGACGGAGTTCTCGCTTCCGTCCCTCGACCTGAACAACGCAAACTATCAAGGACCGCTGAGCACCTCGCCACCGAGATTCGCCTATTCGTTCAGGCCCACGCTTAAAACAACGCTCGGCCGCCCGGAGCAATTTCTGCTCTATCAGGCCGGTCTTCGCGCCAATGGCTTCCTTTCGATCAATCGCCACCTCAATGCTCAAGGCGCGGTCGCGTTTGCGCTGTCGGACAACTTCGACAAGCTGCAAATCCCGTCCGACAGCCAGCTCCCCCACGTCCGCTCCGATATTAAGGACTATCTGCGCGAAGGGAAAACCTCGATCCCAATCCTTCACGCGAACTACGTCTTCAACTTGGCGCCCGCCCTCTACGGCCATGTTTTCGGTGGTCTCCTCGAAGAAATGTTTGGCGGCGTCGGCGCCGAAATCCTGTATCGCCCGGCAACCAGGAACTGGGCCATCGGCGCGGACCTTTCCTATGTTAAGCAACGCGGCTTCGATCAGCTCTTCGACTTCCGACATTACAGCACGGTCACTGGATTCGTAACGGGCGCCTACTATTTCCCAGGCCCCAAGCTAGACGTCCGAGTTCGGCTCGGCCGCTATCTTGCGAAGGACTATGGCGGAACCTTCGAGATCGCGAGGACCTTCGAGTCGGGCGTCAGCGTCGGCGCCTTCGCGACCAAGACGAACGTGTCAGCGGAACGCTTTGGCGAAGGCCGCTTCGACAAGGGCATCTACCTGACGGTGCCGCTCGACGCCATCTACAGTCGCCATGTCCGGGGCAGCATTGGCCTCGCTTACCGCCCGCTAATCCGCGACGGCGGCCAGATGCTGTCGATCCCGCAACAGCTTTTAGCGACTACTGAACCCACAATCCGCTCCAAATTCGAGGACGATTGGGACGGTATCGACGAATAGGCTCAGCCATCGCCAAACCGAAACGCACTCTCCCCCCGGCTCCGCTCATCCACCACCAGCCGCCGGCTCGCCGGCGGCGCCGATCTCTGCCGACACTCCGCCCGTTCGCACAGCGTGCACGTCACCCCGATCGGCGTCACTCGCGGCGCGTCGAGGTCGATCCCCCGCGCGTAGACCAACCCGTGCGCGTGGCCGAGCTCGCAGCCCAGCGCCACCGCGAACTGCGGCCGCACCGCGCCCGCCGGCGCCGCGTGCGGGTGCACGGTCCGCGCGATCGACAGGTAGCGCGCGCCGTCCTCCATCTCGATCGCCTGGGTGAGCAGCTCGCCCGGCTTGTCGAACGCGCCGTGCACCGACCACAAAGGGCAGGTCCCGCCGTAGGTCGCGAACGGAAAGCGCCCCGCCGCGAATCGCTTCGAGACGTTGCCCGCCCGGTCGACCCGGATCAGGAAGAACGGCACCCCCCGGCTCCCCGGCCGCTGCAAGGTCGTCAGCCGGTGCGCCACCTGCTCGAACCCCGCGCCGAAGCGCCGGGCGAGCAGCTCCAGGTCATAGCCCGTCGATTCGGCCGCCGCGTGGAAGCGCGCGTAGGGCATCATCACGGCGGCGGCGAAATAGCTGGCGAGGTTCTGCGTCAGCAGCCGGGTCGCCGTCCGGTCGGCGAAGTCCGCCGCCGCCGTCGCCGCCTCGATCTCGGCCTTCGCCTCGATCAGCCCGGTCTGATAGGCGGCGGCGAACACCCGCGACGGCTCGTCGAGCAGCTCGGACAGCTGGAGCTGGCGGCCGTGCAGGTCGAGCCGGCGGAGATGCCCCGGCATCACGTCGACCGGCAGGACGCGCACCGACAGCCCGTGCCGCCCGCGCAGCCGCTCGCCGAGCGCGTGCCCGAGCCCGCCCGGCGCCAGCCGCAGCTCGTCGGCCAGCGCCTCGGCGCGCGCCTCCACGTCTGGAAAATGATTGCGCCGCTCCTGGATGAAGGCACGCACCGCCTCCAGCGGCCCGGCGCTGGCGCTCTCCGCCTCGTCGCCCGGCGCCTGCCCCCGGTCGCGCCACGCCGCGTAGAGCCGCGCCATCGCCTGCGCCATGCTCGGGCACGATTCGACGAAATCGTGAACCTCGGACCGCCCGACCTCCAGCCCGCGCAACAGCGGATCGGCGAGCATCTGCCGCACGTCGTCGGCGGCGCGCTCGCTGTCGTCGCCGGTCAGCTGGCGCAGGTCGATGTTATAGGCCTGCGCCAGCCGCAGCAGCACCCCGGCGGTGAGCGGTCGCTGGTTGCGCTCGATCAGGTTGAGGTAGCTCACCGACACGCCGAGGTCGTCGGCCATCCGGCTCTGGGTCAGCGCGAGCTGCAGCCGCAGGCGGCGCAGGCGCGGCCCGGCGAACAACTTTCGGTCCTGCGGCAGGCTCGCCATCTTGTATGCCTTATTGACAATGTTTCACATCATTCCGTCAGAAGGCGCACAGGTCAACACGATTTGTACGTGCGCTTGTTGACGGCTTGGTTTCCGTCGGCTCTAGGAGGCGGCAGGCGCTTGCGGCATTCGTTGCAACAGCGTTGTAAAAATCGAGTTGAGGAATTGCGATGACCAGGTTCGACGATCTGATCCCCGCCCCCGCCGGCCGCTTCGACGGCATCGAGCGTCCGTACACCGCGGCCGACGTCGAGCGGCTGCGCGGCTCGCTGCCGATCGCCTACACGCTGGCGGCGCGCGGCGCGAACAAGCTGTGGGAGCTGCTGCACAGCGAGCCCTACATCAATTCGCTCGGCGCGATGACGGGCAACCAGGCGATGCAGCAGGTCCGCGCCGGCCTCAAGGCCATCTACCTCTCCGGCTGGCAGGTCGCCGCCGACGCCAACACCGCGGGCGCGATGTACCCCGACCAGTCGCTCTATCCCGCGAACGCCGGCCCCGAGCTGTGCAAGCGAATCAACAACGCCCTCCAGCGCGCCGACCAGATCGAGCACAGCGAGGGCAAGGTCAGCCGCGACTGGTTCGCCCCGATCGTCGCCGACGCCGAGGCCGGCTTCGGCGGGCCCTTGAACTGCTTCGAGATCATGAAGGCCTATATCGCCGCCGGCGCGGCGGGCGTTCACTACGAGGACCAGCTCGCCTCGGAGAAAAAGTGCGGCCACCTCGGCGGCAAGGTGCTCATCCCGACGCAGGCGCACATCCGCAACCTCGATTCGGCGCGGCTCGCGGCGGACGTCTGCGGCGTGCCGACGATCATCTGCGCGCGCACCGACGCCGAAAGCGCGATGCTCATCACTTCCAACATCGACGAGCGCGACCACGAGTTCCTGACCGGCGAGCGCACGCCCGAGGGTTTCTTCCGGCTGAAGCCCGGCACCGGCGTCGACCATTGCATCAAGCGCGGCCTCGCCTTCGCGCCGCATGCCGACCTTTTGTGGTGGGAGACCAGCCACCCGAACCTCGATGACGCCAGGCGCTTCGCCGAGGCGATCCGCAAGCAATACCCCAACAAGATGCTCGCCTATAATTGCTCGCCGAGCTTCAACTGGGAGAAGAACCTGGGGAAGGACACGATCGCCAAGTTCCAGCGCGAGCTGGGCGCGATGGGCTACAAATATCAGTTCGTGACCTTGGCGGGCTTCCACAGCCTCAACCACGGCATGTACGAGCTGGCGCGCGGCTACAGGGATCGCGGCATGGCTGCCTATTCGGAGCTCCAGCAGGCCGAGTTCGCCAGCGAAGCCAACGGCTACACCGCGACACGCCACCAGCGCGAAGTCGGCACCGGCTATTTCGACGCCGTCGCCGAGGCGATCTCGGGCGGCACCTCGTCGACCACGGCGCTCAGGGAATCGACTGAAGCCGCGCAGTTCGAAACCGCGCACTGAGGCAGGGCTCTTGGGGAGGAGGGGACGCCCGCCGGGACACCGGCGGGCGTTTCCGCGTACGGCTCTTCAAGTTCCTTGGCATCCGGCGAAACCGGCGGGCGATGTCGCGCTTCTGCAGACCCGATTCCCTCTGCACTACATGACAGCGAGAACCGCCGCTATCTGCACGGGGGCGATCGAGTTATATTAGAAGTCCGCCTTCCTATCTTGGCAGAGCCAGATGCATGCCCTCCTAACCATGGGCGCGGACGCAACTCGGCTGGCGAAGCCCGCTGAAAGAAGCTACGAGCCCCGCGAATGCGACTGACCATGTCATCTCCGGCGCCTACTTCTTGGGATTCGGCCACAGTGCCTGCAGTGTTGTCGACCTCAAACCCGGCTCCATAGAGCGGCAGGAACGGGTCAAATTCCGAGCTTTGAGCCCGAGCAACCACCATCGCCCGTCATTCCACCGGGCGCATCCAACGGAGCCGCAAACAAGCATGCCTGAAATCGTCATCGGCCCCGAGACACGCGTCGTCGTTGTCGGCCTTGGCTATGTCGGCCTGCCGCTCGCTGTCGCGATGGCAAGACATTTCGATTGCCTTGGCCTCGACATCGACGCCGGTCGCGTGGCCGAACTACGCAACGGCCATGACCGCACACGCGAGATCGAGAGCGACCGTTTGAAGGCGAGCAAGCTACGCTACACGACGAACATGGAGGATTGCCGCGAGGCGTCGATCTACATCGTCACCGTGCCAACTCCGGTCGACGCCGCGAACCAGCCGGATCTCAATCCGGTGCTCAGCGCAACGCGCGCGCTCGCCGGCATCCTCAAGGCCGGCGCCGGCGCGATTGTCGTCTACGAGAGCACCGTCTATCCCGGCGTCACTGAAGACCTCTGCGGCCCCGAGCTAGAGAGGCTGTCTGGCCTCAAGCGCGGCACCGACTTTTTTCTTGGCTACAGTCCGGAACGCATCAACCCCGGCGACCGCGAGCACACTGTCGACAAGATCACCAAGGTGGTGTCGGGCGAAAACCCCCGGATAGCCGAGGCCTTGGCTGAACTCTACGGAACGATCACCACCGGCGGCACCTTCAAAGCTGCCTCGATCAAGGCGGCCGAGGCCGCCAAGGTTATCGAGAATGCCCAGCGCGACATCAATATCGCCTTTATGAATGAGATCGCGCAGATTTTTCAAAAGATCGGCATATCGATTTACGACGTGCTTGATGCGGCGAGTACAAAATGGAATTTCCTAAAATTCCAACCCGGGCTTGTTGGCGGACACTGCATTGGCGTTGACCCATATTATCTTAGCTATAAGGCTCAGCAGCTCGGTCACGATCCGGAAGTGATTCTTGCGGGACGTAGACTTAACGACAATATGGGATGTTGGATTGCCGATCAAATACACTCTCAACTGAAGAAGTCATCCCGTGTGCTCATTCTTGGCCTTACGTTCAAGGAGGACGTTCCTGATTTACGTAATTCTCGCATCATCGATGTTGTTCGGCGATTGCAGTGGATTGGCCACGAGATAACAGTGCATGACCCACTTGCGGATCCGGTTGAAGCAAAGCGTGAGTATGGCTTCTTTCTAAATTCCCATGCGCTAGCACTACAATACGATGCTGTTATTGCCGCAGTCCCACATGCTACCTATCGTGCTTTGACTGGCAGTTCGATAGCAAATTTGCTGGTTAGCGGAGGGCTGGTTGCGGATATTAAAGGAATGTGGCGCGATGTTGAGTTGCCAGCTTCCGTAAAAAGATGGCAGCTCTGATTCCGTAGGATAAAAGAGCTTTTTACGAAGGAAAGTAATGACGTCTAAGATTCATCTCATCGCAGCGGCGCGGCCAAACTTCATGAAAGTGGCACCTTTGTGGCACGCGCTGGCGACAGCGCCTGACTTCGCGCCGGCGCTGATCCACACCGGCCAGCACTACGACGCCAATATGTCCGATGACATCTTCGCGGACCTCGACCTACCGCCCCCCGACCATCATCTGGGGATTGGCTCTGGCAGCCATGCTGAACAGACGGGCGGGGTAATGATCGCCTACGAACGTGTCGCGCTTGCCGACCGGCCCGACTGGCTGGTCGTCGTTGGCGACGTTAACTCGACCGCTGCCTGCGCGATGGTCGGCGCGAAGCTCGGCATCGCCACCGTGCATCTCGAGGCAGGGCTGCGCTCGCGAGACCGCGCGATGCCGGAAGAGATCAACCGCCTCATCACCGACGCCATCGCCGATGTGCTGTGGACGCCGTCGCCCGATGCTGACGCCAACCTGCTGTCGGAAGGCGTTGACGGAGCGCGCATCACCCGCGTCGGCAACATCATGCTCGACAGTTACGAGCGTGTCCGCCCGCGCATCGCCGTCGAGGCCGCGACGCTTGATCTGCCACGCCGCTTCGGCATCGTCACTTTGCACCGCCCATCGAATGTCGATGCGGAAGCGACGTTGACGCCGCTAGTCGAGGCGTTGCTTGACGCGGCACGCCGGCTTTCATTGATCTTTCCTGTTCACCCGCGAACCCGCGAGCGGCTGATACGATTCGGACTGCTCGACCGGCTGGCCGCTGCTGACATCCGGTTGCTGGAGCCGATGAGCTACCGCCCGTTCATGGCCGCCGTCGAGCGCAGTTGCGTCGTAATAACCGACAGCGGCGGGCTCCAGGAGGAGACGACATACCTCGGCATCCCGTGCCTGACGCTGCGCGAAAACACCGAACGGCCGATCACCGTGACTGAAGGCACCAACCGGCTGGTGTGCGCCCCGACGCTGGTCAAAGCGCTCGACGCCGCGCTCGCCGACAACGGGCCGTCCCCGGCCCGGCCGGCGCTTTGGGACGGCGCGACTGCCGGACGCTGCCTCGACGACCTGCGTGCACGCAGTTCGACAGCTACCAATAATATCTCCTCTTAAGCCCTTCATATGCGAATCCTTTTCATCTCCTTTTATTATCCTCCCGATCTTTCAGCCGGGTCCTTTAGGGCGAAAGCGCTAGTCGATGCGTTGATCAGCGAAGGCGGGACTGGGCTGGAGATCGACATGATCACCACGCGTCCGAATCGTTACCAGTCCCACGTGACGGAAACGTCTGCCTTTGAGAAACATCAGGGGCTTCGCATCCAGCGAGTTCCACTGCCGCCCCATAAGAGTGGCATCGCGGATCAGGCGAGAGCATTTTCCACCTTCGCTCGCGAGGTAATCCGTAGGACCAAGGACCAAACTTGGGACATTGTTCTAGCTACATCGTCTCGTCTGATGACTGCGGTACTCGCGACGTATATCGCCAAGCGCATTGGTCGCCCGCTTTATCTCGACGTCCGGGACCTCTTCACCGACACACTGTCAGACCTGATATCAGGACAGGCGCTTTCGGTATCACTGCCACTTTTTCGACGGCTCGAGAAATATGCGCTCACAAGCGCGCACAGGGTAAATCTCGTCTCAGACGGCTTTCTTCCTCATGCGAAGCGAGTGGCGCCCCACCAGACTTATCGGGGTTTCACCAACGGTATCGACGACGAGTTTATGAGACTTGATTTTGGCAAGAAAGACGGCGTCCGGGATGCGTTGCCATTAATCGTTTATGCAGGCAACATTGGCGATGGGCAGGGGCTGCACGCCATTGTTCCGAAAGCGGGTCGCCTTCTCGCAGAAAAGGCGCGGATCAGACTGATTGGGGATGGCGGGCGGCGGATCGCGCTGGAGAGCGCGGTCGCCAAAGCCAGTCTTAATAACGTGCAGATCCTCGACCCCGTGCCTCGCAGCCAGCTCTTCGAGCATTATAGGGACGCCGACATCCTCTTCCTCCACCTGAACGACCATGCAGCCTTTCACAAGGTTCTTCCCTCAAAGCTGTTCGAGTATGCGGCTACAGGAAAGGCGATTCTTGCGGGCGTCGCCGGATATCCGGCGGAGTTCCTGAGAACTCATCTTCCAGGGGTTGAGGTTTTTGCTCCGTGCGATCCAGTCGGCATGGCCGACGCGGTTAGCCGCCTACTGAGCAAGTCGAATGTCAGCGACCGTAGAGCGTTCTGCGAGCGCTTCGCACGCACGACGATCATGCGAGCGATGGCGCGCGACATATTATCGGTTGCCGTATGACTGGCGCCGTGATGATCACGGGCGCAACGGGCTTCATCGGGCAAGCGTTGAGCAATGCATTGGATCGGTGTGGCGTACCAGTCGTCCGCGTGGTGCGCACGACCCTCCCCAGCCATAGCAACCACGGCCACCGAGTCGTTATCATTGATGACATAGGCCCAAATACGGATTGGACGACCGCGCTCACAGGTGTCGACTGCATAGTTCACTGTGCAGCTCGCGTACACATGATGCGCGACAAGACTGCGGAGTCACTCGCTGCGTTTCGAGCAGTGAATACGGAGGGCACCCTCCACCTTGCAAGGGAAGCGGCTGCAGTCGGTGTTCGGCGATTTATCTTTTTGAGCTCGATCAAGGTGAATGGCGATTCCACACCTGCGGGCCGGCCATTCCATGCTAGCGACGCGCCATCTCCACGGGATCCCTACGGGATCTCAAAGAACGAAGCTGAGGATGGACTACGTCAACTGTCAACTCAAACTTCGATGGAACATGTGATCGTTCGTCCGCCGCTGGTCTACGGGCCGGGAGTAAAGGCGAATTTTGCGGCCATGGTTCGCTGGATCGAATCCGGCATACCTCTACCGCTAGGGGGTGTGGAGCAAAACCGCCGCAGTCTCGTCTCGATCGATAATCTCGTCGATTTGCTTATCAAGTGCATAGAACATCCTCTCGCCGCCAACGAGACGTTCCTCGGTAGCGATGGCCACGACTTGTCGACAGCCGACCTTCTTCGTCGGATGGCCGCCTCGATCGGCAAGCGCGCACGCCTGATCTCCGTCTCTACCACACTTCTTCGCTTTGCCGCATTGGCCGTTGGCCAAAGCGCTGTCGCGCAACGCCTTCTCGGCAGCTTGCAGGTGGATATTCGAAAAACGCGTCAAACCCTCAATTGGTCGCCTCCCGTCTCTGTCGACGAAGGGCTCCGACGGGCTATTATTGCCTCACCAGCGCGGACGTGGACTAACATTGATGACAGAACCTAAGACGAAATTGGCATCAAGGAATTTTAGATGAATGTTTTATCTTTGATCGGACGTCAGGAAGCGCTGTTTGACGCCGATATATTAACGCATGATGCTCTACTACGTGAGATCGTTGGTGCATCGAGCTTCCTCGTTATTGGTGGTGCCGGGTCGATCGGCCAAGCAGTAGTGCGCGAAATATTTCGTCGGCACCCCAAGATTCTCCACGTCGTGGACGTTAGTGAAAATAATATGGTGGAGCTCGTGCGGGACATACGTAGCACATTGGGCTACATCACCGGCGACTTCCGATCTTTCGCCATCGACTGTGGAGGCTTGGAATTCGATGCCATGGTCCAAGCCGAGGGGCCTTACGATTTTATTTTTAATCTTTCCGCGCTGAAGCATGTTCGCAGCGAAAAAGATCCTTTCACGCTCATGCGGTTGCTCGAAGTGAACATCTTCAACACGATCAAGACTATTAGTCTAGCGCGCGACATGGGGGCGAAGAAGTATTTTTGCGTCTCGACTGACAAGGCCGCAAATCCGGTCAACATGATGGGGGCCAGTAAGCGGATCATGGAGATGTTCTTGATACGCGAAAGTGTTGCGCAGGCGATATCGACCGCCCGCTTCGCAAACGTGGCTTTCTCCGACGGGTCGCTGTTGCACGGATTCAACCAGCGCTTCGCCAAGCGGCAACCGATTTCCGCCCCCAGCGATGTGCGTCGTTACTTTGTGACACCACAAGAGTCGGGTGAACTTTGCCTTATGTCTGCTCTTCTTGGAGATAATCGCGACATATTTTTCCCGAAGTTAAGCGAAAAACTGCACCTTATTACCTTTTCTGAAATTGCCCAGCACTTCATCTCCGACTTGGGCTACGAGCCAGTCTCTTGCGAGACTGAAGACGAGGCAAGAGCGAGTGCGGAAAAGCTCATCTCGAACCGAAAGTGGCCTTGCTACTTCTTCGAAAGCGACACCACGGGCGAAAAGGACTTCGAAGAATTCTTTACTGCTAACGAGAAACTCGACATGAGTCGCTTCGATGGCATTGGCATCATAAAGAACGACGCGCTGTTCGATTCGACACTGCTCGATCAATTTACTGCAGACATTGGTAGATTGCGGCAAGGGGGGCGGTGGTCCAAACAAGAGATACTTGAACTATTCTTCAAGATACTCCCCGCGTTCGATCATAAGGAAACTGGGAGATACTTGGATCAGAGGATGTAATCATGCAGCGATTCCTCGACATAATCCTCTCGGCGTGCGCAATTCTGGTTCTTTTTCCGCTTCTATTCCCCGTAGCGATTCTACTTCGATTTACCGGCGAGGGCGAAATCTTCTTTCGCCAGGATCGAGTCGGCAAAACAGGGCGGACGTTTAAGTTATATAAATTCGCAACCATGCTAAAGAATAGTCCGAACTTAGCTACTGGAACGGTGACCGTGAGGGCAGACCCACGTATTCTGCCGGTTGGAAAGTTTTTGCGAAAATCGAAGATTAATGAGCTTCCTCAACTGCTCAACGTGTTGCTTGGTGATATGAGCATCATTGGGCCGAGACCGCTGACCCGGCAGACATTTGGCGCCTATTCGGCGGAGATCCAAGCGGTAGTGACCTGCGTGAGACCAGGTCTTTCCGGCATCGGGTCGGTTATTTTTCGGGGTGAGGAAGACATGCTGGCCGACAATGATGGCTCGGCATTCTACAATGGGGCTATCGCACCTTACAAGGGGGCCGTCGAATGCTGGTACGTTGCCCATTACGGATTGAAGACCTATTTCACACTCATCCTGCTGACAGCTTGGGTCGTACTGTTTTCGAAGTCGCGTTTGGTATGGAGAATCTATGACGATTTGCCGACACCACCTGACCGCTTGAGGCCGTTGCTCAATTACCCTACGTGAGTGTCACGGATCTGCCACGCCTTTCGCAGGCGGCTTAGAATTTAATCGTAGTGGTCAGCTCCCCATCGAAGCTGACGCGTAAAGATATGGCGTCTACCAACCGATTGAAGCCAGCAGCCAGTTGATAGGGTTCGATATCGATCGAGAGGGCGCCATCGAATTCCAACTGAACGTCTTCGACCGTTACCGCAGTATCTTTGATAGCGACCTTGAGTCCGGGCGCCAGATGGAAATAGGCCGCCTGTGCCAACGGTTTCCGCCGCCGAACTTTGTCTACTATACGAAACCCATTGGCGGCGCGCAAAATTTGGCGGCTGTGGCGCGCTCCGAGATGGTCATAGCCGTCGTGAGCGGCGGAAAACCGATCAGGCGTAAGATATACGTCTCTCGGTCTAGCGCGACGTCCGACCCGGAAACCGGCCCAAAGCTCGCTAGAGTCGGTTTTCGCCAACTCCACGCTGTTGTGCGCGCGTGTGCTGCGTTCGAAGGCCCGCCGTTCACCAATGGAATAAGTCGAAACTCCAGTGTCGGTCAATATCGGCCCACCGGCCACAAATAATTCGATATTCAGGCTGTCGGCATGCGCATGCCCAGGAATATAGTCGGGTCCAATTGCCGCCGCGTCGAACCACAGTGTTCCGCGACCTTGATCCATTCGTGCGTAGCCGGTCTCATAAAGAATTCTGACCTTCTCCGCCGATGCAGGAAGGCCGAGACGCGACATATAGCCCTGCAGTTCGGCGAAGGTTGGATGTGCGTTGCCTGCAGCATCGTTCCAGAGCACCGGCCGTCCATCGGGCCGCGTCATGCATTCGAGCCAGCACATCATCGCTTGCGCCTTGCAGGCCCAAGCTGCCGGAAGCTCGGCGCCATAGCACGCAGCGATATTCAACAAGTCGAGAACATCTTCGAGAATAAGCGCGTGATAGGTGGGGCTGCGTTCGAAATGGCCGCCGTCCGCCAGAATCTGCTCGCTGAACTGTTGCATAAGAATTCGAAATCCGCGTTTGCGCCAACGGTCGGCCTCTGGCCCTTCGAAAAACAAACCCCCTAAAAAAAGGGCTTTGGCGTTCGCCCAGAGATGGTTGCCAAGGAGGTGATATTCGAGCGCCCCTGCCAGTTGCCGCAGCTGTAAAGCCAAGCTGTCGCACATGTCTTGGGGGCAGGTGGCGCCTCCCACCACCCATTTAATCCAGTTCGATACGCGTATCGAAATAGGATAGGGTTCCCACCCGTTACCCTTCGCAGGCGGGTTTTCTTCTATCCAGCGCTTAATAAGCCGTTGATGGTTGCATCGCCAACTATCTGCGTCTGGCCGGAGGAGGTCTTCGAAATAATGGACGTGATAAAGCCACAACTTCTCGGCGGCCTGGTTCCAGCCCTGGGGGCCGGCGATCTCGTGTGCAACGCCTAGTAGGTCGAACCGCGTGCCGCCGTCCCAACACGCGGGCCGGAGAACGAAGGCGGCCGCTGGCTGCAGCGACGCGCGCAGCGGCTCTGCGGGGCCGCGCTTCGGGCGTGTGCGAATCACCCGTCGGGCGATCCGATCGCTGACTTGGCGCAGTTTGAGATGGCGGACTGTTCTAAAGAAGCGGGCGACATTCATGCGGCGATTCCTGACACCTCTGGTCGCGACTTCGCCCATAGGCAGCCACGCCATCCTTTGCTTGCCGACCAACGTACAGACAGGTAAGGCGGACCGACGTCTCCGCTTAGGCTGGGCCGATTTCCGTCGCAGGAAGCTGCGGACGTTCTAATTATCAATCCAACATCAAGGGCCACATGTTCAGCGGTAAGTCGATATTGGTTACGGGCGGTACTGGCTCATTCGGCAAGGCCTTCGTTCGAACCGTCCTGGAGCGTTATCCGGACGTCAAGCGCCTTGTGGTGCTGTCACGCGACGAACTCAAGCAGTTCGAAATGGCGCAACAATTTTCGGATAATTCTTTCCCCGCCATCCGCTACTTCATCGGCGACGTTCGTGATCCGTCGCGATTGCGGCGCGCGTTCGAGGGTGTGGATATCGTAGTTCATGCTGCGGCGCAGAAGCAGGTTCCGGCCGCCGAATACAATCCATTCGAGTGCATTAAGACGAATGTCCTCGGCGCCCAGAACGTAATCGAAGCTGCGCTTGACTGCGGCGTCCAGCGCGTCGTCGCCCTTTCTACCGACAAGGCGGCGGCCCCAATTAATCTATACGGAGCGACGAAGCTCTGTTCCGACAAGCTATTCGTCGCGGCCAACAACATTCGGGGCCACCACGATATCCGGTTTAGTGTCGTGCGTTACGGCAACGTCATGGGAAGCCGCGGATCAGTCATCCCTTTCTTCCTCGAGAAGCGAAATACTGGTGTGCTGCCGATCACCGATCCGCGGATGACGCGCTTCAACATCTCGTTGCAGCAAGGCGTCGAGATGGTTCTCTGGTCGATTGAACACGCTTGGGGCGGCGAAATTCTCGTGCCAAAGATCCCATCTTATAACATTACCGATGTCGCTCAGGCGATTGGTCCAAATTGTGAACAAATTGTTGTTGGCGTCAGACCAGGCGAAAAGATTCACGAAGAAATGATTACTACTAGTGACAGTCCAAACACAGTCGATCTTGGTCCCTATTATGCAATCCTTTCATCGTCGTCAGACTATTCGACTGAAGACTATTGCAAGCGCGTTGGAGCCGTGCCGGTCGCCCTCGGATTCTCCTATGACAGTGGCACAAACAAAGACTTCCTCTCGGTAGAGCAGTTGCGGGAGCAGATCGAGCGTCACGTAGTTGGCCACCAGATCGATTAATCGGCGCGGCGCATGTCCTACATCCCTTACAGCCGCCAGAATATTACTGACGCCGACATTGAGGCGGTGGCTGCGACGTTGCGCTCGGATTTTCTGACGCAGGGCCCCTCCATCCCCAGTTTCGAGCAGGCATTCGCCGATCGCCACCGTGTCGCGCATGCAATAGCCGTGTCGAATGCCACTGCCGCTCTGCATATTGCTTGCTTGGCGTTTGGCGTTCGGCCCGGATCCCGTGTTTGGACCTCGCCAAACAGCTTTCTCGCCTCGGCTAACTGCGCGCTATATTGCGGCGCGACAGTCGATTTCGTGGACATCGATTCCTCAACCCGGAATATGTCGCTCCAAGCCTTGACTGACAAGCTCGCTATCGCCGAACGCGAAGGCACGCTACCGGCAGTTGTCATTCCCGTCGATTTTGCTGGCCTGTCCTGCGATATGCGCGAAATGAGGGTGCTCGCCGACCACTACGGCTTCAAGCTTCTTGAGGACGCATCGCATGCCACGGGCGGATCCTATCTCGACCAGCCGGTCGGCGCCGCTTGGGCGCACGCGTCAGTGTTCAGCTTTCACGCAGTGAAGATCGTGACGACCGCCGAGGGTGGCATGATAACCACCCAGGACGGTGAGTTGGCGCGTAGGCTAAGGCTTTTGCGCTCGCATGGCATGTCGCGCGATCACGCAGACATGGAGCGCGACGCCGACGGCCCATGGTATTATGAGCAACAGGAACTCGGCTACAACTATCGGATAACCGACCTGCAAGCAGCGCTTGGCCTTTCGCAAATGGCGCGCCTTGACGAGATGCACGCCCGCCGCATCGCCATCGCTGATCGCTACGATGACCTGTTCGGCGACGCACCGGTGTTTAAGCCGGTGCGCCTCAACGATCGGATATCAGCCTGGCATCTCTATGCGATCGAGGTTGACGACTTGCGCACTCGAGTATCTCGCCGTCAGCTTTTCGAGACGATGCGCGGCGATGGGATCGGCGTCAATGTCCATTATATTCCCATTCATACTCAACCTTACTATGAGCGGCTGGGCTTCAAGCGCGGCGACTTCCCAGCGGCTGAGCGTTATTATGGGCGTGCTATTTCGATCCCCTTGTTTCCGGCAATGACCGACGAACAGCAGGAAAAGATAGTGTCGGTGATCCGCCGGACTCTGGCGGCCTAAGTGACGTCGGGGCGGATCGCGGTCATTCCGGCGCGCGGCGGCAGCAAGCGTATCCCCCGCAAGAACATCAAGCCGTTTGCCGGCAAGCCAATGATCGCCCACGCGATTGGGGCGGCGAACGCATCGGGCGTTTTCGACCATGTTGTGGTGACCACGGATGACCACGAAATTGCCGAAATCGCAGTGGCGACGGGCGCCGAGACACCATTCGTCCGCCCGCCCGAACTCGCCGACGACTTCACGCCAACGGTGCCCGTGATTGCGCATGCAGTGCAGGCCTGCCGCGATCTTGGCTGGCACGTCCAACAGGTTTGCTGCATCTATCCCGGAGTACCATTCATCGAGTCAGGCGACTTGATCGAAGCGCTGCGCCTGCTCGAAACCGGCACCGCAGTTTATGCCTTTGCTATCACAGCCTTCCCGTCGGCGATCCAGCGCGCCCTGCGGCGATCCGAGGATGCCACGGTCACGCCGTTTAACCCGGAATTTGCCAACGCCCGAACCCAAGACCTTGAGCCAGCCTATTTCGATGCTGGCCAATTCTATTGGGGAAACGCCGAAGCTTGGCTCGGCGGCCTCGACATTCATGCTAACGGCGCCAGCATCATCCTGCCCGAATGGCGCGTTGTCGACATCGATACGCCGGCCGATTGGGAACGCGCGGAGGCGATGCATCGGGCATTGCGCTGATGAAGATCGCCATCCGTGTCGACGCTGCGGCGGAATTGGGGAGCGGCCACGTCGTTCGCACCCTTACGCTTGCCGACGCGCTCCGCGCCGAGGGGCACGATGTGTTCTTTGCGGCAGCACGGGTTCCCGATTATCTGTATGATAAGCTTATTGCGAATGGTCATGCAGTCCTCATGCTGCCTAGCGACGCTTGGACGGCACCGCTTGGCCGCGAGTGGGATGGCGAGACGCAGCTCCGCGATTTTGAAGCCTTCAAAGCCGTCGTCCCGGCCGCCGACTGGGTGATCTGCGACCATTATGCTCTTGGTGCGGTTTGGGAGGCGGCGGCGCGCTGTGCCGGTTTTCGCGTCATGGCGATCGACGACCTTGGCCGAACCCACGACTGCGAGTTGCTACTCGATCAGAATTTCTATGCCGATTCGGCGGCGCGCTACCCCGCCGGAGTGATGCAGACGCTGATCGGCCCGCAATTTGCGCTGCTGCGCCCAGCTTTTGCGGCCGCGCGGGCAACTGCCGGGCCGCGCCGGGGCAAAGTCAGGCGCATGCTTCTCTTCATGGGCGGCATCGATGTGATCGATGCGACGTCGCTGGCGCTCGACGCGGTAGAGGCGGCGAGACTGCAATCCATCCCGCTCGACGTGGTAATCGGTGCCGGCCAGCCGGCACGCGAGGCGATCACCGTGCGTTGCGCCGCAAATCCGGCTTGGCGATTGCATATACAAACCGAAAAGATGGCTGCGTTGCTCGCGGCGGCCGACCTCGCGGTCGGCGCTGGCGGCACCACGACCTGGGAACGCTGCGCTCTTGGGGTGCCGACGCTCGCCGTCCAACTTGCCGATAACCAGCGCCAAGTTTTGTACGAGGGCGCACGCGCTGGATTCCTATGCGCGCTCGACGGCGAGCTGACGTGCGAATCGCTTGCTCTGCACCTTCGAGCGTTGGTCGCGAATCAGGGCCTGCGCGAGCATCTTTCGGCCAATGCCTGGGTAGTGACCGACGGCCACGGAGCCCGGCGCGTCATCGCGGCGTTGTCGGAGTTCAGCGCAGTAGAGGTGCGGCCTGCCGGGCCGCACGATGGCCTCAACCTGTACGAATGGCGGAACTCCCCCGAAGTGCGGGCGATGTCACGTGAAACGGCTGAAATCGCCTATCCCGACCACCAGGCCTGGTTCGAGCGTTCCTTGGCGAGTCCTGATCGCTGGGTGCTGATCGGCGAGCGCGATGGGGTACCGATTGGTGTCGTGCGCTTCGACCGTATCGGCGAGGACGGCGCCGAGGTTTCGATCTATCTGGCGCCTCAAGCGATAGGCGGTGGGAGCGGCCGATCGCTGCTGCTAGCCGCCGAACGCTGGCTCGCCACCGCCGCGCCGCATATCCGGCGCGTGACAGCGGTGGTGATGGACGGCAATAAAAGATCCGAACGGCTATTCGAGCGTTGCGGTTATGGCCGGGCTTCGCGCAGCTACAGCAAGGAAATTGAGTGATGGGTGCCGGCCTCAACTTTGCGATCGGCCATCGGATGGTCGGTCCCGACCATCCGCCATTCGTCATCGCCGAGATGTCGGGCAATCATAACCAGTCGCTGGATCGGGCGTTAGCAATCGTCGATGCGGCGGCCGAGACTGGTGCACACGCGTTAAAACTGCAAACCTATACCGCTGAGACGATGACACTCAACGTCGACGCGCCGGGTTTCGCGGTCAACGATCCCAAGAGCCTGTGGAACGGCCGCACCCTCTATGACCTCTATGGGGAGGCTCACACGCCATGGGACTGGCACGCGCCGATCTTCGAGCGCGCTCGCCGGCACGGCATGATCCCCTTCTCGACACCGTTCGACTTCACTGCGGTCGACTTCCTCGAGACGGTTAACGCCGACTGCTACAAAATCGCCTCGTTCGAGAACACGGACCTGCCCCTGATCCGCCGCGTGGCGGCGACCGGCAAGCCGATGATTATTTCGCTTGGCATGGCGTCGATCGCCGAGATGGATGAGGCAGTGCGCGCCGCGCGCGAGGGAGGTTGCCGCGACCTCGTACTGCTAAAGTGCACCAGCACGTATCCGGCGACGCCCGAAAATACCAACATCGCGACAATCCCTCACATGCGGACGCTGTTCGACGTCCAGGTCGGTCTGTCCGACCATACGATGGGCATTGGCGTATCGATCGCCAGCGTGGCGCTCGGTGCGACGGTTATCGAGAAGCATTTCACCCTCGACCGTGATGACGGCGGGGTCGACAGCAGCTTCTCGATGGAGCCTCACGAAATGAAGGCGCTCGTCACCGAGACTGAGCGCGCCTGGCAAGGTTTCGGCAGGATCACTTACGGAGCCTGCGGCGCCGAAGAGGGCTCGAAGCAGTTTCGCCGCTCGCTCTATGTCAGCAAGGATCTAAAAAGCGGCGACCGGCTGACCACGGACAACGTCCGCGCCATCCGCCCGGGCTTCGGCCTACCGCCGAAGCATATTGACCAAATCCTAGGCAGCCGTGTCGCGACCGACGTGCCGCGAGGCACGCCGGTGACCTGGGATCTGATCAAATAGCGTCGTCCGCGGACACGTCCAAATCCGTTGCGGAGGATCGGGTTGCGATTTGAGATGGCTGATGTTAGGCGCGGCGGATCGTCGGTCCATTGCCCCATTGGCGAGCAGTAGCGGACTGATAAGGGAATTTCTCATATGACATTGCAGGAAGCCGAAATCCGGCCCGATGAACTCATGGTCGGACAAGCTGAGCGCTTTTCCAACGACATCGGCCGCCTCATGGCCCGGCGCGATGAATTCGTCGAAGTCGATTGTCCCGCATGCAATGCGAAACGCCGTACTTTCGCATGGCGCAAGTATGATCTGGACTTCATGAGTTGTGACGCCTGCCGTACGGTTTACATTTCGCCGCGCCCAACGCCAGCTTTACTCGATATGTATTACTCCAGCTCGGAAAACTACGCTTATTGGAACAAGTACATTTTCCCAGCTTCGGAAGCCCCCCGACGCGAGAAGATCTTCAGGCCCCGCGCCCGCCGGCTTGCTGACGCCTGTGAGCGCTACGGCGTTGGAACCAAAATGCTTCTTGAGGTTGGAGCCGGCTTCGGTACGTTCGGTGAGTGTGTGCGCGAGCTGAACCTGTTTGAGCGTATCGTGGCGGTGGAGCCGACTCCCGATCTGGCGAACACCTGTCGCGCCCGGGGTCTCGAGGTGATCGAGAAGCCAATCGAACATATCGATTTGGCGCTTTATCAGCCTGATGTCGTGGCAAGCTTCGAGGTTATCGAGCATCTGTTCGAACCCGAAAATTTCCTTAAGGCGTGCTTCCGCGTCCTCTCGCCGGGCGGACTCCTTATCATCTCTTGTCCAAACGGACTTGGCTTCGATATCGGGCAGCTGGGTCCTTTCTCGGGAGCTGTCGATGTCGAGCACCTGAATTATTTCAATCCGACTTCACTTAGCTACCTCGCTCAGGGCTGCGGCTTTGACGTGCTCGAGGTAACAACCCCCGGCGAGTTGGATGCGGAACTCGTCCGGAAAGAGATTTTGGCCGGCAATCTCGATGTCGCTAACAACTTTCTGCTCCGGCAAGTTCTCATTGAAGACTGGGATAGGCTAAGTGGTCCTTTCCAAAAGTTTATCGCAGAAAACGGTCTCTCCGGTCATATGATGCTTGTTGCGCGTAAGCCGGCTTGAGCTATGGCGGACGGACGCCTCTGGATATCGATGAACCCGCCAACCCTGCCGACCGACTTACGGTTGATTAATTTGGAATCGCCCGCTTGATTGCCGTTATCGACTACAAGATTGGGAATATCCGGTCCGTTCTCAACGCCTTGGAGGCCGTTGGTGCCGAAGCCTCCGTTACGGCCGATCCTGTCGCAATCCGCAATGCGAGCGGCATCATATTACCAGGCGTCGGCGCGTTCGGCGACGGCGCCGACGACTTGCGATCAAAGGGGCTCGATGAGCTGCTTCGTGACGAAGTAATGACCAAGGGCAAGCCATTTCTCGGCATCTGCGTTGGGATGCAGCTCTTGGCGACGGTCGGCACCGAATATGGTATCCACCAGGGACTGGGATGGATACCCGGTCGAGTAGATCGGCTCGCGGTTACCAATGACGGGGCGCCGCTACGTCTACCGCACATCGGCTGGAACACAGTGAACTTCCTGAAGGTGGGCGGGTTGGCCGCTGGCCTCGGTGACAAGGCCGAGTTCTATTTCGTACACAGCTTCGCTTTTTCTCCGGTGGATGCGTCAGTGACAGCGGGTGTGTGCTCCTACGGCGAGAATTTCACGGCCTGCATTGAGCACGACAACATCTGGGCGACACAGTTTCACCTTGAGAAGAGTCAAAAAGCCGGCTTGGCGATGTTGAGCAACTGGGTTAGGCAGCTCTAGCAGATGGTCAAACATCGCCTAATTCCAGTGTTGCTGCTGCAGAATGGTTTTCTTGTTCGCAGCGAACTATTCAAGCTGCATCAGATCATTGGAACACCTATTCATGAAGTGAAGAGATTCAACGAGTGGAATGTCGACGAACTAATCTATCTCGATATTAGCCGGGGCGGAAGCTACGACATCCGCCGCGACGATCATAAGATCAAGAATATGGATAGCGTCGGCGCTATTATGGATGCTGTGAGCAGGACCTGCTTTATGCCGTTGACTTGGGGTGGCGGCATCTATTCGATCGAAGATATGTCCATGCGGTTCGCACACGGGGCCGATAAAATTACCATCAACACTTCAGCCGTTCAGCATCCGGTTTTGATTACTGAGGGCGCCAAGCGCTTCGGCAGCCAAGCGATCGTGGTCAGCATCGATACTCTCCGCCGAACCGACGGATCTACGACCGTTTTCGTTGATGGAGGACGGATCGATACTGGCCTTGACCCAGTCGAGTGGGCGCGGCAGGTCGAAGATCGCGGTGCAGGAGAAATTCTTCTACAGAGCATTGATCGCGACGGTTGCGGTGAGGGCTACGATCTCGAACTCATCCATGCTATAGCGTCGGCTACGACGCTACCAGTGATAGCCTGCAGCGGTGTGGGACGCTATGAGGACTACGCGGAAGGCATTCGCGCCGGGGCCTCGGCCGTTGCCGCAGCGAATATCTGGCATTTCAAAGAAATGGCCGACCGAGGCGGACGGCGTGCACTTCTGCGCGCCGGCGTCGACGTCCGCAAGTAGTCGCCTCAGGAGCGAAGATGTCCGTTACCTATTGCCCTAACTGCGTCATTCCCAGCATTTCTGCAGTTCCGGTCACATTTGATGAAGCCAATCTCTGTTCCGCATGTCGCGTTTACGGACAGCGCCGCCGAGTCGACTGGGACCGGCGCCGGACACAGCTGGCCGAGCTGTTCAGGGAATATCGGACAGATAGCAACTACGACATCGTTATTCCTGTTAGCGGCGGCAAGGATAGCTACTATCAAACACATGTCGCAGTGGCCGAGTTTGGGCTAAAGCCGCTGCTTGTCACCTATCATGGCAACAACTATCTGCCCGAGGGGGAGTATAATCTTTTCCGCATGCGGGAGGTATTTGACTGCGACCACATCATTGTCCGCCCATCGGTCGAAACACTTGTTAAAATGAATCGTCTCGGCTTCCGAGTACAGGGCGACATGAACTGGCACGCGCATTGCGGGATCTTCACAACCCCGATCCAGGTGGCGCTCCGTTACAAGGTGCCACTGATTTTATGGGGCGAACACGGCTTCATGGATCTTGGTGGCATGTACTCGATTAGCGACTATGTGGAATTTACTGCCAAGCATCGGCTAGAGCATGCATTGCGCGGATATGACTGGTACGATTTCACCGACGCGGGCCTCGACCGTATTGGCAAAAGCGAGTTCAAGGAGGGTTTGCGCGACAAAGACCTTTTGTGGGCGCAATACCCCAGTGATGATGATCTGGACGACGTAGGCGTTCGCGGCATCTATCTCGGGAACTATGTCGACTGGGACGGCAATCACAATGCCGAAATCGCGTCGAGCCTATATGGCTGGAAAGCTGCTGAACAGGGGTTCGAGCGGACTTATCGCAGGGTATCCAACCTCGACGACATGCATGAGAATGGCGTTCACGACTACCTGAAGTTTATCAAGTTTGGCTATGGCCGGGCCACCGATCATGCCTGTAAGGATATCCGCGCAGGCAATATGTCACGCGATGAGGGCATCGCAATGGTTCGCCGCTATGATCACGTAAAGCCGTACCGCGACCTCAACCGCTGGTTGGCTTACGTGAACATGACCGAGGCAGAGTTTGATATGACTTGCGATACCTTTCGCGATCCGCGGGTGTGGCGGATTGAAGATGGCCAGTGGGTGAAAGACAACGTCTGGGGTGAACCCTCTGCTTACGGCCCGATCCATCTCTGACGTCGTCACGAGACAGATGCAAAGCCCTGTCACGTGAAAAACTCACTACGCTCGCGCGCCTTGATAAGCCCAGACACAAGGACCACAAGTCAAAGTCCCAGCAATACGCATCATGCGTCATAAGGCTCTTTACTTGATCCTGTTCGTCAGCGGCTCCGCGTTGGCGCTTATTAAGGTTCTACTTGTCGCACGACTCGCCGGACCCACGGATTTCGGGAAATACACACTGCTCCTGATCTCTGCGGCGATCCTGTCCTACATCAACTCCCTTGGCGTATTCGAGGCCTTTCTCATACGGCTGAATTCCGCGCGTAATTCCACGGCCGATCGAATGGCATTTCGCGACAGCGGCCTCGTCTTTTCCTTTGTCATCTCGGTCGTCACGGCCTCGGCAGCCATCATGGTATATCGGGCGTCGGGGCGGACGTCGGACAGCGGCTTGGTGCTGGCTTTGTGTCTCGGATTGTTTGTCGCGAACAACCTATTCAACGGCTTGATGGCGCAGACGCATGCTGTCCAGCGCTCCGTGACTTATGCTGTCGGCATTGTGGTGAAGTCGTTCGTCCCGAGCATGCTGTTGCTGATTTTCTCGCCCGCTTCGCTGGCCCCAATCCTCGCGCTCGAGATCGCCGGTATAGCCGTGGTAGTTGTCTATCTTCTCTATGAAACGGGTGTTCCAAGACGGGCACATTTATCAAGGCGGCATTTGCAACAGCTAATCCGAGAGGGAGCCCCTTTCACCGCCAACTCGGCGATGATCAATGTAGCCACCAACGCCGACAAGTGGGCGATAGGGTTCGCTCTCAGCGCGAACGAGCTTGGATTATACGCCTTCGCGGCGCAGGCGGTTTCGATCGGGATGGCATTCGTCGCCATGACGCAAATCTACGTCTACCCTCGACTTGTGACCCGAACAGCGGACGACAGCGGCTTGCCCGGTGTCCTTCGTTATGTAGGGCTCATTTCCCTGGCCAGCGGCATAACGGCGGCTATAGCGTTCTCGTTCCTGTTGTGGCTTGCTGTCCACATCGTGCCGGCTATGTTTCCGCATTTTCGGCCTGCGCTCGACCTGCTTCCACCACTCGCCTTTGCAGCTGTTATCATCGCGTCAAACCATAGCGAATTGTTCTTTAGGATCACGAGCCGCGGCGGAACCAACTTAGTAATCCAGATTGTTACATCGTCGCTGATGATCGGCGCCTATGTTATGCTCGCATGGCTCGGGGCCGGACTTTACGATTATGCCCTGATTTTTGCGACAGGTCGGGCCGCGCAAGCGATCGCGGCCTATACTGTGGCATGGTATCTGGCGCGCTGCGAGCGCGTCGAACGGAACCTTTGACATGGAAGCCTTCCTTAGAGAACAGAAACCCGCTTGGGATGCGCGCGCAGGTACAGCGTTGCGAATTTTCCTCGATCTTTCGGACCGATCCGAACAATCGGCCAATCTGCGCGCAACCGCCGCTGCCAGACGTTGCGACCTGTTCGTCACCTCGTTCGGCGAGAGTGCCGGCGGCCTCCTAAACATTAACGATTGCTTGCTTGATCCTGATTTTTTGCAGAGCCAAACCCGCCTCGCCGAAAGGGCCGATGAACTCTTTGAAAGATGGAAGGGGGCGCCACAGCGGCTGGCTTTGCCGATCGATGGCTCTCGGGTACAACTCTTCGACCATAACCTGCATGAAGTTCACAAGTGGTTGTACACGGTTGGCCGACTTGTGAAGTCGCATCCGACCTCCGAGATTGTGGCCTACCTGCCAAACGCACCTTCGCGAAACCGCATGTATCTTTACGAAGCGGAGGGGGAAACTTCAGAATCCCCGATCCGCCGCTTGCTTTACAAGCGCACTGACTTTCTACTTGAGATCATCGCACAATATCTGTGCGGCGCCGGCGTAGCGATCGATCGCTATCCATGGGAGAGTTGGAGACGGCTCGGCCTTTGGGTACGCGCCGCAATCCGCCAATACGGCGTCCTATTGGGATCTTTCGCAGCTCATGCGCTGAACATCATTCGGCACCGAAAGCGACACGAGAAATTAGTGTCTCCCGGACTGCGCGCGGCGCGTACACTCATGATTTCGAGGTCTTCCGTGCACTCGGACTACCTTGCCCCGATCGTCAAGATTGAGCCTGTCGCTGTTCTAGTGGCGGACAACTTTCGTTCCTATCCCCGAAACCTCGATGCCAGCGCTTCGTTTTTCGGTGATAGGCCGTGGATCCATCTCTACGATATCCTTTCACTTGGCGACCTGTTGCGGGCTCTGCTCACGACGCTCGCCGCGCTTCTTACCTATCGTCGTGAGGCCCAGCGCGCGCCCGGACGCGAAGTCATCGAAGTCGAGGGGACTCGCGTCTGTCTTCGCCAAGCCTTTCGCGAGGCCATCGTGATGGGGCTGGAGGGAGCTATGGTCGCGCGGGGAGTCGATAAGCTTCTCCGCGCCGCACCTGAAATCCGACGGATATTGCACTGCGAACTTTTTACGCACCATGCCGCCTATTTGGCGAGCTTGGGAAAGCACCGTCTCGTCGACGTCCATCAAGTCGCCTTCGCAACGTACGAAATGCGCCCGTTGCCCAAATTTATATTCGGCAATGAATTCCTCTGCTTCAGCACCGCGCAGATCCGGTCAATCACCAAAATTTGGGGCGAGGATTCACGGCTCACTTATGTCGGCAACCCCCACCTTGCCGAAGAAAATCAGGGTGGGGAGGTGGTCGGACAGCGCGTGAGGGAACGGGCGTCCAATCGTGTCATCGCATACTTTTCGCAGCCGATATTCGAGGATGTCGAACGCAAGCTGGTCGACGCTTTGGTTTCGACATGCGAGCACCGTGGATATAAATTGCTAATCGTCATGCATCCGCGTGATCGTGACGACAAATACGACCATCTCGGGCGACGGGCACTGGTGATGCGAAACCGCGAATACAATGACCGACGAACCGAAATCGAATGCACCTTGGCTTTTGCTTGCACACGCACCTCGAATGTTAGCTATTTCCTGCTGTTGCGCGGCATTCCGGTCGTCAATCTGCTTACCTCCCCCCACGATTTCGTCGTCAAGCAAGAGTATTTTGAAGGCTATCCGCTGATCGGCTACGACGTGGGTTTCATGGCCGATCTTATGGACGATCCGCTCGGCGCGGCGACTCGCTTTTTCAGGTTCCGGGCGGACTTTCTTCGTCGCTCCTATGACAATCTGGGAGTGGCTAGCTTCGCCAGGTTTTTGCGGCGCAACGAGTCGTGACGCTGTCGACTTATCTTCGCCTGACCACGGGTTTTATGCTCTTCGACGCGATCGTTCTGACCGTCTTCTACTCGATTCGGTCACCGTTTGATCCAACGTCAATCTATCTCGCGGCCCGAGCATTGATCGATATGCTGTTCATCGGGCTTAACTTTAATAAAATCAGCTTCCGGCCCCGGGACAGCACTCTTATCTTTTGGCTGACGGTATCGGGCTTTGCCGGACTCGCGTTTTCGCTCTCCGGCGATCACATATATTCTGCCAGACGAGTGTTGACTGACGTCGGCCTACCCGCGTTGTTTCTGCTCAAGATAGTCCTAATTACCCGCATGTTGGACGGACATGATCGGATCGCCGTCGAGGTAAAGCAGCTTTGCAAATGGCTGCTCATCGCGTCTGGGGTCCAGATCGCCATTTTTCTTACCGTTGGCCGCAGCGCGGGGGCCTACGCCGGGGTCGCAGTACCGGCAACTCTGCCCTTGGCCGAGGCAATAGTACGTAACAGCCTTGCGACCATTCTCTTTCTACTTGCGATCCTACTCGCTTCGGGCAAACGCGCCTTCCTGCTTTCGGCGCTGGTGGCGTTGGTGGTCTCCAATCTGGCGGGCAAGGCCCGGGGCAGTTCCATTATTTTGATGACGCTCTTTCTACCGCTCGCCGCGTTGTCGGTTTTTGTCCTAGCTCCATTGTTCGAGGATGCATTCGACAAACTCGACGCCACACTGGCGATCGCCGAGGACTTTAGCTACGTCCTCGATCGTGGTCCCTCGGCAATCTTCGACGACGACGTCCGTACCGGCTTCTATCTTGCGACGGCTGGTCGATCAGAGGAGTTTTATAGCATCATCACGGCGATGAAGCCGATCAACTATGTGGTTGGACTTGGCGCCGGTTTCACCTACCAATATGAGCATATCGACGGCCCGATCGCGGGGCACGCGAACTCGCACTTCTCGCCGCTGTCGCTCACCTACAAGTTCGGCGGCTTCTTTTCCCTGGCCTTTTACATTTTGGCGTTTGCGCCGATTTGGCGGTGTATCCGTTCATCCGATCCTCAGCGGCGGATTGCGGGCTATGTCCTGCTCATGCTACTGATTCAATCGCTTTTCTCCTTCAATCTTTTCGCCGAGCCATTGTTGCCTATTTTCGTCGCGCTTGCGCGTTTCATGAATGGCGAACGCTACTTTGGAGGCAGTGTGCGTCATTCCAGCGTCGCGGTCGCAGCTTGAGCGAAGAGCGCCACATGTCATGCTGCCGAGTGAATGCCAGTGGATCTCAAACCCGGCTGGCACCAGCGAACCTCCCGTTTTGCCGCCGAGCGAAAGCTATTTTATGTGTGGAATAATGGGCATCATCGGGCCTCGTCCCGATTTAGATGCGAACCGCTGGGGCAGGCTGACAAGTCATCGAGGCCCCGATGCGTTCGGTATATGGCAGGATGACGACGCCTTGCTCTGCCACAACCGGCTGTCTATTATCGATCTTAGCGATACCGCCAATCAACCGATGGTGAGCGACGATGACGGCTTGATCATCGTCTTCAACGGCGAAATCTTCAACTATCTCGAACTACGCGCCGAACTTACGGCGGTGGGGGTTCTTTTCCGAACTCAATCCGATACCGAGGTTGTCCTGAACGGCTTTCGTCGATGGGGACCGTCCCTGCTGGACCGTCTCGACGGCATGTTTGCGTTCGCCATCTGGGATACGAAGTCTCGCAATTTGTTCGCAGCGCGCGATCATATTGGGATCAAGCCGTTCTTCTATCAGCAACGTTCCGGTCACTTCGCGTTCGGGTCCGAGCTGAAACTTATCGAGGCACTGAACGCTGACCTCGAGATCCGCGACGCTTCGATTTACGAGTATCTGATCTATTCGTACATTCCCGCACCGTTCACTGCGTACGAGGATATTTTCAAACTACCTCCGGGCCATTGGCTCACCTACTCACCAGAAGATGACCAGTTAAAAATCGGTCGCTGGTGGAGCGTCCCCAAGCCGAGCGGGCATCCAGTCACCGATCTAAACATTGCCACCGAAAGGCTGCGGGACGTATTTGGGCGCGCCGTGCGGCGGCGAATGATTGCGGATGTTCCGCTGGGAGCATTCCTAAGCGGTGGGATGGACTCAAGCGCTATCGTTGCAGAGATGGCGCTTAATACGAAGGCAGTGCAGACCTTCTCGATCGGCTATCGCGATAACCCCGAATATGACGAAACCGAATATGCAGAGGCGGTAGCGCGGCACATCGGGGTGGACCACAAAGTGCTATACCCCGAATTCGGGCAATCAGCGCTGGAGGAATATCTCGATCTGATCGTTCATCACTTCGACGAGCCTTACGGCAATCCGACCGTCGCCATGGTCCACCTGCTAACTGCCGCCGCGCGGGAACATGTCACCGTTGCATTGGTCGGCGACGGCGGCGATGAGCTATTCGCGGGTTATCCCCGCCACAAGGCGCTCAAGGTCGCCGCCGGAGCACGGCGCTGGTTAGGCCCGATGGCATCGCTCAGCCTATACGCGCTCCGTATGCTTCCCGAAACGCCGAACGGCCAACACCTTGTTCGGCGCGCACGGCAATTCCTGATGGGACTGGACGAGCAGCCAGCGTGCGCCTTCCAGCAATGGTCGACAGTCTTCACGCCCGAAGATTTGAAGAACTTCAACCCGTCCGGGAAGCTGAGCTTCGGTGACATACGTTCTGACTATATTTCCAAATTGTTTCTCGACGCCCAGTCTGATGATGTGAGCAGCGCGCTATATGCCGACTTGAACAGCTTCGTTCCGTTTAATCTGTTGGAAGGCGCTGACCGGATGAGCATGTCGAACGGCTTCGAACTGCGTGTACCCTTCGTCGGGAGAGAAATGATTGAGTTCGCGGCAACGTTGTCGCCCGAACTCAAGATTCGCCGTGGGGTCCAAAAATTTGTCCTCAAGCACGCCTATGCGCCAGCCTTGCCCCAAAATATCGTCCGTAGGCGCAAGCGCGGTTTCAATCCGCCAATGTGGTACTGGATGCAGTCAAAGCAGGCTTTCGTTCGCGAGAGATTGAACAACGACCGGCTGCGCCGATACGTACCTCGGCCGTTGATCGACGCGCTTATCGATGCCTTCTATACACGGCGCTCGGATAACTCTCTTCAACTCTGGATGTTGCTGGTGCTCGCGCACTGGCTCGATGCTGGAAGGGGGGACACCGCTAGGTTGCGCTCGCCGATACGCAACGCTGAAGCATATGCGGTATGAATATGCCCCTATCTGAGCTCCCGCCACATAACCGCGAAGTCGATGCTTTCGAGATTGCGCGGCGCCTCTTCAATCGCAAATGGCTACTCCTCGGCATGGCCTTTGTCGGTTTTCTACTCGGTGTGGTCTATGTGCGAGCAACTCCGCTCGTCTATCACACGGAATTGAGAGTCGCGCCGGCACCGTCGTCAGGTGGCGCCGGCAACCGTCTTGGCGGCTTAAGCGGGCTTGCAGCGCTGGCTGGCGTATCGGTGGGCTCGCCGAGCGGGGGTATTAGCCCTTTCGATCTGTACTTGGACACGATGTTGTCACGTTCGCTAGCGGCCGAACTTGCCCAAGACCCCACGATAATGCGGCGTATCTTCGCCAGCCAATGGGATAAGCGGACGCAAAGTTGGCACGAGCCCCAAGGTGTCGTTTACAAAGCCAGACGAGACTTCGCCGGCCTTGTTGGCCTGCCCGTTTCAGCATGGCACGCACCGGGGGCGGCGGACCTTCATGACTATCTCATCCGAGCGATCGTGATTGGTCGGCCCGGACCGAGAGATCCACCGATCACCCGGATTTCGTTTGACAGCGAAGACCCTGAACTTGCGGCACGAGTTCTGGGGGAATTGCATCGTCGCGCCGACACGCGCATCAAACAGTCGAGCTTGGCTACGGCGGTATCCTACGCCAGCTACCTCTCGCAGCGTATGCGAACCGTGGTGCTCGTCGAGCACAGGCGTGACTTGTCAGAGGCGTTGGGCGAGCAGGAGAAGTCGATTATGATGGCGAGCTCGGGAGCGCCGTTTGCCGCCATGGTGACCGAACCTCCTTCGACGCTGGAGAGGCCGATCGCGCCGAATGTTGTCCTCGTCTTGCTTGCCGGCGTGTTCTCCGGCTTTTTGGTCGGAGTGTTGCTGACAGTGATCGATCTTCGCGCGTTGCGCCGGCGTTTCCCGGTGCAGACATAGAAGACGACTGCTGCGGCCCGCCGCTCTAGGTTGTGAATTCATAAAGGTTGCGCAGTTGGGTTGTGGCTGATTCAAGGTTCCCGGAAGGGAGCCTTGGGATGGCGCGATATGATCTGAGCGAGGCGGAGTGGCGGCTGATCGCGCCGTTGCTGCCGAACAAGCCGCGCGGGGTTGCGCGGGTGGACGACCGGCGGGTGCTGAACGGCATCTTCTATGTGTTGCGAACCGGCTCGCCCTGGCGCGACCTGCCGGCGCGCTATGGTCCGCACACGACGGTTTACAACCGCTTCAACCGCTGGTCGAAGGCAGGCGTGTGGGTGCGGGTGTTCGAAGCGCTCTCGGCGGGCGAGCCTGCCTCGATGCGTCTGATCGAGCTCGATCATCCGCGCCCACCAGCATGCGGCTGGTGGTAAAAAGGGGGCGCGGATCACACCATCGGCCGTTCTCGTGGCGGACTGGGCACCAAGATCAATGCGCTCGTCGATCAGGACGGCCTGCCCTCAGGATCACCCTCTCGGCGGGGCAGGCGTCCGACAAGGCCGCAGTGCAGGCGTTGATCGACGGCCTGCCGCCGGCCAGGGCGCTGGTCGCCGATCGCGGATACGACGCCCAGGCCGTCATCGACCTCGTCCAATCACGCGGCGGCTGTGCCCACCTCCCGACCCAGCGCGACCGAAAGGTCCAGCGCTCGATCGACCCCGCTATCTACCGCAGACGCAATGTCGTCGAACGCTACTTCTGCAAGCTCAAGCATTTCCGCCGCATCGCCACCCGCTTCGACAAGCTCGCACGCAACTTCCTCGCCGCAGTCCTGCTCGCCTCAACCCGCATCCGGCTCAGAACTTATGAGTCCACAACCTAGGCCTGAGGGAGGATCGGCAATTGCCCGCTTGTACCCAGGCATCGCCGCGCAGTCAGTTATTTGGTGTCGCGGCGACATCCGGCTTGCGTCCCTCGATCAAGAGGTGTGTCCCTAGCCTGCCCGCGACGCGCGTCAATAACCAGCGGGGCCAGACCATTCGTGCGACCTTCAACAGCACCCCAGTATGGCGCTGGCCCGCTTCCGAAGTGAGAAGGTCGCCATGTGTAAGGATAATGCGCGTCTTCGCATTGGTGCCCGGAAATAAAGCGGCCGCCTCAACGGGCGTATAGGCCTTCGTTCCAGGGCTTTCCATATGCTCTGCGTACACCTCGTCTAGCCCGAGGCCTCGATGAAGCCCATAGCGCAGCCAAAGCATAAACCCGACAAGCGAATACCGATTGTAGATCATCACCTTAAAAACGCCGCCCGGCCTCAGTACGCGCATAATCTCGGCTGCAGCCCGTTTCGTATCGGGTGAATGATGGATCACTCCGTAACTGTAGACTGCATCGAAGCTCATATCGGCGAAGGGCAGGTTCTCTGCATCGCCAGCACGAAGGTCAGATTGCAGTCCCAGTAACGCAAACCGGCGCGCGGTATGTTCAATAGCGCGTTCGGTAAGATCGACGCCCGACATAATGGCGCCAGCCTCGGCAAGAACCTGATGATCTGCGCCCATGCCTACGCCGATCTCCAGCACCTGCTTTCCTGCCCAGCGCTGCGGCTCCATGAATTCGAGAATGTAAGGTTCTAACCGGTATCGAGCCTTAGCATGCAAGTCGTAGCCCGCGCGGTCTGCGTCGGTCAGGTAAAGGTTCTCGCCGCAAGATGCTGCGTTCCAAAATGCCTCGACCTCAGCTTTTACTGATGGCATCGATGTCTCCAATATCGAAAGCAAGCCGCCAGCTAACTTGGCGGCGGCGTTAGAGAAGCTTGAGGCCTCTGCTCTCTACCTTTTCGCGGTAATCGTCCGGATAGCTATGATTCCCCAGACAAGCGTAGCTGGGCCTCGTCTTGACATAGTCGACGTAGCGAAGGAAGGCGCTTTCATTCCGCCGACTGAAGGCAATGAAGATTGCAAGCTTGCGTTGTGTCGATCCCAAGTGCGCTTTGCGAGGCGGCGTCGCCCGGTGATCGAGTTTGAAGTGAAAGAGAACCAAATCGCCGGCCTTGCTCGGAATCGAAAAGCGATCGGCGTGGTCAGGCCACCGCCCTTTCTGCCGAAGTTTGTTGATGAGGCGAGTTGGCAGCGTTGAATAACGATCCGGAATCTTGTGTGAGCCCGGGATGACGTCAAGTGCCCCCCCCCCGCGATCAGGGCCATTGTCCTGCAAGTAAATCGCTGCCTCAAGCATGGCAAAGTTCGGGTCTTCCCAATGGAACTGATGGTCGTCCCGCTCCTGGGAAGTAATGTCCTTGTGCCACGGGCCATAACCGGACTCATGGGCTACCACTTCGGGCAGCACAACGGCATCGGCATCCAACAAAGATTGGGCGCTGGAGATGATTGGCTCATGGGTAAGCAACCAGCGAAACTGCGGAAAGCGTGCGCACAGATCGACACGAATGCTGTGGCGCACGTCCCCGCCATTTGCGTCGCTCGGATAGTTCGATGTGTTTCTAAATTGACAATCCAAATCGGTTCTCAGACTTGCGATCTCCGATGCGCCGATGACCTGCGGAACGACTAGAAAGCCATCTGGGTAGACCTGATCTATTTGCGCTCTATCTAGCATATACTCGCATTCGCCCTAAGACCGACACGAATGTCGCTTCCGGGCTAAGTACCAAAGCCAAGGTATGGCGGCAAGGCGTTCGCCCGGGACAGACATAAGACCCGCTATTGGAAGGAGACGCCCGCTGGACCCGGCGCACGTCTCCTACTTCCCCAGCGGCCGCCCGATCGAGTGATAGTCGAAGCCCGCCTTCGCCATCTCGGCGGGGCGCCAGACGTTGCGCAGGTCGACGACGACCCTGCCGGTCATCGCCCTGGCCAGCCGCGCCAGCTCGATACCGCGAAACTCGCTCCACTCGGTGAGCAGCACCAGCGCGTCCGCCCCCGCGACCGCGGCGAACGAATCGTCGGCCCATTCGACGCCCGCCAGCAGCGGCTTGGCCGCCTTCATCCCCTCGGGGTCATAGGCGCGCACCTTCGCCCCCGCCGCGATCAGGCCCGGCAGGATGGTCAGCGACGGCGCGTCGCGCATGTCGTCGGTGTTGGGCTTGAAGGTCACGCCGAGCACGCCGATCGTCTTGCCCGCCACGCTCCCGCCGCACGCCTTCTTGATCCGGTCGACCATCGCGAACTTGCGCGCGTCGTTGATCTTGACCGTCGCCTCGATCAGCTTCAGCGGCGCCCCCGCCTCCTCGCTCGACCGCAGCAGCGCCAGCGTGTCCTTGGGGAAGCAGCTGCCGCCATAGCCCGGCCCGGGGTGGAGGAACTTGCCGCCGATCCGCTTGTCGAGGCCGATGCCGTGCGCCACGCCCTGCACGTCGGCGCCGACCGTCTCGCAGAAGTCGGCGATCTCGTTGATGAAGCTGATCTTCATCGCGAGGAAGGCGTTGGCGGCGTATTTCACCACCTCGGCGGTCTCGCGCTCGACGAACACCACCGGCGTGTCGCGCAGCGACAGCGGGCGGTAGACCGAGCGAAGCGCCTCGCGAGCCTGGTCGTCGGCGACGCCGCAGACCACGCGGTCGGGGTGCATGAAATCCTCGATCGCGGCGCCCTCGCGCAGGAACTCGGGATTCGACGCGACGCTGATCGACTTGCCCGGCGCCGTCTCGCGGACGATCTTCTCGACCTCGCGCGCCGAGCCGACCGGCACCGTCGACTTGTTGACCAGCACGAGGCGGTCGGGCGCGGCTTCGGCGATCGACTTCGCCGCGGCGTAGACGTAGCTCAGGTCCGCATGCCCGTCGCCGCGCCGCGTCGGCGTGCCGACCGCGATGAACACCACCTCGGCATCGGCGACGCCCGCCGCGAGGTCGGTGGTGAAGGTCAGCCGCCCGGCGCGGACGTTGCGCGCCACCAGATCCTCAAGCCCCGGCTCGAAGATCGGGATCTCACCCTTCTCCAGCCGGTCGATCACCGCCTGGTTCAGGTCGACGCAGGTGACGTCGTGGCCGAATTCGGAGAAGCAGGCTCCGGACACCAGGCCGACATAGCCCGTGCCGATCATCGTCAAGCGCATGGAGAATCCGCGGTTGTTCTAGGGTCGCGCCGGTCTAACCGCAGTTTCGCCGCCGCGCTACTCCTGCGGCGGCGGCGCGGCCGGCTGTGCCGGCGCGCGCCGGTCGGGCAGCCGCACCAGCACCAGCGCCAGCAGGATCATCGACATACCGAGCGTCTCGCCCGGCCCCAGCACCTCGCCGAACCACGCCCAGCCGATCAGCGTCGTCAGGATCGGCTGGATGAGCAGCCCGAGCCCGGTTGCGAGCGGGCTCAGATAGGGCAGCGCGAGGATCGTCAGCCCCTGCCCCAGCACCTGGCTGCCGAGCGCCAGGCAGAGCAGCGGCGTCCAGTCGCGCGGCCAGAACGCGCCGTTCGACAGCAGCGCGACCGGCAGCAGCAGCAGCGTCGAGACCAAGGTCGACGCCGCGAGCGCCGGCCACACCGCGAGGCCGCCGCGCGCCTTGTCCATCACCACCAGATAGCCGGTGTAGGAAAGCGCCGCGGCGACGCACAGCACGTCCCCCGCCAGGTGCCGCGCGCCGAGCCGCGCCGACAGGCCCATCAGCAGCACCGCGCCGGCGAGCGCGATCAGCATCGCCGCCCCCGCCTTGCGGGTCGGCCACGTCCGCATCACCAGATAGCCCCAGACCGGGAAGAAGAAGCTCGCGCCGTTCGCCAGCAGCGACGAATTGGCCATCGTCGTCCGCTTGATGCCGAGGTGCCAGGTCGCGAGGTCGGCGGCGAAGAAGAAGCCGGCGGCGAGCAGCCAGGTCCAGCGCTGGCGTCGCGACGGCGCCACTTCGGACGGCGACGACGATCCCGGCATGAACCGCGCGAGCAACGCCAGTGCCGGCAGCGCCAGCGCCAGCCGCCAGAACGCCGACTGCACCGCGCCGACGTCGGCCAGCCGGACGAACAGCGGCCCGGCCGACAGCACCGTGCTGCCGGCGAGGAAGATCGGAAAGGCGAGTCGCTTGGTCGTCACTGGCGGCTCCGGCGCCTCGCTACTGCTTGTGCCGGGCGGGCGACACCCACGCTGGCGCATGGCTGCCATGCCGTGGCAGAGCGTAGCTTTAGCGTCCAGCGCCACCATTTGCAGTCTTCCGCAATTCAAGAGCCCGTCCATGCCAAGCCTATTCGATCCCATCGCCTACGGCGCCATCGCCGCCCCCAACCGAATCGTCATGGCGCCGCTCACCCGCGGCCGCTCCGATCAGAGCGCGGTGCCGACTCCGCTGATGGTCGACTATTACCGCCAGCGCGCCTCGGCCGGCCTGATCGTCACCGAGGCGACGGGGATCAGCCGCGAAGGCCTCGGCTGGATGAACGCTCCCGGCATCTGGTCCGACGCTCAGGTCGAGGGCTGGAAGCCGGTCACCGACGCCGTCCACGCCGAGGGCGGCCGCATCGTTCTCCAGCTCTGGCACATGGGCCGGCTGGTCCACCCGGACTTCATCGGCGGTGCCGCCCCGGTGTCGTCGTCGAACCGCCCGGCGCCGGACGGCGTCCGAACCTACCTGAGCGACGGCAAGCGAGTTCCCTATGGCGTGCCGCGCCCCCTTGCCGTCAACGAGATCCCGCGCGTCGTCGGCGACTTCACGCATGCCGCGGCCAACGCCATCCGCGCCGGCTTCGACGGAGTCGAGATCCATGGCGCCAACGGCTATCTGATCGACCAATTCCTCCGCGACAACACCAACGACCGAACCGACGCCTACGGCGGCGGGCCGGAGAACCGCATCCGCTTCATGACCGAGGTCGTCGACGCGGTGATCGCCGAAGTCGGCGCCGCCCGCACCGCCATCCGCCTGTCGCCCAACGGCGACAGCCAGGGCGCCGACGACAGCGACCCGCACGCGCTGTTCACCGCCGCCGCCGCCGCGCTCGAGGCGCGCGGCATCGCCTATCTCCACCTGCGCGAGCAGAACAGCTGGGGCAGCTTCGGGGCGAGCGACGTACCGGCGCAATCGCCGGCGATCCGCGAGGTCTTTTCCGGCCCGCTCATCCTCAACGGCGACTTCGACCGCCGGCGGGCGCTCGACGCGGTGGCGAACGGCCCCGCCGACGCCATCGCCTTCGGCCGCCCCTATGTCGCCAACCCCGACTTGGCCGAGCGCCTGCGCGACGACCTCCCGCTCGCCGAGAGCGAGATGCGGACCTGGTACACCCCCGGCCCCGCCGGCTACACGGACTATCCGCGCTGGGGCGACGCGCAGGAGGGCTGATGACCGGGGCGCTGACGTTCACGCTCAATCCGGCGCTCGACGCCGAGGCGCTCGCCACCCGGTTCGCGAGCGCCGGGCGCGTCCGCGTCGCGGGCTTTCTTGAGCCTGGCGCAGCGCTGGCGGTTCACCAAAATCTGCGCGCGCGCGAGGACTGGCGGCAGGTCGTCAACAGCGGCGGCAAGGTCTTCGAGCTCGACCGCCCGACCCGCGCCGCGATGACGCCCGACGCGCTCGCGAAGCTCGACGCCGCCGTCCACGCCGGCGCGCGCGAAGGCTTCCAGCACCGCTACGAGGCCATCCGCCTGCCCGACGGCGACCTGCCCGAGGCGCCAGCCGAAGACCCGCTCGCCGGCTTCGCGCGCTGGCTGTCGTCGGGGCCGCCGCGCGACCTCCTCCGCCGCATCACCGGCCAGCCCGCGATCGCCTTCGCCGACGGCCAGGCGACCGCCTACGCCCCCGGCGACTTCCTCACCGGCCACGACGACGCCGTCCCCGGCAAGGGCCGGCTCGCCGCCTATGTCTTCGGCCTCACCCCGGTCTGGCGCACCGAATGGGGCGGCCTCCTGCTCTTCCACGGCGAGGACGGAGCGGTCTCCGGCGAGACCCCCGCCTTCAACACCCTCGACCTGTTCGCCGTCCCCCAGCTCCACAGCGTCTCCACCGTAACCCCCGCCGCCGCCTACCGCCGCTACGCGATCACGGGGTGGCTCAGGGCGAAGCGCTGATCGGTCGGAACGCCCTTGCCAATCGCTCCGACGAGTCCCTCCCCCTTCGATGGGGGAGGTCAGGTAGGGGTGACAGCGCCGGGCGGAAGGCGCGGTCGTTCGGACAGAAAGACAGCCACGAACCTCTTCATCCGGCAAACCGAGCCGCCTTTCGGTCGAACCGAGGCCCTGCGACACATGTAGCACTTGCGTCGCTGTCTTAGCGACCTGATACAGGCGGCATGCCCCCGCTCGCCGACCTCCTCGCCGATCCGCGTTACCTGCTCCACCGCGTCGATCCCGCGGCGCGCCGCCTGCTGTTCGTCGAAACGCGGCGCGATATTCTCTCCAACGCCTCGTTCCTCGACGGCCGCACGCCGCTCTCCGATCGCGCGCCCTTGTCGGTGCCGATCGACGCCGCGCTCGCCGCCGCCCCGCCGCCCGGCGGGCGCGAACGCTATATCCTCCACATGTCGTTCTGCGGGTCGACGCTTCTCGCGCGGATGTGCGACGTGCCGGGCAAGGCCTTCGCCGCCAAGGAGCCGCAGGCGCTCGTCGACCTCGCCGACTGGGCGATGGCGCAGCGCGCCGCGGGCGTCGCCGACAGCGATTTCGCCTCCGTCCTCGCGCTGGTTCGCTGCCAGCTCGCCAAGCGCTGGAGCCTCGGCGAGCCCGTCGTCGTCAAGCCGTCGAACTGGGTCAATTCGCTGCTCCGCGAGCTGTTTCCGAATCCCCGCACCGAGCGTATCCTGCTCGTCGAGATCGGCCTCCCGACCTTCCTGACCGCGGTGTTCCGCGGCGGGCGGGAGCGTATCGTGTTCACCCTGCGCTGCCTGCAGGCGCTGCAGACCGCCTTCCCCGACCAGGCCGCGCTGGTCGCGTCGGCGGGCCGGCCGGGCGGCGGCGCGTTCGGCCCGGTGGCGCGGATGATCGCGGTCTTCCACCATCTCCAGCGCCACGCCTTCGCCAATCTCGGGCTGGACGCCGGACGCCGCGTCCTGCTCCGCGAGATCGCCCAGACCCCGGCGGCCGCGCTCGCCCGCGCCGCCGAAGCGCTCGACCTGCCGCTCGACGACGCCGACATCGCCGCCTCGGCGGCCGCGCACATCGGCTTCAACGCCAAGGCGCCCGGCGTGGCCTTCGACCCCGCCGCCCGGCGCGCCGAGGACCGCGCCGTCAACCTCGCCCACCGCGACACCATCGCCGCGACGCTCGACTGGGCGGTGGCGCATCTCCCGAGGCTCCCCGGCGACATGGCGGCCCCCTTGGCGCGCCGGGCATAAACCCTCTCCCTGGAGGGGAGAGGGCGACTCGCGTCAGCGAGCGGGGAGAGGGTGGTCGCAAGCGGCACCTCCACGCCCTTCGCCCGCACCACCCTCTCCCTCCCACTTCGTGGGCCCCTCCCTCTCCCCTCCAGGGAGAGGGGCTAAAGCGCCCGCGCGTCCCTTTGCGCCCACCCCACCGCCCGCTATGCTCCCGCCATCCCAGCGAAAGTGCCCCATGCGTTTCCTCCGCCTTCTCGCCTGCGCCCTTTTCCTCGCCCCCGTCGCCGCGCACGCCGCCCCCGCGCCGGTCTCCGCGCTTGTCGCGCAGGTCGACATTCCGTTCAGCCAGTTCACGCTCGCCAACGGCCTGCGAGTCATCGTCCACACCGACAGGAAGGCGCCGATCGTCGCGGTCAACGTCTGGTACAAGATCGGCTCGAAGGACGAGCCCAGGGGCAAGACCGGGTTCGCCCACCTGTTCGAGCATCTGATGTTCAACGGCAGCGAGAACAACCGGCAGGATTTCTTCGTGCCGCTGGAGGAGGTCGGCGCCACCGACTACAACGGCACCACCTGGTTCGATCGCACCAATTATTTCGAGAACGTCCCGACCCCGGCACTGGAGCTGGCGCTTTATCTCGAGTCCGACCGCATGGGGCATCTGCTGGGCGCGATCGACCAGAAGATCCTCGATAACCAGCGCTCGGTCGTCCAGAACGAGAAGCGCCAGAACGACAACCGGCCCTATGGGCTCAGCCAATATGCGGTGCTGGAGGGGCTGTTCCCCGACTCGCACCCCTATCACCACAGCACGATCGGCTCGATGGCCGACCTCGACGGCGCCAGCCTCGATGACGTGAAGGGCTGGTTCCGCGCCAATTACGGCCCGCAGAACGCCGTCCTCGTCCTCGCCGGCGACATCGACGCCGCGACCGCTCACACCCTCGCGCAGAAATATTTCGGCGACATCCCGCGCGGGCCGAACGTCCGCCACGCCACCGCGCCGCTGCCGGTCCGCACCACCACGACCCGCACCGTCCTCCACGATGCCGTGGCGACGGTGAAGCTTACCCGCCTGTGGCTCGTTCCCGGCCGCGTCGACCCGGCGACCGTGCCGCTCGACATCGCCTCGACCGTGCTCGGCGGCGGCCCGTCGTCGCGGCTCTACAGGGACCTCGTCCACGACCGCCAGCTCGCGGTCTCGATCGCCGCCTATGTCGAGCCGTTCGAGCTCGCCAGCCAGTTCGGAATCGAGGCCGACGTGCGGCCCGGCGTCGATCCGAAACTGGTCGAGGCGCGCATCGACGCCGTCCTCGCGCAGTTCCTGAAAGACGGCCCGACCGCCGACGAGGTCGGCCGGGTCGCGACCCGCTCGGCGGCGCAGACCATCCGCGGCCTCGAATCGGTCGGCGGCTTCGGCGGCAAGGCGGCGACGCTGGCCGAGGGCGCGCTCTACGCGAACGACCCCAATTTCTGGCGCACCGAGCTCGCCCGCTACGCCACGGCGACTCCGTCGGAAGTCCGCGCCGTCGCCGCCCGCTGGCTGTCGCGCGGCGACTTCCGCCTCACCGTCCTGCCCGGCAAGCGCGAGGCGACCGAGCAGGCCCGGGCCCGCGACAGCCTCGCCGAAACTTCCGCCGCCGCAAGGGCCAGCGCCCCGCCTTCCGCCGTCGCCCCCGCCGGCACGCCGCGCGTCCCGCGCCCAATCGTCGCGGGCTACCCCAAGCTCGACTTCCCCAAGGTCGAGCGCGCCACCTTGTCGAACGGCCTCGTCGTCGAGCTCGCGCGCCGCGCGGAAATTCCGGTCGTACAGATGTCGCTGTCGTTCGATGCCGGCAACGCCGCCGACCCGCGCGCCAAGCTCGGCACCCAGGCGCTGATGCTCGGGCTCGCCGAGGAAGGCACCGCCCATCGCAGCGCGCAGCAGATCGCCGAGGAGGCCGAGCGGCTCGGCGCCTATATCGGCGAGGGCGCCGCGATGGACCGCACGCGCTTCAGCCTCAATGCGCTGAAACCCAACCTCGCCGATTCGATCGACCTGTTCGCCGACATCGTCCGCAATCCCGCCTTCAACCCGGCCGATATCGAGCGCGTCCGCGCCCAGCTCCTCACCCGCATCGCGCAGGAGCTGACCGACCCCGATTCGCTCGCCTCGCGCGAGCTGCCCGCGCTGATCTACGGCCCCGCTCACCCCTACGGCATCCCGTTCACCGGCTCGGGCACCGTCGCTGGCGTCAAGGCGATCACCCGGGCCGATCTATTCGACTTCCACCGCCGCTGGATCCGCCCCGACAACGCCCGGCTGTTCGTCGCCGGCGACGTCACCATGGCCGAGCTGAAGCCGCTGCTCGAAGCGCGCTTCGGAAACTGGACCCCGCCGCCCGCGCCAAGGGGCGTCAAGGCGTTCACCACCGTGACGCCCACCGCCGCCGGCCGCATCATCCTGATCGACCGTCCCGGCTCGCCGCAGTCGCTGATTCTCGCCGGCGCGCCGCTCGCCGCGAAGGGCACCGGCGACCTCCTGCCGCTGTTCACCGCCAACGACATCCTCGGCGGCACCTTCACCTCGCGGCTCAACACCGACCTGCGCGAGTCGAAGGGCTGGGCCTACGGCGTCTCGACCAGCGTCAGCGCGGTCCGGGAGCAGATGCCGTTCTTCTTCTCGGCCCCGGTCCAGACCGACAAGACCGGGCCGTCGATCGCCGCCGCGCTCGCCGACATCGCCGCCTTCCGCACCGACAAGCCCGCGACTCAGGAGGAGCTGGCGCGCACCGTCGCCAACAACGTCCGCTCGCTCCCCGGCGGCTATGAGGACGCCGGCGCCGTCCTCGGCTCGATCGAGCGCAACTACGTCCTCAATCGCCCCGACGACTATCAGGTGACGCTCCCCGCCCGCTACGCCGCGCTGACGCTCGACGACCTCAAGACCGCCACCGCCGCCTCGCTCGACGCCTCGAAGCTCGTCTGGATCGTCATCGGCGACCGCGCCAGCGTCGAGCCGCAGCTGAAGGCGCTGGGCATGCCGGTCGAGGTCCGCTCAGCTCAATAGCCAAGCCTGCGCCACCCCCAACCTCCGTTCGTCCTGAGCCTGTCGAAGGACGTGGCACACACGGCGGTGCGATCTCGTCCTTCGACAAGCTCAGGACGAACGGACTCGGAAGTGTGCACTCACCCCATCAGCACCAGCATCGCCCCCGCCGCGATCGCGCCGATCGCCGCCAGCCGCCGCGCCGACACGCTCTCGCGGAACGCGAACACCGCGATCCCCGTCGCCACCAATATCCCCGTCTCGCGCAGCGCCGCCAGCGGCGCGGTCGGCCCGAGGCGGTAGGCGCTCAACGCCAGCCCGTAGGTGCCGATCGACAGCAGCCCCGCCGCCGCGCCCGGCTTCCACTGCGCCTTCACCACCGTGACGATGCCCCTCCCGCGGATCGCCGCGAACACCCCGCCGATCGAGAAGCCGAGCAGCACGAAGGTCCAGGCGATGTAGCTCCCCGCCGTCGGCGCGGCGCGAACGCCGTGCGCGTCGATCACCGTATAGGCCGCGATCATCACCCCGGTGAGCAGCGACCACGAAAGCGACGCCCGCCCGATGTGGCGCCCGATGCCCATCGCCATCAGCCCGCCGCCGATCCCCGCGATCCCCGCCACCGTCACCGCCGACGCTCTCTCGCCAAGCAGCCCGATCGCCACGCCCGCCGTCACCAGCGGCGCCACCCCGCGCGCCACCGGATAGGCCGCCGAGAAGTCGCCGCTCTCGAACGCCTTCACCAGCGCGAACAGGTAGACGAGGTGCGCCGCCGCCGACGCCGCCAGCCACCCCCACGCGCCCGCCGGCCACGGCACGACGAAGATCATCGGCAGCATCAACAGCGCGCTCGACCCGTCGATCAGCGCGCGCCCGACGAGCTTGTCCTTCCCCGCCTTGAGGATGGCGTTCACCACCGCATGCAGCGCGCCCGATACGGCCATCATGAGGTAAGCGAGCGCGAGCGGGGACATCGCGCCACCTTAGCCAACCGTCATCGCGGCGGGCAAAGGGGTAGACGCCGGCGATATAGGTTGATACCAAAGTAATTGTCGGAAAAGGAAATCTCCATGCCCTGCGTCAGCGCCTTCAAATGGGTTCCGCCCTTCGCGCAGGGGCAGGTCCGCGACCTCCGCGTCCGCTGGGCCTATGAGGAGGCCGGCATTCCCTACGAGGCGCGCCTGCTCGGCTTCGAGGACACCGCCAGCCCCGCCTACCGCGCCAAGCAGCCGTGGGGGCAGGTGCCGATGCTCGAGGAGGACGGCGTCTCGATGTTCGAGAGCGGCGCCATCGTCCTCCACATCGCCGAGCAGTCCGAGGCGCTGATGCCGAAGGACGGGCCCGGCCGTCTCCGCGCCATCAGCTGGATGTTCGCCGCGCTCAACAGCGTCGAGCCGATCATCCAGGAGATCGGCGGCCTCGACGCCTTCTACGCGAAGGAGGAATGGGCGAAGCTCCGCCGCCCGTCGGCGCTCGACTTCGCGCGCAAGCGCCTGACCGGCCTCGCCGGCGCGCTCGGCGGCAAGGACTGGCTCGAAGGCCGCTTCACCGCCGGCGACCTGCTGATGGTCACCGTCCTCCGCATTCTCGAGCACGACCCGCTCTACGCCGACTTCCCGACGCTCGCCGCCTATATCGAGCGCGGCACGTCGCGCCCGGCCTTCGGCCGCGCGCTCGAGGCCCAGCTCAAGCCTTTCCGCGAGAATGCCCCGGCCTGAGCCTTTTCGCGCAGGGCGCCTTGCGGCAGGATGCGGCCCGATGGACGCCTTCTCCTATCTCTCGGTGCTGCTCTCGATCATCCTCGGCCTGGCGATGACCCAGGTGCTCCAGGGCTATCGCGGGCTGCTGCTCTCGCGCTCGCGGGTGAAGCTCTATGCGCCGACGCTGATCTGGTCCGCGCTGATCCTCGTCTTCGCGACGCAGTCGTGGTGGGCGAGCTTCGGGCTTGTCGACCACCGCGACTGGACCTTCCCGCAGTTCATCGTTCTGCTGATGCAGTTGGTGTGCCTCTACATGGAGGCCGCTGTCGTGCTTCCCGACGTGCCGGCAGGCGAGGCGGTCGATCTGCGCGCGCATTACTACCGCGAGCGGCGGCCGTTTTTCCTGCTGATCCTGGCGATGCTCGGCCTCAGCGTCCTCAAGGACTACGTCATCGACGGCCACCTGCCGACGCCCGAGAACCTCGTCTTCCACGCGGTCTTCGGCGCAGGCGCGCTAATCTCTCTGCTGACGCGCCGCCCGTGGTTCCACGAATGGCAGGCGCCGCTGGTCGGGCTGCTGACCACGCTCTACATCGCGCAGCTCTTCGCGAAGCTCTGGACGGGCTCGAAGAGGGCGCCGGTCGGAAGACCGGCGCCAGTCGCGAACATCGAACGTTAAAAACCGGCCGGACAGCCCGGCCGATGCGCGCCCTTTGCCCGCGCAGCCGTCTTGCCTCAAACGCTAATCCATTGAACTTACGCAAAACATATGACGCGGCGGGATTCCGAAATGCCCGCCGAAGACATCACGTAACGAGCTTCTTCAGCCCCGCGATGGTGTCCGCTTCGCTCGCCGGCTTGTCGGTGCGGATGCGCGAGACGCGGGGAAATCGCATCGCGAGGCCCGACTTGTGCCGGGTCGACAGGTGGAGCGAGTCGAACGCCACCTCCAGCACCAGCGTCTTCTCGACCTCGCGCACCGGCCCGAAGCGGTTGATGGTGTGGTTCCGCACGAAGCGGTCGAGCATCGCCAGCTCCACGTCGGTGAAGCCGCTATAGGCCTTGCCGACCGGCAGCAGCTCGCCGTCCTCGGTCCAGCAGCCGAAGGTATAGTCGCTGTAGAAGCTCGACCGTTTGCCGTGGCCGCGCTGCGCGTACATCATCACGCAGTCGGCGGTCAGCGGGTCGCGTTTCCACTTGTACCACAGGCCGGCGCGGCGCCCCGCGACATAGGGGCTGTCGCGGCGCTTCAGCATCAGCCCCTCGATCGCCGCGTCGCGCGCGCCCATGCGGAGCTCCATCAGCTCGTCGAACGACCTGCCCTCGATCAGCTGCGACACGTCGAAACGCTCGCCCGGCAGCCGAGTCGCGAACGCCTCCAGCCGCCCGCGCCGTTCCTCCCACCCCAGCCCGCGCAAATCCTCCGCGCCGTCGAACAATATGTCGTAGACCCGCACGAACGCCGGATAGTCCTCCAGCGCCTTCGCGCTCACCACCTTGCGGTTCAATCGCTGCTGGAGCGAATTGAACGACGCTGCCTCGCCGCCCTGAAACGTCCCGCGCACCAGCAACTCGCCGTCGAGCACGCCCGGCACCTGGAAGTCGGCGGCAACGTCCGGAAAGCTCCTGGTGATGTCATCCCCGGCCCGGCTGTAAAGCCGGGTCGAACCTCCGACGTGGACCAGCTGAACCCGGATGCCGTCCCACTTCCATTCGGCGGCGTAGGCGCCAAGATCGATGTTCTCGTCCTCCAGCGGGTGCGCCAGCATGAACGGCCGGAAGACGGGCACGTTGGCCTGCGTCGGCTGCGCGCCCCGCCCCTCGGCCCAGTCGAACAGCGCGGCATAGGGCGCGGCGATCCCGTGCCACACCTCCTCGACCGCATCGACATCGAGCCCGAAGGCCTGCGCCAGCCCCGTCTTCGCCAGCCGCGCGCTGACTCCAATCCTGAGCTCGCCCGTCGCCAGCTTCAGCAGCGCGTAGCGCCCCGACGGATCGAGGCGGTCGAGCATGTCCGCGAGAACTCGCGGCGCTTCCGCGCGCCCGAGCGTCCCCAGCCGCTCGATCACCTGCGCGAGCGGGATGTCCTCATAATCGCCGTCGCCGAGCCCAAGCGGCTTTTCCCACAGCAGCGACGCGGTCTCGGCGAGGTCGCCGACATAGTCGCGGCTCATCGCGAACAGCACCGGGTCGACTCGCTCCTCGACCAGCGTCTTGATCAGCTTCGCCTTGACCCCGGCCAGGTTGAGGTCGCCGGTCAGCGCCGCCATCGCCCACCCCCGGTCGGGGTCGGGCGTCCGCTTCAGATAATCCGCGATCAGCCGCAGCTTGGCGTTGCGCGACCGCGTGTAGACGAGGGCGTCGAGGAGCTGGGAGAAGGCATGCACGGCGGTGTAACGATCCTTGGCGGGGAGTCGGTTCCTTGCCCGGCGCGGACCCCGCTTCTCCGCCAATCCGCCCTCTTCAGCCCAGCACCTTCCCCGCCGCGCCACCGGCGACGCCGGCGACGGCCGATCCCAGTGTTCCGAACAGCAGCAGGCTCGCCGGAACGTCTCCCAGCGCCACCGAAACACCGATGCCAAGCAGCCCGCTCACCCCGCCGGCGACCGCGCCGCCGCCCAGCATCGCGCTCCAGGCCCCTTTCGCCAGCACCGCGAACGCCAGCCCGGCGATCAGCGACAATCCCATGCCACCCACCGCGAACCAGTTCTTCACCGCCGGGACGTAATGCCCCGCCGCCACCATCGCGACCTGCGCGACGGTGAACCCCGCGGTCACCGCGGCCAGGGTCTTGCCGTCCATCACCTGCCCTCCTTGATGAAGCTCTTGCGAAGGCCGTCGAGCGTGTAGGCGTTGCCCCAGGCGAAGTGCGAATAGAGGTTGTCGAACGCCGGCGTCGCCCCATAGCCCTCCTGCGACAGCGTCAGCCGCGTGCCCCCGGCCTCGGGCTCGAGCCGGATCGTGCCGACGATCCGCCCGAACAGCGCGGCGTCGCCGAAGAAGTCGCGCGGCGCCTGGACGTTGCGGATCACCAGCAGCCGCTCGGGCACGATGTCGATGATCTGGTTGCGGATGTTGTCGCGGTGGCCGCGCGGCGCGTTCGCCGCATAGCTCGTCTCGATCTGCCCGCCCTGGCGGAAGTCGAGATAGGCGGTCTTCGTTCCCCAGCGCGCCCATCCGTCCGGGGTGCTGAGCGCCGTCCATACCTCGGCGGGCGGCGCCGGGATCAGCGCCGAAAGCCGGAGCGTCCGGGTGCCGTCGGCGGCGACGAACGAGCTGTCGGTGACGCTCGCGAAGTCCTTCGGGCCGGCGGCGACCAGAAGCAGCGCGGCGGCGGCGATGACGAGCCGGCTCACCGTGCCTCTCCTTCGGCGAGCAGCCGGTCGAAATAATCGCGCAGGCAGGCGATCGAATCGTCGAACGCCTCCAGTGTGCGGTGTGTACGGGACTGCATGACTCCTCCTTCCATGGTGGTGAGCACGAAGCGCGCGAGGCGCGTCCTGTCGGTCGCGGCGGGAAGCCGCCCGCCCGCCGCATCGAGGCAGCCGCGGACATGGTCGACCCAGCCGTCGAAGTTGATCGCCAGCATCTCGCGCACCGGCGGATCGGGCTCGTGGATCTCCAGCGCCAGGCTGCCGATCGGGCAGCCGTACAGGCAGTCGGTGGCCACCAGCATCCGCCGGTAGGCGGCGAGCAGCGCGAAGATGCGATCGATCGGGTCGTCGACCCCCGCCCACGCCGGCGCGAGCAGCATCGGCGCGATGCCGTCGCGGTAGCGCTCCAGCACCGCGATCAGCAGGTCCTGCTTGGTCGGGAAGAAATGATAGAGGCTGCCCGAATTGGCGTCAGCGGCGCGCAGCACGTCGGCGACCGAGGTCGCGGCATAGCCGCGCTCGCCGAACATCGTCATCGCGGTGTCGATCAGCCGGTCGCGGGTGCTCATGTCGCTCTCTTGGTTGAGCGATCAACTAAGCAGTTTCCGGCGCCCGTTGCAAGCCGGAGTCATCAAACCGCAACCGGATTGGCACGGGACTGTCAGGGAGCGCGGCTAGCGCTGTGTCATTCCGTCACACTCTTCTTCTCCGGGGCCCCCACGCATGACCAGCCTGAACAGTATCGCCGCCTATACCGATGGCGACATCGACACCAACCTCAGCGACAACCCGACGCTGGGCGAGATCGTCCACTCGCGCTATTCGCGCCGCCAGACGATGTTCGGCGGCGCGACGGCGGTCGCCACGGCGGTGTTCGGCGGCGCTCTGGTCAGCGCCTGCGGCGGCGGCGACAACGAGGCTCCCTTGACCGTCGTCACCACCGTGAGCGCCGCGAGCTCGGGCAAGATGGTCGCTCTGAGCTCGATGGTTTCGGGCGGCACCGCCAGCGCGCAAAGCTTCGAGCAGGTCAGCGGCCCGCCGGTCACGCTCATCAACGGCAACACGCCGAGCGCCAGCTTCCTCGCGCCGAGCGTCACCGCCGACACGCAGATCGTCTTCCGCGCCACCGCGCAGGGCAGCGGCGGCTCGACCACGTCGATCAACGTTCCGGTCACGATCGCCCCCGCCAAGCTCGATTTCACCGCGGTGCCCAAGAGCCTCGCCGACGTCGTCGCGGTTCCCGCCGGCTACAGCGTGACGGTGCTCTATCGCCTGGGCGACCCGATCAACGCCACGGCTCCCGCGTTCGCCAACGACGGCACTGACACGAATTTCGGCCAGCGCGCCGGCGACCATCATGACGGCATGTCCTATTTCGGCCTCGCCGCGACCGGCGCCGCTCCCGACACGGCGAGCAGCACCCGCGCCATGCTCGTCCTCAACCACGAGAACATCACCCAGCGCTACCTCCACCCGAACGGCCCGACGACGGTCGCCGGCGCGCGGCCCGAGGCCGAGGCGCTGAAGGAGATGGAATGCCACGGCGTCAGCGCGATCGAGATCGCGCGCAGCGCCGGCACCTGGGCCTATGTCCCGGGCTCGACGCTCAACCGCCGCGTCACCCCGCTGACGCCGACGGTGTTCAACGGCCCGGCGGCCGGGAACGCGCAGCTTCGCACCCGCTTCTCGCCGACCGGAGTCGCCGGGCGCGGCACGATCAACAATTGCGCCAACGGCACGTCGCCATGGTCGACCTACCTGACCAACGAGGAGAATTGGGCCGGCTATTTCCGCCGCGACACCGGTGATGTCGCGCTGCGCGGCGGCGCGACCGCCAAGGTCAACGTGTCGCTCAACCGCTACGGCGTCCGCGAAGGCGCCGCCGGCAACTACGGCTGGTCGACCGTCACGCCCGCCGACCCGACGAGCACGATCTATTCGCGCTGGAACACCACCTCCCAGGCCGGCCAGCCCGCCGACGGCACCGGCGACTTCCGCAACGAAAGCTTCCAGTTCGGCTGGGTGGTCGAGATCGACCCCTATGACCCGACGAAGGCGCCGCGCAAGCGCACCGCGCTCGGCCGCATGAACCACGAGGGCTGCTGGCCCGGCCGCACCGTCGCCGGCGTCAAGCCCGCCTTCTACATGGGCGACGACGCGCAGAACGAATATCTCTACAAGTTCGTCTCGGCGGCGCCGTGGGCCGCGGCCGATGCGACCGCCGCCGACCGCCTCGCCACCGGCGACAAATATCTCGACGCCGGCACGCTCTACGTCGCGCGCTTCAACGCCGACGGCTCGGGCGACTGGCTGCCGCTGACCTTCGGGACCGGCGGCCTCACCGCCGCGAGCACCGTCTATCCCTTCGCCGACCAGGCCGACGTGCTGATCAACGCCCGCCTCGCCGGCGACGTTCTCGGCGCGACCAAGATGGACCGGCCGGAATGGACCGCCGTCAACCCGGCGACCGGCGAGATGTACCTGACTCTCACCAACAACTCGTCGCGCACCCTCGCCGGCACCGATCCCGCCAATCCGCGCTACTACAACGATCCCAAGGGCGCGACCGCGCAGCGCGGCAACCCCAACGGCCACATCATCCGCCTGCGCGAGACCGGCGACACCACCGAGGCGGTCGCCTTCCGCTGGGACATCTACGCCTTCGGCAGCGGCTCGGACCTCGACGCCGCCAACATCAACCTGTCGGGCCTCGACGCGACCAACGATTTCTCCAGCCCCGACGGCCTGTGGTTCTCGCGCGCCAGCAACGCCGCCGGCCTGGTGACGCCGCTGCTGTGGATCGAGACCGACGACGGCGCCTACACCGACCAGACCAACTGCATGCTGCTCGCCGCGATGCCCGGCAGCGTCGGCGACGGCGGCGCCAAGACGATCACCAACACCGACGCCGCGGGCGTGACCCGCACCCAGGCGACGCTCCAGGGCAGGAACCCCGGCACGCAGCTCCGCCGCTTCCTCGTCGGCCCCAAGGAGTGCGAGATCACCGGAATCGACACGACGCCCGACGGCCGCTCGGTGTTCGTCAACATCCAGCACCCCGGCGAGAACGGCAGCCCGACGGCGATCACCAGCAACTGGCCCGCCAACCAGGGCGGCACCGCCGCCCCCACCGCCCGCCCGCGCTCGGCGACCATCGTCATCACCAAGAACGACGGCGGCGTGGTCGGCCTCTGAACGCCGCCTGAAAATCCCCTCCCCTTCCGGGGGGAGGGGAACGGAGCCGACACTCAAGCGTCTCTGTTTGATCGCCGCTCCTTCATGGCCGCTATCGGTGACTGAGAGCCCAGTGCTCCCGCCCGATGTCGCGAGCGCCTGTCATGCAGCCGATTCAAGAGCATACGAAACGTGCCGGCCTTCAGGTCGTGACGACACTCCAGACGGCGGTATCCGCGCCGATCGGCGCCGTGTTCGACTTCGTGGCCGCCGAAGGCGTGCTGCCCGAGGTTCTGACCGGCTACGGCCTGCTGCCCGCCGTCGAATCCACATCCGGCAACACCGGGCCCTGGGACCAGCCCGGATCGTCGCGCACCGTCCACCTCGCCGACAAGACCACCTCGCGAGAGGAAGTGACCGCCTATCAGCGCCCGGGATATTTCGCCTACCGGACGAGCGACTACACCTTCGCGCTGAAATATCTCGCCCGCTCGGCTGAAGGCCAGTGGTGGTTCGACGAGTCCGGCCGCCAGACGAACGTCCGCTGGACCTACACGTTCGAAGCCAGGGGCCCGGTCACCGCGCTTCTCCTCGAGGTGTTCGCCCGGCTCCAGTGGACCGGGTACATGCGGGTCTGCCTCCAGAACACCCACGCGCATTTCGGCCCCGACCGCGAGGCGGCGGGCATGCGACCGCTGCCGGCTTAGGGGCGCGATTCGGCCGAATCGAACCCTCGAAGGGGAGGGACGCCCCTTTTGCCAGTCACAGCCTGATCCCTCCCCTTCGATGGGGGAGGCTAGGTGGGGGTGACACCGCCGGGCATCGAGGCTCCGCGCCTAAACCCACCCCGCCGTCTCGGCGAGCACCCAGACCCCAAGCCCAAGGAAAATGGCCGCCGCCACCAGACGCACGACCTTCAGCGGCACCACCCGCGTCACCGCCTCGCCGAAGAACACTGCGGGCACGTTCGCCAGCATCATGCCGATCGTCGTGCCGATCGTCACCAGCGTCACGTCGTGGAAGCGCGCGCCGAGCGCCACCGTCGCGACCTGGGTCTTGTCGCCGATCTCGACGAGGAAAAAGGCGACCAGCGTCGTCAGGAACGGGCCGTATTTCGCCGGCTTGGCGTCGGCGTCGGGCTCGCTGTCCGGAATCAGCGCCCACCCCGCCATCAGCAGGAACGACGCCGCCACCGCGTAGCGGAACGGCTTGCCGTCGAAGAAACCCGCCAGCTCGCTTCCCGCGAACGCCGCCAGCGCGTGGTTGGCGATCGTCGCGGCCAGGATGCCGCCGACGATCGGCCACGGCTTCCGGAACTTCGCCGCCAGCAGGATGGCGAGCAGCTGCGTCTTGTCGCCGATCTCGGCGATCGCGACGAGCAGCAGCGAGGTCAGGATGATGTTCATGGTGTCGCCTTGTCGCAGCGAGGCTCGGCTGGTCAACGCCTCGCCGCCCGGTCGGCCAGTCGGCTCCCAAAAAACCGCACCGTGTCAGAGCGAAGCCGGACTGACTTGAATCACTTCACCGGGAACGACACCTCGAAACATGTCCCGCCCTCGGCGCGTCGGCGCGCGGTCAGCCGGCCGCCGAGCTGCGCGGCGAGCGACGTCACCACTCGCATGCCGAGGCTTCCGCCCTGCGCCGCGGGGTCGAAGCCGTCGGACAGGCCGCCCCCCTCGTCCGAAACGCTGAGCCTGCTCTCGCCCTCGCCGGCTTCGTAGCGCACCTCGATCAGCCCGCCCCCATGCTTGGCGGCGTTGGTGACCAGCTCGTTGACGATGAGGCCGATCGACTGGATCGACGTCGTCGGCACGTCGCCCTCGTCGCCGCTCACCGCGACCGTCCGCCCGACGACCGTCTGGAGGTCGCCGCAAAGCCGCCGCAGGAAGGTGATGCACGACATCGCCTCCGACGCCTCGGCGTAGAAATGCCGGTGCACCTGCGCCACCGCCGCGACTCGGTTGGCCGCCAGCTGAAGGTGCGCGCCGGCGTCGCCGACATCGGGCGACCGGCTTTGCATCGTCAGCAGCCCCGATACGAACTGCAGGCTGTTCATGACCCGGTGATCGATCTCGCGCGCCATCAGCTCGGCGCGGGATACCGCTTGCCGCGCCGCCAGTTGCGTCTCGATCTGGTCCATCACGACCGAGGCGAGATCCTTCAGGTCGTCGATCTGCGCCTGGTCGATCGGGCGCGCTTCCTTGTCGATGATGCACAGCGTGCCGAGGTTGTGGCCGTCGCTCGTCGTCAGCGGCACCCCGGCATAGAAGCGCAGGCCGAAATCGCCGGCGACCAGCGGGTTGGCGAGCGAGCGCGGGTCGATGCTGGCGTCGCTCAGGATATAGGGGTCGTCGGACAGGATCGCCGACGCGCAGAGGCCGGGCTCGCGGCCGATCTGCTCGACCGCGAGCCCGTGGTGAGACTTGAACCAGATGCGGTCGTGGTCGACGATGCTGATGATCGAGATCGGCACCCCGAAGCGCCGCGCCGCCAGCGCGGTGATGCGGTCGAACGCGCCGTCGGGCGGCGTGTCGAGAATATCGTAGCGCCGCACGGCGGCCATGCGCTGCGGCTCGTTCGGCGGGATTATAGAGGCGTGCAGCATCGGGGTCCTCTTGGTCGCGGGGCGCCCGCGGCGCCCCCGACTGGCCCTATCGCACGAGAAACGATCTGGGCTTAACCCACTTTAATCGTCGTCGTCCTCGCGGCCGACCAGCTCCAGCGCCCGCGCCTTGATCTGCCGCGTCGCGCACCAGTGGATGAGCGCGTCCTCGCGCCCGTGCGTCACCCACACTTCCTTCGGCGCCAGCTCGGCGACCGTTTCGGTCAGCTCGTCCCAATCGGCGTGGTCGCTGATGATCAGCGGCAGCTCGACATTCTTCTGCCGCGCCCGCTGCCGCACCCGCATCCAGCCCGAGGCCATCGCGGTGATCGGGTCGGGCAGCCGCCGCGACCAGCGGTCGTTCAATGCCGACGGCGGCGCGACGACGATCTGGCCCTTCAGTTCATCCTTCTTCAGCCCCGTCGCCGGCCGCAGCTCGCCGAGGTCGACGCCATGCTCGGCATAGAGGTCGCAAAGCCGCTGCATCGCGCCGTGGATGTAGATCGGCGCGGCATAATCCATGTCGCGCAGCATCCGGATCACCCGCTGCGCCTTGCCCAGCGCATAGGCGCCGACCAGCACGCAGCGCTCCGGATTGTCGCGCCGTGCATCGAGCAGTTTCGCGATCTCGTCGGCGGTGTCGGGATGGCGGAACACCGGCAGGCCGAAGGTCGCCTCGGTGATAAAGATGTCGCACGGCACCGGCTGGAACGGCAGGCAGGTCGGATCGGGCCGGCGCTTGTAGTCGCCCGACACCACGACGCGCTCGCCCTTGTGCTCCATGACGATCTGCGCCGATCCCAGCACATGCCCCGCCGGCACGAAGCTCACCTCGACCGCGCCGAGCCGCACCACCTCGCCATACTGCACCGCCTCGCCGCCAGCCTGCGGCCCATAGCGGCACTCCATGATCGCCAGTGTCTCCGGCGTCGCGACCACCCGCCCATGCCCGCCCCGCGCATGGTCCGCATGCCCATGCGTCACCAGCGCGAAGTCCTGCGGACGCGACGGATCGATCCAGAATCCCCCGGCCTTCACGAAGATGCCCTCGGGGTGGGGCTGTATCCAGGAGCCGAGGGCGGGCATCAGACGTATGTAATGCCTGTGACGCGCTTTATCTCCCTGTTCACTTCCCTCCCCCTTGAGGGGGGAGGGCGACTCGCGCCAGCGAGCGGGGAGAGGGTGGTCGCAGGCGGCACCTCGGCGCCCTTCGCCCGCACCACCCTCTCCCCAACCCTCTCCCCTCCAGGGAGAGGGAGCAGGTGAGCGACCTCCCCGCCCCCCTCGCCGCCTGGTTCACCCAGCGCGGCTGGGCCGTCCGCCGCCACCAGGCCGAAATGCTCGACGCCGCCCGCTCGGGCCAGCACGCCCTCCTCGTCGCCCCGACCGGCGCGGGCAAGACGCTCGCCGGCTTCCTCCCCACGCTCGCCGATCTCGCCGAGCATCCGCACGATGGCCTCCACACGCTCTACGTCTCGCCGCTGAAGGCGCTCGCGGTCGACATCCAGCGCAACCTGATGGCGCCGATCGAGGAGGCGGGTCTCGACATCGCCGTCGAGACCCGCACCGGCGACACCTCATCGGACAAGAAGAAGCGCCAGCGCGAACGCCCGCCGCACATCCTGCTCACCACGCCCGAATCGCTGTCGCTGCTCCTGAGCTACCCCGACAGCGCGCCGCTTTTCGCCGGCCTCAGGACGATCATCGTCGACGAGGTCCACGCCTTCGCCGCGGGCAAGCGCGGCGACCTCCTGTCGCTCTGCCTCGCCCGCATGACCGCGCTCAACCCCGCGATCCGCCGCGTCGCGCTCTCCGCCACCATCGCCGACCCCGAAGCCTATCAGGGCTGGCTCGCCCCGCACGGCGAGTGGGATTCGGTGCGCCTCGTCATGGGCGATCCCGGCGCCGAGCCGCGGATCGGCATCATGCTCCCCGAAGGCAAGGTCCCCTGGGCGGGCCACAGCGGCCGCTACGCCGCGCGCGACGTCTACAAGCAGATCCAGGACCACAAGCTGACCCTCGTCTTCTGCAACACCCGCGCCCTCGCCGAGCTGATCTTCCAGGACCTGTGGACCGCGAACGAGGACCAGTTGCCGATCGGCATCCACCACGGATCGCTGTCGCTGGAGGCGCGGCAGAAGGTCGAGGGCGCGATGGCCGACGGGCGGCTGCGCGCCCTCGTCTGCACCGCCTCGCTCGACCTGGGCGTCGACTGGGGCGACGTCGACCTCGTCATCCAGATGGGCGCGCCCAAGGGCTCGTCGCGCCTCCTCCAGCGCATCGGCCGCGCCAACCACCGCCTCGACGAGCCGAGCCAGGCCCTCATCGTCCCCGGCAACCGCTTCGAATATCTCGAAGCCCAGGCGGCGCTCGACGCGGTGGCGGAAGGGTCGCTCGACCATGAGGAGTTCCGCCCCGGCGCCTTGGACGTGCTCGCCCAGCATTTGATGGCGATGGCCTGCGCGCAGCCCTTCCAGGAGGACGCGATGTACGCCGAGATCGGCTCGGCCGCGCCCTATTCCGGGGTCGACCGCGCCACTTTCGACCGCATCCTGTCGTTCATCGAGACCGGCGGCTACGCCTTGAAGGCCTATGACCGCTTCAAGCGGCTAACCCGCGAGCCCGGCGGCATCTGGCGCGTCAGCCACCCGCGCTTCGTCGCGCAGCACCGCCTCAACGCCGGCATCATCGTCGAGGCGACGATGCTCGAGGTGCGCTTCCGGAACGGCCGCAAGCTCGGCCGGGTCGAGGAATATTTCGGCTCGACGCTGTCGCCCGGCGACACCTTCGCCTTCGCCGGCCTGACCCTGGAGGTCGAGCGCATCGACCAGAGCGACATCGTCGTCCACGCCAGCACCAAGTCGGCGCGCATCCCCGCCTACATGGGCGCCCGCCTGGCGCTCAGCACCAGCCTGGCCGACCGCGTCCGCGCCTTCCTCGCGTCCCCTGAGGAATGGCCCCGCTTCCCGCCCGAAGTCCGCGAGTGGCTTGAGATCCAGCAGAAGCGCTCGCGCCTTCCCCAGCCCGGCGAGCTGCTCATCGAGACCTTCCCCTACGAGCGCCGCCACTACATGGTCGCCTACGGCTTCGAAGGCTGGAACGCCCACCAGTCGCTCGGCATGCTGCTGACGAGGCGCATGGAGACCGCCGGCCTCAAGCCGCTGGGCTTCGTCGCCAACGACTATGCCATCGCCACCTTCAGCCTCGAGCCCGTCACCGACCCGCGCCCGCTATTCTCGGCCGACATCCTCGAGCACGAGTTCGTCGACTGGGTGCAGCAGTCGCACCTGCTGAAGCGCGCCTTCCGCGAGGTCGCGGTGATCGGCGGCCTCGTCGAGCGCCAGATCCCGGGCAAGAAGAAGACCGGCAAGCAGGTGACCTTCTCCACCGACCTGATCTACGACGTGCTGCGCCGCTACGAGCCCGACCACATGCTGCTCCACGCCGCCTGGGCCGACGCCCGCACCCGCATGACCGACGTCGGCCGCCTCGCCCGCCTGCTCGAAACCTCGCGGCAGACCATCGTCCACCAGCCCCTCGCCCGGGTCTCCCCGATGGCCGTCCCCGTCCTCGTCATGATCGGCCGCGAACGCATCGCCCAGGGCACCGCCGACGACGCCCTGCTGCTGGAGGCGGAGACGCTGGCGGACGCGGCGATGGGGGAGGGGTAGCATTCGCGTTACTTCGTCGATGTCGAGCGTCGCCTTGGCACGGTTGACACCGCCCAGCTTGGTCCACAGCGCCTTGCGGCACATGCGACTGTTCAGTGCCCCGCCATATATTCCCTCAGCGCCGCCTCCATCCGCACCGTCCACCCCTCACCGTCGCGGCGAAAGAAGTCGAGCACATCGGGGGACAGCCGCACCGTCACCTGCTCCTTCGCCGCTGCGCCCTTCGGCGGGCGTCCGATCGGCCGGCCGGTCAGCGTCTTCGTTGCGGGCCGGATAAGGCGCCCGCCGATCCGGATTTCGGCATGTTCGAAGAAGTCCTCGCTAAGCTCCGGAACCTCGTCCTCGTCCGGATCAGACGACGAATCGACGGTAAAAGGCTTGTTCTCGCTCATTGGCCTTCCTCATATTGATTACGCGCTGGCAACCGTCGCGAGGCGTCCACGCGATGACGACCATCCGGCCGTTCAAATATCCAACCGTGACGAAACGCTGTTCGCCATAGTTGCGACGATCGTCGGGCCGCGTGAACGCCGCGCCGGCGAAAACCGCTTCGGCATCCGCGAGATCGAGCCCGTGCTTCGAGAGGTTCGAAGCCCGCTTCCCAGGATCGAAGTCGATCGTCACCGCGATTTGTGTAACGCCAAAAAAACGCGCGCGCAAGAGAATTGACGTGCCATAATCCGCCGCCTCACACCGCTTATCGCTATCGCCACCTCCCATCATCAACCGATTGAAAACGCGGCGCGACGCGGTAGCATGCGGCGGCGTGTCGCACCTGGGCGGCGCGGGCATGGACGGGGGATGGCGTGCGGATAGCGGCGATACTGGCTTTTGCGGCTCTGGCGTTCGGCGGCGCGGCGATCGCCGCCGACGACGACGAGGCGGTGGGCACCACCACGCAGCTCGCCTCGGGCGTCGAGGTCCAGAGCTCGCTCCACCGCGCGCCGTCGGTCGGCGACAATTTCTACCGCTGCTTCCAGCTCGACACCGAGCGCGGCAGCAAGTGGACGATCCACGTCACCCAGAAGAAATACGACGGCCAGTATCTCCAGCCCGCGATCTTCCCGGGCGGCGCCTGCAACGGCAAGCAGGTGAATGCGGACCGCAAGAACGCATATGAGCCGAAGCTCGTCGGCGGCGACTATTCGGGCGCCTACGCCACCTTCGCCTCGGGCGGCGGCACCTATTCGATCTTCGTCTACGCGCCCAAGGCGTCGGACTTCGGCATGTTCAAGATCACCGCCACCCAGGTCGCGGGCGCCGGCGCGGTCAAGACGGGCCTCGCCGCCAGCACCGACGACATCGCCATCGCCCGCGCGTTCGGCAAGGAGACCGCCTCGACCGCCAGCGAGCGCGAGGGCGCGCCCGAGCGCAAGACCGGCGACATCATCAAGGACTGCGCCGACTGCCCGTCGCTCGTCGTCGTCCCCGCCGGCGCCTTCACCATGGGCTCGACCGCGGCGGAGGAAGACAGGAACGCCAACGAGGGCCCGGCGCACCGAGTCACCTTCGCGCGTCCCTTCGCGATCGGCCAGCTGGAGGTGACCTTCGACCAGTGGGACGCCTGCGTGGCGGCCGGCGCCTGCGTCGCGGCGAAGGACGGCGGCTGGGGCCGCGGCAAGCGCCCGGTGATCAACGTCAGCTTCAACGATGCCCGCGCCTATGTCGTCTGGCTGAGCAAGAAGACCGGCGAGCGCTATTTCCTGCCCTCCGAATCGGAATGGGAATATGCCGCGCGCGCCGGCAGCAAGACGCCGTGGAACACCGGCTCGGGCATCTCGTCGGACGACGCCAACATCCTGAACACCTTCAAGCAGACCGTCCCCGGCGGCGGCTTCCCGGCCAACGCCTTCGGGTTGAGCGACGTCCACGGCAACGTCTGGGAATGGGTGCTCGACTGCTACGAGATCGGCTATTTCGGCGTCCCCGCCGACGGCGGCGCCTCGGTCACCCCCGATTGCCCGAGCCGGGTCATCCGAGGCGGCTCCTACGCCAGCGAGCCGAAATACGTCCGCTCCGCGACCCGCGGCGCCTATCCGGTCGAAACCGCCACCCCCGAAGTCGGCTTCCGCGTCGCCCGGGCGCTTTAAGGCAACAAAAGCCCCTCTCCTTCAGGGGAGGGGTTGGGGTGGGGCCCCTCCGTCAGCTCAGAGCCGGGCCTTGGGCCCCACCCCCGTCCCCTCCCCTGAAGGGGAGGGGCGAAGAACTACCACCCCACCTCGAAGTTCACGACCTGCCCGTTGGCCCACATCGCGCGGGCCTGCGCGTCGCTCATGCAGCCGGCGGGGCCGCTGCCGTTGAAGCCGCAGACCAGCTGGCCCCAGTTCGGGCTGCCCGGGCTGTTGTAGCCGAAGCCGCGGTTGGCGGTCGGCACGCCGGGGTCGAGCCTGACCCAGCCATAGGCCGCGCCGTTCGACAGCTTCAGCCACACAACGGTGTTGTGCGGTGGCGAGCAGCCGTCCTCGCCCTGGAACGACCAGGATCCCGCGACCACCGGCTCGCCCATCAGCGCGCCGAGGCGATAGCGCACGGTGATGCTCGTCGCCGCGCACTGGCCGATATGGCCGATCTGGTGCGTCATCTCGCCCTGTCCCGGCGGAGTCGCGCCCTTGTCGACCGCGCCGAGCCCGACGGTCGAGAATCCGCCCGAGGCGCGGTCGGCCAGCCACGCCTGCTTGCGGGCGTTCGCCTGCGCCTCGGCCTGCCGCTTCGCCGCCAGCTCCTGCGCCTTGCGCGCCTCCTCCTGCTGCTTCGCCGCCGCTTCCTGCTGGCGGCGCATGTCGTCCTGCCGCTTCAGCGCCGCCGCCTCGAGCCGTGCGCGCTCGGCTTCCTTCGCCTTCGCCTGCTCCTCCTGCGCGCGCCGGGCGTCCGCCGCCGCGTCCTGCCCGCCCGCGGCGCTGGATTGCGCCGACTGGCCTCCGCCCAGCGCCTGCTGTTGCTGGCGCAGTTCGCCGTCGAGCCCGCGCCGGCGCGCGATCTCCACCACCTGCTGGTTGACCGCGCGCAGCCGCGCCTTCTCCGCCGGGTCGTTGCTCTGCGCGATCATCCGGTCGCGGGTCGCGTTGGCCTCGGCGAGCTGGCGCGCCAGCTGGGCGTTCTGCGCCGCGCGCTGGGCGTTGACCTGCTCCTGCTGCGCGCGCTGCGCCGCCGCCGCCTTCTCGGCGTTGGCGCGGTCGCGCGCCGCGGCGAGCTCGTTCAATCGCGCCTGCTGCTCCCGCCGCTCGGTCTTGGCCTCGACATAGCTCTGCGTGACCATCTGAACGCCCTGGATGAAGGTGTTGAACATCTGCTGCCGGTTGGCCTCCTCCTCCTGCCGGGCGATCCGCGCCTGCTCCTGCCGGCGCTCGCGCTCCTCTTCCTCCTCCTGGCGGCGAATCTCGGCCTGCCGCGCCTCCTCGGCGCGCCGCGCGGCCTCCGCCGCCTGCTCGACCTTGTACGCCGCGAGCTGCTTTCGCATCAGCGCCACCTTGGGATCGACCGGCGGCTCGGGCGGCGCCTCCGCCACCGGCGCCGACGCCTCGAGCGCCGCGCGCGCCTCGGGCGACAGGCCTTCCGCCGCCGCCGCCAGCGCGGGGTCCAGCGCCGCCGTCACGACGGGCGCGGGCGGCACGGCGCCGTCGACGCTCAGGTGATAGCCGCCGGCTCCCGCGCCCTTGCCGCGCACGACCACCAGGTAGCGCCCGCCGACGCTGGTGAACGGCAGCTCGGCCCTGCCGGTCGCGCCCTCCGCCTCATATTGCGCACCTCGGCGTCGCAGCGCACGCCGCGCAGCAGCTGGACGACCGGCGTGAACGCCGCGTCCTTGATGCTGACCGCGAGCTTTCCCTTGGGCGCGTCGACCTGATAGCAATCGAGCCCGCCGCCCGCGAGCCGCCCGTCGACCCCCTTGCCGATCTCGATCTCGCGCGGCCCTTCGGCCCCCCGCGCCGCGCCGGCCCCCGCCAGCCACACCGCCATCGCGGCCAAAGCCATCGCCTTCATAACGCCCCCCGGCCTGCGCCACCCGGCGATTATCGTGCCATTTCAAGCCGCCGTGTTGCAAGCGCCGTGACTGCTCACCCCTCCCCTTCAGGGGAGGGGCAGGGGTGGGGGCGTTGGCGTGGAGCTCAGAGCACGCGGATAGTCCCCACCCCCATCCCCTCCCCTGAAGGGGAGGGGCGAACCCCTCACTCCGCCAGCACCGCATCCAGCCGCTCGAAGCTCCCGCCCCAGCCGCCGTGCATCCCGCGGATCGCCGCCTCGAAGGTCTCGCACTCCGCCGCCGTCGGATCGATCGGGTCCCACGTCAGCGTCACCTTGGTTGTCTCGCCCTCGTCCGCGAAGGTCACGGTCGTCAGCATCTCCATCGGCCACTCGCCGGGGAAGGGCGCGCGCGTCCGCCCCGCCTCGGGGTCGGAGAAGCCGTGCACCCACACCAGCGTCTCGGGCGGCGTCACCTCGCGATAGTCGAACCGCGCCCACATCTCCTGCCCCTCGGCGCTCGTCATCACCGAATGCAGCATGCCGCCCGGCCGCATGTCGAAGGTCTTGATCTCGCTGCTCGATCCCTTGGGGCCGAACCACCGGCTGTACTGCTCGGGCCGGGTCCAGGCGTCCCACACCCGCTGGCGCGGCGCGTTGAAGGTGCGCGTCGTCTCGAAGGTCTTGCATGGGATAGGCATGTCTCATCCTCTCTTGTCACGAACCATATCGGCACAATTTGCTTGACATGTAGGACTCTATATGGTCCATACTTATAAATGGAAACACATCCCGAAACCGCCGCCCCAGCCCTCCGCCTCCGCGCCGACGGCTGGACCCCCGAAACCCAGCAGGCCTTCATCGAGTCGCTCGCGCAGTCCGGCTGCGTCCGGCAGGCCGCCGCCTCGGTGAACCGTGCCGTATCGGGCCTGTACCGCCTGCGCGCCCGCGAGGACGCGCACGCCTTCCGCGCGGCATGGGACGCGGCGCTGGGCCTCGCCTACACCCGGCTTCACGAGATCGCGATGGACCGCATTCGGAACGGCCTCGAGCAGCGCACCTTCGATTCGGACGGCAACATGATCGCGCGCAAGATCGTCCACAACGATCGCCTTCTCATGTTCCTTCTCGACCATAGCCGGCCGGATCGGGGGGTCACGCAGTTCGGCTTCTCCGGCAACACTTCGAAGCGCTTCGATCCGCCGTCGCGCGACGATGAATTTGGCGTTGCGCTCGCCGCCCTTGACGCCGCCCCCGCTGGCGCTGGCGTTCTCCCGCCTCGGCCGGCGCCGCGCAGCCCGTTCGCCGAGGCGAGCGACGAAGAACTCATGGCGATTCTCGATCGCGGTTACGCCGTATCGCCCGAAGATGCCGAAGAGGCGGCCGAGTTCGAACGGCGTTGGGCCGCCGGAGAAAGCTTCGACGACCTCCTGACGCCCGAAGGCCGCGCGGCGTTCGAGGATTATGGCGGCGACGATGACGAAGTCGCCGATGCCGACGGAAACGCCCGCTCCCCTCGTATCGTGCCGACGGAAGAGGGTCCGGTTTTGAGAGAAGACGGCAATGTCGTGCTCGCTGACGCCTGGTCGCCGCGCTAAGTGGACGCCGACGCGCCAATCTGGCGTCCACTTGGCGTCCACTTCCGCGCGCTTGCCGCCGCCCCGCCGCCCGGCTAAGGCGCCCCGATGTCGCGTGTTGCCATTTCGTTCGCCGGTCACGAGCTCGTCCCCCTGGCCGAGGGCGCGCTGCTCTGGCCGGCGCGCCGCGCGCTGCTCGTCGCCGACCTGCACTTCGAAAAGGCGAGCTGGTTCGCCAAGGCGGGCCAGTTCCTGCCGCCCTACGACAGCATCGAGACGCTGCGCTGCCTGACCGAGATCGTGGGCAAGCACGACGTCCGCGAGCTCTGGTGCCTCGGCGACAGCTTCCACGATTCGGCCGGAGTCGAGCGCCTGTCCGCCGACGCCTGCCGAGCGCTCTCGGCGCTGACCTCGCGCCTCGACTGGACGTGGATCACCGGCAACCACGACCCCGGCCTGGAGGCCGCCTTCTGCGACGGCGGCATCGCCGGCCGGGTCCTCGCCGAAGCCGAAGTCGACGGGCTCCTCCTCCGCCACGAGGCCGACCCCGCCGAGCCCCGCCCCGAGCTCTCCGGCCACTTCCACCCGAAGTTCCGAATCGTCGTCCGCGACCGCCTGATCAGCCGCCGCTGCTTCGTCGCGACGGACACGAAGCTCATCCTCCCCGCCTTCGGCGCCCTCACCGGCGGGCTCGACGCGGCGGACCCCGCCATCCTCCGCGCCGTCGGCCGCCCCGCCACCGCGCTGGTCCCGACGGCGGAAAAGCTGCTCCGCTTCCCGGTCGCCGCCTGAGCGACTGCCCGGCTCAGTCCCCACCCCAACCCCTCCCCTGAAGGAGAGGGGCTATGGTCCGCACGATGCAAAAAGCCCCTCTCCTTCAGGGGAGGGGTTGGGGTGGGGAGCAGCCTCTCCGCCCGATTCAAACCACCATCGGCGTCCCATAATGGTGCCACAGGAACACGGCCGCCGCCCCCCGATGCGGCCGCCACCCCTCGGCGATCTCCCGAGTCACCGCCTCGCTCGGCTTTCCCTCAAGCCCCATCACCCGCCCGAGCTCGATCTGCACCGCCAGATCCCCCGCCGGCCACACATCCCCCCGCCCCTCGGCGAACAGCAAATAGATCTCCGCCGACCAGCGCCCGATGCCCTTGACCTTGACCAGCTCGGCGATCGCCGCCTCGTCGTCCTCGGGCAGCGCGTCGAGCCTGAGCGCCCCGCTCGCCGTCAGCTCGGCGAGGCTCCGCGCATAGCTCGCCTTCTGGCGGGACATCCCGCATGCCCGCATCGTCTCGGCGTCCAATGCCAGCACGGCGCGCGGGTCCTCGGCGTCGCCCGCCGCCGCCTCCAGCTTGGCGAACACGCTCGCCGCCGCCTTCACCGACACCTGCTGGCCGACGATCGTGCGGAGCAGGGTGCCATATCCCGGCTGGCGGATTCGCGGCTCGGGATAGCCGACGCGCGCCAGCGCCGCCGCCATCCTGGGCTCGATCGCCGCCAGCGAGTCGATGCCGTGCTTCAGCCTTTCGGCGCTCAATCCCATTGATCTGCTCCCCCCGCCCGCTATTGAGGCGTCGTTCAACGGAGACACCAAGCATGCCCAAGCTCATCGTCGTCAACCGCGCCGGCGACGAAAAGACCGTCGAGGCCGAAGCCGGCCTGTCGGTGATGGAGGTCATCCGCGACGCCGGCTTCGACGAGCTCCTGGCGCTTTGCGGCGGCTGCTGCTCCTGCGCCACCTGCCACGTGCTGGTCGACGAGGACTGGACCGCCACCGTCGGCGGCCCCGGCGCCGACGAGGACGACCTCCTCGACAGCTCCGACCACCGCGCGCCCAACTCGCGCCTGTCCTGCCAGATCGCGATGACCGACGCGCTGGACGGGCTCAAGGTCCGGATCGCTCCCGAGGACTGAGCCCGGTCGCAGGCCCCACCCCAAACCCCTCCCCTGAAGGAGAGGGGCTTTCCGCCCGCGCTGACCTGAAGCCCCTCTCCTTCAGGGGAGGGGTTGGGGTGGGGCCTCTTTGCCGCGCAACGCCTTCCCCGCTACAACCGCGTCAATGCTCGCCACCCTCCGCAACCAGACCTTCTTCGAGGACAAGAACCGCGCCTTCTGGGTGATGCAGGGCGGCGGCTGGACCGCCTATTTCCTGCTCCGCGCGCTTGGCGGCCTCGCCAACCGGATGGGTCTTACCTTCATCGTGCCGACGATCATCGTCACCGCGACCGGCTTCTCGCTGACGTTGCTGATGGGTGCGGCCTACCGCCGGATCATCCGCATGCGGCCGGTCTTCGTCTGGACGCTGACGCTGCTGATCGTCGCCGTCGCCTCCGCCCTGTTCTCGACGATCGAGGTCTGGGCGCACGCCACCTTCTACGAGCCCGGCTGGCGGCCCAAGGGAGTCGAGTTCTTCGGCGCCATCCTGCTCGTCGGCTCGGTCCTCGGCGCCTGGACCGCGCTCTATTATTCGATCAACTTCTACCTCCTGCTCTCGGCGCAGTCGGAACGGATGCTCAAGGTCGCGGCGCAAGCCAACGCCTCGCAGCTCGCGATGCTGCGCTACCAGTTGAACCCGCACTTCCTGTTCAACACCCTCAACAGCATCTCGACGCTCGTCCTCCTGAAGCAGACCGAGCGCGCCAATTCGATGCTGAGCCGCCTCGCCAGCTTCCTGCGCTACAGCCTCGTCAACGAGCCGATGGGCAGCGTCACGCTGGCGCAGGAGGTCGAGGCCTTGCGCCTCTACCTCGATATCGAACGCATGCGCTTCGAGGAGCGGCTGCGCTTCCGGGTCGACGTCTCGCCCCCCGCCGAGCAGGGCCACCTCCCCTCGCTGCTGCTCCAGCCGCTGGTCGAGAACGCCATCAAATACGCCGTGACGCCGCAGGAGGAGGGGGCGGAGATCGCGCTGGACGCACGGGTCGTCGGGGATCGGCTGCTGATCACCGTGGCCGACAGCGGCCCCGGGTTGACGGATGCGCCCGCCAGACCCACCTCGTCGCCGGGCGTCGGGCTCGCGAACATCCGCGACCGCCTCGCCCAGGCCTACGGGCCCGATCATCGCTTCGAGCTGTCGCCGGGCAATCCGGCGGGGCTGGTGGTGACGATCGACATTCCATTCCAGCCGACCGCGCCCGTCGCGCTGGCGGCGGCCAAGGAGACTCTCGCTTGACCATCCGCACCATCCTCGTCGACGACGAGCAACTGGCCATTCAGGGCCTCGAGCTCCGCCTGGAGCCGTTCGACGACGTCGAGATCGTGGCGCGCTGCGCCAACGGGCGGGAGGCGATCCGCGCCATCAAGACGCTGAAGCCCGACCTCGTCTTCCTCGACATCCAGATGCCGGGCTTCGACGGCTTCTCGGTAGTCTCGGGCCTTGCCGACATCGAGCCGCCGCTGTTCGTTTTCGTCACCGCCTACAACGAGTTCGCGCTGAAGGGCTTCGACGCCGGCGCGCTCGACTATCTGATGAAGCCCGTCGACCAGGAGCGCTTGGCCGAGACGCTGGAGCGGGTCCGCCAACGCCTCTCCGAACGCTCGGCCTCCGAACAGTCGGACCGCTTGAAGGAACTCCTTGCCGAGCACGCCCCCGAGGCCGCGAGCGACCACGCCTCGACCGAGGACGCGCCGGCGGCCGGCCGCTTTGAGAAGCTCATCAACATCAAGGACCGCGGCCAGATCTTCCGGGTCGACGTCGAGACGATCGAGCGCATCGACGCCGCCGGCGACTACATGTGCATCCAGACCGCCGACAACACGCTCATCCTGCGCGAGACGATGAAGGACCTCGAAAAGCGCCTCGACCCCAGGAAGTTCAAGCGCATCCACCGCTCGACCATCGTCAACCTCGACCAGGTCAAGCAGGTGAAGCCCCACACCAACGGCGAATGCTTCCTGGTCCTGGGCTCCGGCGCCAACGTGAAGGTCAGCCGCAGCTACCGGGACGTGGTGGCGCGGTTCCTCTAGTGCCATTCCCCTCGCCCGCTCGCGGGAGAGGGCGACTCGCCGGCAGGCGAGCGGGGTGAGGGAAACCACCGAATCGGGCGCCGCTCGCGCTTTCGCGCCTCGCCCCTCACCTAACCTCTCCCGCAAGCGGGAGAGGGATGCGCCGCGCTAGGCCCGAGTCGCCGAGCCGATATAATTGACGCTCGTATCGTCACTCAGCACGAACCCCCGCCCCGGCCGCCAGCTCAGCCCCCGCACATCATCCACCCTGAGCCCCGCCGCCCCGAACGCCTGCTGCAGCTCGTCCGGCGTCCGGAACTTGTGCCAGTCGTGCGCGCCCTTGGGGATGATCCGAAGCACATCCTCCGCCGCCGTGATCATCACCGCCCGCGACAGCAAGGTCCGGTTCGGAGTCGAGAACAGCAGCAGCCCGCCCGGCGCCAGCCGCTCGGCCAGCGCGCCGACGAAGCTCGTCAGATCGGCGACATGCTCGATCACCTCGAGGCAGGTCACGATGTCGAACGTGCCGTCCATCTCCTCGACCGCCCCGGCGCGATAGTCGATGGAGAGGCCCATCGTCGCCGCATGCGCCCTCGCCACCGCGACATTCTCCGCTGCCGCATCCAGCCCGGTCACCGCCGCGCCCATCCGCGCCAGCGGCTCGCACAGCACCCCGCCGCCGCAGCCGACATCGAGCGCGGTCAGCCCGTCGAGCACCCGCCGCGACCGCTCGTCGCGCCCGAAATGCAGCACCGCGCGGTCGCGGATATAGCCCAGCCGTACCGGGTTGATCCGGTGCAGCAGCGCCGAGCTCCCCTTGGGGTTCCACCAATCCCCGGCGATGCCGCCGAACAGCGCCACTTCGGATGGATCGATGCTGGGTGCGTTGCTTGCCATGAGTCCCCGCGGTTTCTATCAGGGCGGCGAACTCCCGGCAAAGGCTCGTCTTCCTCCCCATGTCCCTGATCGTCATGAAGTTCGGCGGAACCTCGATGGCGGGGATCGAGCGCATCCGCAGCGTCGCGGCACGCGTCAAGCGCGAGGTCGATGCCGGCCACCAGGTCGCGGTCGTCGTCTCCGCGATGGCGGGCGAGACCGACCGGCTCGTCGGCTTCTGTCGCGAGGCCTCCCCCCTCCACGACACCGCCGAATATGACGTCGTCGTCGCCGCCGGCGAGCAGATCACCTCGGGCCTCCTGGCGATCGCCCTGCAGGCCGCCGGCATGAAGGCGCGCTCCTGGCTCGGCTGGCAGCTTCCCGTCCGCACCTCGCGCGCGCATTCCAAGGCGCGCATCCTCGGCATCGACACCGGCGACATCCTCGCCTCGATGGCGGGCGGCGCCGTCGCCGTCATCCCCGGTTTCCAGGGCCTGACCGACGACCGCCGAGTCACCACCCTCGGCCGCGGCGGCTCGGACACCTCCGCGGTCGCGGTCGCGGCCGCGCTCAACGCCGAGCGCTGCGACATCTACACCGATGTCGAGGGCGTCTACACCACCGACCCGCGCATCGTGCCCCGCGCCCGCAAGCTCGCCAAGGTCACCTACGAGGAGATGCTCGAGCTCGCCTCGGTCGGCGCGAAGGTGCTTCAGACGCGCTCGGTCGAGCTGGCGATGAAGGAAAAGGTCCGCGTCCGCGTGCTATCGTCGTTCAGCGACGCCGAAGGCACGTGGGTGGTCGGCGATGAAGAAACGGAAGACGAGAACGTGGAACAGCAGCTGATCACCGGCGTCGCCTACAACCGCAACGAGGCGAAGATCACCGTCGTCGCGGTGCCCGACAAGCCGGGGGCCGTCGCCTCGCTGTTCGGCCCGCTCGCCGAGGCCAACGTCAACGTCGACATGATCGTCCAGAACATCGCGCACGAGACCGGCAACACCGACGTCACCTTCACCGTGCCGCGCACCGAGCTCGCGCTGTCGCTGGACGCGCTGGAGAAGGCGCACGAGGCGATCGGCTACACCCGCCTCCACGCCGACGACAACGTCGCCAAGATCTCGGTGGTCGGAGTCGGCATGAAGAGCCACGCCGGCGTCGCGCAGACGATGTTCCGCGCGCTCGGCGAGCGCGGCATCAACATCGAGGCGATCACCACCTCCGAGATCAAGATCTCCGTCCTGATCGCCGAGGAATATACCGAGCTTGCCGTCCGCGTCCTCCACACCGCCTACGGCCTGGACGGAGAGGCATGACCCTCTTCCTCCTGACCAACATAAAATCCCCTCCCCTCAGGGGAGGGGTAGGGGTGGGGTCCGCCGCCAGGCACGATAGCGCTGCGCTTCACGCCCAGCACTCTCCCCACCCCTGCCCCTCCCCGCTGGGGAGGGGATTGTCTCGCGGGAATCCTCACCCATGACCCGCCTCGACGCCCTCATGAAGCGCGGCGCCGACTTTCTCGGCACCCGCTACGCGATCATGGCGGGGGCGATGTCGTGGGTGAGCGAGCGCCACCTCGTCGCCGCGATCTCGAACGCCGGCGGCTTCGGAGTCATCGCCTGCGGCGCGATGGAGCCGGCGCGCCTGCGCGAGGAGATCAGGGCGACCTACGCGCTGACCAGCAAGCCCTTCGGCGTCAACCTGATCACCATGCACCCGATGCTGACCGACCTGATCGCGGTCTGCCGCGAGGAGCAGGTCGGCCACGTCGTCCTCGCCGGCGGCCTGCCGCCGGGCGGCGCGATCGAGGCGATCAAGGCGGGCGGCGCGAAGCTGATGTGCTTCGCCCCCGCGCTGTCGCTCGCCAAGAAGCTCGTCCGCTCGGGTGCCGACGCGCTGGTGATCGAGGGCATGGAGGCCGGCGGCCACATCGGCCCGGTCTCGACCTCGGTGCTGGCGCAGGAGATCCTGCCGGAGATGCACGACAAGGTGCCGGTGTTCGTCGCCGGCGGCATCGGCCGGGGCCAGGCGATCGCCGCCTATCTCGAAATGGGCGCGAGCGGAGTCCAGCTCGGCACCCGGTTCGTCTGCGCGACCGAGAGCATCGCGCATCCCAATTTCAAGCGCGCCTTCATCCGCGCCTCGGCGCGCGACGCGGTCGCCAGCGTCCAGCTCGACCCGCGCCTGCCCGTCATCCCGGTGCGCGCGCTCAAGAACGCCTCGACCGAAAGCTTCACCGCCAAGCAGCGCGAGGTCGCCAATCTCCTCGACAAGGGCAGCGTCGAGATGATGGAGGCACAGCTTCAGATCGAGCATTATTGGGCCGGGGCGCTCCGCCGCGCGGTGATCGACGGCGATGTCGAGAACGGCTCGCTGATGGCCGGGCAGTCGGTCGGCATGGTGACGAAGGAAGAGCCCACCGCCGACATCGTCAACGAGCTGGTCGCCGAAGCGTCCGCCGCGCTGGAGGATCGCGCCGCGTGAGCCCCGCCGCCGTCTCCGCAGCGAGCGCGGCGCGCGAGATCCTGCGGCGGTTGCACGATGTCATGGCCTCCCCCGCCGCGGCGCAGGCCAAGCTCAACCAGGTCGTCGCGATCATCGGCGAGGCGCTGAGCTCGGAGGTCTGCTCGATCTACGTCCTGCGCGGCGGCGTGCTGGAGCTGTTCGCGACTCGCGGCCTGTCGCAGAGCGCCGTCCACGTCACCCGGCTGGCGTTCGGCGAGGGCCTCGTCGGCACCATCGCCGAGACCCGCGCGCCGCTCAATCTCGCGGAGGCCGCGCAGCACCCGAAGTTCGCCTACCGCCCGGAGACCGGCGAGGAGCTCTACCACAGCTTCGCCGGCGTCCCGGTCATCCGCGCCCAGCAGGCGGTCGGCGTCCTCGCCGTCCAGCACCTCGAGCCGCGCGACTATGCCGATGTCGAGATCGAGGCGCTTCAGACCGTCGCGATGGTGCTGTCGGAGATGATCTCCAGCGCCGACCTCGTCGACGAGGCGGAGGCCGCCAAGGTCCGCGCCGTCGCCGAAGGTCCCGAGCGGCTCGGCGGCCTCAAGCTCGTCGAGGGCCTCGGCCGCGGCAAGGCGGTCTTCCACCAGCCGCGCATCGTCATCGAGCACACCGTCGCCGAGGATACCGAGAAGGAGCGCGCGCGCGTCTACGACGCCTTCACCAAGATGCGCGAGCAGATCGACCGCATGATGGGCCAGGCCGATTTCGCCGGCCCCGGCGATCACGAGGACATCCTCGAGACCTACAAGATGTTCGCCTACGACGAGGGCTGGTCGCGCCGCATCAACGAGGCGATCGATTCCGGCCTGACCGCCGAGGCGGCGATCGAGCGCGTCCAGCAGCACACCCGCGCCCGCATGCGCCAGATCGACGACCCCTATCTCCGCGAGCGCATGCACGACCTCGACGACCTGTCGAACCGCCTGATCCGAATCGTCGCGGGCAAGCTCGGCACCGCCGCTCAACTGGGCCTGCGCGAGGACTCGATCCTCGTCGCCCGAAACCTCGGCCCCGCCGAGCTGCTGGAGTACGACCGGCGCTACCTGAAGGGCGTCGTGCTGGAGGAGGGCTCGCTCACCGCGCACGTCACGATCATCGCGCGCGCCATGTCGATCCCCGTCCTCGGCCGAGTCGCCAATCTGCGCGGCAGCGTCACCGAGGGCGACCCGCTGATCCTCGACGCCGCCTCCTCGGCGCTGTTCGTCCGGCCGACCCCAGTGATCGAGCAGCAGTTCGAGGCGATGAGCGAGCTTCGCGCCCGCCGCCAGGCGTCGTTCGACGCGCTTCGCGACCTGCCGGCCGAGAGCAGGGACGGCATCCGCATCAAGCTGTCGATGAACGCGGGTCTCCGCGCCGACCTCCCCGGCCTCGCCCAGACCAACGCCGACGGCATCGGCCTCTTCCGCACCGAATTCCAGTTCCTCGTCGCCGCCTCGCTGCCGCGCCGCGAGCGCCAGACCCGCCTCTACCGCGACGTGCTCGACGCGGCGGGCGACAAGCCGGTGGTCTTCCGCACCGTCGACATCGGCGGCGACAAGGCCGTGCCCTATGTCCGCGATGGCACCGAGGACGAGGAGAACCCGGCGATGGGCTGGCGCGCCCTTCGCCTCGCGCTCGAACGCGGCGGATTGCTCAAGGTCCAGGCCCGCGCGTTGCTCGACGCCGCCGCCGGCCGCACCCTCCACGTCATGTTCCCGATGGTCGCCGAGCCCTGGGAGTTCGAGGCCGCCAAGGCGATCATCGAGGAGCAGCGCGCCCGTCTCGCCAAGGCGAAGCGCCCGCTCCCCGCCAACGTCCGCTACGGCGTCATGCTGGAAGTCCCGGCGCTCGCCGAGCGGCTCGACCTGCTGTTGCCGATGGTCGAGTTCGTCTCGGTCGGCACCAACGACCTCACGCAATTCCTGTTCGCCGCCGACCGCTCGAATCCCAAGCTCGCCGACCGCTACGACTGGCTGAGCCCGGCGATCCTGCGCTTCCTCGCCCGCGTCGTCGACGCCTGCGCCGCCGCCCGCGTCCCGCTCTCGGTCTGCGGCGAGATGGGCGGGCGGCCGCTGGAGGCGCTGGCGCTGGTCGCGCTCGGCCTCGACCGCCTGTCGATCACTCCGGCCGCGGTCGGCCCGGTCAAGGCGATGCTGCGCTCCGCCGAGATCGCGCCGCTCCGCCTCGCGATGCGCGAATGGCTGGCCCGCCCGCGCGTCGATATCCGCGCCGAGCTGTCCGCCGCCGCCGACGCGCAGGGAATCGTCCGAAACTAGGCCCGGTCGGCCGTTCGGCCCGTTGACACAGATTAGTCGCCGCGCGAGGGTCCGGCTCGTACGGGGAGACGCGGTTGAACGAGGAACCGATCCTTTCGGGACTGGGGATGGAGCGGGCGCAGCCGAGCCTCGGCGAGACGCTGCGCGCCGCGCGCGTCGCGCAGGGCATCGATCTCGCCGGCATCGCCGACACCACCCGCGTGCCGCTTCGCCACCTGCAGGCGATCGAGGCCGACGACCACGATGCGCTTCCGGCGCTCCCCTACACCATCGGCTTCGTCAAGACGCTGGCCCGCGCCGTCGGCGTCGACCAGGACGCCGCCGCCGCGCACTACCGCGCCGAGACCAGCAAGGTCCCGCACGCCCCCACCCATGTGCCGATCGAGGCGGTCGACGAGAGCCGGGTGCCGCCGCGCTGGCTGGTCGCCGCCGCGGTCGCGCTGATCGTCGCCATCCTCGCCGGCGTCTGGGCCTATGGCGAGGGGATGTTCGATTCGACGCCGACGCCGGCTCCGGTCGTCGCGGCGGCAGAGCCCGCTCCCGCGCCGGCGCCCGTTGTCGAAGCGCCGCCGCCGGCCGAGACGACCGATGCGGCCGCGACCGACCCCAATGCCCCGGCCGATATCGCCGCCACCGATACCGCCGCCACCGATGGCGGCGTCGTCGCCCCGGAGGCCGCGCCTGCGGACGCCGCCGACACTACGCCCGCCGGCACGCCGGTCAGCGGCGGCCCGGTGGTCATCACCGCGAACGAGGAGGCGTGGTTCAAGGTCTACGACCGCGCCACCCGAACCTCGGTCAAGATGGGCATCCTGAAGCCCGGCGAGCGCTACGTCGTCCCGGCCGACCGCGACGACCTCCTCCTCTGGACCGGCAAGGCCGGCGCGCTCCAGATTTCGGTCGCCGGCAAGGCCATCCCTTCGCTCGGCGGCCCCCAGGACATGGTGAAGGATGTCGCGCTCACCCCGTCGGCGCTGCTCGCTCGCGCCGGGCGCTAGCGCTTCATCGCAGCGACAGCCTTGCACCCTTAGCTTGCGCCGCGACTCGCGCCTCGGCATGAGGCTCGCGACAATGACGGATGGGGCGGCAATGCGCGTTTTTGTGAAGCTGGCGACCTTGGGCTTTCTGCTGACTTCGGCGCTGCCGGCGTCGGCGCAGTCGGGCGAGCCGATCGACAAGCGCGTCGGCCAGCTCGAATCGCAGATGAAGGCCGTCCAGCGCAAGGTCTTCCCCGGCGGCGACAAGCGCTTCTTCGAGCCCGAATTCCCAGCGACCGACGCCGCCGCGCCCGCCGCCGGCGCCCCCGCGACCTCGCCGATCGCCGACCTCACCACCCGCGTCGACGCGCTGGAGCGCCAGCTCCAGACGCTTACCGGCCAGGTCGAGCAGGCGACCTTCAAGGCCCGGCAGAACGAGGAGGCGATGACCAAGCTCCGCGCCGACACCGAATTCCGCTTGGGCGCGCTCGAAGGCGGCGCGAAGCCCGCGCCCGCCGCCGTCGCGGATGATGAGCCGCCAGTACCTCCCGCCAAGGTGACGACGCCCGCCAAAACAAGCACGAAGCCAGTCGCCAAGACGCCGCCGGTGACGGTTTCGGCCGACGCGGGAACGACCGACGCGATGCCTCCGTCCGCGCCCAAGCCCAAGGCCGCGCCGCCCGCCCCGACCTCCGCCGAGGGCGCCTTCCAGGCCGCATACGCGCTCTACCAGACCAAGAAGTACGACGAGGCCGAGACGGCGCTGCAGGCCTTCCTGACCAAATATCCCAACACGCCGCGCGCCAGCCACGCCCGCTACTGGCTCGGCCGCACCTACATGGCGCAGCACCTGCCGGCGCAGGCGGCGAAGGCCTATCTCGAAAACTACAACAGCCTGCCCAAGGGCGCGCGCGCGCCCGACAGCCTGCTCGGCCTCGGCGGCGCGCTCGTCGAGCTCAAGAAGCCCGAGCAGGCCTGCGAGGTCTACGGCGAGCTCGACGCCGTCTACGCCGCCAAGCTCAGCACCGACCAGAAGGCGCAGCTGACGCGGGGCCGCGCCGCCGCCAAGTGCAAGAGCTGACGGCCGCCTTCGACGACGCCGTCGCCGCGCTGATCGGCCGCCCGCTCGGCACGGACGAGCCCTTCGCCATCGCCGTCTCCGGCGGCCCCGACAGCCTCGCCCTCCTCCTTCTCGCGCACCAAGCCTACGGCGCGCGAGTCCGGGCGCTGACCGTCGACCACGCCCTCCGCCCCGGTTCCTCCGACGAAGCCGCCGGGGTCGGGGCGCTTTGCGCGGCGCGCGGCATCCCCCACGCCACGCTGGCCTGGGAAGGCGACAAGCCGCGCGCCAACCTCCAGGCTGAGGCCCGCGCCGCGCGCTATCGCCTGATGGCCGATTGGTGCGCCGCGAACGCCGTCGCCTGGCTCGCCACCGCGCACCACGCCGACGACCAGGCCGAGACGCTGCTGATGCGCGCAAGCCGCGGCGCGGGCCTCGGCGGGCTCACCGGCATCCGAGCACGCCGCACTCTGTGCGAAGGCGTCACGCTGCTTCGTCCACTCCTCCGCCTCCGCCGCGCTTCACTCGGCGCGATCGTCGAAGCGGCGGGCCTGACGCCGGTCGACGACCCCGCCAATCGCGACCCCCGCCACGACCGCACCGCCGCCCGCGCCCTGCTGCGCGACATCCCATGGCTCGACGGCGCGCGCCTCGCGGCGAGCGCCGCGCACCTCGCCGAGGCCGAGGCGGCGCTCGCCTGGACCGCCGAGGCCGCCTGGCGCGGCCGTAGCAGCACCGAAGGCGGCACGGTCACGCTCGACGCCGCCGACCTGCCGCGCGAGCTCCAGCGCCGGCTCGTCCTCCGCGCCCTCGCCGCCATCGACCCCGGCGCCGCGCCGGACGGCCCGGATATCGACCGCCTGCTCGCCAAGCTGTCGGCCGGCGCCACCGCCACGCTCGGCACGGTCAAGGCCGGCGGCGGCCCGATCTGGCGCTTCGCCCCCGCCCCGCCGCGCCGTCCGGCCCTCCCGCCGCGCTGAATCGCAGGCCCGATCATTGCCGTTAACGCGATTGCGCTTATGTTGTGCGGACCATCCGAGCGGGAAGTTCCTGAAGCATGTCCGAGCAAAAGCCGCGTCTTCCCAACCCCTGGGGCAAGAGCCTCGCGCTCTGGGTGATCATCGCGCTCGTCCTCGTGGTCGTCTGGACCGTCTTCAACGTTCCCGCGAACACCAGCCAGGTCACCCAGCTCCCCTATTCGGACTTCCTCGCCAAGGTCGAGGAGGGCTCGGTCCGCGAGGTCCAGATCACCGGGCAGGACATCGGCGGCCGTCTCAGCAACGACCAGCTGTTCCGCACCTACGCGCCGCAGGACCCCGACCTGATCAATCGCCTGCGCGAGCGCGGCGTTCGCTTCGACGCGCGGCCGGAGGAGCAGCGCTCGCTGCTCTCGGCGATCCTCATCAATATGCTGCCCTTCGTCCTCGTCCTCGGCATCTGGATCTTCGTGATGCGCCAGATGCAGAACGGCGCGGGCCGCGGCGCGATGGGCTTCGGCAAGTCGCGCGCCAAGATGCTCACCGAGAAGTCGGGCCGAGTCACCTTCGAGGATGTCGCCGGAATCGACGAGGCGCGCGGCGAGCTCGAGGAGATCGTCGACTTCCTGAAGGATCCCGGCAAGTTCCACCGTTTGGGCGGCAAGATCCCGAAGGGCGCGCTGCTCGTCGGCCCTCCGGGCACCGGCAAGACCTTGCTCGCCCGCGCCATCGCGGGTGAGGCGGGCGTTCCCTTCTTCTCGATCTCGGGCTCCGACTTCGTCGAGATGTTCGTCGGCGTCGGCGCCAGCCGCGTCCGCGACATGTTCGAGCAGGCCAAGAAGAACGCGCCCTGCATCATCTTCATCGACGAGATCGACGCGGTCGGCCGCCATCGCGGCGCCGGCCTCGGCGGCGGCAACGACGAGCGCGAGCAGACCTTGAACCAGCTCCTCGTCGAGATGGACGGTTTCGCCGAGAACGAAGGCATCATCATTATCGCCGCGACCAACCGGCCTGACGTGCTCGATCCGGCGCTGCTCCGCCCGGGCCGCTTCGACCGCCAGATCGTCGTCGGCCGTCCCGACATCGAAGGTCGCGAGAAGATTCTCGCCGTCCATATGCGCAAGGTCCCGCTGGCGCCCGACGTCGTCGGCCGCACCATCGCGCGCGGCACGCCGGGCTTCTCGGGCGCCGATCTCGCCAACCTCGTCAACGAGGCTGCGCTGCTCGCCGCGCGGAAGGGCAAGCGCCTTGTCTCGATGAGCGAGTTCGAGGAGGCCAAGGACAAGGTCATGATGGGCGTCGAGCGCAAGTCGATGGTCATGACCGAGGACGAGAAGCGGATGACCGCCTATCACGAGGCCGGCCACGCCGTCGTCGCGATGCACGAGCCCGCGTCGGATCCGATCCACAAGGCGACGATCATCCCGCGCGGCCGCGCGCTCGGCATGGTGATGCGCCTGCCGGAGCGCGACAGCTATTCCTTCCACCGCGACAAGATGTTCGCCAACCTGTCGGTCGCGATGGGCGGCCGCGTCGCCGAGGAACTGATTTTCGGCTACGACAAGGTGTCCTCGGGCGCCTCCGGCGATATCCAGATGGCGACCGGCCTCGCCCGCTCGATGGTCACGCAATGGGGCATGTCCGACAAGCTCGGGCCGCTGATGTACGCGCAGAACGAGGAAGAGGTCTTCCTCGGCCACTCGGTCAGCAAGACCCAGAACATGTCGAACGAAACCGCGCAGCTCATCGACAGCGAGATCAAGCGCATCGTCATCGAGGGCTACGACAAGGCCAAGCAGGTGCTGACCGACAATATCGACCAGCTCCACGCGCTCGCCGGCGCGATGCTCGAGTTCGAGACCCTGAACGGCGACGACATCAAGAAGGTGCTGGCGGGCGAGCCGATCGACCGTGGCGGCGCGTCGGCGACGTCGGCCCCGACTCTGTCCGGCGGCTCCTCGATCCCCAAGACCGGCCGTCGCGGCGGCGCCTGGGGCGGCGAGCCAGCGCCGCAGGTCTAAGGTAACTCCCTCTCCCGCTTGCGGGAGAGGGCTGGGGTGAGGGGCGAAGCGCGCCAGCGCGAGCGGCGCCGGACTCAGCGGTTTCCCTCACCCCGCTCGCCTGCCGGCGAGTCGCCCTCTCCCGCAAGCGGGCGAGGGAAATTCAGCTTGGCCCACACCGGCAGGTGATCCGAAGCGGTCGCCGCCTTCCGCGAGTGATGCGCGCCGCTGTCCACCACCTCCAGCGCCTCGTTCACGATGATCCGGTCGAGCCGGGCGATCGGCCGTTTCGCGTGAAAGGTCGGCCCGCTCGGCGCGATCCGGTAGGGCGCGCGAGCGAAGTCGCGCAGGCAGCCGTGCTCGGGCCGCCACTCGTTCAGGTCCCCCATGATCACCGTCGCCATCGCTGGCCGCTCGGCGAGCTGCGCGATCAGCGCCCGCGCCTGCCGCCGCCGCCACAGCCCCGACAAGTCGAGATGCATCCCGACCACCCGCAGCTCGACGCCTTCCAGCCGAAGCTCGGCCAGCACCGCGCCGCGCGGCTCCAGCGTCGGCAGGGTCAGCGCCGCGAAGTCGAGAATCTCGACATCCTGCCGCACCAGGATGGCGTTGCCGTGCCAGCCCATGCTCCCCGGCCGCACGTCGAACGGCACCGCCTTGTAGTGGCCGCGCTTCGCCAGCATCTCGGGCGGGATGGCGCTCGCCCGGCCGCCGAAGCGCCGGTCGGCCTCCTGCAGCGCCACTACGTCGGCATCGATCTCGGCGAGCACGTCGAGCGTGCAGTCGGGCCGCCGCCGCCGGTCGGCGCCGATGGCCTTGCGCATATTGTAGCTGGCGACGGTGATCGGCACGGGCGTTCTACGCGCGCCCTGCCGAATTTGCTCCGCCGCGCTTGACCGCGACCGCGCCGACGACGGCGATCCGGTCGACATCGGCATAGGGCGCGCCGTCCAGCTCCTCGCCGAACACGTCGGGATCGAGCTCGCGGTAGCTGAGGTCGCAGCCCCGCTCGCTCATCGCCTCGGTGAGCGCAGCGCGCAGCGGATCGCGCCCGCCGACGATCGCGCTTCCGCTATAGAGCAGCAGTCGCCCGCCCGGCGTCAGCCGCTCGGCCGCGGCGCTCGCCATGTCGAGCGCGATCCGCCCGCCATGCATGTCGCCGCCGTCGCGATAGGCCCGGCCCTGCGGGTCGATGATGTAAGGCGGGTTGGCGAGGGCGACGTCGATCGGGCCATCGACACCGTCCAAACCGCTCGTCTCGACGAACTCGGCCTCGACCCCGGCATGGGCCGCGTTGATCCGCGCGAAGCGCAGCGCCCGGGCGTTGATGTCGGTCATCGCCAGCCTCGCGCCCGGGCAGGCGTCGCCCGCCACCAGCGCGCCGACGCCAGCTCCCGTCCCAATGTCGACGATCCTCGTGCCCGGCGAACAAGGCGGCAGCTCGGCACGGATGAAGTCGGCGAAGCGATAGCTGTCCGGTCCGAAGAACACCGAATCCGCTTCGTCCGTGGGATAGGCCGAATGGAGGAACAGCCGCCCGCCAAGGCTCGACACGCGAACCCGTGAGCGCGCCAGCGCGCCCTCCTCGGCAAGCATGCCGGCCTCGTCCAGCGCAGCGACGATCTCGGCATCGAGTGCATCCGGCGCGAACGGCAGGCTCCACCCCAGCGCGCCGGCCAGATCATGCGCCTGCCAATGGTCGCGCCGCGCCACCACCCGCGCATGCGTCGCCGGCGTCGCGGTGACGAAGCGATAGCCGCCCGCCGCCAACCTCTCCAGCAACGCGAGCAGCGCGCGGTCGGCATCTGAAAAGAGGTCGGTCACGGGCAGGAAGCGTCTCCGTCAGGTCAGGCTTGGAACATCGCCCGCCGCGTGGGATTGTTCCGGCAGCGTTATCGCAAAGGACCGGCCATGTCTTACACTCTGGACTCCACCTACCTGATCATCGGCGCCGTCGCTCTCCTGGTCGGCCTCATCCTCGGCATATCCTTTGGCGGCGGCGCCCGGCGCCGCGCCGCAAACCTCGCCGCCAGGGTCAAGCAGCTCGAGCTCGACATCGACGTCCGCGAGGCGGAGCGCGTCCGCCTCAACCGCGAGCTCGCCGCCGCCAGCGATCAGGTCCGTCCGCTTTCGGACGAGGTCGATCGCCTGCGCCGCGAGAAGGAATCGCGCCGCGCCGTCGTCGCGCCGGTCGCCGTCGAGACCGACACCGTGCCGCTCGCCGCCGCGCCCCTGGTCGCTTCGGACGCCGACTCGCCGGCCGAGGACAATCTGACGCTGCTCAAGGGCGTCGGCGACCGCTTCGCCGCCAAGCTCAACGAGATCGGCATTCGCCGCTTCAGTCAGCTCGCCGACCTGACGCCCGTGCAGGAGGCGGATGCCGACCAGCTGCTCGGCAGCTTCAAGGGCCGCATCGGGCGCGACCGGCTGGTCGAGCAAGCCCGCCTGCTCGCTGAAGGGCGCACCACCGAATATGAAGCGCGCTTCGGCAAGCTCGGCGCGCCCGACGCTATTTCGTGACGACCCGCCCGAAGGGCGCGAGCTGGGCGGCGAGCGCCCGGGCCTGCGCGGCGTCGCCGGCCTTCAGCGGCGCCAGCACCTGAAGGGCGCGCGCCTTCATCACCGCCTCGAACCCGTCGCGGGTCCTGAGCCCCGAGGCGGTCTGGAGAAGCGCCTGCGCGCGCGCCGCGCTGTCCTTGTCCATGCGAAGGAGCATGAAGGCGTAATAGGTCGGGTAGATCGCGCTCGCCGGGTCCTTGGCGAGCGCGATCTCGAAGCAGCGCAGCGCTTCGCTCTTCTTCGCCTTCAGTACCATCCCCGCGAGCATCGGCCCGACATCGGCGATCGCATCGCCATGCCAGGCGCCGAGCGCCGCCCACGCCAGCGCGTTGTCGGGCGCGAGCTTCACCGCCGCTTCCATTTCCTTGCGCGCCTCCTTCGCATCGCCCGCGTCCTTCTTGAGCTTGGCGCGATAGCCGACTGCCACGGCGCGCTGGAGCAGCGCCTCGGGGTTGCGCGGCGCCTTGGCGAGCGCAGCCTCCGAATCGGCGATTGCCTGCCCGAGCATTGACAGTGCCTGATCCTTGGTCGCGGCCTGAAACGCCGCGGCGACCAGCGTGGCCTTTGCGGCTAGAACCGAGTTGCCCCCCGCGCGCGCGGCGGCGGCGGCGGGAAGGAACTGGCCTTGGGTAAACTGGACGTCGCCCGCGGCGGAGAAAGCCGGCGATGCGAGCGACAGGGCGATGAAGGTGGAAATGATGCGCATGGCGGTCAAACGCCCAGAACCCCCTCTTGGCCCCCCGCCAGCGCCTCGGCGATCAACCGGCGGCTGTTGTCGAGCCCATAGAGCGCGATGAAGCTCCCCATTCTCGGCCCCTGCGACGATCCCAGCAGCGTCTCGTAGAGCGCCTTGAACCAGTCACGCAGCGCCTCCTTGCCGAAGTGCGTCTTGCCGACCTCGTAGACCGCGGTCTGAATCGCCTCGGCGTCCGACCCCACCAGCGCCGCGAGCTCGGCATCGAGCGCCTTGAGCGCCCCCGCCTCACGCGCGTCCGGCGCGCGGCGCTGGAGCGCCGGGATCACGAAGTCTCGGCCATAGGCGACCGCATAGCGCACCAGTCGGTCGAGCTCGGGATGCGTCTCCGGCGTCGCGCCCGGCGCGTAGCGGCCAAGATAGCTCCACAGCGCCTCGGGCTCCGCCGCCGCGCTCCCTGCCACACCGACGAGGTTGAGCAGCAGCCCGAAGGTCACCGGTATGTGGTAGGTCGGGACCCTCCCATTGTGGATGTGGTGCACCGGATTGCCGAGCTTCTGCTCGGGCGGCTGCTCGGGATAAGCGGCCGCGAACTGGTAATATTCGTCGACCGCGCGCGGGATGACGTCGAACGACAGCTTCTTCGCCTTCCGCGGCTCGCGGTAGATATAGAAGGCGAGGCTTTCCGGCGACGCATAGGTCAGCCATTCGTCGATCGTGAGCCCATTGCCCCTGGACTTCGAGATCTTTTCGCCATTGGCGTCGAGGAACAGCTCGTAGTTGAACCCCTCGGGCGGCTTAACGCCGAGAATGCGGGCGATCTTCGACGACAGCGTCACCGAATCGATGAGGTCCTTGCCCGCCATCTCGTAATCGACGCCGAGCGCCACCCAGCGCATCGCCCAGTCGACCTTCCACTGCAGCTTGCACGAGCCGCCGGTCACCGGAACGGTCATCGCCTCGCCGTCGTTCGGATCGGTGTAGCTCACCGTTCCCGCCGCCACGTCAAAGCCGGTGATCGGCACCTGCAGCACAATCCCGGTCTTCGGGCAGACCGGCAGGAACGGTGAGTAGGTGGCGCGGCGATCGGGGCCGAGCGTCGGCAGGATGACGCCGATCACCGCCTCGTAATTCTCCAGCACCCTGCGGAGAGTCGGGTCGAACCGCCCACTGGTGTAGCAGTCGGTCGCCGACAGGAACTCGTAATCGAAGCCGAAGGCGTCGAGGAAAACCCGCAGCCGCGCATTGTTGTGCGCCCCGAAGCTGTCGTGGGTCCCGAACGGATCGGGCACCTGCGTCAGCGGCTTGCCGAGCGCGGCGCTCAGCAGTTCCTGGTTCGGCACGTTGTCCGGCACCTTGCGAAGGCCGTCCATGTCGTCGGAGAAAGCGACTAGCCGCGTCGGCGCGCCGCCGCTCAGCAGTTCATAAGCATGCCGCACCATCGTCGTTCGCGCCACCTCCTGGAAGGTGCCGATATGCGGCAGGCCGGAGGGGCCGTAGCCGGTTTCGAACACCATCGGGCGCGCGTCGCCCTCGCTCCGCCGTGCCAAGAGCTTGCGCGCCTCCTCGAACGGCCAGGCCTTGCTGGTCTGCGCCGCCTCGCGCAATTCGTTTGCCATCTGTTCTTCCGTGTTCGCCCGAGCGGGTTATAGAGGGCAAAGATGGCCGATCAACCGCCGCATCCAGCGCTCGTCGCCAGCCACGCCGGCGTATGGATCGCCGACGCCGGTGAGCGCGGCCGCCCGGTTACGCGGTCGGAGGCGATCCGCCGCGCCGCCGACACGCCGCTGATCCTGCTCAACGCGCCACTGATGGCGACGCGGCTCGGCTATCCCGAGCTGTCGGGCCTCGACCTGCTGGAGCTGTTCGCCTTCGTTCACCCGGCGCGCTTCGCGGTGCCGACCGCCGCCGGCCTCGCCAAGGTTCTGCACCTCGCGCCGCCCGATGGCGACGCGGAGGAGGCACGCTTTCTCGGCCTCGCCGCCGCGAAGCTGCTCGCGGCGATCGAAAGTCCCGAGTGGCCCGAGCGGCGGGGCGCCTACGCCTCGGCGCAGTCGCTGCTCCGCCTGCGCTGGCCGTGGGCGGGCGAAGTCGCGCGCCGCCTCGCGCCGCCGTCGGTCAACGAGCGCGGCCTGTTCCAGGCGCTGCCGAAGTGGGAAGAGGCTCCGCCGCGCCAGCGTCCGCGCGACATCGAACTCCACAGCCATCACATCGACGCCCGCCTCGACGCGCTGCTTGGGCAGGGCGCGGAAGAGCGTGCCGGCCAGCGCGCCTACGCCCAGGCCGCGTCCCACGCCTTCGCCCCGCGCGACCGCGCCGGCGCGCCCAATGTCGCCCTCGCCGAGGCGGGGACGGGCATCGGCAAGACGCTCGGCTATCTCGCACCCGCCTCGCTGTGGGCCGAGGGCGCCGATGCCCCGGTCTGGCTTTCCACTTACACCAAGGCGCTGCAGCGCCAGCTCGATGCCGAGACCGCGAAGCTCTACCCCGACCCGGCGGTGAAGAAGCGCCGCGCCGTCGTCCGCAAGGGGCGGGAGAACTACGTCTGCCTGCTCAACCTTGAGGATGCGCTGCAGGGCGGCTTCATGGGCCGTGCTGCCGTGTTCGCGCAGCTCGCCGGGCGGTGGACCGCCTACACCCGCGACGGCGACATGGTCGGCGGCGATTTCCCCGGCTGGCTGCCGACGCTCTTCCAACGCTCGGCGCTCGGCGCGCTGACCGACCGGCGCGGCGAGTGCGTCTACGCCGGCTGCCCGCACTACCGCTCCTGCTTCATCGAGCGCGCCGGCCGCGCTTCGGCCAATGCCGACCTCGTCATCGCCAACCATGCGCTGGTGATGGTCAACGCGGTGCGCGGCCGGGCCGAAGGGCAGGGCGTGGCCCGCGTCGTCTTCGACGAGGGCCATCACCTGTTCGACGCCGCCGACAGCGCCTTCGCGCTCCACCTGACCGGCGCCGAAGCAATCGAGCTTCGCCGCTGGATCGTCGGGCCGGAAAAGACCTCGCGGGGGCGGCGGCGCGGCCTCGCGGCTCGGCTTTCCGACCTTCTCGCTTATGACGACGAAGGCGGCATCGCGCTGGAGGCGGCGGTCGAGGCGGCGCGGGCATTGCCGTCGGACGGCTGGCTCGGCCGCATCCAGGAGGGCATCGCCGACGGCCCGTTCGAGGCGCTGCTCCACGCCGTCCGCGCCCAGGTCTACGCCCGCGCCGAGGCGGAAGACGCGGGCTACGGCATCGAGACCGAGGTCGCCAACGTCCTCCCTGCGGTCGTCGAGGCGTCCGCAGGCGCGATCGTCGGGCTCGAGCGGCTGCTCAAGCCGCTCGCCGTTCTCGAAGGCCGGCTCGCAGCACTGCTCGAGGAAGCGCCCGACTGGCTCGACGTCGCGGCGCGCGCCCGGCTCGACGGCGCGATGTCGGGGCTGAAGCTCCGGCAGGCGCTGGTCGCGGCGTGGATCGGCCTGCTGGCGCGGCTCGGCGGCCCCGCCGATCCGGACTTCATCGACTGGTTCGCGGTCGACCGCTTCGAGGGGCGGGAGAGCGGCATCGGCGTCCACCGCCACTGGCTCGACCCGACGCGGCCGTTCGCCAAGGCGGTGCTGGAGCCGGCGCACGGCGTCCTCGTCACCTCCGCCACGCTCCGCTCGCGCGCCGCCGACATCGCCGACGACTGGCGGGATACCGAGCTTCGCACCGGCGCCACCCACCTGACGATGCCGCCCAGGCGCTTCGCCGCCGACAGCCCGTTCGACTATGCCGCCCACGCCCGCGTGCTCATCGTCACAGATGTCAGGAAGGGCGACCTCGCCGGGCTCGCCCACGCCTATCGCACGTTGATCGAGGCGGCAGGCGGCGGCACGCTCGGCCTGTTCACCGCGATCCAGCGCCTGCGCGCCGTTCACGCCCGCATCGCCGACGGCCTCGCCAAGGCGGGGCTGCCGCTCTACGCCCAGCACGTCGACCCCATCGACACCGGCACGCTGGTCGACATCTTCCGCGCCGATGCCCACGCCTCGCTGCTCGGCACCGATGCGCTCCGCGATGGTGTTGACGTGCCGGGTGAATCCCTTCGCATGGTGGTGATGGAGGGCGTACCGTGGCCGCGCCGCACCGTCCTCCACGCCGCCCGTCGCGCGGCGTTCGGCGGCGGGGCGTACGACGATCTGGTGACGATGGGGCGGCTGGCGCAGGCGTTCGGGCGGCTCATCCGCCGCGCCAGCGACCGCGGCGTGTTCGTGCTGCTGGGGCCGGCGGTGCCGAGCCGGCTGCTCACCGCCTTCCCGCCCGGCGTCGTCGTCGAACGCGTCGGGCTTGCCGAAGCGATCACGACGGTCAGAAGCTTCCTTGAGTCGCCCGCCGCCATCGGGCATCAGGCGACCGAGTTCGACGGTCCGGGGCTTTCATGAAGCGGCTATTGGCATGAAGACGCTGACGCTGCTGCGCCATGCCAAGTCGGGCTGGGACGATGCCGTCACCCGCGATTTCGACCGGCCGCTGAACGGCAAGGGCCGCCGCGCCGCCGCCCGGGTCGGGCGCTACATGAGGGATGAGGGGCTGGCGTTCGACGGCGTCGTCGCCTCCCCCGCGCTCCGCGTCCAGCAGACGATCGCCGGGGTCGAGGACGGCTACGGCAAGACGCTCCAGCCGGTGTGGGACAAGCGCATCTACATGGCGTCGGCCGCGACCCTCCTTGATATCGCTCAAAGCCTCGACGATGCCTTAGGCACGGTGCTGCTGGTGGGCCACAATCCCGGTCTCGAAGACCTCGTGCTGATGCTCGCCTCGGCGTCGCCCTACCGCGACGAGGCCGAGATCAAATATCCGACCGCCACCCTGTCCGAACTGCGGTTCGAGGTCGAGCGTTGGCGCGACATCGAGGAGGGCCGAGGCGAGTTGGCGCGCTTCACGCGGCCCCGCGAGCTCGATCCGACGCTGGGGCCGGACGAGGGCTGAAGGGCCAGTCGATCACCCCGCCCGCGAACAGGCACCACCAGACGATCACCGGCTGAAACGCCAGCCGTGGCCCGTGATACCACCAGCCGAGCGGCGGCCCGCCGAGCGCGATGTGGTTGAGCGCGTGGTTGATGTTGGCCGGGAAGACGCAGACCGTGTAGAGCGCCAGCATGAGCCCGCTCCAGCGGCGGAAGCGGGCGGTCATCAGGCCGATGGCGCCGGCGATCTCGCAGAGGCCGGTCAGAAAGATCACCTGCTCCGGCCACGGCACCCACCCGGGGGTGATCTTCAGGAAGCCGCCGGGCGAGGCGATGTGCGCGACTCCGGCGATCAGGAAGGCGAGCGCGAGGAGGCCCCGCGCCGGCCAGCGGCTAGACAGTGAAGCTCTCGCCGCAGCCACAGGCGCCCTTGGCGTTGGGGTTCTGGAAGGTGAAGCCCTCGGTGAAGTCGTCCTCGACCCAGTCCATCACCGAGCCGATCAGGTAGAGCACCGAGCCGCCGTCGACGTAGAGCGTGCCGCCCGCCGTCTCGATCCGCTCGTCGAAGGGCTTGGCCTCGGCGACATAGTCGACCGAATAGGCGAGCCCCGAGCAGCCGCGCTTGGGCGTCGACAGCTTCACTCCGATCGTGCCGGCGGGGGCCTTCGCCATCAGGTCGGCGATGCGCTTTTCGGCCGACGCGGTGAGCGTCAGCGCGGCGGGGCGCGGGCGGGCGATGGTGGCCATCAGAGCATTCCCAGTTCGAGCTTGGCTTCGTCGGACATCTTCGACGAATCCCACGGCGGATCCCAGACGAGGTTCACTTCGGCCGAGCCGATTCCGGGGACCGCGCCGACGCGCATCTCGACCTCGCCCGGCATCGACTCGGCGACCGGGCAGTGCGGCGTCGTCAACGTCATCGTGACGGTGGCGTGCGCGTCCTGGATATCGACGCCGTAGATCAAGCCGAGATCGTAGATGTTGACCGGAATCTCGGGGTCGAAGATGTCGCGCAGCGCCGCGATGACCGCCTCGTAGAGGTCGCCGCCCGGCGCCTCGGGCGAGCCGGTGGCGGGCTTCTCCTTGAGAAAGCCGTCGAGATAGTCGCGCGGGCGCGGCGCTTCGGCGGTATCGTTGTCAGCCATTCCCAAAAATCCTCGCTACGCGCTTCATGCCCTCGGCCAGCCGCTCGACGTCCTCGGGCACGTTGTAGATGCCGAAGCTGGCGCGCGCCGTCGCCGGGACGCCCAGGCTCGCCATCAGCGGCTGGGCGCAGTGGTGGCCGGCGCGGATCGCAACGCCGCCCTCGTCCAATATGGTGCCGATGTCGTGCGGATGAACCCCATCCATCGCGAATGAAACGATTCCCGCCGAATGCTCGGGGCCGAACAGCCGCACCGAGTTGAAGCGGCGGAGCGCCTCGCGCGCGGCGATCGCCAGCGCGTCCTCATGGGCGGCGATGGCGTCGAGGCCGATGCCCTCGACATAGTCGATCGCGGCGGCCAGGCCGATGGCGCCGACGATGTGCGGCGTGCCGGCCTCGAAGCGCTGCGGCGGAGGAGCGTAGGTCGTGTGCTCGAAACTGACCGTCTCGATCATCGCGCCGCCGCCCTGCCACGGCGGCATCGCCTCCAGGATTTCACGCCGCGCCCAGAGCGCGCCGATGCCGGTCGGGCCGTAGAGCTTGTGGCCGGAGAAGACGTAGAAGTCGGCGCCCGAGGCCGCGACATCGACGGGCAGGCGCGGCACCGCCTGGCAGCCGTCGACCAGCAGCTTGGCGCCGACCTTGTGCGCCAGCTCGGCGGCGCGCGGCACGTCGAGCACCGAGCCGAGGACGTTCGAGACGTGCGCGAGCGCGACGAGCTTGTGCGCCGGCGTCAGCATCGCCGCGACCGCGTCGAGGTCGATCCGCTGGTCGGCGGTGAGCGGCGCGACGTCGATCACGATGCCAGTGCGGTCGCGCAGCAGCTGCCACGGCACGATATTGCTGTGATGCTCAAGCTGGCTGAGCAGGATGCGGTCGCCGGCCTTCAGGCTTTGCCCCCAGCTCTGCGCGACGAGGTTGATCGCCTCGGTCGCGCCGCGCACGAACACGACCTCGTCGGCGCGGCCGCCGATGAAGCGCGCGACGCGGGCGCGGGCCGCCTCGAACGCCTCGGTCATCGAGGCCGAGCGGGCGTAGACGCCGCGGTGCACGGTGGCATAGTCGCGGTCGTAGGCGCGCGCGATCGCGTCGATCACCGCCTGCGGCTTCTGCGCGGTCGCGGCGGAGTCGAGATAGGCCCAGCCGGCGATGGCGGGGAAATCGCCGCGGCGGTCGAAGGTGATTACCCCTCGCCCGCTCGCGGGAGAGGGCGACTCGCCGGCAGGCGAGCGGGGTGAGGGAAAGCCCGGCGTCGGCGCCGCTCGCGCTGACGCGCTACGCCCCTCACCCCAACCCTCTCCCGCAGGCGGGAGAGGGGGATTTTCGTGAAGCACGTCGGTCATTTCCCGCCCCGCAGCCAAGCCACCGCATCGGCGGTCAGCGCCTCGCGCACCGCCTCCTCGCCGATGGTGCCGAGCGCGTCGCCGATGAAGGCTTCGGTGAGGAGGGCCTTGGCTTCCTCCGGCGCGATGCCGCGGCTTTCGAGGTAGAACAAGGCGTCGCGGCTCAGCTCACCGACGGTCGCGCCGTGGGCGCATTTGACGTCGTCGGCGAAGATTTCCAGCTCGGGCTTGGCGTTGATCGTCGCGGTGCGCTTGAGGAGGAGCCCCTTCACCGATTGCCGGGCGTCGGTCTGCTGGCCTTCGCGCGCGACCTCGACGCGGCCGGCGAAGCTGGCGGTCGCCTTGTCGTCGGCGACGCTCCGCCAGGTCTGGCGGCTGCTGCCGCCGGGGGCTGCGTGGCGGACGCGGTTGACGATATCGAGCACCTGGGCATCGCGGGCGAGGACGACGCCATCGACCGCGGCGAAGGCGCCTTCGCCCGACAGGGTCACCGCGCTTTCGACGCGCGCGCCGTCGGCGCCGGTCAGCAGCCAGGTCGATTGGTAGCTCGCGGCCTGGCCGACATCGGCGGCGAGCGTCTCGCTGTGCGCCCCGGGGCCGAAGCGCCGCACAGTCCGCATCAGCCGCGCCGAGCGGGCGAGCGAGACATCGATCGCGACATTGGTCCAGCTCGCCGGTGAGCCGACATAGGTCTCGACGACCGATGCCTGCGAATCCTCACCGAGGTCGATTTGGTGCGCGAGATGCGCCTGGCCGCCGGTCGCGATGTGGACGACCTGCACGGTGCCGGGCGCGGCATGGCCGGCCTCGACGCGAATCACCACGCCCTCCGGCGCATGCGCGAAAACCTCGTCGTGGAGGGGAAGTTGAGAGCTGTGATGCGAAACGTGCGCATCTTTTAGGCAGACCGTGCTTCCGAGCGCGCTCGCTTCGGGAATGAAGCGGCCATCGACGAACACTATAACCGAACCGGTTAAATTTTCAATCAAATAGCAGCGATGGTCCGGCGCGATATCGTTCGCCGCCGGCCGCGCCGCCAGCGCCGCGTCGATCGACGACAGGTCGGTCCAGCGCCAGTCCTCGACGTGGCGTGACGGCAGCGCGAAGGTCACGCGGCGAGCTCCGCATAGCCTTCGCGCTCAAGCTGGTGCGCGAGCTCCGGCCCGCCCGAGCGGACGATGCGGCCGGCGACGAGGACGTGGACGAAATCGGGGACCACGTAATCGAGGAGCCGCTGGTAGTGGGTGATGAGAAGCGTCGCGGTCTCCGGCGAGCGCATGCGGTTGATGCCGTCGGCGACGACGCGCAGGGCATCGATGTCGAGGCCGGAATCGGTCTCGTCCAGCACCGCGAGCTTGGGGCGGAGCATCGCCATCTGTGCCATCTCGTTGCGCTTCTTCTCGCCGCCCGAGAAGCCGACGTTCACCGGGCGCTTCAGCATGTCCATGCTGAGGCCCAGCGCCTCCGCCTCGACGCGCATCAGCCGCATGAAATCGGCGCCCGAGGCTTCCGGTTCACCGCGCAGCCTGCGCTGAGCGTTGAGGGCGGTGCGGAGGAACGTGAGGTTCGAGACCCCCGGAATCTCGACCGGATACTGGAAGCCGAGGAACAGCCCGGCGGCGGCGCGCTCGTGCGGTTCCAGCGCCAGCAAATCCTGGCCCTCGAAGGTCGCGGTGCCGGAGGTGACCTCGTAGCCCGTGCGGCCCGACAGCACGTAGCCGAGCGTCGACTTGCCCGCCCCGTTCGGCCCCATGATGGCATGGACCTCGCCGGGGTTCACGGTAAGCGACAGGCCATTGAGGATCGCCTTGCCGGCGACGGTGGCGTGGAGGTTTTCAATTTTGAGCACGGTCTTCAGATCACTTTGCATCGCTAAGCCCCTCCCCTTCAGGGGAGGGGTTGGGGTGGGGCCGGCGGCCAAGCTCTGGCGCGGTTTGAAGGGCGCGAAGGATTGTTTCGAGAACCCCTTCGATGTTTTGCATAACCTCGCCGTTCGTGACGCGGAGCACAGTAACGCCTCTGGCGGCGAGAACGGTGTCGCGGCGGGCATCTGCGACCGGGTCATGCGTATCGCCATCGACCTCGATCGCAAGGCCGCGTGCCGGGCAGAGGAAATCGACAATAAAATTGCTGATGACGGCTTGCCGACGGAATTTGAAACCCCCGAGTTGGGCGCGGGAGAGGCGGGACCACAGGCGCTTTTCGGGCTCGGCTGGATTCGAACGCATTGAGGCCGCGCGCTCTTGAAGGAGGGCCAAGCGATTTGCGGAGAGGCCCCACCCCCGGCCCCTCCCCTGAAGGGGAGGGGCGTTGAGGCGGCGCGCGTCGTCCAGGGGAGTAAGGGTCACCCGACGCTCCCCTCTAAACTGACACCAAGCAGCTTCTGCGCCTCGACGGCGAACTCCATCGGGAGCTGCTGCAGCACCTCGCGGCAGAAGCCGTTGACGATCAGGGCGACCGAATCCTCGGCGTTGAGGCCGCGGGACATGGCGTAGAAGAGCTGGTCCTCGCTGATCTTGCTGGTCGTCGCCTCGTGCTCGATCTGTGCGGTCGGGTTGCGGACCTCGATGTAGGGCACGGTGTGGGCGCCGCAGTCGCTGGAGAGCAGCAGCGAGTCGCACTGGGTGTGGTTGCGGACGTTCTCCGCGGTCGGGCCGACGCGGACGAGGCCGCGGTAGGTGTTCGACGACTTGCCGGCGGAGATGCCCTTGGAGACGATCGTCGAGGAGCTGCCGCGCCCCAGGTGGATCATCTTTGTGCCGGTGTCGGCCTGCTGGCGGTTGTTGGTGACGGCGACCGAGTAGAACTCGCCGACGCTGTCCTCGCCGGAGAGGACGCAGGACGGGTATTTCCAGGTGATCGCGCTGCCGGTCTCGACCTGGGTCCAGCTCACCTTGCTGCGCTTGCCTTGGCAAAGCGCGCGCTTCGTCACGAAATTGTAGATGCCGCCCTTGCCTTCGGCGTCGCCGGGATACCAGTTCTGGACGGTCGAATATTTGATCTCGGCATCGTCGTGCGCGATCAGCTCGACGACCGCGGCGTGGAGCTGGTTCTCGTCGCGCATCGGCGCGGTGCAGCCTTCGAGGTAGCTGACATAGCTGCCCTTGTCGGCGATGATCAGGGTGCGCTCGAACTGGCCGGTGTTGGCGGCGTTGATGCGGAAATAGGTGCTGAGTTCCATCGGGCAGCGGACGCCCTCCGGAATGTAGACGAAGGTGCCGTCGGAGAAGACCGCGGCATTGAGGCAGGCGAAGAAGTTGTCGCGCGGCGGCACGACCATCCCGAGATACTTCTTCACCAGATCGGGGTATTCGCGCACCGCCTCGCTGATCGACAGGAAGATCACGCCGGCGCGCTTCAATTCCTCGCGAAAGGTGGTGGCGACGCTGACCGAGTCGAACACCGCGTCGACCGCGACGCGGCGCGCGCCCTCGACGCCGGCAAGCACCTTCTGCTCCTCGATGGGAATGCCGAGCTTCTCGTAGACGCGCAGGATCTCGGGATCGACCTCGTCGAGACTGCCGAGCGTCGCCTTGGGCTTGGGCGCGGCATAGTAGAAGGCGTCCTGGTAATCGATCGGCGCGACGTGCAATTTCGCCCAGTCGGGCGCGGTCATCGTCTGCCACAGGCGGAAGGCCTTCAGGCGCCACTCCAGCATCCACTCGGGCTCGGACTTCTTGGCCGAGATGAAGCGGACGATGTCCTCGTTCAGGCCCTTGGGCGCGAAGTCGGTCTCGATGTCGGAATTGAAGCCGTATTTGTAGGTCGAATTGTCCTCGACCGCCGCCAAGGCCTCTGCATTACGGGCCATCAGGCGATCACCTTCTTCGGGGCGGCGGAGGCGACGATCGCCGCGAGCGTCACCGCGGCGAGCGCGTCGCGGACGCTGCGGTTGATGAGCGGCCAGTGCGCCTTGGTCGCGCAACTGCCCTCCAGCGAGCAGTCGCCGGGGGTGCCGTTCAGGCATTGCGTGAGCTGGACCGGGCCGTCGATCGCCTCGACGATGTCTGCGACGGTGATCTCGGCCGCCGCGCGCGCCAGGCGGAAGCCGCCGGCGACGCCGCGGGTGGAGACAAGGAGGCCGCCCCTGGTGAGGCCGCTCATCAGCTTGGCGACGGTCGGCGTCGGCAGGCCCGTCATCGCCGCGACCGAGCCGGCGGACAGGCGCGGATCGGCCGAACGCGCGGCGGCGGTCATCACCACCACGGCGTAATCGGCAAGGTTGGTCAGGCGGATCATCGGACGTCCCTCAAAAGGCGAGCGGATCGGTCCGGTTTATCTAGGGCGGCGCGGGCGAGAGTCAACGGCGCGCGGTTGTAACGGCGGCGAAACACCCTACATCGGGAGCATCACCGGCATGACCCTCCAGGCGCCGGTGACTGAGAGCCGCTTGCCGCGCTCCCGCCTGAAGGCCGGAGCCAAGCCCATGATGGATACCGCAACCAGCTGCCGCGAGCTCGCGGCGCGCGACAATGCCCACGCCATGGCCGAGCCGCTCGACAGCCGCCGCGCGATCTTCGCGGCGTCGGCGACCGCCTGGGCGCAGCGCGCCGACGTGCTCGAACGGCTCGACAAGCTGACGGTGGCGCGGGGCGGGCGCCCGCCGGCGGAGTCGCCGGAATGATCCTCGTCCTCCTCGCGGGCGCGCTCGTCGTGCCGCTGCTCGCGGCGCCGCTGTTCTGGCTCGGGCGCACGCGCCACGGCATCCACCGGATGACAGCGCGCTCCTGAGGCTGCCATAAGCGGGCGCGATGCCGGTTTATGCCCTCCTCCGCCCGCTGCTGTTCGCGCTTGACCCCGAGACCGCGCACGCCCTCGCGCTGAAGGCCGCGGCCTGGCTGCCGGGCGCGCCGGCCGACGATCCGATCCTGGCGACGCGCGTCGCCGGGCTCTCGCTGCCCAACCCGCTCGGGCTGGCGGCGGGGCTCGACAAGGATGCCGAGGCGCCCGACGCCTTCCTGCGGGCGGGCTTCGGATTCGTCGAGGTCGGCACGCTGACCCCGCGCCCCCAGGCGGGAAACCCCAGGCCGCGGCTGTTCCGGCTGGTCGAGGACCGCGCGCTGATCAACCGCATGGGGTTCAACAATTCGGGGCTCGACGCCGCCGTCGCCCGGCTGGCGAAGCGCGAGAGACGCGGCGGCGTCGGAGTCAACGTCGGTGCCAACAAGGACAGCGCCGATCGCATCGCCGACTATGTCGCCGGCGTGCGCGCGGCCCGCGGCCTTGCCTCCTACCTGACCGTCAACATCTCCTCGCCCAACACGCCGGGCCTGCGTGCGCTGCAATCGCGCGACGCCTTGGCCGAGTTGATCGAAGCGGCGCTCGCCGCGCGCGGCCCGGACGGCCCGCCGCTGTTCGTCAAGGTCGCGCCCGACCTGACCCCCGCCGACATCGACGACATCGCCGAAGTCGCGCTGGCGGCGAAGGTCGACGGGCTGATCGTCTCCAACACCACCATCGCCCGGCCCGCGCTCCGCAGCCGCCACGCGGACGAAACGGGCGGCCTTTCCGGCGCACCGCTGCTCGAATCCTCGACCGCGATGCTCCGCGCCTTCCGCCGGCGGACGCAGGGCAGGCTGGCGCTGATCGGAGTCGGCGGCATCGCCTCGGGCGCCGACGCCTACGCCAAGATTCGGGCCGGGGCCGATCTCGTCCAGCTCTACACCGCGCTGATCTACGTAGGCCCGGGTCTCGTCAGGCGGATCAAGCTTGAGCTTGCCGCGCTGCTCCAGCGCGACGGGTGCGTGGCGGTGGCCGATGCCGTCGGTGTCGATGCGGCCTGAAACTCCCGTCATCCGGCTTTCGCCGGGATGACGGACGTGGTTATGAGAGGGATGACCTTGACCCTGCGCTGCCTCACCCCCGCCCTTTTCCTCTGCTTCGCGAGCCTGGCGCAAGCGAAGCAGCCGCCCGACGAGGCCTTCCTCTACGGCAGCACGACTCCGGTGGCGGGAGCCACCGCCGGGCCGCAACCGACATACCGGGCCATCGTCTCGGCCGCCGACCCGCGCGCCGCGGCGGCGGGGCGGGCGATCTTGGCGAAGGGCGGCAACGCCGCCGACGCGGCGCTGGCGGTGATGATCGCGCTGACCGTGGTCGAGCCGCAGTCATCGGGGATCGGCGGCGGCGGCTTCATGCTCTACCACGATTCGAAGAAGGGCCTGACGACCTATGACGGGCGCGAGAAGGCGCCGGCGGGGGCGACTCCGGCCTATTGGCTGGGCGCGGACGGCAAGGCGCTCTCCTTCCCGCAGGCGGTGAAGGGCGGCAAGAGCGTCGGCGTGCCGGGCAATCTGGCGCTCGCGGCGCGGCTCCATGCCGAGCGCGGCAAGCTGCCGTGGGGCGCGCTGTTCGGCCCGGCGATTTCGCTGGCGCAGAACGGCTACAAGGTCAGCGGGCGGATGCACGAGGCGCTGGAATCGAAGCAGTCCTACCTCGCGGACGTGCCGCAGGTCCGCGCTCTGTTCTTCAACGCCGACGGCAGCGCCAAGGCCGTGGGCACGACGATCCGCAACCCGGCGCTGGCGGCGACCCTGACCGCGCTGGCGAAGCGCGGACCCGACGCCTTCTACAAGGGCGACTACGGCAAGCGGCTGGTCGCGACGGTGCGCGGCGCGGCGCAGAACCCGTCGCCGATGACCGAGGGCGATGTCGCCGCCTATCGGACCATAGAGCGCGCGCCGGTGTGCGGTCGCTACCGCGTCTGGAAAATCTGCGGCATGGCGCCGCCGTCGTCGGGCGGCATCGGGGTCCTGGCGATCCTCAAGCAGCTGGAGCCGTTCGACCTCGCGCGGCTTGGCAAGGATTCGCCCGTCGCCTGGCATCTGATCGCCGAGTCGATGCGGCTCGCCTACGCCGACCGCGCGCAGTTCGTCGGCGATCCCGCCTTCGTCGACGTGCCGACCGCCGGGCTGATCAGCGACGGCTATCTGAAGGGCCGGGGTGCGCTGATCTCGGCGACCGCGACGATGCCGGGCGTTGCGCCGGGCAACCCGCCGGGGGGGCCGAAGCTCGCCTCGGTGCCCGACACCGAGGTCGCCGGCACCTCCGACTTCGCGGTCGCGGATGCGCAGGGCAACGTCGCCTCGATGACGTCGACGATCGAATCGGTGTTCGGATCGGGGCTAATGGTCGACGGCTACATGCTCAACAACGAGCTGACCGATTTCAACTTCGAGCCCGGCGACGCCAGGGGACGGCCCGCCGCCAATCGTGTCGAAGGGGGCAAGCGGCCGCGCAGCACGATGTCGCCGTCGATCGTCTATGATTCCAAGGGCCGGGTGGTCGTGGCGATCGGCGCGGCCGGCGGGCCGACGATCATGGCGCAGGTGGCGAAGGCGCTGATCGGCGTGCTCGACTGGAACCTGCCGGTGCAGGCGGCGATCGCGCTGCCGCAGATCCTCGGCATGGGCGACGACGTGCGGATCGAGCAGGGAACGGCGCTGGAACCGCTGGCCCCCGCGCTGAAGGCGATGGGCCACACTGTCGTGGTGAGCGGCCTGCCGCTCAAGGCCAACGGCATCCAGAAGGTGGCGGACGGCTGGAAGGGCGGCGCGGATATTCGCAGCGAGGGCGTGGCGGTGGGGATAAAGTAATCTGGGGAGAATCTGGGGATGAGAGCCGACAACTGGCCCAACCTCGTCGAGATGTTCTTCGCGCAGGCCGAGAGGCTGGGCGACAAGCCGTTCCTGTCGAGGAAGCAGGACGGCCGCTGGCAGGCGACCTCATGGCGCGAGGCGGCGCAGACCGTCGCGAGCCTCGCCGAGGCGCTTCGCGGCATCGGAATCAAGCCCGGCGACCGGGTGATGCTGGTTTCCGAGAATCGGCCCGAATGGTGCCTCGCCGACCTCGGCATCATGGCGGCGGGCGCGGTGACGGTGCCCACCTACACCACCAACACCGAACGCGATCATCTCCATATCCTGGAGAACAGCTGCGCGGTCGCGGTGATCGTCTCGACCGCCAAGCTCGCGAGGACGCTGCTGCCGGCGGTCTACCGCTCGTCGGCCTGCCGCGCGGTGATCGGAATCGAGCCGCTGCGCATCGGCCAGTCTGGCGAGACCCGAATCCACGAATGGCGGGCGCTGATCGATGCGCACCCCGCCGACGTCGCTGCGGTGCGCGCCGGTGTGACCGCGACTCGCGAGGACCTCGCCTGCCTGATCTACACCAGCGGCACCGGCGGCGCGCCGCGCGGCGTCCGCCAGCATCACGGCGCGATCCTGTGCAACGCGGGCGGCGCGGCGACGGTGATCGAGGAGGACTTCCCGAAGCAGGACGAGGTGTTCCTGTCGTTCCTGCCGCTCTCCCACGCCTATGAGCATAGCGGCGGCCAGTTCCTGCCGATCTGCCTCGGCGGCCAGATCTACTACGCCGAGAGCCTCGACAAGCTCGCCGCCAATATCGAGGAGGTGCGGCCGACGATCATGGTCGTCGTGCCGCGGCTGTTCGAGATGCTGCGCCAGCGGATGACCAAGACGATCGAGAAGCAGGGCGGGCTCGCGGCGAAGCTGCTCGGCCAGGCGCTGCGGCTCGGCGGCAAGAGCTATGCGAAGGGCCGGCTGCCGGTCTGGAACTGGCCGCTCGACCTCGTGCTCGACCGGACGATCCGAGCAAAGGTGCGCGCCAGGCTCGGCGGGCGGCTGAAGGCGATGGTGGCGGGCGGCGCGCCGCTCAACCCCGAGGTCGGGCTGTTTTTTCACGCGCTCGGCGTCACGCTGCTCCAGGGCTACGGCCAGACCGAGGCGGGGCCGGTGATCTCGTGCAACCGCCCGAGCCGGCGCATCAAGATGGACACCGTGGGGCCGCCGCTGCCCGGCGTCGAGGTGCGGATCGCCGGCGACGGCGAGATCCTGGTGCGCGGCGAGCTGGTCATGCACGGATACTGGCAGAACGAGGCGGAGAGCGCCCGCGTTCTCAAGGACGGCTGGCTGCACACCGGCGACATCGGCCATATCGACGCCGACGGCCATATCGTCATCACCGACCGCAAGAAGGACATCATCGTCAACGACAAGGGCGACAACGTCTCGCCGCAGCGCGTCGAGGGGATGCTGACGCTGCAGCCCGAGATCCTGCAGGCGATGGTGGCGGGCGACCGCCGGCCCTATCTCGTCGGCCTGGTGGTGCCCGACCCCGAGTGGATCGCCGAGAGCGGCTTCGCCGCCGGATCGCCCGAGATCGGAAAGGCGATCAACGCCGCGGTCGACCGGGTCAACGCCCAGCTCTCGGCGCTGGAGAAGGTGCGCCGCGTCACCCTCGCCGACGCGCCGTTCACCGTCGAGAACGAGATGATGACTCCGTCGCTCAAGATCCGGCGGCACGTCATCCGCGAGCTGTATGGCGAGCGGCTGGACGCGCTGTACGGTTGACGCGGCCTGAACCGGGCCTCATCAAAATGCGATGGCGAAGACTTCTAAATTGCCGCCCGTTCGGCGGGCGGACGACGGCACCCTTACCTTCGGCAAGGATGACACCGAGCATTTGCTGAGCAGTCAGGCCAACAAGCTTCGCCTTTTCAGCGCCTTGGAAGAATTTGCGGCGGGTGGCTATGTCAACGTGAATTGATCGAGTGATGCAGATCGAAATTGATGACGCCGCGGAACAGCTGGAGGAACTCGCCGATCGGGCCGTCATGGGCGAGCCTCTCATTTTGACGCGGAACGGCGTCCCCGTGGCGCGGATTGTGGCGCCGAAGGACCGCGCGGAGAACCCTTGATGAAATATCTCCACACCATGGTTCGCGTCTCGGACCTCGACGCGTCGCTCCGCTTCTACGAACTGCTTGGGCTGAAGGAGGTGCGGCGGAAGGACAGCGAGAAGGGACGGTTCACGCTGGTCTTCCTGGCCGGCTCGGACGACCTGGAGCGCTCCGCCGCCGAGCATTCGCCCGAGGTCGAGCTGACGTACAATTGGGACCCCGAGGACTATTCCGGCGGACGCAACTTCGGCCACATGGCGTTCGCGGTGGACGATATCCACGCCGCCTGCCAGCGGCTCAAGGACGGCGGCGTGACGATCAACCGGCCGCCGCGCGACGGCCATATGGCGTTCGTGCGCTCGCCCGACGGCATCTCGATCGAGCTGCTGCAGAAGGACGGCGCGCTGCCGCCGGCCGAGCCGTGGGCGTCGATGCCCAACAGCGGCGTCTGGTGACATGGGCTGGCCCGACCGGCGGCTGATCGACCGGCTCGGTCTTCGCGCGCCGATCGTTCAGGCGCCGATGGCGAACGCGACCTCGCCTGAAATGGTGGCGGGCGCGATCTTGGGCGGGGCGCTGGGATCGCTGCCCTGCGCGACGTTGTCGGCCCAGGGAGTGCGCGACGCGGTGGCGACGGTGCGGTCGCTCGCGCCCGGGCCGCTGGCGCTCAACTTCTTCTGCCACGTGCCGCCCGCCGACGACCCCGCGGCCGAGGCGCGCTGGCGCGCCCGGCTCGATCCCTATTACCGCGAGCTGGGTATCGCCGACGCTCCACCGCCGGCCGATCGCGCACCGTTCGACGCGACGATGTGCGAGCTGGTCGAGGCGCTTCGGCCTGAAGCGGTGAGCTTCCATTTCGGCCTGCCCGAGCCGGCGCTGCTCGACCGTGTCCGTGCTTCGGGCACCTTCATCTTCGCGACCGCGACGACGGCCGGGGAGGCCCGCTGGCTCGCCGAGCGCGGCGTCGATGCGATCGTCGCGCAGGGCCATGAGGCCGGCGGGCACCACGGTTGGTTTCTCGAGCCGCGCCGCTCACCGATCGGCACGATGGCGCTCGTTCCCGCCATCGCCGACGCCGTCGCCCTGCCCGTGGTCGCAGCGGGCGGGATCGCCGACGGGCGCGGCATCGCCGCCGCGCTGGCGCTGGGCGCCGCTGCTGTCCAGATCGGAACCGCCTATCTGTTCACGCCCGAGGCTCCGATCGGAGGCTGGTATCGCGCCGCGCTCGACACCGCCCTGCCCGAAGACACCGTCCTCACCAACGTCGCCAGCGGACGCGAGGCGCGCGGGCTGGTCAACCGCCTTATCGCCGAAGTCGGGCCGCTGTCGCCCGACGCGCCACGCTTTCCGCGCGCAAGCCGCGCGCTCGCGGCGCTACGCCTCGCGACCGAGGCGAGGGGCTCGGGCGATTTCTCGGCGATGTGGATGGGGCAGGGCGTGAGGCTGGGCTGGCGGCTTCCGGCGCGGACGCTGACCGAGCGGCTCGCCGCCGATGCGCTCGATCGCTTGCGCGCGCTGGCGGCGCGGGCCTAAGGGTCGCGGCATGCTCGAGGTCGTCCAGCTTCCGGTACTTTCCGACAATTACGTCTATCTCGTCCATGACGGCGACAGCGGCGACACCGCGGTTATCGACCCGGCGGTCGCCGAGCCGGTGCTGGAGGCCGCGGCGGCGCGCGGTTGGGCGATCGGCCAGATCCTCAACACGCACTGGCACCCCGACCACGTCGGCGGCAACCTGGCGATCAAGGCGGCGACGGGGTGCCTGATCACGGGGCCGAAGGGCGAGGACGCGAAGATCCCCGGCATCGACCGCGCGGTGAGCGAGGGCGACACGGTGCGGATCGGAGCGAGCGTCGGCCGCGTCATCGACGTACCGGGGCATACCGCCGGGCACAACGCCTACCACTTCGCCGGCGACGGCCTGCTGTTCTGCGGCGACACGCTGTTCGCGATGGGCTGCGGCCGGCTGTTCGAGGGGACGGCGGCGCAAATGCGCGACAGCCTGGCCAAGCTGATGGCGCTGCCCGACGACACCGCGGTCTATTGCGCGCACGAATATACCGCCGCCAACGGCCGCTTCGCGGTGACGGTCGAGCCGGATAACGCGGCGCTGACGGCGCGGCTCGAGGAGGTCGCGCGCCTGCGGGCTGCGAACAGGCCGACCGTGCCGTCGACCATCGGCTACGAGCGCGCGACCAATCCGTTCGCCCGTGCCGCCAGCGTCGAGCAGTTCGCCGAACGGCGGGCGGCGAAGGACAATTTCAGAGGATAGACCGAAGATGCGCAAGTTCGCCCTGCTCTCTGCGATGCTCGCCATCCTCCCCGCCGCCGCGCCGGAGGGGCCGAGCCCCAAGGACCAGGGCGACCGCTATTCGGGGGCGCCCTGGGCGTCGCGGTCGGCGGTGCTCGGGGTCAACGGCATGGCGGCGACCTCGCAGCCGCTGGTCACCCAGATCGCGGTCGACATCCTGAAGAAGGGCGGCAGCGCGGTCGACGCGGCGATCGCCGCCGACGCGGCGCTCGGGCTGATGGAGCCGACGGGTTCGGGCGTCGGCGGCGACCTGTTCGCGATCGTCTGGGACCCGAAGACCAAGAAGCTCTACGGCCTCAACGCCTCGGGCCGCGCGCCGATGGGGCAGACGCTTGGCGCCCTGATCGCCGCCAACAAGGGCCGGCCCGAGCTGCCGCCGCACGGCTGGCGCTCGGTGACGGTCCCCGGCGCGGTCGACGGCTGGTTCGCGCTCCACGCGAAGTTCGGCACGCTGCCGGTCAAGGACATCCTCGCGCCCGCGATCGGCTATGCCGAGGCGGGCTTCCCGGTCAGCGAATATATCGCGCGGTCGATCGGCGGCGGGATGCGCGCCTTCGAAAAGAGCTTCGCGTCCGGCGACCTCGAGGAGATCGCCAATGCGCGGCGCGTCTACACGCCGGGCGGCAAGGCGCCCAAGGAAGGCGAGATCTTCCGCAATCCCGACCTGGCGCGGACCTACCGGGCCATCGCGGCGGGCGGGCGGGACGCCTTCTACAACGGCCCGCTGACCGATGCGATGGACGCCTATTTCAGGAAGATCGGCGCGCCGCACCGCAAGAGCGACTTCGTGGCGCAGCACAGCGAATGGGTCGACCCCGTGTCGACCAACTATCGCGGCTACGACGTGTGGGAGCTGCCGCCGAACAGCCAGGGCATCGCGACGCTGGAGATGATGAACATCCTCGAGCGCTATGACCTGAAATCGATGGGCCGTGCCTCGCCCGACTTCTGGCACGTGATGGTCGAGGCCAAGAAGATCGCCTACGAGGACCGCGCGATCTACATCGCCGACGGCGCGCCGTGGCGCTTCCTGACGTCCAAGGACTGGGCCGCGAAGCGCGCCAAGCTGCTCGACATGGCGCATGCCGCGCAGGCACTGCCGCCCGGCCAGTCGGGCGACACCCAGCGCGACACGATCTACCTGACGGTCGCCGACAAGAGCGGCATGATGGTGAGCCTCATCCAGTCCAACTATCGCGGCATGGGATCGGGGCTGGTGCCATCGAGCCTCGACGGGCGGACGCTGGGCTTCACCTTGCAGGACCGCGGCCAGATGTTCGCGCTCGATGCGCACCACGCCAACGCCTACGCCCCCGGCAAGCGGCCCTTCCACACGATCATCCCGGCCTTCGTGACGAAGGACGGCAAGCCGTGGCTGAGCTTCGGCGTGATGGGCGGCGACATGCAGCCGCAGGGCCATGCGCAGATCCTCGTCAACATGATCGACTTCGGCATGGGCGTGCAGCAGGCGGGCGACGCCGCGCGCTTCCACCACGACGGCTCGACCGAGCCGACGGGGCTACCCGCGATGACCGACGGCGGCACCGTCGAAGTCGAGAACGGCGTGCCGCTTGGCGTGGTCGAGGCGCTACGCAAGCGCGGGCACAAGGTGGTCTACGCGCCGGGGACTGGCGGCTACGGCGGCTATCAGGCGATCCTGCTCGACCCCGCGACGGGCGTGTACTGGGGCGCCTCGGAGTTCCGGAAGGACGGGCAGGCGGCGGGATACTGACGCCGCCCGGTCTCAAGGGCGGTTGACCGTCGCGCCCCGTCCCGCAAGATGCGGTCATGGACCTTAAAGCCTATCTCTACCCCGGCTGGCAGCCGCGCATCCGGCCCGCCAACCCGCGCCGCTACTGGATGGATTCGAGCCCGGAGTCCTTCGCCTACCGCTGCCTGCCGCTTGGCATCGCCGCCTCGCACGGCTGGGAGCTCTTGAGCCCCTGCGGGTTCGAGGCGAGCTGGAACGGCGGCCGGAACGTCAAGGACGTCACCATCCGCCTCGACCCCGGGACGCCCGAGGGGCTGGAGCCCGTGGCGATCTTCGGGCAGGGCGTCGTCACCTTCCACGTCCAGGCGCTATTCCGCACCGATCCGGGCTGGAACCTCTGGGTGAGCGGGCCGCCCAACGACGCCAAGGACGGAATCGCGCCGCTCTCCGGCCTGATCGAGACCGACTGGTCGCCCTACAGCTTCACGATGAACTGGCGCTTCACGCGGCCCGACCACAACGTCCGCTTCGAGATCGACGAGCCCTTCGCCTTCATCTTCCCGGTCGAGCGAAACAAGCTGGCCGAGGTCAAGCCGACCTTCCTGCCCGTCGAGGACGACCCCGACCTTCGCGAGCAGTACAGCAAGTGGAGCAAGTCGCGCGACGCCTTCAACGAATGGGTCGCCAAGAACCCGCCGGTGACGCCCGCCGAGAAGTGGCAGAAGCTCTATTACCGCGGCGTCGACGCCGACGGCTGCCCGCGGATCAAGGATCACCAGACCAAGCTCCGCGCCCCCGAGTTCAGGGACAAGGACGGCAAGGTCCCCGAGTGGAACAGGGATTCGGGCAAGGACACCGTCCTCCAGCGCCCTGTCGCTATCCCGGCGCCCGCCAGGCTGGCGCTCGGCAAGCGCGACTGGCTGCTCGACACGCAGGAGAGCCTGCGGACCCTGTCGGTCGCCGCTTCGGCGCTGTTCCGGCGCGAGGAGACGACCAGCGAGGAGTTTCTCGACGACTATTACGCGACCAACCGGCCGGTGATCCTGGTCGGCGAGCTCGCCGACTGGCCGGCGCTGACGCGCTGGACGCCCGATTACCTGAAGGCGCTGGTCGGCGCGGCGCCGGTCGAGGTGCAGGCCGGGCGCGACAGCGATCCCGACTACGAGCGCCTCAAGGACGCGCGGAAGGCGACGATGCCGTTCGACGCCTTCATCGACGCGCTGGCGTCGGGCGCGGGCAACGACCTCTACCTCACCGCCTACAATTCGGGCGCCAACGTCGAGGCGCTGAAGCCGCTGTTCGCCGATGTCCGCGCGCTGCCCAAGTTCCTGACCCCGGACGGCGACCACCCGCATGGCATGCCGTGGATCGGCGGCGCGGGGACCTTCACCCCGCTGCACCACGACCTCACCAACAACCTGCTGATGCAGGTGGTGGGCCGCAAGAAGGTGACGCTGGTTCCGGCCGCCGACACGATGAAGCTGCAGAACGACAAGCACGTGTTCAGCGCGCTCCGCGATCTCGACAATCCCGACCCGGCGGCGCTCGCCATCGGCTCGTTCGGCGCGATCCGACGCCACGAGTTCGTGCTGGAGCCCGGCGAGGCGCTGTTCATCCCGGTCGGCTGGTGGCACCAGATCACCGCCCTCGACTTCAGCGTCTCGCTGACCGCCACCAACTTCCTGTGGCCCAATGACGCCTGGCGGGCCTATCCGAGCGATTGACGATTTAAGGCCTGAAAGCCCCTCCCCTGAAGGGGAGGGGCGATCCTGCCAGTCAGCCGCCGTTCGCCGCCAGCGCCTTCGCGGCGCTGATCGCGGCGTCCGACTTGGGATCGGCCTTCACCGCCGCCCGCCAATGCGCCTTGGCCTCGTCCACCCGGCCCGACAGGCCGGCGATATTGCCCTGCTCCAGCAGCACATCGGGATCGCTCGGCGCGCGCCTGACCGCCTCGGCGATGTCGGCTTCGGCGCGCTTCAATTGCTTGTCGCGCCGCGCCAGCGTGGCGCTCAGCAGCCAGCCTTCGGCGTCGGCGGGCGCGAGCCTGAGCGCCGCGTCGAGATCGGCGCGCGCCGACGCCGCCTTGCCGAGCGCGACCGAGGCGCGGGCGCGGTCGATCAGCAGCTCGCCGCGCTTCGGCCCGCTGCCCGTGCCGACCAGCGCCGAGCCGAGCCAGCGTTCGGCGTTGGCATAGTCGTTCGACAGCAGCGCGGCGTTGCCCGCCTGGCCCCACAGGTCCGCGGCGTTCGCCTCGTGCGCGGCCTCGGCGGCGCGCGCGGCGTTGGCGAAGGCGGTCGCCGCGGCAGCGAACTTGTCCTGCGCCACATAGGCCATGCCGAGGCATTGCCGCGCCCGCGCGCCGCCGCCGGCGAGCTGCCAGGCGTTGGCGGCCTTCTCCCCGTCGCTTGGGCTTTCACGAACGATCCGGATGCAATCGGCATAGCGTTGCTCTTCCAACGACTGGGCGGAGGCAGCGCTCGCCGCGAGGACGGACAGCAGGATCAGGCGCTTCATTCGAGTTCCTCCAGCAGCGCGTCGAGCGTCGCGGTGAGCAGCGCCAGATCCTGGGGCCGCGACAGGCGGTGATCACCGTCCTTGACCAGCGTCACCTGCACGTCGGCTGAACCGAGCCGCTCGGCGATGTCGAGCGCCAGCCGCCACGGCACGTCGGCATCGGCCTGGCCCTGGAGCAGCCGGACCGGGCCGGCGTAGGCTATGGCCTTGTCGAGGAGGCGGTTGGCGCGGCCGTCGGCGATCAGCGCGGCGGTGTAGGGCGTGGGCTCGGGTCTATAGTCGCTCGGCAGTTCGACCGGCCCGTCCAAACCGGCGAGCGGCCCCCAGTCGCAGAAGTCGGGCGCGGCGGCGATTCCGATGAGGCCTGCCACGCGCTCCCCAAGCGCGGCGGCGATCAGCAGGGCGATCCAGCCTCCCATCGACGAGCCTACCAAGACGACCGAGACGGTCCCCAGGCAGCCCCCGATGATGCCAACGGCGTCGTCGCGCCAGCGCGAGATCGTTCCGTCCTCGAAATGACCATCGCTCGCGCCGCAGCCCGAATAGTCGAGGCGGAGGTAGGCGCGGCCGGTCGCCGCCGCCCAGGCGTCGAGCGCCTCGGCCTTCGAGCCCGTCATGTCGGACATGTAACCGGGGAGGAACACGACGGCGGGGCCGGTGCCGGGGCGGAAGCGGTAAGCGAGACGAATGCCGTCGGGGCTGGCGAGGTAGCGCATGGCTCCGGGTATAGCGGAGGGTGTCTTTGTCGTCTCGCTTGGTGCGGGTGGGCCCCCACGTCGGCGTCCCTCCCCTGAAGGAGAGGGGCTTCAGGTTAGCGCGGGTGGAAAGCCCCTCTCCTTCAGGGGAGGGGTTTGGGGTGGGGGCTTCTTGACCGCGCGGCGCAGGGTCGCCAAGCGACCGTCATGACCGTCGTCCCGCCCTCGACCCGCCGCGTCCTGCTCGCCAGCCTGGTCGGCACGGCGGTCGAGTTCTACGATTTCTATATCTACGCGACCGCCGCCAGCCTGGTGTTCGGGCCGCTGTTCTTCCCCGCCTCCTCGCCCTCGGCACAGCTGCTCGCGGCTTATGCGAGCTTTGGCATCGCCTTCGTCGCGCGGCCGATCGGCGCGGTGGCGTTCGGGCATTTCGGCGACCGGATCGGGCGCAAGTCGACGCTCGTCGCGTCGCTGCTGATCATGGGGGTGTCGACCACCGCGATCGCCTTCCTGCCGACGCATTCGATGGTCGGGTGGGTGGCGCCGGCGCTGCTTTGCCTGCTTCGCTTCGGGCAGGGGTTCGGGCTTGGCGGCGAATGGGGCGGCGCCGCGCTGCTCGCGGTCGAGAATGCGCCGCCGGGGTGGCGCGGACGCTTCGGAACCGCCCCGCAACTGGGCGCGCCGGTGGGCTTCATCGCTGCGAACGGTCTGTTCCTGGCGCTTGGCCTGGTGCTGACGCCGGAGCAGTTCATGGCCTGGGGCTGGCGGCTGCCCTTCCTCGCCAGCGCGCTGCTCGTCGGCGTCGGCCTCTGGGTGCGGCTGAAGCTGACCGAGACGCCCGCCTTCGCCGCCGCGCTCGCCGAGGCGCCGCCGCCCGCCGTGCCGCTCGCCGAGGCTTTCCGGCGGCACCCGCGCGCGGTGATCGGCGGGACGTTCGCGGTGGTCGCCTGCTTCGCGGTCTATTATCTCGCGACCGCCTTCGCGCTCGGCTACGGCACCACGACGCTCGGCTATTCGCGCCAGACCTTCCTCACCGTCCAGCTTGTCGCCATCCTGTTCATGGCCGGAGGCATCGTCGCGGCGGGAATCCTGTCCGACCGCTTCACCGCGCGCGCCGTCCTGATCGGCGGCTGCGGTCTGACGATGCTGTCGGGCGCGCTGCTCGCGCCGCTGATGGGCAGCGGCTCGCTCGCGCTGGTGGCGGCGTTCCTCTGCCTCGCGCTGCTGGCGATGGGCTTCGTCTACGGCCCGCTCGGCGCGTGGCTGACCGGGCTGTTCCCGGCAAGGGTGCGCTACACCGGCGCGTCGATCGCCTTCAACGTCGGCGGAATTCTCGGCGGCGGCCTCGCGCCCGTCATCGCGCAGGCGCTCGCCGAGCGGGGCGGCCTGGCGCCGGTCGGGCTCTATCTCGCGGGCGCCGGGGCGGTCAGCCTCGTCGCGCTGCTTGCCCTTCGGGAGCCGGCGCGGGCATAAGCGCCGCTCGATTTGAACGAGAGGCTGTTTCCGTGTCCGACCTGATCCATGTCCGCCTGCCCGACGGTTCCGTGCGCGATGTCGCGCGCGGCACCACGCCGGGCGAGATCGCGGCGGCGATCGGGCCGGGGCTGGCGAAGGCGGCGATCGCGGCGCGCGTCGACGGCGAGCTGCGCGACATCAACCGGCCGCTGGAGGGCGACGTTACGCTCGCGCTCGTCACCTCGCGCGACGAGGCGGATGCGCTGGAGCTGGCGCGGCACGACTATGCGCATGTGCTGGCGGAGGCGGTGCAGACGCTGTTCCCGGGGACCCAGATCACCTTCGGGCCATCGACGGACGACGGCTTCTATTATGATTTCGCGCCGAAGGACCGGCCGTTCACCGACGAGGATTTGCCGGCGATCGAGGAGGCGATGCGGGGGATCATCGCGCGCGACGAGCCGCTGGTTCGCGAAGTGTGGTCGCGCGCCGACCTGATCGCCAAATGGCAGGCCGAGGGCGAGAGCTTCAAGGCGGAGTGGGCGGCGGAGCTTCCCGAGGGCGAGGAGCTGACGGTCTATCGCTCGGGCGGCTGGCTCGACATGTGCCGGGGGCCGCATCTGGCCTCGACAGGCAAGCTCGACCCGGCGGCGTTCAAGCTGACGCGGGTGTCGGGCGCATACTGGCGCGGCGACCAGGCCAATGCGATGCTTTCGCGCATCACCGGCACGGGCTGGCTCAACAAGAAGCAGCTCGACGCGCATCTCCTGCGGCTGGAAGAGGCCGCGAAGCGCGACCACCGCCGCATCGGGCAGGACATGGACCTGTTCCACCTCCAGGCCGAGGCGCACGGTTCGGTGTTCTGGCACCCAAAGGGCTTCGTGATCTGGCGCGCGCTGGAAGCCTATATGCGCCGCGCGATCGACGGCGCGGGCTACCGCGAGGTCAAGACGCCGCAGGTGATGGACGCGCGGCAGTGGGAGCAGTCCGGCCACTGGGGCAAGTACCGCGCGAACATGTTCGTCATCCCCGACGAGGTGCCGAACACCGAGGACGAAGGCCCGCTGGTCTCCAATGATGCGCATTGGATGGCGCTCAAACCCATGAACTGCCCGGCGCACGTCCTGATCTTCCGCCAGGGCATCAAGTCGTACCGCGACCTGCCGCTCCGCTTCTACGAGAACGGCTGCTGCCACCGGAACGAGCCGCACGGCGCGCTCCACGGCCTGATGCGCGTCCGCCAGTTCACGCAGGACGATGCGCACATCTTCTGCCGCGACGACCAGATCGTCGACGAGGTCCGCGCCTTCTGCGCGCTCGCCGACCGCATCTACAAGGACTTCGGCTTCACCTATTCGATCAAGCTGGCGCTCCGCCCCGAGGAGCGCTTCGGCACCGACGAGCAGTGGGACCAGGCCGAGGCCGAGCTGCGCGAGGCGGTGCGGGAGGCGGGCCTGGCGACGCCCGAATATGGCTGGGAGGAGCTGCCGGGCGAAGGCGCCTTCTATGCGCCGAAGCTGGAATGGCATTTGACCGACGCGATCGGCCGGACATGGCAGGTCGGCACCATCCAGTCCGACCGTGTGCTGCCCGAGCGGCTGGACGCCTCCTACATCGGCGACGACGGCGAGAAGCACCGCCCTGTGATGCTCCACCGCGCGATCTTCGGATCGTACGAGCGGTTCATCGGAATCCTGATCGAGCATTACGCCGGGCGCTTCCCGCTGTGGCTGGCGCCGGTGCAGGCGGTGGTCGCGACGATCGTCTCCGACGCCGACAATTACGCCCGCGAGGTGACCGACGCGCTGAAGACCGCCGGCATTCGCGCCGAGTGCGATCTCCGCAACGAGAAGATCAACTACAAGGTGCGCGAGCACAGCCTGGCGAAGGTTCCGTATCTGCTGGTCGTGGGCAAGCGCGAGGCGGAGGAGTGGACGGTCGCGGTGCGGAAACTCGGCAGCGACGGGCAGGAAGTGATGCCGCTCGGCGCGCTGGTGGAACGGCTGACCTTGGAGGCCAGGGCGCCCGATCTGGACGTGGCCTAGCCTCCATACAAACCTCCGTTCGTGGTGAGCTTGTCGAACCACGTGGCATGCTCCGACGTCGGAGCGACTACGTCCTTCGACAGGCTCAGGACGAACGGATAAGGGTGGGACGAGGCTGCTACGGTCGGAGCTCGCACGACGCTCGCGCGCCAAATGCGGCCCCTCCGCACCCCACCTTTCGCTCGACCCCGTTTCGCACTACATAGACCTTCGTAAATCCACAGGAGACCGACCCATCGCCTTGCCAGTTTCGCGCCGTTCGATGGCGCCCACGCCGCAGCTTTCCGGACCGCGCTACAATGAGTTCATCACCGTGCCCAAGGTGCGCGTGATCGACCAGGACGGCGAGAATCTCGGCGTGCTCTACACCAAGGAGGCGATGGCGATTGCCCGCGAGGTCGGCCTCGACCTCGTTGAAATCTCGCCGAACGCCGATCCGCCCGTCGCCAAGATCCTCGACGTCGGCAAGTTCAAGTACGAGGCGCAGAAGAAGGCGGCGCTCGCCCGCAAGAACCAGAAGACGCAGGAGATCAAGGAGATCAAGATGCGTCCGAACATCGACGATCATGATTATGATACGAAGATGAAGGCGGTGGCGAAGTTCATCGGCGAAGGCGACAAGGTGAAGATCACGCTGCGCTTCCGCGGCCGTGAGCTCGCCCACGGCCAGCTCGGCATGATCCTGATGCAGCGCGTCCAGGCCGACATGGCCGAGTACGCGAAGATCGAGCAGCATCCGAAGATGGAAGGCCGCCAGATGCTGATGGTGATGGCGCCGAAGGTCTAGCCGCCGGCGTCATCCGCTCTGGTCGTGTAGGCGCACGTGATGCTCGCCGCGCCCTTGGCATTGGGCGCGTAGAGCACGCCTTCTCCCGCTGAAGTCTTGAACAGGCATTTCGTTTTTTCGAAGCGCTCCCGTTCGGACCAGTGCTCGACGCACGGCTGACCGGTGGTCGTTTCGACCGCCGTTTTCGCCGCTGCATAGGTGCGGTCGAAGGTCGAGATCAAAGTGTTGTCGATCAGATGAAGGCATTCGCTATCCGAGTGAGCATCGGGACCGCAGGCTGATCGGCGCCAGATCTCCGCCCGCACTGTCGTTGCGTCCAGGCCGAAGGCGCGCGCGGGACTTTTTATCGTGTAAACGGCGCCTTCCGCATATTCCTTCACCGGACGGAGGCTCTCAGGTACTGCGTCCACGGCGGCGATCATCGACTCGAGAGGAAGGCGACAGGCAATCGCTTGATCGAGCGCGCTTTCTGCCGGCGCCGCCGCGACGAGTAGCGCTGTTCCAAAACCAAGCCCCGCTCGCAGCATCACCATTCTCCGTCTCAAGGATCGGGCCGACCGGTCTGCAACGCAACGCATCCGGTATAGCAGGCGGCCGTCCAAACGCCAGCAACAGGGTTGCCGCCGAATGGCGCTAGTCAAATGCTGCGGTGCGGCATAGCTTGGTACCCGGGAGAACGGGGGACCAGATGGGATTGACGCGGCGCGGATTTCTGAACGGTGTTGGCCGGGCGGGCGGCTACAGCGCGGTCTATGCGGCGATGCAGGCCATGGGGCTGTTGGGCGACGCGGCGCTGGCCTCGACGACGCCCGACCTCGCGCCCGGCAGCGGCAGGGGGCGGCACGTGCTGGTCCTGGGGGCCGGGATCGCCGGGCTGGTCTCGGCCTACGAGCTGTCGCAGGCGGGATACCGCGTGACCGTGCTGGAGGCGCGCGACCGCGTCGCCGGGCGCGTATGGTCGGTGCGCGGCGGCGACCGCATCGTCCAGACCGGCATGGCCGATCAGCTCTGCGCCTTCGATCCCGGCAATTACCTGAACGCCGGCGCGGCGCGGCTGCCGACCTGGCACACCGGCATCCTGGGCTACGCCAAGCAGTTCGGCGTGCCGATCGAGGTGATGGTCAACGTCAACCGCGCCGCCGGGTTCGACTACGGCACCAAGGTGGTCAGCGGGCGGCAGGCGGTGAACGACACCCGCGGCCATTTCGCCGAGCTGCTCGCCAAGGCGATCGACAAGGGCGCGCTCGATGTCGAGCTGACCGGAATCGATAAGCAGGCGCTGCTTCAGTATTTGTCGGCCTATGGCGACCTCGACGGCGCGCGGCGCTATCACGCGACCGGCCGATCGGGCTGGGCCACCGAGCCCGGCGGCTATGGCGCGCCGGGCATCCCGGCCGATCCGCTGCCGCTCTCCGCGATGCTCGACGACCGATTCTGGGGCGCGGGGCTGGTGTTCGAAGAGGTCATCGACCAGCAGGCGCCGATGTTCCAGCCGGTCGGCGGCATGGACCGCATCGCGCACGCGATCTACGAGCGAGTCCAGCCGATGGTGAAGCTGTCGAGCCCGGTGACCCGGCTTCGCCGCACGGGCAAGGGGGTGCAGGCGGTGTACAGCGGCCCCGGCGGGGCGCCCCGGACGATCGACGCCGACTTCTGCGTCTGCACCATCCCGCTCAACGTCCTGCGCAAGATCGACTCGGACTTCTCGAAGCCCGTGAAGGCGGCGATCGCGACACCGACCTACGCCGTCGGCACCAAGGTGGCGTTCGAGTCGCGGCGCTTCTGGGAGCAGGACGACCATATCTACGGCGGCCTCGCCTGGACCTCGGCCCCGAGCGAGCTCGTCTGGTACCCGTCGGGCAACTGGAACGCGCCGAAGGGCGTGCTGGTCGGCGCCTATTCGATCGGCTTCTCGGGGCCGGACGGGCCGCCGAAGTTCAGCGCGATGACCGCCGAGGAGCGCTTCGCGATCTCGCGCGGGGTGATCGAGCGGATGCACCCGGGACGCTCCAAGGAGCTGACTAAGCCGATCACCGTCGCCTGGGCGCGCACCCCCTACAACGAGGGCGTCACCGCCGAATGGAGCGACGACCAGCGCAAGACAGCCTACGCGCTGCTGTCGAAGGGCGACGGGCCGTTCGTCTTCGCGGGCGAGCATCTGAGCTACCTCCCCGCCTGGCAGGAAGGCGCCGTCCGCTCGGCGCACGCGGCGCTGCGGCTGGTCTCCGCGATGAACGCGGCAAACGCCTGAGCAAGCCCGGTCTAGCGTGCGGAGTCGGGAATCTTTACAGTCGCGCGGCGGCGCTTCAGGCCCTTCGCGGTTAACCGTCTGCCGCCGCTCGCTTAACCCTGCGTGGCGCGATCCTTGCTTTCCCCATGCGCGGGCGCCCGCTGGCGCGCGAGGGGACAGGGCGATGATCGCAGGGATGAAGCTTCGGGCCGGTGGCCTTGGTGTCGCGGGCTTCGCGCTGCTCGGCGCGCTGCTCGCCCCCGCGCCGGCGCTCGCGATGGCGCATGGTACGCTGACCTTCGATCAGGCGACCGGCACCGCCACCACGACCGACAGCATCCCGGTCTATTTCAGCTTCACGCTCGACGCCGATTCGGAGCCTCTCCAGACCGGCCCCGGCGGCGTGGCGATCCTCGGCGGACCGACCGACGACGAGATCGCGGCGCTTGGTTTCGACCTGTCGCAGGACCATTCGGTCGGCATGACCGTCAGCTACACCTGCACCGGAAACTTCAACGTGTGCAGCGAAAATCCGCCTTATGACTTCAGCTTCAACTTCGATCCGCCATCGTTCCTAGGGCGCGAAGTGGCGCTGGCGCCCGGCGAGTCGATCAACAATGTTTTGTTCGGCACGTTCACGCCGCACGGTGGAAGCGCCCCAGCGGGCGACTACACTTTCCATACCGCATCACTGGCGTTCTATGTCTCCGGCTTCGATGGTGACGGCAACAGCAAGGGCGACTTTACCACCTTCGTGATCGCCACGACCTGCGCCTATGGCGATGACGCGTGCGCCTTTTCGCGCAGCGTCACGCCGGTGCCCGAACCGGGCGAGTGGGCGATGATGGCGGCCGGTCTCGCCGTGGTCGGCGGTGTCGCGCGGAGGCGCTCGCGCGAAGCCGCTTGAGGGCGAAAGGGCCGCCCGCGCGCGAGCGGCCCTTCTCCGTTTAGCGCGGGCGCGGCGGACGCGGCTGGAGCGCTTCCGCCACCAGCCGGTCGTAGGTCGCCTGGCTCATCTTGAGCATCTTCGGGTGCTGCTTCAGCCAGGCCGAGAGGCCCTGGTATTTCGCGGCGTCCCAGCCGCCTTCGAAGGTCGTGCCGTTCTTGCCCGTGCGGTTGAGCTCGAAATTATAGGCGTCGCGGAGCGAGGTGAGCTCGGCGCGGGAGACGATGTCCTCGGCGATGATCGCCGGGATGAAGATCACGCCCTGCTTGTTGGCGACGACGAGGTCGCCCGGCAGCACCGTCGCGCGGCCGATGTGGATCGGCGCGTTCACCGACATCAGCTGCATCTGCGCCCAGCCCGACGGGTCCTGCGCGCGATACCAGCCGTTGAAGTTGGGGAATTCGGCGTTCTGCGCCTCGTCGCGGATCGCGGCGTTGAAGACGAAGCCGGTCTTGGTCTTGGCGGCGATCGCCGAGCCGAGGTTGGAGCCGATCAGCGTGCCCTCGACCACCTTGCCGTAGCCATCGGCGACCCAGACGTCGCCCGTCTGCAGGAGCGAGATCGGCCAGCCGTTGTGCGACAGGTTGGTCATGCCCGCGGCCTGGCCTTCCTTCTTCATCGCCGCGGTCAGATCGGGCCGCATCGGCATGTACTGAGTCGTCATCGCGCGGCCGGCCATCGGCTTTTCGATGTGGAGCGCGTGCCAGTCGCCGCCGTCATATTGGTTGAGGTAGCCGGCGGAGCGAAGCTCGTCCCACAGATCCTCCATCGTCATGTCGCGGGCGCGGTCGATCAGCGAATCGGGCAGGCGCGGGCGGCCGTCGGGGAAGCGCTCCCCGGTCCAGCCGTCGGTATAATAGAGGATGCGCTCCTTGCTCGTCGTTACTTGCGCGGCGGCGGGCGCGGACAGGGTGGCGACCAGCGCCGACGCGGCGGCGGCCGCCAAAAGCAGCTTCTTCATGCGATGTCTCCCCAGCTTTGTTTTCAGCTGGGTTAACTTGCATACAAGTGGCCGACAAAAGCAACTATTTCAGCACGGCCTCGGCATCGACCAGGTCGACCTCGTGCATCAGGTTCAGATAGGCGTCGAAATAGGCCTTGTGCGAAGAGCCGACGACCGACAGCACGCGGGCGCCGGGATGGTTGCCGAAGGCGGCGCGGATGTTGGCGACCATGCGGAGGTTCCGCACCTCCCACCAGGCGACATATTGCCGACCGTAGAGCTCAGGGCTTTGCTGCTTGAGCGCCGCGCCGAAGTCGCCGCTGATCGCCGCCATCTGGCTCGCGGGCAAATTGACGAAGCGGTAATAGGCGAGGGTCTGCTCGCCATCGCGAAGCGCGGCTTCCCTCGCCTTTAACGTCTCGACCAGCGAGTTCGGCGCGCTCCACAGCGCGGTCAGCGCCTTCTCATATCCTGGGCCCAGGGTCGCGACGATGCTGTCGGCGCTGTGGTCGTCGGTCAGATAGACCCGTTCGAGGCCAAGCCGCGCGGCGAGCGTCGCGGCGATCTGGTAACTCTCGTTGGCGCGGGTCAGCGCGCCTTCGATATAGGCCATCAGCGGCGCGTCGATGCCATCGCCGGGTCGCCGCTCGGCGGGCGCGAGGCGCAGCCACTGCATCATCGCCGAGGCGCGGTCGCCCGCCGCCGCGAACACCGCGGCGAGGTGGCGGCGCTGTCCGGCACTCGGCGCGGCGGGCCAGGCCGCGAGAATCCTTTGCACCTCGGCTTCGGCGGCGGGGCGCGACAGGCCGGTGGCGGCCTCGGCCTCCTTGGTGCTGGCGCAATAGGTCTCGGCGACATCGGGGTAGATCGCCTTGTAGCGCACCAGCGCGTCGCAGGACGGCCCCGACAGGCCTTCGATCGTGATGATATCAGGCCTGTAGCGTGCCAGCCGGTCGAGCAGCGGCGTGAGATAGGCGAGCTTGAAGGTCTTGGGCAGGCCGCTCAGATGCGGAGTGCCGAGCACGAAAACCTGGGTGCGCGGCCCGGTGACGTTCTTCTTGAACAACGCTGGATCGAAGGCGGGCGTGCGCGCCGTCGCCGCCCCCGCCAACAGCGCGAACGCCGCCGCGATGATTCCGACAGTCCTCATGCATTCCTCCCCAAGCGCAAGACTAGCTCGTTGTAATTGCGCGTTTGCGCGGCGCAATCGCCGCCCCTAGAAAACGGCAGCCGGCATCTAAGGAAGCCCCATGATCGCACGACCGTTGCTCGTTCTCGCCCTTCTCGCCTCGGCCGCTTCGCAGGCGGCCACGCCGGTGTTCAGCGCCGATTCGTTCAAGGCGCATGTCGCCTTCCTGTCCGACGATCTGCTGGAGGGGCGCGGAACGGGCACGCGGGGCCATGAGATCGCGGCGCGCTACGTCGCGTCGCAGTTCATGGGGCTGGGGCTGAAGCCCGCTGGCGAAAATGGCGGCTGGTATCAGCAGGTGACCTTCCAGGAGAGCAAGTTGCTGGCGGGGGCGGTGACGGTGAGCGGCCCTGCGGGAACGAAGCGCTGGGACAACGCCACCGAGGTGATCGTCCGCGCGAGCCCGCTGGAGAAGGCGCAGGACATCAGCGCGCCGGTGGTGTTCGTCGGCTACGGCCTGGATGCGCCCAAACAGGGCTTCGACGACTACAAGGGCCTGAACGTCAAGGGCAAGATCGTCGCCATGCTCGACGGCTTTCCCAAAGGCATGCCGAGCGAGATCGGCGCGCACCTCGACAGCGAAAAGGCGAAGATGGCGCAGGCGCGCGGCGCGATCGGCACCATCGCGATCGCCACCGAGTCGAGCGACCGCACGCAGCCGTGGAAGACGGTACTGCAATATGTCGGCGTCTCGCGGCTGAGCTGGGTCGGCAAGGACGGCAAGGCGCATGTCGAGGCGCCGGGCATTCGCACCGCCGCGACCTTCAACACGCCGGCGTCAGAGGCGCTGTTCGCGGGCGCCGCGCGGAGCTACGCCGCCGTCCGGAAGGCCGAAGCGGCGGGGGCACGACCGAAGGGATTCGCGCTCAAGACCAGCGTGCGGATCGAGCGCACCACCGACTGGACGACGATTACCAGCCCGGAGGTCGCGGGGCTGCTGCCGGGCAGCGACCCCAAGCTGAGGGACGAGATCGTCGTCCTGATGGGCCACCTCGACCACCTTGGCATCAAGGGGAGCAAGGGCGACACGATCTACAACGGCGCATTGGACAACGCGGCGGGCGTCGCGACGATGCTGGAGGTCGCCAAGGCGTTCGCCACCGGCGCCGACAAGCCGCGCCGCAGCATGCTGTTCATCGCCAACACCGCCGAGGAGAAGGGCCTGCTCGGCGCCGACTATTTCGCGCATTACCCGACGGTGCCGATCGAAAGCATCGTCGCGCTCGTCGACCTCGACATGCCGGTGCTGCTCTATCCGTTCACCGACGTCGTGGCGTTCGGCGCCGACCATTCGACGATGGGGCCGATGGTCGCCAGGGCGGCGGCGGAGATGGGAGTAAAGCTCTCCGGCGACCCCTTCCCCGAGCAGGGCGTGTTCACCCGCAGCGACCATTATATGTTCGTCAAGCAGGGCGTCCCGGCGGTGTTCTTCGCCACCGGCTACGCCAACGGTGGCGAGGCGAAGTGGGACGATTTCTTCGCGAAACATTACCACCAGCCGAGCGACGACATGAGCCTGCCTATCCTGTGGGACCAGGGCGCCCGCTTCGCCGAGATCAACTACCGCGTGACCCGCGCGCTCGCAGACGCCGACCAGCGGCCGCTCTGGTACAAAGGGGGACTTTTTTGGCGATGTGTTCGCGCCGAAGCAGGCGAAGGCGGAAAAGCCTGCAAAATGAAGATGACCTTCCGAGCCCGTTCGTCCTGAGCCTGTCGAAGGACGTGGCACGCGCGGCGGTGCAAATCTCGTCCTTCGACAGGCTCAGGACGAACGGAGGCTTGAGGGCTTGTGTTGCGCTAAAGGCACATCATATCGTCCCGGTTACAACAGGGATCGCGCATGAACATCGAGAAGTTTTCGGACCGGGCGAAGGGCTTCCTGCAATCGGCGCAGACCGTCGCGCTGCGCATGGACCACCAGCGAGTGACGCCGGCGCACCTGCTGAAGGCGCTGCTCGAGGACGAGCAGGGGATGGCGAGCGGACTGATCCGCGCCGCCGGCGGACAGCCGCAGGTCGCGATGCAGGCAACCGATGCGGCGCTGGCGAAACAGCCGGCGGTGACGGGATCGGGCGCGCAGGGGATCAGCCTCGACAACGACATTGCGCGGGTGCTGGATTCGGCCGAGCAGGTCGCGACCAAATCGGGCGACAGCTTCGTCACCGTCGAGCGGCTGCTGCTGGCGCTGACGCTCGCGACGACGACCGATGCGGGCAAGGCGCTTGCCGCGGCGGGCGTCACCCCGCAGGCGCTGAACGGCGCGATCGAGCAGGTCCGCAAGGGCCGCACGGCGGACACCGCGGGCGCCGAGGACCGCTATGACGCGCTGAAGAAGTTCGCGCGCGACCTGACGCAGGCGGCGCGCGACGGCAAGCTCGACCCCGTCATCGGCCGCGACGAGGAGATCCGCCGGACGATCCAGGTGCTGGCGCGGCGGACCAAGAACAACCCCGTGCTGATCGGCGAGCCCGGCGTCGGCAAGACTGCCGTTGTCGAAGGCCTGGCGCTGCGCATCGCCAATGGCGACGTGCCCGACGGCCTGAAGGACAAGCGCCTGATGTCGCTCGACATGGGCTCGCTGATCGCCGGCGCGAAATATCGCGGCGAGTTCGAGGAGCGGCTGAAGG
>CAXTKD010000006.1:0-165423 GCA_964244885.1 uncultured Sphingomonadaceae bacterium | reverse complement strand
CTTCGCCTCGAACTCGGCGGCGCAGGTGTCGATGCGCTTGAACACCGGCCGCACGCCCTGCGAATGGCGCAGCGTCGCGACCTCGGCCTCGCTCGTGCCCGCCAGCTTTCCCAGCCGCGCGTCCGAGAAACCCATCGCCTTCAACGCGCGGAGGTTGTCCGGCAGCCCCTTGGCCTTCACGTCCTCTTCCGCCGCGATGATGCCGGCGATCTGGTTGAGGAACCACGGGTCGTAGTGCGCGATCCGGTTGACCTCGGCGACCGCGAACCCCTCGCGCAGCGCCTGCGCCGCGACCAGCAGCCGATCCGGCGTCGGCTCCGCCAGGGCGGCTGCAATCGTCGCGTGATCGGCGCCGACCAGATGCTCGACCTCGTCGAAGCCGCTGAGGCCCGTCTCGAGCCCCCGCAGCGCCTTCTGCACGCTCTCCGGGAAGCTCCGCCCGATCGCCATCACCTCGCCCACCGACTTCATCGCGGTGGTCAGATGGTTGGACGCGCCCTTGAACTTCTCGAACGCAAATCGGGGTATCTTGGTAACGACGTAGTCGATCGTCGGCTCGAAGCTTGCCGGCGTCGCGCCCGTGATGTCGTTGTCGATCTCGTCCAGCGTATAGCCGACCGCCAGCTTTGCCGCGACCTTGGCGATCGGGAAGCCCGTCGCCTTCGACGCCAAGGCGGACGACCGAGACACCCGCGGGTTCATCTCAATGACGACCAGCCGGCCATCCGCGGGATTGACCGCGAACTGCACGTTCGACCCGCCGGTCTCGACGCCGATCTCGCGCAGCACCGCGATGCTGGCGTTGCGCATGATCTGATATTCCTTGTCGGTCAGCGTCAGCGCCGGCGCGACGGTGATCGAGTCGCCCGTGTGGACCCCCATCGGGTCGATATTCTCGATCGAGCAGATGATGATGGCGTTGTCGTTGCGGTCCCGCACGACCTCCATCTCATATTCCTTCCAGCCGAGGACGCTCTCCTCGACCAGCACCTCGGTCGTCGGGCTCAAATCGAGCCCCGACGTCACGATCCCGACGAACTCCTCGCGGTTGTAGGCGATGCCGCCCCCCTGCCCGCCCATCGTGAAGCTCGGCCGGATGATCGACGGCAGGCCGACGAAGTCGAGCGCCGCCAGCGCCTCCTCCAGCGTGTGCGCGATGCGCGAACGCGGGCTCTCCAGCCCGATCTTGTCCATGGCGTTGCGAAACTTCAGCCGGTCCTCGGCCTTGTCGATCGCCTCGGCGTCGGCGCCGATCATCTGCACGCCGTATTTCGCCAGCGTGCCGTCGTTGAACAGCGCCAGCGCGGTGTTGAGCGCCGTCTGCCCGCCCATCGTCGGCAGCAGCGCCATGACCTCGTCAGGATGAAGCGCCCGCTCCTTCTCGATGATCCGCGCCACGATCTCGGGCGTGATCGGCTCGACATAGGTCGCGTCCGCCAGCTCCGGATCGGTCATGATCGTCGCCGGGTTGGAGTTGACCAGGATGATCCGGTACCCCTCCTCCCGCAGCGCCTTGCACGCCTGCGTCCCCGAATAATCGAACTCGCACGCTTGGCCGATGACGATAGGGCCGGCCCCGATGATCAGGATTGAGGAGATGTCGGTGCGTTTGGGCATTGTCTAATTTGTCTTCATTGCATACATTGATTGCATTGCAATCACGGGAGCATCAATTTGGCGAGCGTGACCATCCGGAACTTGCCCGATGACGTGAAGCAGGGATTGCGCGAACGCGCGGCCCGCAACGGCCGCTCGCTGGAGGACGAGGCGCGCCGAGCTCTCGTCGCACTCGTCCGGCCCGAGCCGGCCGAGCCGCGCAAGTCGATCGGCGAAATGCTTTACGACATGAGCCGCCCCGGCATCGATCTGCCGATCCCGCCACGCAGCCGCGCTCGAATCCCCGACGTCGGATGATCCTGGTCGATACCAATGTCTGGAGCGAACTGATGCGCTCCGAGCCGGACAAGCGCGTCCGCGAATGGGAAAAGGCGAATGCGAACCGGCTTTGGCTGGCGACAATCGTAGTCGGCGAATTGCTGTCAGGCGTTCAGCTGCTGCCTGACGGCCGCCGCAAGCAGGCGTTTCTTGAAGGTTACGAGGCGCTGATCTCGGCCCACGCAGAACGGATCGTGCCATTCGATCTTGAAGCAGCCCGGCACTATGCGGTTGTTCTGGCCCGACAGGAACGCGCCGGGCGAAACCCGGGAACTGCAGACACCCAGATCGCCGCGATCGCACTCGCGCGCAGAATGAAGCTCGCGACGCGTAACGTAAAGCACTTCGCCGGACTGGGACTTGAGTTGATAGACCCTTGGACAGCCTGACCGACGCCGGGTTGGAGTTTACCAGGATGGAGGAGATGTCGGTGCGTTTGGGCATATATGCTATCGTCGGCCTGTTTCAGCGCTGGACTGGGGCATCTTGACGTTTCGTCGCGCGCCATCAGACAGACATTTTCGCGTCTTCGCCTCTATCGTGTTCAAATCTGTAATTTCGACCGAGCTGGTCGGTGTTATGAAAAATGGATCGGCGTCTATGCCGCACTCAACGGCGACCCGATCGAGCTTGCCGCGCTGGACTGGAAACCACATCCTTTCCGAGTATTCGTCGATCTTCAACTGCAGCCCGCCGAGCATCGCCGGCATCATAAACGCCCGAGATTCCGCCGCGGTGCGTTTGGAATAAGCCCAATAGGTCATCGTCCCGTCGGAGGCATCTGCATCTACGGCAGTTCCGCCGGTCCACTTCGCGCCAATATTCGCACGGAAAGTTTCTAGCTTCTGGCGATCACCACTCAATGTATAAATCGTGTCCTCTCGATCCTGTCTCGCGAGCGTAACTGCCGGCGCGCCACCGGCCAGCGCCCAGGCAAAAAGGATGATACCAATCACCGCAACTGGCTCACGAACTGCTCGAACAGGTAATGACTATCCTCCGGCCCTGGGCTTGCCTCGGGGTGATACTGGACGCTGAACGCCGGCTTGTCGGTCAGCCGCAGCCCCGCGAGACTCCCATCAAACAGCGACACATGCGTCGGCACCGCGTTCGCCGGCAGCGTGTCCGTCTCGACCGCGAAGCCGTGATTCATGCTGGTGATCTCGACGCGCCCGTCGCCCAGCCGCTTGACCGGGTGGTTCGCGCCGCGATGCCCCTGGTGCATCTTGCTCGTCTGCGCACCGACCGCGAGCCCGAGCAATTGGTGCCCCAGGCAGATGCCGAAGATCGGCTTGGAGATCGCCAGCAGTTGCTGGATCACCGGCACCGCGTAGCGCCCGGTCGCGGCGGGATCGCCGGGGCCGTTCGACAGGAAGATGCCGTCGGGCTTGTGCGCCATCACCTCGTCGAAGGTCGCGGTCGCCGGCACCACCGTCACCCGAGCGCCGGCGTCGACGAGGTTGCGCAGGATGTTGCGCTTGATGCCGTAGTCGATCGCCACGACGTGCGGGCCTTGCGGCTGCTCGGCGTTGGTCGCGTAGCCCTGCCCCAGCGTCCACAGCCCGTCGGCCCATTTGTAGCTCTGGGTCGAGGACACTTCCTTCGCGAGGTCCATCCCCTCCAGCCCCGGCCACGCCGCCGCCTCGGCGATCAGCGCGTCGGTGTCGAACTCGCCCGCGCCATTGTGAGCGATCACCGCGTTCGGCGCGCCCGAGATTCGGATGCGCCGCGTCAGCGCGCGCGTGTCGACTCCCGAAAGCCCGATCCGGCCATAGCTCTTCAACCACGCATCGAACCCGCGTTCGGCGCGAAAGCTCGACGGCGCGGTGACATCCTCGCGGATCACACAGCCGAGCGCATAGGGGTTCGTCGCCTCGACATCCTCGGCATTGGCGCCGACATTGCCGATATGCGGGAAGGTGAAAGTGACGATCTGCCCGGCGTAGGAGGGATCGGTCATCACCTCCTGGTATCCGGTCATCGCGGTGTTGAAGCAGACCTCGCCGACCGCATGCCCTTCCGCGCCCAGCCCCCGGCCCCAGATCAGGGTGCCGTCGGAAAGCGCCAGAACGCCGGTCGCGCCGAGTGGTGCAGGCACGTGGGGCGTCCTTTCTGTCGACTGTCGAGCGGGTAAACGGGCGACTGCCTAAGGGCCGAGCAGCCCCCGGTCAAACCTATATTTCGGCGCGCCGAGCCGCTAGGCTGACTTACCCACAGGAATTGGACGCAAAGCATGATCCGCGACGACATCAAGGCCGCGACGATCGCCTCCATGAAGGCGCGCGACGAGAAGCGCACCGGCGCGCTCCGCATGATCCAGGCGACGATCAAGAACAAGGACATCGAGCTTCGCACCGCCGCCGCACCCGCCAACGACGACGCGATGATCGCCGACGTTCTCAGCAAAATGGCCAAGCAGCGCCGCGAATCGATCGAGCTCTACGTCAGCGGCAACCGCCCCGAGCTCGCCGACATCGAGCGCGCCGAGCTTGGCGTGATCGAGGAGTTCATGCCGCAGCAGATGAGCCCCGCCGAAGCGCAGGACGCCGTCCGCCAGCTGGTTGAGGAATTGGGCGTCACCAGCCCCAAGGACATGGGCCGCGTCATGGCCGCGGTGAAGGAGCGCTTCGCCGGCCAGATCGACATGAGCCGCGCGAGCGCGATGGTGAAGGCGGCGCTGGTTCCTTGAGTTGCGCTTGATCTTGGACGCGTGCCGGCAAACTACGCGGCACGTTCCTTCTTGCCTTCTGTGTTCACGGGTGATTCCGCTCTGCCCACGCCCGTAGCGGCTCCATAAACGCCCGAAAATGGAGCTATAAATGTCCGAACCGCCTCGCTAGCCTGCTGGCGAAGATAGGTCCCGTTGACCACGAATTTTCCATTTTCGCCTCGCGAAGCGCGCTTGTTCGTTGCCATCGCTTATTCACTCCATAACGCTCGAACGAATTTGAACACTTCGCTTAGTAAAAACAAGCCGAAGCAAAAAAGGTCCACGGCGAAAATTACCTGCTCAGCGTAGTGCGCCCATGTCACCATCGGTGCCGGCACAAGGCCGGCTTGCTCAGCTTGCTTGACGACCAAAGCTATAAAGACCGCTGCCAGAAACAGCACGAGGAACATTGCCATGCCGACAATGACCTGTACGACGAAGTCGCCTGCAGGCTTTAACCTTCTTGGTAGCTCGAATGCCATGCGCACCCCCGTCAACGTGACTAACATGCCAGATGAGAGCGCGAAAGAAAGCGGGCCTTTGCTCGCCTTGGCTTGAAGGTGTAGATATATAATCGCGCGCGGCGCCGATTCGGACGCCGACCCCGAAAGCAGAGGGCGCGTGGCGTTCCCACCTTCATTTCTTGACGAGATCCGCGCGCGCGTTCCGCTCGTGCCTGTCGTCTCGCGCAAGGTGAAGCTGACCAAGGCCGGCCGCGAGTGGAAGGGCTGCTGCCCCTTCCACAACGAAAAGACGCCGAGCTTCTACGTCAACGACGAGAAGGCTTTCTATCACTGCTTCGGCTGTGGCGCGCACGGCGACGTCATTCGCTTCGTCGTCGAGCAGGAGGGGCTCCGCTTCCCCGACGCCGTCCGCCAGCTCGCCGCCGAGGCGGGAATCCAGGTTCCCGAGGAGACCCCCGAAGCCCGGGCCCGGCAGGAGCAGCAGGCGGGTCTCCACGACATCATGGCGCGCGCCGCGGGTTGGTTTACCGACCAGCTGAACGGCCTCTCGGGCGCCAACGCCCGCCGCTACATCGAGCAGCGCGGCCTCTCGGCGGAGACCGTCAAGGCGTTCGGCCTTGGCTACGCGCCCGAGGGCAACAAGCTCAAGTCCGCGATGAAGGACGTCGGCGAGGGCAAGCTCACCGAGACCGGCCTCATCGGCCATGCCGAGGAGCGCGACGACAGCTACGACCGCTTCCGCAACCGCCTGATGTTCCCGATCCGCGACCCGCGCGGCCGGGTCGTCGGCTTCGGCGGCCGCGTCCTCGGCGAGGGCCAGCCGAAGTATTTGAACTCGCCCGAGACCATCCTCTTCGACAAGGGCCGCCTGCTCTACAATCTCGACAAGGCGGGGCCGCTCGCGCGCAAGTCGGGCCGGCTGTTCGTCGTCGAAGGCTACATGGACGTCATCGGCCTCGCCCAGGCTGGCATCGCCGAGGCTGTCGCGCCGAACGGCACCGCGCTCACCGAGACGCAGATCCAGCTCCTGTGGCGCGTCGTCCCCGAGCCGATCCTCTGCTTCGACGGCGACGGCGCCGGCCAGAACGCCGCGCTCCGCGCCGCGCGCCGCGCCTTGCCGCTCCTCCAGCCCGGCGTTTCGCTGTCGATCCTCCGCCTGCCCCCGGGACAGGATCCCGACGATCTCGTCCGCGCCGAAGGCCGCGACGCCTTCCTGGCGCTGGCCGACGCCGCCGAGCCGCTCGACGTTTTCCTGTGGAACGCCACCGTCGCCGCCGGCGACGCCTCGACGCCTGAGCGCCGCGCCGCGATCAAGGAAGCGCTGCTCGCCCAGTCCGCCGAGATCGCCAATCCCGACATCCGCGCCCAGTACGACCGCGTCTTCCGCGAGCGCTTCTGGAACGAGTTCGGCTGGAAGCCCCGCGGCGAGGCAGGCGCCGCTGCGCCGGTCCGCTCGCAGCCGATGCGCCGGCCGACCCCGGTCAAGAACGAGGTCCAGGCGGTCATCGTCGGGCTCCTCAATCACCCCGATGTCGCGGCCGATCATACCGATGCGATCTCGGCGCTGCCGCTCCCGACCGCCAAGCTCATGCGCCTTCGCAACGCCATCCTCGACGCCGTGGCGTGGAACCCGCACCTTGACAGTGAGGCTTTGCGTCACACATTGGCAGCGGACGGCCTCAATGGGGCCGCGGACGAAGCGCGCGACGGCAACCAGCTCGATTATTCCTTCACCCGCCCGGGCAGCGACCCCGAGCGCGCCCGCACCATGCTGGTGGTGAAGATCGAGGCGCTGGCCGCGCTTCACGAGAATTACGGCGAACGGCTCCGCCAACGGCGCGAGCTGCGAGACGTGTTCGGCGGAGACGTCGAAACCGACGAGGCGCGCGAGCGGGGCGTCGAAATCATGGCGCAGCTGCGCGCGCTCGATGGTGAGCGCCGTGGGCTGTACGACAGGCTGGCCGAACAAGCGGCCGAGGCCGGACCCGATCCGACGATGCGGGGCCGTCCGATGAAGGACATGCGAGACGATGGCGAAGATGACAGCAGCGACGAACGACGGCTCGGAGACGAAGGAAATCGACGGCGCGCCTCTGCTTGATTTGAACGAAGGCACCATCAAGAAGGTGATCGCCCGCGCCAAGAAGCGCGGCTACATCACCTATGAGGAGCTGAACGAGGCCCTGCCGCAGGACCAGATGTCCTCCGACCAGCTCGAGGACATCATGTCCTCGCTGTCGGAACTTGGGATCAACCTGGTTGAGAGCGAGGAAGCGGGCGAGGATGGCGAGGACGCCAAGCCCGCCGCCGCCGACGACGAGGACGACAGCGGGGTCGCCGAGGTCGACGACGTCGCCTCCTCCCCGAGCGTCGCCGCCAAGAAGGAAACGCTCGACCGCACCGACGATCCCGTCCGCATGTACCTGCGCGAGATGGGCGCCGTCGAGCTGCTCTCCCGCGAGGGCGAGATCGCGATCGCCAAGCGCATCGAGGCCGGCCGCAACACGATGATCGCAGGGCTCTGCGAAAGCCCCCTCACCTTCAACGCGATGATCGAATGGTCGACCGCGCTCAACGAAGGCCGCATGCAGCTGCGCGAGATCCTCGATCTCGACGCCATGCTGTCGAAGGGCCCCACGGAAGAGCAGGTCGAATCCGGCGAAGGCGCCGACGCCGCCGACGCGCCGGCCTTCAAGGAGGAGGACGAGGAAAAGGCCGAGGCCCCCGCCGCCCCCGACGAGGACGAGGAGAATCTGATCGAGCGCCGCGCCCCGCGCGAGGCCTTCGGCAGCGACGACGACGACGAGGACAACACGCTCAGCCTCGCTCAGATGGAGGAGCAGCTCAAGCCCGAGGCGCTGGAGAAGTTCGCCCAGATCACCGCCGCCTACAAGAAGTTCGCCAGGCTCCAGGAGCAGCGGCTGTCGACGATGGGCGGCGGCAGCGCCTTCTCCGCCGGCGACGAGAAGAAGTACCTGAAGCTGCGCGTCGAGCTCACCGAGTTGGTGGCGAGCGTCGCCTTCCACAACGCCAAGATCGAATATCTTGTCGACCAGCTCTACGGCTACAACCGGCGCCTCGTCTCGCTCGGCGGCCAGATCCTCCGCCTCGCCGAGCGCCACCGCATCCCGCGCAAGGCGTTCCTCGACGAATATATGGGCAACGAGCTCGACGAAGGCTGGCTCGCCCGCGTCGCCGGCATCGACCGGAAATGGACCGCCTTCGCCGCCACCGAGGGCGAGACCGTCGAGACCGTGCGCCGCGAGATCGCCGACATCGCCAACCAGACCGGCGTCGAGCTCGGCGAGTTCCGCCGCGTCGTCAACATGGTCCAGAAGGCCGAGCGCGAGGCGCGGATCGCCAAGAAGGAGATGGTCGAGGCGAACCTCCGCCTCGTCATCTCGATCGCCAAGAAATACACCAACCGCGGCCTGCAGTTCCTGGACCTCATCCAGGAGGGCAACATCGGGCTGATGAAGGCGGTCGACAAGTTCGAGTACCGCCGCGGCTACAAGTTCTCGACCTACGCGACCTGGTGGATCCGCCAGGCGATCACGCGCAGCATCGCCGACCAGGCGCGCACGATCCGCATCCCGGTCCACATGATCGAGACGATCAACAAGCTCGTCCGCACCAGCCGCCACTTCCTCCACGAGCAGGGCCGCGAGCCGACCCACGAGGAGCTCGCCGAGCGCCTCAGCATGCCGCTGGAGAAGGTCCGCAAGGTGATGAAGATCGCCAAGGAGCCGATCAGCCTGGAAACCCCGATCGGCGACGAGGAAGACAGCCACCTGGGCGACTTCATCGAGGACAAGAACGCGGTGATCCCCGTGGATGCCGCGATCCACTCGAACCTGAAGGAGACGGTCACCCGCGTCCTATCCTCTCTCACCCCGCGCGAGGAGCGCGTGCTCCGCATGCGGTTCGGCATCGGCATGAACACCGACCACACGCTGGAAGAGGTCGGCCAGCAGTTCAGCGTCACCCGCGAACGCATCAGGCAGATCGAGGCGAAGGCGCTGCGGAAGCTGAAGCATCCGTCACGGTCGCGGAAGATGCGGAGCTTCCTGGATACTTGAGCAAAGGCGGCCGCCAAATGCTGGCCGGCGCGCGAGGCGCGTCAGCGCCTTGACCCGACCGACGGCGCGGCTTGCCCGCGCCTTATGGCGGCAGCGACAGTTTATATTTTGAAAACTGCTCTCAACGCAGTTTGATCAAGCCCTTGCCGATCAACTTCTTTGGCAAGGAACGGATAGCGCCGCCAAAGAAAATTCATCGATATGTCATCGCGAGCGTACTCGATTAGAATATTACATCGCTCCTGGACGTAATTGTCATCTTGATTCAGTCGGAGGGAATTAATGGTCCCATTGATCCGGTTTTTAAGAGGCTTGTCTAAAGCAGGGTTTGGCCTCAGCAAACAGGCCGGAATATCTATGTAAAACCAATCATTTTCCACATGAAATGGGTCAATTATATCGACTTGATTCCCTTTTGAGCTGTTTATGCGACCGCTTGCCAAGCGGAAATTATTCCACTCATAAGCCAAATTGGGATGGCTGCATTTCGGCAGAAAATGATCGACTGACCATTGTTCTGGTAGATACATCGCCGTGTAGGCGCAGATGCCCGAATAAGCCGCGTGGAGTTCTTTCGCCGCTCTATTCCAGAAATTCTTCTTTTTGAACTGCTCTGATGTAGGCGCGGGGCAAGTGCTTAGGAACGTGGCACCGGGCGCCCGTACATCGACGTCAAAATTTGGGTATTCAGGCGCCGCAGCGACCCGAATCATATTGTGACCCCATGTTCTTCAGCGAAATATAGCCAACGCGGCCAAAACTTGTCATCTGCCGCGAGATAAAGTCTCAGCCGCTCCGAAACCGCAGCAACATCTGTAGCAGTTGACTCTTCGGACAACTGTAGTCGCTTCGCGTCCTCGATCGCCAATTCCGCTTCTCGCGACCGAGCATGCCTCATCCCAAAAAGCGGCGAGGTTAGCCAGCCCGATGCGTCGCCATATTTGACGAACGGAGTCTCCTCCAGCTTCACGGTCCGTCCAGAGCCGAACAGGTGGTACAACACGTCTATTGACGGGTCGAATGTCGCCTCCAGCGATGCAAGAATCATTGGCGAATGTGTCGCTGCGATCATTTGAAGCGCGAGATCGCTACTTAAAAGATCGCCGACACTCATCAGCGCCGGCAGCACGATACGCTGCCACTTTGGATGAAGATGAGCCTCTAGTTCGTCAACGACCACCATCATTCGATGAAGTGGTGCACGATCCAAGCGCTCAGCGGCCAGTTCATGCTCCTGCCAGGACCAAATTATAAGATATGCTAATAGCAGAACTCTCTGAACTCCCGCCGACGCATGGGTGACAGGAACTGTGCCATACCTATGTTGAATCGTAGGGATGTCGCGTGGGTCGCGTGGAAGACGGACCGTAGGTCCGGGCGTGAGCACTCCAAGGTCTTCAGGCGAAAGTCGCTTTAGAACCGAAGCAAACTGGTCAAAGGTCTTTTTATCGGTCGCGCTCTGCCAACGCGTCCAATCAAGGATTAGGCCTTGAATGAGCCCGGGACGACCATTCCAAACCTCATAAGCAGTCAGACTCCCACTAGTAAGCGCACTTTGGTTAAATTTGCTGCGCACCGGGTCTGCGATGGCAAAAGAGCCATCTGCACGCGAAAAAACGGCGAGAGCCTCAACTGTCATTGCGCCGCGCGAACGAGTCCATGCAAAGTGTTTCTGATCGAAACTCGCTGTAAAGTTAGATAAACGTCCGGAACTACCGCTAAGCGTATATTCGACCTGCGGAATGGCTTTTGATCCATCCGGCTGAGGAAACGCCTCCCTTTCCGCCCATAGGCCGGTCGCAGCCCACCAGGCGAAGTCGAGCAAGAATGATTTCCCTAAGCCGTTATCGCCGGTGACGACAGTCAAGCGCTGCCCAAACTCCAAATTCATCTCGCGGGCCGGCCCCGCATTTGTAAGACGCAGTGAAGCTATTGTCCTGCCCCCCTCGACATCCGCATCGGGAGGCTCCGGCAGCGCGTGAGCGATGGCCGTCATCTTAAGAGGCTCAGACATGAAAACCGCCCTATTAGGCAGTTCCTCGTCCATCACACGACCAGAGAACAGCCGAGACTGCTCCTCGCTGGTAATATTATACTCTCTGAAGAATAGGCGAACTAGGTCGTCGTAACTTGAGATTTCTCCAACATCTACGTCCTTGAATAGCCACACAGCTAGTGCGTCTGCGGGAATATCCGAGGTGAAGTTCTGTTGATGAAGAACATTCTCTATTTGATTGATATATTTGAAGCTAAAGCCCCACTCACCTTTTGCGCGCGTGTGTACGAACGCAGACGCGAACGTCTGAGTGTTAGTCTTTTGAAGACCGCTCGACGGATATTTTTCCGTTACCCACCAGTACGCGCTCCGGAACGGCTGAAAATAATACGAGCTTCGACGATCAATCCGATGATGCTCCTTCAAATGAGCACGCGTAAGCGTATCAATGCTTACATCATCCATCGACCCGACGCTTAGGCCATAGCGCTTACATGCAACGAACGTGATGCCGACGAAGGGGTGAACCTCGGCTCGAAGGGCGTTTATCGCCCTAAGCACGGCATCAGCCGAAAGATACATTTAGTCCAGCTCCCCGATCGTATTATGGTTACTCTTGATCGGCGTCTTCGTCGACCAAGGTCTCAAGTTGCTTGACCATGAGGTCGCAATACTCCTTCTTCGCATCAATACCTATGACCCGGAATCCATGCTTTCGCGCGAATACCAATGATGTTCCACTCCCTGCAAAGGGATCAAGTACTACTCCGCGAGGCGGGGTGGTCGTAAGTATCGGAATGCGGACAAGCTCTTCCGAGAAGCGGGCCTTATGCCTACCACTTTGCCCCCGAACTGGTTGTATTTCCCAAGTGTCGAAAGGTGGGAGAACCGTTCCGCTGTCCGTTGTTCGGCCCACTGCGTTCTTATCGAAATAGTACCAACGTTGTTTAACAAAGTGGAACACGTATTCGTGTGACATTGAGCACCTATCCCTAACTTGGTCGGGGGTAGGGTTGGGCTTTACCCAAACATTATCATTGCGGACAAGCCATCCACGATCCTGAAGCTCGATCGCAAGGCGATGGGGGATCAGCAGCAGTTGCTTTGGGATGCACCACTTCCCATCGCCCTTTTTATCTTGGGGTCGAATTCCGAAGCGACGGGCAGATTGCTTAGACTCCCCGCTCCGATGTTCGCCTTTGCCGCTCCAATATGTATCGCCAATGTTCACCCAAAGGCTGCCGTTGTCGGCTAGGACCGATCCGGCTGCTTCGAACACGTCGGCCAGGCTTGAGATGAACTCAGAAGGATGGCCTTCGAGGCCAATCTGACGATCCACCTCATAGTCCCTCTGCCCGTAAAAGGGCGGTGAGGTTACGATACAGTTTACCTCGACGCCGCAATCGGCGAGCACTTTTAGCCCCTCTCGTACATCCATGTGCAGAACAAGGGCCGTATCGTCTGAATAGTAGGCCGCGCTTTGAAGCCGTTTGGAAGTGAAAGCCGATTCCGACATGACCTTGGGGTGCATGGCTTCGTTGGCCTTGGTGATCGGCCGCGTCTGATCAGGTGCGGTTTCGATCACTTGAAGGTCAGAAATGAGATACGGCCGGGCCATTGGAACTCTCGATGGTTAGGAGATATCAGCCTAGCCTAATCACCTGCCGCAAAGCGAGCCGCAGCGTTAAAGCAGCTCAGGGGAAATTTAAGCCAGTGAAGGGCGCGGGCAAAGCCCGCGCTCGTCGGTCGGGTTCGCTCGGCTGAGGCCTCGCGCCCCGCCGGCCGGGCGTTCGCCGTCTCCGCGCCAGCAGGCGAGCGCTACGCGCTCGCTCCGCTGCCGCGGTGCGGCTTCCGCCTGACAAGTTCGAGTACCGCCGCGGCTACAAGTTCTCCACTTATGCCACGTGGTGGATCCGCCAGGCCATCACCCGCAGCATCGCCGACCAGGCACGCACCATCCGCATCCCGGTCCACATGATCGAGACGATCAACAAGCTCGTCCGCACCAGCCGCCACTTCCTCCACGAGCAGGGCCGCGAGCCGACCCACGAGGAGCTCGCCGAGCGCCTCAGCATGCCGCTCGAGAAGGTCCGCAAGGTGATGAAGATCGCCAAGGAGCCGATCAGCCTCGAAACCCCGATCGGCGACGAGGAAGACAGCCACCTGGGCGACTTCATCGAGGACAAGAACGCGGTGATCCCCGTGGATGCCGCGATCCACTCGAACCTGAAGGAGACGGTCACCCGCGTCCTATCCTCTCTCACCCCGCGCGAGGAGCGCGTGCTCCGCATGCGGTTCGGCATCGGCATGAACACCGACCACACGCTGGAAGAGGTCGGCCAGCAGTTCAGCGTCACCCGCGAGCGCATCCGCCAGATCGAGGCCAAGGCGCTGCGGAAACTGAGCATCCGAGCCGGTCGAGGAAGATGCGGAGTTTCCTGGATACCTGAGCAAAGGCGGCGCGCCGCTAAGCCGAGGATTGCGCAGCAATCGTCGTTAGCGGCCGACTCGCCGCAGATCCGGCCGGCGCGCGAGGCGCGTCAGTGCCTCGACACGACCGACGCCGCGGGCTTTGCCCGCGGCCTTCCCTGCCTTCTGGCAAAACGTGGCGCCGCGCGTTACATTGCCAAAATGGCTACTGCCCACGAGCCTCGACCTGTGTCCGACGCGCTGATCCGCAAGATCGGCGCATTGCCACGCGAGCGCGTGGCGGAGGTGGAGGACTTCGTCGACTTCATCGGCCAGCGCGCGTCAGACGCCGCGCTTCGGAGCGCGACACGCGACGCCAGCGCCCCCGCCTTCGCCAAGGTTTGGGACAACCCGGAGGACGACGCTTACGATGCCCTCTGAGGCCGAAGCGCTCGCCTTCGGGGACATCCTCCTCGTCCCCTTTCCCTTCACTGATCATTCCGCGAGTAAGCGCCGCCCCGCCGTCGTGGTGAGCGGGCGGCGGTATAACGAAGCGCAGCCCGACGTCGTCCTTATGCCGGTGACGAGCCAGTTGCGGGCCGATGCGCGGCCGAGCGATGTGCCGGTGCTCGACTGGCAGGCGGCAGGCCTACTCAAGCCCTCCGCGATCAAGCCGCTACTCGCGACCTTGGAGCAGTCGCTGGTCATTCGACGTCTGGGCGCATTGCCGGAGGTCGACCGTGAAGCGTTACGAAACGCCCTGTTCCAAATCCTCGGCTGAGGCTCTGCTCCGATTGCTCGCCATGGGTGATCGGGACATAGAGGCAGGCCGACTCAAGGCTGCGCGCGAAGTGATCAGCAGACTAAAGGACGGTCGAAGCTAAGCGTTCTCTTCTATTTTCCCTGTCAGTCGAGCCTCACGAATATCGATCTTTGCTCGATATCCATGCCGCTCCAACAGATGAAGAAGGTTCGCTCCGTTCATAAGAGTAAGCGGCTTGCCGCTCGCGAATTGATAGGCGTCCGGGCCGTAGTCCGCAGTCGTCACCAGAATGCCTTTTGACGCACCCTCGTTCATGAGGGTGCCATAAAGATCGCGAACGGCCGAAAGGCCGACCGTCCGCGTATACCGCTTGGCCTGTATAACGATCTTTCCGCCTGTGATGGGATCGGGATCGAACGCCACAGCATCGACGCCGCCGTCTGAACTCGCCTGGGTGATCTTCACTTCCCCGCCGCGAGATGCGAACTCCTTCTCAAATAACTCTCGCACGAGATGTTCGAATCTTCCCAAGACATTGAAGCAAGGTTAGTGTCTGCACTCAAACCGGAGCCTACGTCCCGGGCATCTACAAAGCGGCGATCTTCACGATCCATTTCAATGACCGGCGGGATAGGAGTTAAGGAAGCGAGAGTTGCAGCCGACACTCCTTTGAGACTCTTGAAGCAAGTTTTGGGATCGACGCGTGCGAGGTCGATTTGTTCGAAAGCAGACTTCTCCGCGACCACCGACAATAGACATGATCGGGCCTCGCGCCCGGTGCTTTTGTCGATGAAATTCACGTAGCCGTTGAACAGAATTTTTGAGAGGTTCCCGTGCTCGTCGGCCTCGAAAAGCTCGTGGAGCGTTCGAAGTGCGATTTGGTATGTAACCGATTCAAAGTTGGCGCGCTTCTCACGATCCGAAATGTGAGTCTCCTTGAGTTCTCCCGTCGATCTTACAAACTTCACAGACTTGAGCGTTGGCAGATCGTCCGGGCATGGAAGATCGTAGGCGACCTTCAACAGTTTTGCGTCGGGATGGTACTGGAGAAGGGTCGATTTCTCGAAAAGGCCGTCATAGTCTGATGCATCGAGCACCATTGAGGCGTGCTCTATGACCGCCTCGGGCTCGCCTCGCTCCAAAGCCGCATGAAGCTGATCGACCTTCGCATTTCTACTGGCTTGGACGTCCAGAAATTCTCGCCGTTGTATATCCTGCTGAGCAAGATGCTGAGACTTCTCGATCTCTTGCTCGGCTGTAAAAATATCGCGATTTTTAGTCCACGCCGAGACAAGGATTTCATGCTGCTCACGTCGAGAACTCTCGGACACGCGCCAGTTCGCAACAGCCGCCTCATGCGCCTCTTCCGCCGCCTTAATTTTCTTGGCCTTGCGACCGAATATTAAATCCAGAAATGATATTGCGGGCTCGGCATATTGGGGCGTCGGCGCAGGGGAGAAGCGCGGCTCCGGCTGGGGAAATTTCTTTACCAAAAATGCCGCTGACTCAGGCGGAAGAGTGCGATCCTTCAGCGCATCCCAATCGACTGCATCATTTACTTTAAGGGTATGAGCAAGAATCCGGTCCAGGGATTCCAAGCGAATTTCGGCCTCGTCGGTTAAGTCGTCGGCCTCATCCTTGCTCGATTCAAGGCGGCGTTTCGTTTGATATTGAGCGTATTTCTCATCCCATGCATCGACCAACGCTGTAAGCTTGCTCTCAAGGATGAAAACTTCCGGTGCACTTACTTCCTTGTGCAGATTTAGCGTCTTATGTCGGACATCGACGAAGTATCGAAGAACTCTAGTGTAAGCTGCGTTGTAACGAACACCGATATCGCTGATGACATAGTTCTCTAAGTTCGTGGACCTTACGCTGATCGCGGACATTCGATGCTCCCCCATTCCCCGTCACACGATTGCACCACCAACCTTGCGCGATTGCAATGTCGATTAGATCCATTCGCGACCATCGTTTAGCTAAACCACCCGAACCCAACCCGCCTCTCCCCCGCCCCCAACATCAACTCCGTCGGCGCCCCCACCATCGCATCCGCGCGGTCCGGGCTCGTCCCCGGCCCTTCATACCCCCTACCCCCGATCAGTCCGCACAGCTCGGCCTCCAGCTCCTTGAACCGCCCCGCCGCACCCGGCCCGCCTCGAACAGCGTGGCGATCGGGTCGGCGCGGGCGCTTGTGCCTCGGGTGGCGTGGGTGAGTTTGACGCGCACCGACACCCCTCCACCGCGCTGCGCGCGGTCCCCCTCCCCGTGGCCGGGGAGGATCTGGGCGGCACGGAGGACGGATTCGACCATTTTGCCGCCTTGGTTGGCTTCGGCGACGATAAGGGTTGCGCCGTGGGCCTCGGCGGCGGCGGCGGCCGCGGCGGCGACGGCCCTGGCCCACCCTTCGGGGTGCGGGCGGTGACGCTGTGGTCGGCGAGGACGTAGGCGGTTCCCGCCGCGTCACGCGCGCTGGCGATGATGCCGCAGGCGCCGTCGCCGGCCGGTGGGTCGACGCCGATGACGGTGCGGGTGCAGAGTGGAGCCCACTCCAGCGCCGGGCTTCTCGCTGCCACCTTCCGCGCGGGCGGCGTCCTTTCGGGGTCTGAGCCTAGATCAGCCTGCTCAGGATGTCGCAGACGAAGTAGACGCCGATCGCGAGCGCCACCACGCAGCACGATTTGTGCATCACCCTGTCGAACGTCGGCATCATGACCTCCCCAGATCACTTGGCGACGCGAGGAGAACACGAACCGCCCGCTTCGGCAATGGCTTGGCCGCCGCAAACCAACAGTTTCTTGCGCGAGACGCGGTTTCCGCGCAATCACACCCGCGTCATGACCAACGCCTGGACCCCGAACAGCTGGCGCAGCCACGAAGCCCGCCAGCTCCCGACCTACGCCGACGCCGCCGCGCTCGCGGACGTCGAGGCGCAGCTCAAATCCTATCCCCCCCTCGTCTTCGCGGGCGAGGCGCGCGACCTCACCGCGCAGCTCGCCGAGGTCGCCGCCGGCCGCGCCTTCCTCCTCCAGGGCGGCGACTGCGCCGAGAGCTTCGCCGAGTTCCACCCCAACAACATCCGCGACACCTTCCGCGTCCTCCTCCAGATGGCGGTCGTCCTCACCTACGGCTCGAAGATGCCGGTGCTGAAGGTCGGCCGCATGGCGGGCCAGTTCGCCAAGCCGCGCTCGGGCGACTTCGAGGAGCAGGGCGGCATCTCCTTGCCGAGCTACCGCGGCGACACCGTCAACGACCAGGCGTTCACCGCGCAAGCCCGCGAGCCCGACCCCGCGCGCCTGCTGCGCGGCTACATGCAGTCCGCCTCCACCCTCAACCTGCTGCGCGCCTTCGCCTCGGGCGGCTATGCCAACCTCCAGCAGGTCCACCAGTGGAACCTCGACTTCGTGACGAGCGGCCCGCTCGCCGAGCGCTACAGCCAGGTCGCCGAGCGCATCGGCGACGCGCTCGCCTTCATGGCCGCCTGCGGCATCAGCCCGGACACCGTGCCGCAACTGAAGGGCACCGATTTCTACACCAGCCACGAGGCGCTTCTGCTCGGCTACGAGCAGGCGATGACGCGAGAGGACAGCCTGACCGGCCAGTGGTACGACACGAGCGCGCACTTCCTGTGGATCGGCGACCGCACCCGGTTCGAGGGCAGCGCCCACATCGAGTTCCTGCGCGGCGTCGGCAACCCCTTGGGCCTCAAGGTCGGCCCGACGACCGAGCCCGACGGCCTCCTCCGCCTGATCGACACGCTCAACCCCGCGAACGCCCCCGGCCGCCTCACCCTCATCACCCGCTTCGGCCATGACAAGGTGGAGGCCAGCCTCCCCCGCCTCATCCGCGCCGTCGAGCGCGAGGGCCGCACCGTCGTCTGGAGCTGCGACCCGATGCACGGCAACACCGTCAAGGCCGCCAACGGCTACAAGACGAGGCCTTTCGACCGCATCCTCGCCGAAGTCCGCGCCGTCTTCGCCGTCCACCGCGCCGAAGGCACCCACGCCGGCGGCATCCACGCCGAGATGACCGGGCGGAACGTGACGGAATGCACCGGTGGGGCCGCGGCGATCACCGACGAGGGGCTGGCGGACCGCTATCACACGCACTGCGATCCACGGCTGAACGCGAGCCAGAGTTTGGAGTTGGCGTTTTTGTTGGCGGAGGAGCTGAAGATGGAGATGGCGGAGCGGGAGAGGCGGGCTGCGTAAATCCGACTTTCCGCTTTGCGAGAATCTCTTCGCGACCTACCATCCATGGAAGATTCGAGGATTCCGTGGCTACCAAAGCGCGCATATATGATGACCGCCTCTCGCCGTCTGATTTAGTAAATCGACTTCATTGCGGACACGCGGCGCGCGTCATGGCTGATTGGCCGTCAAATTTCGTTGATCTCATCGTCACCTCACCACCCTACTGGACGGCTGTGGAATACGAAGATCAGGCTGATACTTGGCCGACTTATGACGAATATCTCGCTGATATGACCTCAGTCTGGCGTGAGTGTGAACGTGTTCTGCGGCCTAACGGCAAACTGTGTATCAATTCGCCAATCATGCCTGTACCTAAGGCAATCGTCGAGCAACACACAAGACACGTCAAGAATATTGCGTTCGATCTAGACAATCAAATTATAACTAAAACTGATTTAGAGCGTTTTAGTGTATTTATTTGGCAAAAGCAGACCTCGAAACTAATGTTCGGCAGCTACCCATTCCCTGGCAATATTTTAGAGAATAATACGATTGAATTCGTAAATGTCTACGTAAAGGGAGGAAAGCCACCGAAATTTGATCCAGCGGTGAAAGAAGCCAACAAGCTCACACGGACCGAGTGGCTGGATCTAACACAACAGGTTTGGTTCATCTACCCTGAGGATGTTAAGAGAGAAGAAGGCCACCCGGCCCCATTCCCGGTTAAACTCCCAGCACGACTAATGAAATTATATACTTTTGGTTCATATCACGATTTTTCGGGCGAGATAGTTTTAGATCCCTTTGTTGGGACAGGGACGACGTGCGTTGTTGCAAAAAGCATGGGACGTCGTTGGATCGGCATTGATATCGCTCAAACGTATCTCGATTATGCCGAGCGCAATATCAACTCAGCTAAACCATATGAGCCACTGCTCTTGGTCGGAAGAGGAAAGTATCCGACGAAAGACGAGCTAATTCAAATTCTGATTGAGGAAAGCGGCTCTGTCGGATTGGAAGCAGCAAAAAAGCATAAGCGAAAGACCTACGGCCGGGGGGCAAAAAAATCCGATGAAGACCCGCAGCTTTTTTAATGGCTAAACGCGCCGCGCCCCTGCCCCCAAAGTGGCAGCGCTTCGTCGCGCGCTACGCCACCGATCTTGCCTATTGGTATCAACCAAAGGGCTTGGCGATCACATCCGCCTCGGTGCTAGAGCGCTTACATGTTTTGAAGGAATTTGAAGGTCAGAAATGGCGCGATTGCCAAGCTGGCTACATCGCTCGCTTGAGAGACGAAGGAGTTTCGAGCGCCGAGATAACTTGGGACGGCGGCGGCGCTCCGCTCGCTCGAATGTTAAAGCAGGTTTTTATAACTCTCGGTTTGGCGTGGGTCGATGGAGACGACCGCGTAGAGATTTCCGCGGCGGGTAACGAGCTACTCACATGCGCCGAACCCGACGCTTTGCTTTCACTTCAAGCCCTACGGTATCAATTTTGGAATCCATGCGTAGGAACTTGGGCACATCACGGCAATATTAGGATTCATCCGGTGCCGTTTTTAGTTCGAGTTTTGCTCGCCGTAGGGAACACTATAACAAATAACGAGTATATTTTGTTCGTTTCTAGAGCGAAATCGCCTTCCGAAGTGGAGAATGTTGCCGATCAAATTCTTGAATATCGCGAACTATCCGATGATGATAAGAAATCGATTGTTCAGCGTTGCCGTCAATATATGCTTGGCGGCACTAAACGTTCGACGATGTACAATACTATTTCTTTAAACCGCTCGTATGCTTTCAAAATGTGGTCTCTATCGAAATTGATTTATTCTGACGGAACTGCATTACACTTCAATGCCAAAGCTTACCGCGGCGCGGATCGAGCTTATCTTGAGACATACGCCGCTGACAGCGCATATATAAATTTCATTTCACAGAAGGAATTTTTTGCTTGGATGAGTAATTCGTTGCTTCCACCAAGCAAGAGTGTTGCGCTAGATATCTACGTAGAGCGTGGAGATATTGAGTCATCTATCTTAGTAAAACGGAGTCTTGGCGCGGCCACGAAAGAGGTTTCAGATTTCCGTAAGATGCTGATTAGTGAAAAAACGCTCGAAGATAATATAGAGAGCAATTTGTCGATAATCGGGGATGCAATAGGTCGAAAATTGGGCTTAGTTGGACGTCAGTATGAGACGACCGTAGGACCGATCGACCTACTTGTTAAAGATGTCACTAGCGGCCAGCTCGTAGTTATTGAACTTAAGAAGGGTCGATCCGCGGATCGGGTATTCGGGCAACTCTCTCGCTACATGGGTTGGGTTCGGCAAAATCTTGCGGAAGGCAACGCGGTTTCCGGTGTGATCGTCGCTGCGACCATCGACGAAAAGCTGAAAGCGGCCAAGGCTGCTCACGATACCGATGTTCAGCTAGTCAGATATTCTAGCCAAATCAGCGCAACAGCAGTCTAAAAACAACTTTCCTACAGCCCCCATCCCATACTATGTTCTCGTTATGTCCACACCGGCGCATGACGATCTCCTCCTCTTCACGCCCGTCCCCGCGCGGCGCGCGACGGCGAAGGGGTGGAGCGCGGAGGTGCAGCGGGCGTTTGTCGCGGCGCTGATGAAGTGCGGCGTGGTGTCGGCGGCGGCGCGGAGCGTCGGGCGGTCGCCGCGCTCGGCGTGGCGGGTGCGCGGGCGGGCCGGGGCGGAGGGGTTCGCGGCGGCGTGGGACATGGCGGTCGAGATCGCGCGCGACCGGGCGATCGACACCGCGATGAGCCGGATCGAGGCGCCCGAGGAGGTGCCTGTCTTCTATCGCGGCCGGCAGGTCGGCACTCGAACCCCAAGCGACGCCCGCCTGCTGTTCGCGACGCTCCGCGCCATGGACGCGCGCGAGGCGAAGGGCAGCCTTACCTTCGCCGGCTACGTCGCCGGCGCCGAAGCGCTCGATGCCGCGCGCGGGGACGCGACATAATGTTGCGCGCCCGCGAAATAAGATTGCCGAACCGCCGTGACTCTTGGGACTCTAAGCCCGCGAAGTCCTGTTTTCCGGCGACGCCGTTGGCTCAGGTCTTGGGCTTCGGGGTGCGCTTGGCGGCCGGCTTGCTGGCGGCGGGTTTCTTCGCCGCGGCCGCCTTCGGCGCGGCCTTCGCGGCCGCCTTGGGGGCGGCGGCCTCAGGAGCGGCGGCTTTGTTCGCGCTCTTCCTCCCCGGCCCGCGGCGCTTCGGCGTGGCGGCCACGGCTGCCTCCACGACCGGAGCGGCCGCCTTGGCGGCGCGCTTCGCCGTCGTCCTGGGTTTCGCGGCGGCCGCCTTGACCGCGCGCTTGACCCTGGGTGCGGCCGGCGCGGCGGCGGCGAGCGTTTCGGCCGCCTTGACGACCGGGCTGTCGGGCTTGCCGCCGACCCCGGAGAGCGCCGTGCCCGCCGCCTTGACCGCCTCCCCCGCCGAGCCGCGCACGCGCTTCGACGAAAAGGCGAGCGCGAGGCCCGCGAGCTGGCTGCCCAGCACGATGTTCTTGCGGGTCAGCAGGCGCTTGAAAAATCCGTCGGCCATCGCGGCTCTCCTGAATCGGTTCGGCGGTGTAACCAATCGCGCGAAAGCTAGTTCCCGCGCAAGGGGTGGAAGGGATTGATCGGGGCGCCCTGCCACCAGCGTTTGTCGGCGTTCAGCCGGGCGATCGCGAAGTGCAGGTGCGGCGCGCTCTCGATCGCGTCGCCGGTGAACCCGGCATAGCCGATCACCTGCCCGCGCTTGACCGTCTGCCCCTCGGCGAGGCCGTCGGCGTAGCGGTCGAGGTGGGCGTAATAGTAGGAGTAGGTCTCGCTCGGGTCGAACTGGTAGATCGTGATGCCGCCGAGCTTCGAGTCGAACAGCTTGGCGATCCGCCCGTCCTCGACCGCGACGACCGGCGTGCCGCGCGGCGCCATCATGTCGATCGCCTCGTGCGCCCTGGCGCCGCCGGCGCGCGACTGGCCCCAGGTGTCGACCAGCTGCGCCGGCTGGACGCCGACGACCGGGATGGTGAGCTTCTTGGCGGTCAGCGCCGCGATGTCCTCCGGCGAGCCTTCGGACAGCCTCGGCGGGCCGGCCGGCGGCGGCGCGACAGTTGCCGTCGGCGCGGGCGCCGTCACCGGCGTCCCGGCCTTCTCGTCCCGCAGGTTGAGCACGACCACCCAGCCCAGATAGCCGAGGAGCAGGATGACGAGGAGGGCGAGAAGCGAGCGCATGGCTATTCCTGCAATAGCGCGACCGTGCCCGGCTTGACCATCATCGCCAGCCGCGCCGCGTCCCAGTTGGTCAGGCGGATGCAGCCGTGACTTTCGGTGCGGCCGATCGTCGACGGCTCGGGCGTGCCATGGATGCCGTAGTGCGGCTTGGAAAGGTCGATCCACACGACGCCGACCGGGCCGTTCGGGCCGGCGGCGATCTTCGACTTGGTGTCGGTGGTGTTGGCGTCCCAGAACAGGTCGGGGTTGTAGTGGAAGCTCGGCAGCTTGGAGACGCCCTTGATCGTCCACTTGCCGATCGGAAGCGGGTCGTGCTCCGAACCCATCGTCGCCGGGAAATAGCCGATCAGCTTGCCCGCCGCGTCATAGGCGCGAACCGCCTTGTCGGACTTGTCGACGACCACCTTGGCGGCGCGCGGCTGCTCGGCCGTGACGCTCAGCGCGTTGAGCGTCTGCTCCCAGCTCTTCGGGTCGCGCGGCCCGGCGGGCGGCACCTCGACCTTGTCGCTGGTCGCCGAGGCGACGCCGCGGACGTTCGGCACCTTGATCAGCGTGCCGGGCTTCAGGTCGGTCACGTCGGGATTGAGCTTCTTGATGACGGCGGGCGTCGTGTGAAACTTCTCCGCCACCGCCTCGACGACCGAGCTGTAGTAGAGCGCCGGAAGCTTCGACTTCTCCATCATGTCCTCGGGCACCGGCACGAACGGCCCCGCGGCGTCGCTGGCGCTGACCGCGAGGCGCGCGATGCCCGGCATGTCGTCGGTGCGGAGCTTCGCCCAGGTCGCGCCGTCGACGATTCCCGTCTCCGGCAGTCCGTTCGCCTTCTGGAAGGCGCGTGTCGCCGCCGTCGCCATGCCGCCGAAGCCGCCGTCGATGACGCCCGGCGAGAAGCCCGCGCGATCCAGCCGCACCTGCGCCTCGAACGCCGCGTCGCCCCTGGCGCCCTGCTTCACCGTCTCCGTCGGCGCGGCGGCGGTGAGGCCAATCGAGGCAAAAGCGAGGCAGATGACCGAGGCGCGAGGTGGACAATTCATGCTTAACTCCCATATCGTTTGGGTTGGAACGCAGGGATGGGTGGATTTATCCCTGCTGTCCGTGGAGTGGGGATTTCACATGTTTGCGTACCAAGCGGATTTTAGCCGCCGGCGATTGCTGTCGGTTGGCGCGGGACTTGCGGCCACGGCCGCTCTCCTCCCGAAAGCGGCCTTCGCGGCGCCCCTTCAGGCCGCCGAGCGGCGCATTGCTCTCTACAACACGCATACCGGCGAGAGCATCAAGACGGTCTACTGGGCCGAAGGTTCCTACGTGCCCGAAGGTTTGCACGAGGTGAATCGCGTCCTGCGCGATTTCCGCACCGGCGACGTCCACCCGATGGACCCGAAGCTGATGGACCTGCTCAACCGGGTCCAGACGCTGACCGGCGCCGAGGGCAAGACCTTCCAGATCATCTCGGGCTATCGCAGCCCGAAGACCAACGAGATGCTCCACAACGCCTCCTCGAAGAGCGGCGTCGCGACGCACTCGATGCACATGGACGGCAAGGCGACCGACATCCGCCTGCCGGGCGTCGAGCTCGGCAACCTGCGCAAGGCGGCTCTGTCGCTGCAGGGCGGCGGCGTCGGCTATTATCCGGAATCGAACTTCGTCCACATGGACACCGGCCGGGTCCGCTTCTGGTAGGCTAGGCGGCCTCCCGCCAGTCGATCGCGCAATGCTGCATGAAGTCACCGATCGCGTGGTCGATCGGGCGGAGCAGCAATCCCCGCGTGCTCGAAAGCGCATTGTTCGCCGGGAGGCCGCGCTCCGGCGCGCGGATGAGCCCGGCGTCGAGCCGCGCGCGATCCGCCACCCAATGCGCGAAGGCGTTCCAGCTGAGCTGCCCCTCGTTCGCGAGGTGCCAGATCCCGTGCTCCTTATCGAGCAGCAGGTCGAGCGTGGCGTGGACGAGATCGGGGACGTAGGTCGGCGAGACGATCGAATTGTCGCTCGCCGTCACCTGCTCGCCGCGATGGAGCGAGCGGAGCGTGTTCCAGACGAAATTATAGCGGTCCCACGGGCCGAAGAAGGCGCTGGTGCGGACGACGAGCGTTTCCGGCCAGAGATCGAGGACGCGGCGCTCGGCGTCGGCCTTGCTCTCGCCGTAGACGCACAGGGGGCGCGCGGCGTCGCTCTCGAGGTAGGGGCGGCCCAGCGTGCCGTCGAACACCAAGTCCGACGAATAGGTGACAAGCGGCAGGCCGCGCCGCGCGCATTCCCGCGCCAGCATCTCGGGGCCGGTGGTGTTCTCAAGGAAGCACTGGTCGCGGCGGCGCTCGGCCTCCTCGACGCGGACGAAGCCGGCGGTGTTGATGACCGCCCACGGCTGGTAGCGATCGAGCGCGCGCTCGACCGAGACAGGATCGACGATGTCGAGGTCGGCGCGGCGGGTGACGACATGCGCCAGCCCGCGGTGCGCGCAGATGCGGGCGAAGGCGGCGCCGAGCGTGCCGGTCGAGCCGGTGATGAGCAACGGGCGGCCGGCGATGGCGTCGGCGCGGGCCTGCGATGCGTCGGCGGCGTAGAAGCGGCCGGGGCGCTTCCACCAGCCGGGTGTGTCGAGCGCCGGGTGGTCGAGCGGCTTTCCGGCGGCGAGCGTTGCCGCGGCCTCGGCGACGAGCGTGCGGCGGGGAGCCGGGCCGCTGACGTCGAAGGCCCCGACGTCGTGGATGCCGTCGCGGCGGGTGATCAGCGAGCGCCAGTCGACCGCGCCGAACAGCGACCAGAGCGTGACGGCGCGGATGTCGGCGCCGTCGCCGCGCAAGGCCTCGACCGCCTGCCAGACCTCGACGAACCAGCGCAGCTGCTCCTCGCGGGTGCAGCCGTGGTGGACCTCGGAGACGACGAGCGGGATGCCGTAGCGCTCCCACGCTTCGCGAAGGCGCGCGGCCGGGCCGGTCTGGCCGGCGAGATCGGGGATGCGGACGGCCTCGACATCGACATAGGAGTCGCGGCCGTTGCCGCCGGGCTGGACGTCGGGATAGCGGTCGAGGCGCTCGTCGAGGAAGCGCTCGCTCGTCAGGTAGTGGTTGATGCCGAGGAGGTCGGGCTTGCCCTCGCCCGCCAGGAAGATGTCGAGCTGCGCGTCGCTGAGGCCGGCGTCGCGAAGCGGCTGGCGCCACGGGTGCGCGGCGTCGATGCGGCCGGAGAGCAGGTCGAGGCTCAGCCAGCGGCGCTCGTTCTCGTGCGCCGCCTGCTCGGCGAGCGCGGGCGTGGAGAAGACGCGGCCGAGGTCTTCGGTCTGGAGCAGCTTGGCATTCCGGTTGACGGCGCGGATGGCGCGCATCGCGAGCAGGGTGCCGGCGCACTCGTTGTAGAGCGCGCGCAGCATCGAGCGCATGTCGTGGCTGTGCGGATACCAGTGGCCGTAGAGGCAGGAGAAGCGCGCGGTGGTCAGCGGCTCGTTGACCGGAGTCCAATGCTCGATCCACGGATAGCGCGCGGCGACCTTGGCTGCGTAGGCGGCGAGCTTCTCGGGGAAAGCGTCGTCGAGCAGGTCGGTATAGCGCGGTCCCGAGCCGTGGTGCACGAGGCCGGCGACGACCCTGATGCCGTGATGCTGCAAGCGCGCGAGGCGCTCGTCGGTCCAGCCGAAGTCGAGAACCTCGGGATCATCGGGCGCGATCGTCTCCCAGACGATCGGATAGCGCACCGCCTTGACGCCGAGCGCGGCGATGGCGTCAAGATCGTCGAGGCGGGCGCGGTGGCCCGTCTCGACGACCTGGTCGCGATACTCGTCGCCGACACGCACCACGGTGCACTCGACGCCGCCCCACAGCTCGAGCGGCGCGTTCGCGGGGGTGGAGGACATGCCGGCGGCCCTTCCCCTACTCGGCCGCGACGCGGGCCGCGGGGACGTCCGAAATGATGTCGCCGACCGGCAGCGCATCCTGGATCCGGCGGAAGGTCGCGAGCGCCTGCCCCGTCACCTGGTCCATATTGTAATAGCGGTAGGTGGCGAGGCGACCGACGAACCAGACGTTCGGAGTCGCCATCGCGAGCGCCTCGTACTTCTTGTAGAGCGCCTGGTTCTCGGCCTTGGGGATCGGATAGTACGGGTCGCCGACCGCCGACGGATATTCGTAGGTCAGCGTCGTCTTCGGGTGCACCTGGCCGGTGATGTGCTTGTACTCGCTGATCCGGGTGTAGGCCTCGGTCTGCGGATAGTTCACGGTGCCGACCGGCAGCGCCTGCTCCTGATCCAGCGTCACGTGCTTGAACTGCAGCGAGCGGTAGGGGAGCTTGCCGTAGCGGAAGTCGAAATACTCATCGACCGGGCCGGTGAAGATCAGCCGCTTGTGCGGGATGAGGTCGCGGACGTCGGCGTAGTCGGTCTGGGTCATCACCTTGATGTTCGGGTGCTTCAGCATCGTCTCGAACATCCGCGTGTAGCCGTTCAGCGGCATGTACTGATATTCGTCGGTGAAATAGCGGTCGTCGCGGTTGGTGCGGGTCGGCACGCGCGCGGTCACCGACTTGTCGAGCTCCGACGGGTCCATGCCCCACTGCTTGCGGGTGTAGCCCTGGAAGAACTTCTCGTAGAGTTCACGCCCGACGACCGAGACGACGACATCCTCCGACGTCTTGATCTCGTCGACCTTTTCGGCGCGGCCCTTGAACCAGTTCTCGAGCTCGTCGCTGGAGAGATTGAGATTGTAGAGCTTGTTGACGGTGTCGAGGTTGATCGGGATCGGCACTTCCATGCCGTCGACCTTGCCGAGCACCCGATGCTCGTACTTCCGCCACTCGGTGAACTGCGAGAGGTGCTTGAAGATCATCTCGCTGTTGGTGTGGAAGATGTGCGGGCCGTACTGGTGCATCAGCACGCCGGCGTCGTCGTAGCGGTCGTAGGCGTTGCCGCCGATGTGCGGCCGACGGTCGATGATGAGGACGCGCTCGCCGCGCTGCGTCGCCAGACGTTCGGCGAGGACCGACCCGGCGAAGCCCGCGCCTACGATGAGCCAATCAAACATGGGCGATCTCCTTTGCCGGGGTGGGTGCCGCGCCGGAAGCGCCAGCGGTGAGCTTCGAAACGATGAGGGCGCGCATCGCGTCCCAGGTCTTGTCCCAGGAGCCGCCCGCGAGCTGCGCATCGACCTTGGCGAGCCACGGCGCGCGGTCGCGCGACAGGCAGCGCTCGACGGCGGCAACGGTGTCCCCGGGCGTCGAGGCGATCTCAACCAGCCCCTTGTCGCCATAAGGCGTGATCACGTCTGTGATCGCGGTGGACACCGCGGGCAGGCCGGCGGCGAGGAATTCGGGGGTCTTGGTGGGCGAGATGAATTTCGTCGATTCGTTGATCGCGAAGGGCATGAAGCCGATGTCCCAGTTCGCGAGATACTGCGGCAGCTCGGCGTATTGCTTGCCGCCGAGCCAGTGGATGTTGGCGGCCTGCGGCAGCGTCCCGGCATCGATCTTCACGACCGGGCCGATCATCACGAATTGCCAGTCGGGCCGGAGCGCGGCGGTGTCGCGCAGCAGGTCGATGTCGAAGCGCTCGTCGATGACTCCGAAGAAGCCCAGGCGCGGGTGCGCGATGTGCGCCTGGTCGGCGGGATCGGCGACGCCGGCGCGCGCGACCGCGAAATGCGCTGTGTCGATGCTCGACGGGAAGCAGTGAATGTTGGAGTGGCGATGCGCGGCGGCGCGGTGCATCGAGGCGCCGCCGGTAAAGACGACATCCGCCCGGTTGAGGAGCGCCTGCTCAAGCTGAAGCAGGATCGGCGGCGCGTTCTTGAACGCCGAAAGCTCGTCCATCTTGTCGAACACGACGACATCGGCATCGACGCTTTCGCTGAACTCCAGCGCCATCGGCGTGTAGTACCAGAGGATGAGCGGGGCGCCGGCGTCGCGGGCGCTGTCGGCAAGCTCCTCGACGATCATCCGCTGGTGCGCGATCCACTCCTCGTGCGTCGCGCTGTGCGGGAGCGTCGGGCGGACCATGCGGATCCCGCCGGGGCGCGGCTCGTCGATGATGCCTGGCGCGGGATCGTCGTTGTGCATCGCCTCCTCGACGAAGATGATGTCGAAGTCGCGCGCAGCGCGGGTCAGGAGATGCTGGGGGCGCTGGGTGACGAAGTCCCAGCGAAGATGTGAAAGGCAAATGAGGGTGGGCCGCCGGCCGGGCAAGTCGAGAGAATGCGTGGGCGGCGGCGTCATTCGGGCTCCGGAAAAACAAAGACGTATATCGGTGTAAGGGAGCTACTCGCATCCCATGCACGCTTCCAAAACTGGAACCCGCTGAATTCGTTCCGCAACGCAGCGTGAACAGGCGTTAATTTTCGCCGAAACGAGTTGATTTGCGATAAGATGCAAGGGGAAGCTAACGCAGATCAACGGCGCGGAGGCAAATTGCCGCACCGCACAAGCACTTAGGCCAGAGGGTCTGTAAGCCGGGTTCTGTCCGGCGGTTTCCCGCCTGGACGGCCATTCCTCTAGGACGGCGGTTGCCCGACGCCTCAAGCGATCAACCCGGGTGACGAGCCGGATCAGGCCCATGCGCCACCCCTATTCGATCTTGCTCCCGGTGGGGTTTACCATGCCGCTCCTGTCGCCAGGCGCGCGGTGCGCTCTTACCGCACCCTTTCACCCTTACCCTCGCCGAAACGAGGGCGGTCTGCTCTCTGTGGCACTTTCCCTGGGGTCGCCCCCGCCGGGCATTACCCGGCACCGTCGATCCGCGGAGCCCGGACTTTCCTCCCCTCTTTCGAGCGGCGGCCGTCCAACCCTCTGGCCTGCGACAGTCCATACGGTTGTCGGAGAGCCGTGGGAAGGCGTATCGGGAGCGCCATGCGCCCCATCCTGATTGCACTGCTGCTCACCCTCCCCGCCTGCACCACGATGCGGAAAGCGGCAGGCGCCTATTCGGACTTCGCCGACAAGGGCATCAGCATGAAGACCGGCGCCGGCGACGGCGCTTCCGCCGCGCCGACGCCTGAGAAGAAGAAGGCCGCGCCGCTGCCCGACGGGCTCGTCGGCGACGGCCAGACCCACGTCTATGCGGAGCCGTCGCCGCGCTCGTCCTGAATGAGCAAAGCGAGCAAGGTGGCGCGGGTCTCGCCATCGATCACGCCGTCGACGTTTGACGGGCGGAAGTGGCGCTGGAAGGCGATGGTCGAGGCGACCGGGTCGTCGATCTCGTAGCCGAAGCGGTGGAGCGCCTGGATGAAACCCGGATCGGTCCAGTGCGGATCGGCGAGCGCCGCGACCGGCCCGAGCGCCAGCTTGTGGCGGGCGAGCAGCGCCCAGTCGAACAGCTCTCCGGGATCCTGCTTGCGGCGCGGGGCGATGTCGCTGTGGCCGACGACCATGCCGGGCTCGATGCCCCAGCGCGAGACGATGTCCGCGACGAGCGGCACGAGCGCGTCCATCTGCGGCTCGCTGAACGGCCGGTAGCCGAACTCGTGGCCGGGATTGACGATCTCGATGCCGACGCTGACCGCATTAAGGCGCGTCTCGCCGCGCCAATAGGACAGGCCGGCATGCCAGGCGCGCTTCTCCTCGGGCACCAGCCGCATCACGTTGCCGTCCTCGGCGAGCATGTAGTGCGCGGAGACCTTGGCCATCGGGTCGGTAAGGCGCCGGAGCGCGGCGTCGGCGGTCTCCATGCCGGTATAGTGGAGCACGATCATCGACACGCTCGCGCCGTCGCGCTCGTCCTGGTTGGGGGACGGGCAGTCGATCATTCGGGCAAAGTCCGCCGGGCGAGCGCGGCATAAGCGGCGTTGATCGCCGCCATCCGGTCCTCGGCGACGCGGATGAACTCGGGCGGCGTGCCGTCGGCAATGTGGCGGTCGGGATGGTGGGTCTTCACAAGCTTGCGGTAGGCGTCGCGCACGGCGTCGATCGCCGCGCCGGGAGGCACGCCGAGCACGACGTAGGGGTTGTCTTCGCTGGGCGCGATGTGGCGCGCCTTGATGCGTTCGTAGTCCGCGCCGCTGAAGCCGAAATAGCCGGCGACCGCGTCGAGATAGATGATCTCCTCCGGGTGGAGGCCGTCGGTGACCGCGATCAGCATCAGCGCCTCGAGCAGATCCTCGAGGAGCGGCGAGCTCGGGCCGAGCATCGCCGCGGCCTGCCGCGCATAAGCTTCGAAGCCGGCGGTCGACGACTGCGCAAGACGATAGAAACGTTCAGCGTTGGGGCGCTCGGTTTCGGAGACCTGGAAGAGCCGCTGGAAGGTCGCGAACTCGCCGTCCGAGGCGTAGCCGTCGGCGCGCGCCATCTTCGCGGCGAGCGCGATCGCGGCGATGGTGAAGGCGACCTGGCGGCCCCGTCCCTTGCGCTCGGGCGCGCGGAGACGGCCGATCGCACCGCGCACGAGTGCGCCGAGCGAACCTCCTGCGGGAAGTGCGGGCGCGGCGCCAAAGAGCGCGTGCCAGATCGTCATGCGATGTCCTCGGGGCAGTCAAGCGCGTTTGATAGGCGATTGGGTGGGCCGCCGTCAGCGACTTTCTGCAACGCCCTCGGTGGCGAGGCGGACAATCTCGGCGGCGATCGCGCCCATAGGCAGCACGTCGGCCGCCAATCCGGCGCGCGCGACTCCCCCCGGCATCCCCCAGACGATCGCGGTGGCATAGTCCTGCGCGATCACCGAGCCGCCGGCGCCGACGATTGCGCGCGCGCCTTCCAGCCCGTCGTTGCCCATGCCGCTGAGCACGATGCCGAGAACCCGCGAGCCCCAGATTTCGACCGCCGAGACCATCAGCCGGTCAACCGAGGGCTGGCATTGGCTTTCGCTATCGTCGGGAAACGACAGGACAGGCGCGGCGGCGAGGCCGTTGACGGTCATCGCGCGACCTCCTTGCCCGAGATAGGCCACACCCGCGCGAAGAAGCATTCCGCTTTGCGCCTCGACGACGTGAAGTGCGCTGCGCTCGTCCAGCTGCCGGGCAAGCACGGCGGTGAAGCGCGCCGGCATGTGCTGCGCGATGAGGAGCGGCACCGGCAGGTCCCCGGGCAGCGCCGCGACCAATCGGAATAAGGCGTTCGGCCCCCCTGTCGAGGCGCCGACGACGACGACGCGAGGCGGAGCGATGACGCCCCCTGCCCGCTCATAGGTGAAGGCGGGCCGCCGCGGATGGACAGGAAGCGCGGGCGGAGGAGCGGCCCGCGCCGCACCGAGCGCGACGATGTGCCGGATCAGGTCGTCTCGGAACGAGGCGATGCCGCGCGCCGCCCAGCCGGCACGCGGCTTGGCGATCGCGTCGGACGCGCCGAGGCGAAGCGCCTCCAGCGTGACTTCGGCGCCACGTTCGCTCAGCGAGGATGCCATCAGGATGTGGACGCCGGGACGGGCGGCAAGGAGATGCGGCAGGGCCGAGAGGCCGTCCAGGCCGGGCATCTCGACGTCGAGCACGACGACGTCGATCTCGCTGCCTTGAAGCGCGATCACGGCGCTTGCGCCGTCGCCCGCTACGGCGGCGACGATCGCGACGCCGCTTTCGTCGATCCAGCGGCTCATCAGCGCGCGGCTGACGCCCGAGTCGTCGACGAGCAGGACGCGGACCGGGCGTTCGGCGGCCGAGGAGGCGAATCTGGACGCGAGCATCGCGAGCGCCCCCGGCGCTAGATCAAGCCGACATCGGTGAATTTGGCCTCGATGACCTCGCGGTCGAAGGGCTTCATGACATATTCGTCGGCGCCGGCTTCGATCGCGGCGCGGATGTGCGCCATGTCGTTCTCGGTCGTGCAGAACATCACCACCGGCTGGGGCTCGACCTTCTGCGCGCGAAGGGTGCGGAGAAACTCCATGCCGTCCATCTCGGGCATGTTCCAGTCGAGCAGGATGACGTCCGGCATCATGCCGCGGCAGGCGTCCAGCGCCAGCTTGCCGTTTTCCGCCTCGTCGATGCTGAAGGACAAATCTTCGAGGATGCGGCGCGCGACCTTGCGGATTACCCGCGAGTCATCGACGATCAAACAGGTCTTCATGGGGGTTCCCAACTCCATCGACCGCCATCCTGCCCAGCAAATCCTTACGGAGTCGCTAAGCCGCCGTCCGCGCGCCCTCCGGCGGGCGGAGGAGCGACTCGACATCGAGAATGAGAACGAGCGCGTCGTCGCGCTGGACCGCGAGAGCGGCGTCGCGCCAAACTGGCGCCAGCGTCATCGGCGGCGCCTCCTGACGGGCGCCGTCGGCGCGCACGACGTCGCCCACCGAATCGACGACGAGCGCGTAGGCGTGGCCCTCGTGCTCGACAACGACGATCATGGCGGGCGTGCCGGCGGCGCGTGGCGGCAGGTCGAGGCGGCGGCGCAGGTCGATCGCGGTGATGATTTGGCCGCGCAGGTTGATGAGCCCCGAGACCATCGAAGGCGCGCCGGGAATGCGCGTCACCGCCGGAAGTCGCACGACCTCGCGGACGCGAAGCGCCGGGATGCCGAGGAGGCGATCGTCGAGCCGGACGGAGAGGAAGTCCCCCGTCATGCCGCCCGCTCCAGCCGAGCGGCGTCGGGACCGCCGAGGCCGAGATAGTGATGGGCATCGACAAGCTCGGCGATCCGTCCGCCGATGACGATATTGCCGAGGCGGCCGATGCTGTCGGCGGCAACGACGTCGAACAGGTCCTCGACCACATCGACGACCGAAACGACGGCAAGGCCGACGCTGCGACCGCCGTCGGTCAGCACCAGGAGCGGCTGCCGCTCCGCGGCGGGCGGTCCGTCGAGGCCGAGGACGGGCATCAGCGCGCCGCGATACTGCACCAGCGCCCGCCCGCCGACATGTTCGATCGCGCCGGCGGGCAGGTCCTCGATGCGTTCGACATAGGAGAGCGGCACCGCCATCAGAGTCGGCGAGCGCGCGCGGAAGAGGAGGAGCGACTGACGTTCGGCGATGGACGGCTCGCCGCCCCGCGCCTCCTCCCCCGACGCCTCAAGGCCGGCGAGGGCGGCGAGGCCGCCGATATCGAGGATCATCGCCACCCCACCGTCGCCGAGCACGCTGTTGCCGGCATAAGCGGTAAGCCCCGACAGCAGCGGCGCGACGGGCTTCACGACGATCTCCTCGGTATCGAAAAGATCGTCGATGATGAGACCGTAGCGGAAGCCCGCGGCCTGGGCGACGACGACGAAACGCTCGCTGGCCTCGGCGCGCGTCGGCAGGCCGAGCAGCGCTGCCAGGTCGACGAGCGGAAGCAGCGTGTCGCGCATCCGCAGGACCAGCGCGTCGTGGAGGCGTTCGATGGCCGGCGCCTCGCCGCCGACCTGGACAAGCTCGACGACCGCCATTTGCGGGATGACAAGCCGCTCGCCCCCCGCCTTGACGACAAGCGCGGGGATAATCGCCAGGGTCAGCGGGATACGCAGGGCGAAGCGTGTGCCGCGGCCGGGTTTCGATTCGACATCGATCGAGCCGCCGATCTTTTCGATATTGGCCCTGACGACATCCATGCCGACGCCGCGGCCCGACACCGCAGTTACTTCCGCCGCCGTCGAGACTCCCGGCTTGAAGATCAGCCTGGCCGCGTCGGCGGCCGACAGCCTCAGCGCCCCGGCCTCGTCGAACAGCCCGTGCGACACGGCCCTGGCGCGTAGGGCAATGAGATCGAGGCCGCGCCCATCGTCCGAGACGTGGATGACGATCTGGCCGCCTTCCTGCGCCGCTTCGATGCGTATATGGCCGACTTCGCTCTTGCCCGCGGCGATGCGCTGGGGGGGCGGTTCGAGGCCGTGGTCGGCGGCGTTGCGGACCATATGCGCGAGCGGGTCCTTGATCAGCTCGAACATCTGGCGGTCGACTTCGACGTCGCCTCCCGCGAACTCGATGTCGATGCGCTTGCCGAGGTCGACCGAAAGGCGGCGGGCTAGGCGCGGCAACGCGGTCCAGGCCCGGCTGATCGGCTGCATGCGGGTTCGCGTGACGCCGTCCTGGATCGCTGTGATGCACTGCGAAAGGCGCTGGAAATGCGCCTCGATCGCTTCCCTTGAGGTGCGAACGCGATAGAGCTGAACGAGCTGGTTCCGAGTCAGGACGAGTTCCGACACCGTGTCCATCAGCCGCTCCAGCAGCGCCAGCGGAACCCGGATCGATTTCGAAGCAAGAGCTTCCGGTACGTCGTCGGCAGCAGCCTCGGGCGCGAGCTCGACCCCTTCTGCGACCCGCTCGAGGCGATCGATGAGGAAAGCGTCGTCGCCGGCCGGCTCGGCACCCGTTTCCGCCAGGGCCCCGACAATCGAGCGGATGCCGTCGATCGCCGCGAGCACCTCGGTGACCAGCGGCGTGGAGACCGCAAGTGCACCGTCGCGAACGCGCCCGAGCACTGTTTCGGCCGCGTGCGCCAGTGCCTCCAGGCGCGGCAGATCGAGGAAGCCGCACGTTCCCTTGATCGTGTGGAAGAGACGGAAGATCGCATCGAGCGTCGCGCGGTCGGCGGGGTCGCGCTCCCAACGCACGAGGGCATCGTCGATCGCGGCGATCGATTCGACGGTCTCGGTCAGGAAGTCGCCCAGCAATTCGTCCATCGGGCGGCAAGATGAACGGCAATGGTTAACGGGCGGCTAAGCGCGCCGGAGGTCGACCCCGAGCAAAAGCACGCCGGTCTCCGGCTCCGATACCATGACGCGGGCGCCGGTCTCCGCGACCAGCGTGTGGATGAGGTGGGCGGCGGCGGTGCGCGGGCCGAGCGCTTCGGGCGGGAGCTGGCCTTCGAGCGCGCGCCTGATCTCGGCATCGAGCAGCAGGCGCGGGCCTTCGGCGCGGACCGCGAGCTCGACGACATCGGCGCGGCTTTCGGCGGCGACGCGGAGCGTGCCGCCGCGCAGCAGCGCGTCGCCGGCGGTCATCGCGAGGTTGAGCAGCACCTTGACCGCGGTCTTTGGCAGCGCGGCGGGGCCGACCATCCATTCGAGCGCGATCTTGCCCTCCCCGAACAGTCCCTGAAGCGCGGCGCAAGCCTCGCGCGGGTCGACGAGCTCGCCGAAGCCGCCGGCGGCGCCGAAGGCGAGGCGGAAGAACTTCAGCTTGTTGGCGGTCTGGCGGGCGCTGTCGGCGACGAGCTGGATGCACTGGTCGCGCATGTCGTCGTCGGTCTCCTCGGCGAGCAGCTCGACGCCGTTGGAGATCGCGCCAACCGGGCCGACGAGATCGTGGCAGAGGCGCGAGCAGAGAAGGCTGGCGAAATCGACGCCGGTGGCGAAGGCGGTCACGGGGCGACGCTAGTCCCGGCGTCGAGCAGGCGCAAGCCGAGCGCCGACATGCGGCCGTCGGCCATCTGAGTCAGCTCGAATTCGAGGCGCTGGCCGTCCTCGAGGCCGGCGAGGCCGGCGGCGCGGACGGCGGAGACGTGGACGAAGATGTCCCACGGGCCGACGTCGGGCGTCAGGAAGCCAAAGCCCTTCTTCTTGTCGAACCATTTGACCGCGCCGGTCGCCATAGCGCGCAACTATGTCAGGGCAGGATGAGGAGGTCCATCTTTGCGAAGTTTGCGCATGTGAACCATCGCCATGCGGCGAGGTCTGTAGGCGAGGCGAGGAGCCAGAGGGGCATGGTTTCCGTGGCTTGGGTGGCGTCTTCGAGAGAGGGTGTAAGCAAAGTCGTGGGGTGGGAGTGGTAGCTGCCGAGAAGTTGCAGGCCTGACGTTCTGGCGCGCCGGTGGGTGGCGAGCAACGTTTGCGGGTCGACCTCGAAATGGCGGCGTGGATCGGTAGCGACGTTGAGGCTGGGGATGATCTCTAGGATGCGGTTGTCGACACCCACAAGCAGGCCGCAGCACTCGTTCGGCAGCGCCTCCGCCGCCTCGCGCATGATTTGATCGGCGTGGACCCTGAAAATCTCGACGGCCATGATTATATCGGTAGCGCAATGGGGGCCGATCAGTCGAATTTCGCGGTGACTCTGCCGCCCGAGAGCGCCGGATGGCGGCTCGACCGGGCGCTCGCGGCGGCACTCCCGCAATTCTCGCGCGAGCGGCTGAAGAGCCTGATTTCGAGCGGCGCGGTCAGCCTGGCGCGCGACCCGGCGACCAAGGTCAAGGGCGGCGAGGCGATGACCGTCGCGGTGCCCGTGGCGGCGCCCGCCGAGGCGCAGGCGCAGGACATCCCGCTGACCATCGTGTTCGAGGACGATCACCTGCTGGTTGTCGACAAGCCCGCTGGCCTCGTCGTCCACCCGGCGGCCGGTAACCTGGACGGGACGCTGGTCAACGCGCTGCTCCACCATTGCGCGGGGCGGCTGTCGGGGATCGGGGGCGTGGCGCGGCCTGGCATCGTCCACCGCATCGACAAGGACACGTCGGGGCTGCTGGTGGTCGCCAAGACCGACAAGGCGCACGAAGGGCTGTCGGCGCAGTTCGCCAGGCACAGCGTCGAGCGGCGCTATCTGGCGGTGGTCGACAAGCACCCTGCCCCGCCCGCCGGCCGGATCGAAGGCACGCTGGCGCGGTCCAGCGCCAACCGGCAGAAGATGGCGGTCGTGGCCGAAGGACGCGGCAAGCATGCGGTGACGCACTACAGGACGTTGCAGCCGCTGAACGCGGCGGCGGCGGTCGAGTGCCGGCTGGAGACGGGACGAACGCACCAGGTGCGCGTCCATATGGCGCACATCGGCCACCCGCTGCTCGGCGACCCGTTCTATGGGCGGGCGGCGGCGCACCGGGCCGGCCTCGCCGAACTGGGGTTCAAGCGGCAGGCGCTGCATGCCCGGACGCTCGGCTTCGTCCACCCGGTCACAGGCGAAACGATGGCGTTCGAGAGCCCGGTTCCCGGGGACATTCAGGAACTGATCAGCTTTCTGGCGGTATAGAAGAGTTAATTCGTCCGGTTTCATTCCGGATGCTAGATCGATGCCAAGACAGGGGCGTTCGTCCCCCTGCCCTGACAAGGGAGATTTTTACAGATGGCCAAGAGCAACCTTCCGGCAATTCCCGCAGTGGGCGGCGAAGCCGGGCTTAACCGTTACATGCAGGAAATCCGCAAGTTCCCGCTGCTGTCCCCACAGGAGGAGTATATGCTCGCCAAGCGCTGGGAGGAGCATCAGGACCCGCAGGCGGCGGGCAAGCTCGTCACCAGCCACCTCCGCCTCGTCGCCAAGATCGCGATGGGCTATCGCGGCTATGGCCTGCCGGTCGGCGAGCTGATCTCCGAAGGCAATATCGGCCTGATGCAGGGCGTGAAGAAGTTCGAGGCCGACAAGGGCTTCCGGCTCGCGACCTATGCGATGTGGTGGATCCGCGCCTCGATCCAGGAATATATCCTGCGCTCGTGGAGCCTGGTGAAGATCGGCACCACCGCCGCGCAGAAGAAGCTGTTCTTCAACCTCCGCCGCATGAAGGGCAAGATCGACGCGCTGGAGGACGGCGACCTGCGCCCCGACCAGGTTACCAAGATCGCGACCGACCTCAAGGTGCCCGAGGAAGAGGTCGTCAACATGAACCGCCGCATGTCGATGGGCGGCGACGGCAGCCTCAACCTGAAGATGTCCGAGGACGGCGACGGCGAGTGGCAGGACTGGCTGGTCGATGACAGCCCGCTGCAGGACCAGATCGTCGCCGACCGCGAGGAAACCGACGTCCGCCACGCCCTGCTCGGCGAGGCGATGGGCGACCTGAACGAGCGCGAGCGGCATATCCTGACGCAGCGCCGGCTGATCGACGATCCGCAGACGCTGGAGGAACTGAGCCAGGAATACGGCATCTCGCGCGAGCGGGTCCGCCAGATCGAGGTGCGGGCGTTCGACAAGCTGCAGAAGGGGATGCGGGCGCGGGCTGGGGAGAGAAGGCTGTTGGAGGCGGTGTAACCCGATGAGCAGCGGGCACAGTCGCCGGCCGCACTTTGGGCGACCAAGGAGGGCCGATGCGTTCAGTTGCGATAAAGGCGCCGAGCACCATAGCGCCCGCCCGCCTTCAGTTCGGAGTTCGGCCATGACCAAGTTCATAATGCTTCTCGCCCTCGCCGCCGCAGCACCCGCGTTCGCTCAGCCAGCGTTGCCTGACCGGCCGATCACGCGGGCCGAGGTGGCGGCGGCAGTGAAGGCGAAGTTCGCGCAGCTCGACTCCAACCGCGACGGGGTGGTCAGCGAGCGCGAATATGCGGCCTATCGCGAGCGTAAGGCGGCGGGCGACCTTCCCGAGGATGTCGGCGCAGCCGCCTTCGTGCACATCGGCGGGCACTGGTTCGAGCGCTCCGATGCCGACGGCAACGGGCGCGTGACGCTCGCCGAGGCGACGGCGCGGCCGATGGAGGCGTTCGACACTGCGGACGCCGACGGCAACGGCGTGGTCAGCGTGCGTGAGCGCAAGCTGGCGATGATGCTGATGAACCTGCGCCAGGCATCGATCGCTCGCCGTGGACCTGAAACGGCGCCCGCGCGTCTAGCCTGCCGAGCCCGGCGTTGACGGGCGGACCTAGCAGGAGAGCAGACCGTGGCAGATTTGAGCCAGATCAAGGAACATGCCGACGTCATCGGCGCCGATGGCGTCCATGTCGGCACTGTCGATCATGTTGACGGCGACCGCATCAAGCTGACCAAGAAGGACAGCGGACAAGGGTCGCACCAGGGCCACCACCATTATATCTCGGGCGGCCTCGTCGCGGGTGTCGAGGACGGCACGGTCCGGCTGTCGGCCAACGCCGATGTCGCGGTGACGTTCGAGGAGGAGAAGTAGCGCCGGCGAAGGCAGTGCGAACGAGGGCGGCTCCTCGCGGGCCGCCCTTTTTCTTACCAATAGCCCGCCATGATCTCGCGCGCCCAGTCGGGTTCGCGGAGTTCGCCGCGTGGATGGAAACCAGACATCACGGGCTTGATGTCGAGGACGGGTGTGCCGTCGATGGCGTCGAGGCCTTCGACCTCTAGCGCGAGGCCGTCGACCGCGACGATGCGGCAGACCGTGACGCCGAGGCGGTTGGGACGGTTCCTGCCGCGCTGCGCGAAGATGCCGACGAGCGGCCAGTCCGGATTGCCGCGCGGGCGGCGCGCGGCGGTGGTGATGTCGCCGTCGCCGACTCGGTCGAAGACATAGATCACCTCGGCATGGCTGAACGAGTCGAGCCCGGCGAGCGCGCTGGGCGTGAAGCGCGCGGGATCAAGCCCGATACGGGCGCGGCTGGCGCCCCAGTCGTCGTCCTCCGGCACCTCGCGGCCGCCGACGACATGGCCGATGGGGGTGAGGCTGATCGGAGTCATTCGGCGATCCACCTGGAGAGCGGCGCGAGGCCGGCGGGAAGGACGCTGTAGATCTGGCGCGAGCCGTCGGGAACCGAATCGACGAGGCCGGAGTCGCGCAGGACCTTGAGGTGGCGCGAGACCGCCGAGCGGGTGACGGGCAGATGTCGGGCGAGCGTCGTCGGGTCGGACGGGACGCGGCGCAGGCGCTCGAAGATCAGGCGGCGCGTCGGGTCGCCGAGCGCGTCGAGGATGGCCGGGGCATTCGGGCCGCTTCTCACTCTCGCATGTGAGTTCAAAATCACGCGGTTGGCAAGGCCGCGCGGCTGTCGTTCAATGCGCCCAAGGAGGACCGACCATGATCACAGGCGCACATGTCATGATTTTTTCGAAGGATGCCGAGGCCGACCGGGCGTTCCTGCGCGACCTGCTGGCACTGCCGCACGTCGACGTCGGCGACGGCTGGCTGATCTTCAAGCTGCCGCCTGCCGAGCTGGCGACTCACCCGTCGGACGAGAACGACAAGCACGCCCTTTACCTGATGTGCGACGACCTGGAGGGCGTGGTGCGGAAGCTGAAGGCCAAGGGAGTCGCCTGCGACCCGTTCAGCACGCAAGGCTGGGGTCAATCGACGGCCATCCACCTGCCGGGCGGCGGCAAGCTCGGGCTCTATGAACCACGGCACGCCCGCCCCTAGCGCCGGAGCTTCACCAGCGCGGCGTCGAGGGCGGACAGGAAGCGCGAGCGGTCGGTCTTGGCGAAGGGCGCGGGACCGCCCGAGACCGCGCCCATGTCGCGGAGGTCGGCCATCAGCGCCCGGGTGGCGACGGCGGCGCCGATCGAGGCGGCGGTGAAGGGCTTGCCGTTGTGGCCGAGGACGGTGGCGCCGGCCTTGACGCAGCGGTCGGCGAGCAGGATGTCGCCGGTGATCACCACGGCGGAGGGCGAGGCGTTTTCGGCGATCCAGTCGTCGGCCGCGTCGAAGCCCGAGCCGACGATGACCCGCTCGACCTCGCCGTAGTCGGGAATCCGCATGAAGCTGTTGGCGACGATCTTGACCGGCACGCCGTAGCGCGCGGCAACGCGATAGACCTCGTCCTTCACCGGGCAGGCGTCGGCGTCGACGAGGATGGTGAGGCCGATCATGCGAACCACGCGATTGCGCGAGCCGCAGCGATTGTGCAAGCCGGAGGCCAAGGAGACCGGCGATGATCATCAATATTCCCCACAAGCTCGGCGCGAGCGAGGCGCGGCGGCGGCTGGAGGGGCGGTTCGGGGCGTTGGCGGACAAGATTCCGGGTGGACGAGGCGCCCAGATCGAGGAAACCTGGGATGGCGACCGGATGCGCTTCTCGGCGCAGGCGATGGGACAGGAAGTGAGCGGGACGATCGACGTACTGGACAGCATCGTCCGGATGGAGCTGTCGCTGCCCCCGCTGCTCGCCGCGATGGCGGGGATGATCAAGGGTCCGATCGAGGCGGCGGGCCAGAAGCTGCTGGAAAGCAAATAGCCGCCACTTAACATAGGCCAATGCGAGCGTTTCATTTGCGGCACACGCAGCGGCTCATGTCGCGCTTTTATTTCCACCTCGACGAGTGCGGCGCGATCTGCGCCGATGAGGAAGGGTTCGAGCTTGCCGATATCGACGCGGCGCGCGTGCAGGCGATCGCGGCGGCGCGCGACATCATGTGCGACGAGGTTTCGCGCGGTCGCCTGTGCCTGAGCTGCCGGATCGACGTGGCGGACGAAAGCGGCGCGATCGTGCTCGTGGTGCCGTTCAAGGAGGCTGTGACGCTGTCGGGGCTTTAGAGAACGCGGTTGCCGGGGTGTGGCGAACTTATTACGCCTGTCGAATGTTCATATCGCGATGACCACGACACCCCCCACCCCCGCCGCCGACCGCAAGGTCGTTCGCACCACGCTGATCGTGCTGACGCTCGCTGTGCTGTTCGCGCTCGGGTGGATGCTGCGCTCGCTGCTGATCCTGCTGTTCGCGGCGGTGCTGATCGCGGTGATCCTGCGCGCCGCCGCCGACGGCCTGCAGCGGCGCGCGCCGCTGCCGACGGGGATCGCGCTGACGGTGGTGATCCTCGCCTTCCTGGGCACGCTGACGCTCGTCTTCTGGCTGTTCGGAGCGCAGATCGACTCGCAGATGCGCGAGCTGCTCTCGCGGCTGCCGCAGGCCTATGAGCAGTTCAAGATTCGAGTCGGCCAGCCCGATCTCGACCGCCAGCTGATCACTCAGCTGCGCTCGATGGCGCCCGATGGCGGCACAATCGTCAGCGCGGTGACGACGATCGTCGGCGGAGTGACGGGCGCGATCTCGGGGCTGGTGCTGGCGATCGTCGGCGGCATCTATCTCGCGGCGCAGCCGAAGCTGTATCGCGACGGGCTGCTGTTACTGATTCCCGCCACCAAGCGCCCGAACGTCGACGAGGCGATCGAGCGGTCGGGCGAGGCGCTGCGACGCTGGCTGCTGGCGCAGCTGGTCGCGATGGTGGCGGTCGCGCTGCTCGCCGGTCTCGGGCTGTGGGCGATCGGCGTGCCCTCCCCGCTCGCGCTCGCGCTGATCGCCGGGCTGTTCGAGTTCGTGCCCGTGGCGGGGCCTTTCCTGTCGGCAATCCCCGCGGTGCTGCTGGCGCTGACCGTCGGGCTCAACGAAACGCTGCTGACGATGGGCCTCTACCTGCTGATCCAGCAGGTCGAGGGCAATGTGATCATGCCGATCGTCCAGGCGCGGTCGGTCGACCTGCCGCCGGCGCTGACGCTGTTCTCGCTCGTCGGATTCGGGCTGCTGTTCGGCATCCCCGGCGTGCTGCTGGCGACACCGCTCACCGTAGTCGCCTTCATCATGGTGCGAAAGCTCTACGTGAACGACGCGCTCGGCGAGAGCGTCAAGCTGGCCGGCGAGGACGGCCCGACGGCAGATTAGGCGGCGACGGCCTGCGGGACGGCGGGCGTCATCAGCGCCTGCGCACGCTCGAGGTAAAGGCACGACAGCTGATAGTGCGCCGAGACGACGGCCGGCTTGGTCGAGCGCTGCGCCATCGCCAGCTCGGCGACCGCGCGCGCCGTGTAATATTCCGCATCCTTGTCCATCGACCCACTCCCAGCCCCCGAGGAACATAGCCCATCGGGCAGACCCATGAGATAACATCAATCAGTGACTCGATTATTTCGCCCGCCGGCGCCGGCGGCGACGGGAATTAACGTAAATCAAAGCGGGAACGATGAACGGCGACTAATCCGGCACGGGGGTGGGGGAGTAGCGGCGTTCATGAACTCGTTGGGCCTGAAGCTCGAGCAGTTCACACCCTTGTCCGACGAGGATCGCCGCGTGCTCGAGGACGCGACGGGTCGGACGCGGCACGTCAGGGCGCGCGAGGACATCATCCGCGAGGGCGAGCCGCCGCGCGGCGTCAACGTCATCCTGTCGGGCTGGGCGTGCCGCTACAAGGTGATGGAGGACGGGCGGCGGCAGACCGTGGCGTTCTTCGTTCCGGGCGACCTGCACGACGTGAACGTCTTCATCCTGCGTCAGATGGACCATTCGATCGGCGCGATCACGCCCGTCACCTATGCCGAGATCGGCCGCGAGGCGTTCGAGACGATCGCCGACAACCACCCGCGAATCATGCAGGCGATGTGGTGGGACACGCTGGTCGCGGTGGCGACGCAGCGCGAGTGGACGCTGAACGTCGGCCAAAGGTCGGCGCTGGAGCGCATCGGCCACCTGCTGTGCGAGCTGTTCATCCGGCTGCGCGCGGTCGGCCTGACCAAAGGCACGAGTTGCGAGTTCCCGCTGACTCAGACCGATATCGCGGAGGCGACGGGCCTGACGCCGGTCCACGTCAACCGGACGCTGCAGGAGATGCGATCGCGCGGGCTGATTGTGCTGAAGGCGCGGGAACTTACGATCCCCGATCTCGGAGCCCTGAAATCGGTATCGCTGTTCAATGATAATTACCTGCATCTTGAGCGCGACAGGGCGCTCCGCGCCTAACCCCGCTTGACGGCGGGGCGTCCGCGCCGACACTAGGCGTCCAGCGTGCGGGGAGCGGGATGGCCTACGAGAGCGGATCGCGGCGGCTGATCGGGCGGGTGCTGAAGTGGCTGATGCTGCTCGTCGTGGTGCTGCTGCTCCTGTCGGTGCTGTGGGTGGTCGCGTACAAGTTCGTCGACCCGCCGACGACCAGCCTGATGATCCGCGACCAGATCGCGGGTCATAGCGTCAAGCAGAGCTGGCGGCCGCTCTCCCGCATCGACGCCAACATGCCGCGCGCCGTGATCACCGCGGAGGACGCGCACTTCTGCTCGCACCACGGCTTCGACATGGCGGCGATCGGCGATGCTCTCCAGAAGAACCTCGACGGCAAGAAGCTGCGCGGCGGCTCGACGATCAGCCAGCAGACCGCGAAGAACGCCTTTCTGTGGGGCGGCCGGTCGTGGCTGCGAAAGGGCCTGGAAGTCTATTTCACCACGCTGATCGAGGCCATCTGGGGCAAGCGCCGGATCATGGAAGTGTATTTGAACGTCGTCGAGACGGGGATCAACACCTTCGGAGTCGAGGCGGGAGCCCAGCATTATTACGGCCATTCGGCGGACAAGCTGACGCGGCGCGAGGCGGCGCGGATCGCGGCGATCCTTCCGCAGCCGATCAAGCGCGACGCGAAGAAGCCGCGCGGCTACACCAAGCGCTACGCGCACAACATCGAGCGGTGGATCCGGGTGGTGAAGAACGAGAAGCTGGACGCCTGCCTGGCGGAGTGAGTCAGCGTTGGGCGGCCAGGCACCGCTGGTATTCGCGCTGAAGGTCGCTTCGGTTGAGGCTTGAGCAGAAGTCCGCCCGGCTCCGAAGCGTCGCGCATCCCGTGCCGGCGAGCAGCACGCACAATAGCAGAAGTTTCATATGCCCCGTCTCCGCAAGTGGCTTGCGGCGATCCCCCCAACGATTCGGTAAAGCCAGGCGACTGCGGTTACGCCGCGATCAGTGACAGCCGATGATGACCGCCGCAAGTCGGGCGCCCGGGATATCGCATCGGGTTTGGATCATCGGCGACTCAGGACGCGGGCTGACCTGACTCGCCCGCTCTAGCGGCCCGGCAGCGTCGTCATCGGCTCCATCGTCGGCTGCGGCGGCATGGCGGCGAAATCGACGAGCTCGATGCGGAAGACGAGCGTCGAATTGGGCGGGATGGTGTCGCCCGAACCGGCGGCGTCATAGGCGTAGGGCGGCGGCAAGGTCACCGTCCAGACATCGCCCGGGCGCATCAGGGGCACGACCGTCACCCAGCCGGGAATCAGCCGGCCGAGCGGGAAGATCGCCGCGCCGTCCGGGCCGTCCTTCGAGCTGTCGAACACCTTGCCGTCGAGGAAGCGGCCCTCGTAGCGGATCTTGACCGCGCTCTTGCGCGTCGGGTGGCCGCCGGCGGCAGGGCCGGATTTCTCGACCGTGTAGGTGATCGGGGGGATCGTCTCTGCGAAGGTAGGGCTCGCGACGAGCAGAACTGCGGCGATCAGAGCGTATTTCATTGATAGTCCTCCGATGCCCGCAGGCCCCACCCCTGCCCCTGCCCTGAAGGGGAGGGGTAAGAGTGACTTAGAACGGCAGCTTGAAGCCGGCGGGCAGCGGCAAGCCGGCGGTCATCTTCTGCATCTCCGCGTTCGAGACCTGGTCGGCCTTGTTGCGACAATCGTTGAAGGCGGCGACGATGAGGTCTTCCAGCATGTCCTTGTCACCGGGCGTCAGCAGGCTCGGGTCGATGTCGACGGCGGTGACGCGGCCCTTGGCGCTGGCGCGGACCTTGACCATGCCGCCGCCCGAGACACCCTCCACCTCGATCTGGTCGAGCTTCGTCTGGGCGTCCTGCATCTGGGTCTGGACGGACTGCGCCGCCTTCATGATCTCTTCGATGTCCATCAGGCTCTCCGCTGGTCGGATTCGGGTGTGAGTTCGGGCGGCTGATAGTCGATCAACTCGGCGCCGGGAAAAGCCGCAATGAGCGCTGCGACGGACGGGTCGGCGAGGACGGCGGCGCGTTCGAGCGCGGCGACGGCCTCCTCGGCCTCGCGGAGCGTCGGGTTGGCGGGGGCGTCGCTGACGGTGACGGTCCAGCGCTCGCCGGTCCATTCCTTGAGGCAGGCCATGACGCGTTGCGCGACCTCGGGCCGGGCGCGCGAGGGGGCGAGCTCGATCAGTGGCGGGGCGTAGCGGACGAGGCGGGCGTCGTCGTGGAGCTGGTGCGCAAGCATGTGCTCGCCGCGATCGGCGAACAGGCGGACGAGCGCGGAAAAGTCGTCCGGCGCCGCGACCGCCTCGGGCGGCGGCGGGCTGCTTGGGTGGGGAACGGGAGGCTCGGGCTCGTGGCGCGCCTCGGCCATTTCCGGCTGGCGGGGGGTGGGCTCGCGCGGGGATTCGGCGCGCGGGGCAGGCCCCTGCCCTTCGGCCGATTGCAGGCGGCGGACGAGGTCGGCGGGATCGGGCAGCGAGGAGGCGTGGACGATGCGGAGCAGCGCCATCTCGGCGGCCTGGATCGGCACGGGCGCGGACTGGACCTCGGCGAGGCCCTTCAGGAGAAGCTGCCAGAGGCGGTGGAGCTGCGGGAGCGGCAGGCGGCTCGCCCAGTCGGCGACGGCGGCGCGCTCGGCCTCGCCGAGGGTGGGATCGACCGCGTCGGCGACCTTGGCGCGGGTGATGGTGTGCACGAGCTCCAGCAGCTCCTGCACAACCATGTCCGGCCCGGCGCCGTGATCGTACTGGCGGCGTAGCGCTTCGAGCGCGGCCTTGCCCTCGCCCGCGAGCAGCAGCCCCATCAAGTCGCGGACGGCGCCGCGATCGGAGAGGCCGAGCATGTCGCGCACGGCCTGCGCCTCGATGGCGCCGCTGCCGTGGGCGATCGCCTGGTCGAGGATCGACAGGCCGTCGCGCACCGAGCCTTCGGCGGCGCGGGCGATGAGCGCCAGCGCTTCCGGCTCGGCGGTGCAGTTCTCGGCGGCGACGATGCCGGCGAAATGCCCGGCGAGGACGTCGGCGGGGATTCGGCGGAGATCGAAGCGCTGGCAGCGCGAGAGAACGGTGATCGGGAGCTTCTGGACCTCGGTGGTCGCCAGCAGGAATTTGACGTGCGCGGGCGGCTCTTCAAGGGTCTTCAAAAGCGCGTTGAAGGCGCTTTTCGACAACATGTGAACTTCGTCGATGATGTAGATCTTGTACCGGGCCGCGAAGGCCTGAAGGCGCGCCGCCTCGATCACCGCACGCATATCGTCGACGCCGGTGTGGGACGCGGCGTCCATCTCGATCACGTCCATGTTGCGGCCTTCGGAGATCGAGACGCAGAAATCACAGACGCCGCAGGGAGAGATCGTCGGGCCGCCGCTCCCGTCCGTGCCAATGCAGTTCAGCGCCTTGGCTATGATGCGCGCCGTTGAAGTCTTGCCGACGCCGCGGACGCCCGTCAGCAAAAAGGCGTGGGCGATCTGATCCCGCGCGATGGCGTTCGCCAGAGTCGTCACCATCGCGTCTTGACCGATCAGGGCATCGAAGCTCGCCGGCCGGTATTTTCGGGCCAGAACGCGGTACACAGAATCGGTTGCAAAGAGTTCGCTCATCGCCGCCAGATGTGGCCGCTGCCGGGGCGCCATGCAAGCGATGGGTGGGAGCCGAACGACCCAAACCGGATCTCGTTACGGCTGCTTCCTTCCGGACCTGACCGGGTTGGCGAGTGATCTGCCCGCCGGCTCCCGCGCGGCATATGGCGGCGGGGGTGTTGAAAGGCAAGTGAGTCGGGCGCAAGGCTGCCGCGATGCCGCTCGATCCGTTCGCCGATCCCCTGCCCCGAATTCCAGTCGGCTTCACCGGCTCGCCGCTCGACCGCGCCGACGACGTGCGGCGCGACTCGCAGGCGGCGGCGGCGGCGCGGATGCACCCGCTGGCGCGCTGGCTGGTGTTCGATGACCTGAAACCCGTGATGGCGGGCAACGATTTGCTGTGGGCGCGGCGGAGCGAGGCGCCGCGCGGCGGGACCGAGGTGTTCCTGGGGCTCGACGGCGACGCGCCGCGCTTCGCGGTGGCCGGGAACACCGAGGAGATGGACGGCGAGGCCATTGAGGCGCGCGCGGCGGCGATGATGCTCGATGGCGACGGGCGGTCGGAGATCGTCGCGCAGGCACGCTCGCTGCTCGACTGGCATGCGCGGCACGGCTTCTGCGCCCGCTGCGGCGGGCCAACCGAGGTCGAGAAGGCTGGATATGAGCGTGTCTGCGGGCGCTGCGGCGAGCATCATTTCCCGCGCACCGATCCGGTGGTGATCATGCTGGTGCTCGATGGCGACAACTGCCTGCTCGCGCGGCAGCCGCGCTTTCCCAAGGGCTTCCTGTCGGCGCTCGCCGGGTTCGTCGAGCCGGGCGAGACGATCGAGGAGGCGGTGCGGCGCGAGATCTTCGAGGAGGCGGCGGTGCGCGTCGGGCGGGTACGCTATGTTGCGAGCCAGCCGTGGCCATTCCCGTCCAACCTGATGATCGGCGCCTTCGCCGAGGCGACGAGCACCGACATCCGGATCGACACCACCGAGCTGGACGAGGCGCGCTGGGTGAGCCGCGACGAGGTGCGCTCGGCGCTGGCGGGGAACGGCCCGTTCGGCGCGCCGCCGCCGCTGGCGATCGCAAGGACGCTGCTGGAGACGTGGGCGCGGCTATGAGCGACTGGAAATCCTACGTCACGCACCTGGAGTGCTCGGCGACCGGCGAGCGCTACCCCGCGGACGAGGTGCATAACCTGTCGCGGGCGGGGAAGCCGCTGCTCGTCCGCTACGACCTCGGCGCGCTGAGGAAGGCGATGCCGAGCCCGACGGCGCTTCGCGACCGCAACGCCGACATCTGGCGCTACCGCGAGTTGCTGCCGGTGCGGCGCGAGGCGGACGTGTTGTCATTGGGCGAGGTCAACACGCCGCTGATCGCGCTGAAGCGCGCGGGCGGCAATGCCATCGTCAAGGACGAGGGGCGGCTGCCGACGGGATCGTTCAAGGCGCGCGGGCTGTGCCTCGCGGTGACGATGGCCAACGCCTTCGGGATCAAGCGGGTGGCGATCCCGACCAACGGCAACGCGGGCGCGGCGATGGCGGCCTATGCGAGCCGGGCGGGGATGGAGAGCTATTGCTTCGCGCCCGAGGACACGCCCGAGGTCAACATCCGCGAGATGGCGGCGCAGGGCGCGAAGGTGTGGCGGGTCAACGGCCTCATCAACGACTGCGGCAAGATCGTCGGCGAGGGCAAGGGGCCGATGGGCTGGTTCGACATCTCGACCTTGAAGGAGCCCTATCGGATCGAGGGCAAGAAGACGATGGGGCTGGAGCTTGCCGAGCAGTTCGGCTGGGAATTGCCCGACGTCATCTTTTACCCGACCGGCGGCGGCACCGGCCTGATTGGCATGTGGAAGGCGTTCGACGAGATGGAGGCGCTCGGCTGGATCGGGCCGAAGCGGCCGAAAATGGTCGCGGTGCAGTCGACCGGCTGCGCGCCGATCGTCAAGGCATGGGCGGAGGGCAAGGAGCATGCCGAGCTTTGGGCCGGCGCGCATACGGTGGCGAGCGGCATCCGGGTGCCGGCGGCGATCGGCGACTTCCTGATCCTCCGCGCGGTGCGCGACAGCGGCGGCTGGGGGCATGCGGTCGAGGATTCCGATATCGAGGCGGCGGTGGCGCAGGTCGGCCGCGACGAGGGGTTCCTGCTCTGCCCCGAGGGCGCGGCGACCTATGTCGCCTATCGTGAGGCGCTGCTCGATGGCCGGGTCAAGCCTGACGAAAAGTGCGTGCTGTTCAATTGCGCGACGGGGCTAAAATACCCGCTGCCTGCGGCGGATGCGCGTCTCGACAAGGACGCGGTGGACTATGACACCTTGTAACCACTGTCCCGTGAGTTTGGGGAGACGTTGAATGAACGCGATGATCGGACGGCGCGGGTTTCTGGCTGGCGGGATGGCGCTTGGGCTTTTGCCCCATGCGGCGTGGGCCAAGGCGTCGGCGAAATGGCCGAGCGTCCAGGCGCTGCTTGACCAGTGGGTCGCCGAGAAGAAGATCGCGGGGTCGTCGACCGCGCTGAGCTTCCGCGGCGCGCCGACGTCTTACGTCAATTCGGGAACGCTGGCGCTTGGAAGCGCGATCGAGGCGGACGAGAACACGCTGTGGCGCATCTATTCGATGACCAAGCCGATCACCGCGGCGGCGGCGATGATGCTGATCGAGGACGGCAGGATCGGGCTCGACCAGCCGGTCGCCGAGGTGCTGCCAGCTCTGAAGAACCTGAAGGTCGCGACCGACGTCAAGGTGGGGCTAGACGGCCGGCCGGCGCGGACGGCGATCACCATGCGCCACCTGCTGACCCACACGGCAGGCTTCAGCTACGAGATCCTGCCCGACGGCCTGCTGAGCAAGGCCTATATGGCGCGCGGCATCACGCCGGCGCTCAACGGCCCGGCGCTCAAGCGCCCCGGATATGGCCCGCAGGCGCAGGGGCTCCAGCAGATGGTCGAGCGGCTCGCCGAGCTGCCGCTGGTCGCCGAGCCGGGCACGACCTGGCATTATTCGGTGAGCCTCGACGTGATGGGCGCGGTGATCGAGAAGGTGACTGGAAAGGGCCTCGACGTGTTCATGAAGGAGCGGATTTTCGCTCCCCTCGGCATGAACAGCACCGGCTTTCGCGTCGACCCCAGGGACTTCGGGCGCTATTCGACCAATTACTTCGTGACGCCGAACGGCATCATTCCGGTCGACGCCCCGCCGGGCGGCTTCGCCGATGCGCCGGGCCTGTTGTCGGGAGGCGGCGGGCTGGTGTCCTCGGCGCGCGACTATGCGCGTTTCGGGCAGATGCTGCTCGGGCGCGGGCAGCTCGGCACGGTGCGGGTGATGAAGGGCGACACAGTCGCGCTGATGACGTCGAACCTGCTGCCCGCCGGTGTGACCGGGCCTGAGGGCGCGGGTTCGGCGCGGGCGGCCGGGTGGTGATCCCGGGCATGGCGGGCACCAGCCCGGTCGGCAGCTATGGCTGGGGCGGCGCGGCGGGGACCTTGTTCACGATCGATCCGGCGAAGGCGGGGCTGATGGTGTTCATGACTCAATTCATGCCGGCGGAGGCCTATCCGACGCGGACGCTGCTGCCGGCGGCGATCATCAGGGACATCGTCGCGCGGCGATCCTGAGGGGCATCGTCATTCCCCGCGAAGGCGGGAATCTACCCAAGCGATGACATGCCAACTGCCGCTGGCGCTCTGGATCGGGTGGGTTCCCGCCTTCGCGGGAATGACGAGAATATTTGGTATTCAGCCCCGCGCCAGTTCCTGCGGATAGGTGCCAAGGATGCGGACCCATTTCGAGTGGAAGCGAAGTTCCTCCAACGCTAGCGCGACGTTGGCGTCCTCGGGGGCGCCGTCGATGTCGGCGTAGAATTCGGTGGCGCTGAAGCTCGCGCCGCGCTGGTAGCTTTCGAGCTTGGTCATGTTGACGCCGTTGGTCGCGAAGCCGCCCATCGCCTTGTAGAGCGCGGCGGGGACGTTTCGCACCTCGAAGATGATCGTCGTCATCAGCGGGACGTCGGCCGGGCGCTCCGACCCCTCGCGCGCCAGCACGACGAAACGGGTGGTGTTGTCGCCCGAATCCTCGACGCCCTCTTTGAGGATGTGGAGACCGTAAAGCTCCGCGGCGAGGCGAGGCGCGAGGGCGGCGATCGACGGGTCGCCGATCTCCGCGACGCGCGCGGCGGCGCCGGCGGTGTCGGGATAGGAAACGGGCTGGATGCCGTGATCGCGCAGCCAGGTGCGGCACTGACCGAGGCCCTGCGGGTGGCTCATCGCCTGGACGATCGCCGCGCCGCGCTCCAGCCCCATCAGGCAGAAGCGGATCGGCATGAAATGCTCGGCGACGATTACCAGGCCGCTTTCGGGCAGCAGGAAGTGGATGTCCGCCACCCGGCCGTGGAGCGAGTTCTCGATCGGGATCATCGCGCGGTCGGCCCTGCCCTCCTTCACCGCGTCGATCGCGTCCTCGAACGCGAAGCACGGCAAGGGCAGCGCGTCGGGAAAGACGTCGGTCACCGCGATGTGCGAATTGGCGGCGGGCGCGCCCTGATAGGCGACGGCGCGCGCCGGACAGGCGAGCGCCGCCTCGGTGTAGGCGGCGACGAGAGAGCGCGCGGGTTCGGGATAATTCTCCATGGCGGCGCGGCTTATCGACGCCGGGGCGCCGGTTGGTCAAGCGAAGCGGCTTGGCAAGGCGGAGGCGCGCCGCTATCGAGGCCCGCGCGTAAATTCGCCCCGGCAGAGGGCTCTAGCGGAGGCATTGGTGGACAGCTTCGAATGGAACAAGATCGCCGGCTGGGTGCTGACCGCCGCCATCGCGGTGCTCGGCCTGGCGCTGGTGACCGGCATGCTGTTCACGCCGCACAAGCTTGAGAAGCCGGGCTACGTCGTCGAGGGCGTCGAGGCCGAAGCGTCGGGCGGCGCCCCCGCCGAAGCCGAGAAGCCGATCGCCTTCTACCTCGCGACCGCCGACAAGGCGAAGGGCGAGAACCAGTTCAAGAAATGCGCGGCCTGCCACAACGCCGCGCCGGGCGGCCCGGCGGGCATCGGCCCCAATCTCTACGGTATCGTCGGCCTGCCGCACGCGCACATGCAGGGCTTCGCCTATTCCGAGGCGCTGACCAAGATGCACGGGACGATCTGGAGCTTCGACGAGCTCAGCAAGTGGCTGCAGTCGCCGAAGGCCTATGCGCCCGGCACCAAGATGGCGTTCGCCGGCATCTCGAAGCCGCAGGACCGCGCCGACGTGATCGCCTACCTCAATTCGCAGAGCGCCTCGCCCAAGCCCTATCCGCCGGTTCCGGCCGAGGCGGCTGCGGCACCTGCAGCCGCGGCGGGTGCGCCGGCGGCGGGAACGACAGGCGACAAGCCCGCGACCCAGGCCGGCAAGGCGCCGGACACGGTTGACGCCAGCAAGAATGCAACGCCGGCCGCCGCGCAGCCTCAGGGCAATGTCGGCGGGCCGGGTGCGTCAACCGTGACGGGAACGTCGAAGACCGAGGCGCCGAAGCCGGCGGCGGCGACGGTCGCGGCGAAGTAGGACCCGCACTAACAAGCGCCGTCATCCCCGCGAACGCGGGGATGACGATGGTATTTGGGATTACAGCCCGTAAGCCTCGCGGATTATGGCCCAGCCTTCTTCCGCCGTCTCGACGATGTGGAACAGGTTGAGGTCGCCGGGCGAGATCACGCCCTCCTCGACAAGTGCCTGGAAGTTCACGACGCGGCCCCAGAATTCCTTGCCGAACAGCAGGACGGGCATCGGCTTGACCTTGCCGGTCTGGATCAGAGTCAGCAGCTCGAACAGCTCGTCGAAGGTGCCGAAGCCGCCGGGGAAGGCGGCGACGGCGCGGGCGCGCAGCAGGAAGTGCATCTTCCGGAGCGCGAAATAGTGGAACTGGAAGCTCAGCCCGGGCGTGACGTAGGGGTTGGGGACCTGCTCAAACGGCAGGACGATATTGAGGCCGACGGTCGGCGCGCCGACGTCGGCGGCGCCGCGATTGGCGGCCTCCATGATCGACGGGCCGCCGCCCGAGCAGACGACGAACTGGCGGTTGCCTTCGGCGTCGGGCGCGGCCCCCGACGACAGTTGCGCGAGCTCGCGCGCGACGGTGTAGTAGTGCGACTTGGCGGCGAGGCGCTCGGCGATGGCGCGGGCCTCCGGGGTCTCGGCGGCGTCGACCAGGCCCTGCGCCTGCTCGGGCGAGGGAATGCGCGCCGAGCCGTACATGACGAAGGTGGAGCCGATCCTCGCCTCGTTGAGCAGCAATTCGGGCTTCAGCAATTCAAGCTGGAAGCGCACCGGGCGCAGGTCGTCGCGCAGCAGGAAGTCGTGGTCCTGGAAAGCGAGGCGGTAGGCGGGGTGCTCGGTCTGCGGGACGCTGGTCGGGTGCGCCGCGACCTTGGCTTCCTCGCTCGCGCTTGGGAACATGCGCGGCGGGACGTTCTTCTCTGTCATCATTGTCTCGGTCCGTTGGGCCGGGTGCTTTAGCGAACTTGCGGCAAATTGCCAGCTTCGGTTGACAGGCCGGTGACCATCTCTATGAGCGGCGGCGGGCCACGCCGCCCCAACGCGGCGCGAGCTCTCTGTGAGGAGAGACCATGACTGACCGACCCGCCACGCGCCCCGCGCGTGCCACTTTCTCGTCCGGCCCCTGCGCCAAGCGCCCCGGATGGGACCCTTCCCAACTCGACACCCGCGTCCTCGGACGATCGCACCGATCGAAGCTCGGCAAGAGCCGGCTGAAGCATGCGATCGAGCTGACGCGCAAGATTCTGGGCGTGACCGACACGCACCGCATCGGCATCGTCCCCGGCTCCGACACCGGCGCGTTCGAGATGGCGATGTGGACGATGCTGGGCGCCAGGCCCGTGACGCTGCTGGCGTGGGAGAGCTTCGGCGAAGGCTGGGTGACCGATGCGGTCAAGCAGCTGAAGATCGACCCCACCGTGATCACCGCGCCCTATGGCGAGCTGCCCGACCTGTCGCGGGTGCGGCAGGACGGCGACGTGCTGTTCACCTGGAACGGCACCACCTCCGGCGTCCGCGTGCCGAACGGCGAGTGGATCCGCGACGACCGCGAAGGGCTGACCTTCGCCGACGCGACCAGCGCGGTGTTCGCGGTCGACCTGCCGTGGGACAAGCTCGATGTCACCACCTACTCCTGGCAGAAGGTGCTGGGCGGCGAAGGCGGGCACGGGGTGATCATCCTCGGGCCGCGCGCGGTCGAACGGCTGGAGAGCTACACGCCGGCGTGGCCGCTGCCGAAGGTTTTCCGGCTCGTTTCGAAGGGCAAGCTGACCGAGGGCGTGTTCGAGGGCGAGACGATCAACACGCCGTCGATGCTGGCGGTCGAGGATTATATCGACGCGCTGGAATGGGCGGACGCCTACGGCGGCCTCAGCTGGCTGATCTCGCGCTCCGAGGCCAACGCCGCCGCGCTCGACCGCTGGGTGCAGGCGACGCCGTGGATCGACCATCTCGCGATCGACCCTGCCACGCGCTCCGACACCAGCGTCTGCCTCAAGATCGTCGACCCCAAGTTCGCGGGCGACCCCGACGTCCCGAAGAAGATCGCGGCGCTGCTGGAGAAGGAGGATGTCGCGTACGACATCGCCGGCTACCGCGACGCACCGCCGGGCCTTCGCATCTGGTGCGGGGCGACGGTGGACACGAGCGACGTCGAGGCGCTGGGGCCGTGGCTGGACTGGGCGTTCGCCGAGGTCACCGGGTCTTCTCAACATTGATCGTCATCCCCGCGCAGGCGGGGATCCACCCGATAACAACATGCCAGCTACCGCTGGCGCTTTTGAACGGGTGGGTTCCCGCCTTCGCGGGAATGACGAAGGAAAAAGTAGGGTTAGAAAAATGCCTAAAGTCCTGATCGCAGACAAAATGTCCCCCAAGGCGGCGCAGGTGTTCCGCGACCGCGGGGTCGAGTTCGACGAGAAGCCGGGCCTCAGCAAGGACGAGCTGCTGAAGATCGTCGGCGACTATGACGGGATCGCGGTGCGCTCCGCGACCAAGGTCACCAAGGACGTGATCGCGGCCGCGACGAAGCTCAAGGTCGTCGGGCGCGCCGGCATCGGAGTCGACAACGTCGACGTGCCGGCGGCGTCGGCGAGCGGCGTCGTCGTGATGAACACGCCGTTCGGCAATTCGATCACCACCGCCGAGCACGCGATCGCGCTGATGTTCGCGCTCGCTCGCCAGCTGCCCGAGGCCGACGCCTCGACGCAGGCGGGCAAGTGGGAGAAGAACCGCTTCATGGGCGTCGAGCTGACGTCGAAGACCCTGGGGCTGATCGGCGCGGGCAATATCGGCTCGATCGTCGCCGACCGCGCGCTCGGCCTCCACATGAAGGTGGTGGCGTTCGACCCGTTCCTGACGCCCGAGCGCGCGCAGGACCTGGGCATCGAGAAGGTGACTCTGGACGAGCTGCTGGCGCGCGCCGATTTCATCACGCTCCACACGCCGCTCACCGATTCGACGCGCAACATCCTCTCCGCCGAGAACCTCGCCAAGACCAAGAAGGGCGTGCGGATCATCAACTGCGCGCGCGGCGGGCTGATTGACGAGGCGGCGCTTAAAAGCGGGCTCGACAGCGGCCATATCGCGGGCGCGGCGCTCGACGTGTTCGTCGAGGAGCCGGCGAACTCGAACGCGCTGTTCGGCACGCCCAACCTCGTCTGCACGCCGCATCTCGGCGCCTCGACCGACGAGGCGCAGGTCAATGTCGCGATCCAGGTCGCCGAGCAGATGTCGGACTTCCTGCTGCAGGGCGGAGTCACCAACGCGCTCAACATGCCGAGCCTGAGCGCCGAGGAGGCCCCTCGCCTCAAGCCGTACATGGCGCTCGCCGAGAAGCTCGGGATGCTGGTCGGGCAGCTGGTCAGCGACGTCCAGGCGGTGACAGTCGAGGTCGAGGGTGCGGCGGCCGAACTGAACATCAAGCCGATCACCGCCGCGGTGCTCGCCGGCCTGATGCGCCAGCATTCCGACACGGTGAACATGGTCAACGCGCCCTATCTGGCGCGCGAGCGCGACATCGACATCGCCGAGGTGCGTCACGAGCGCGAGACCGACTATCACACGCTGGTGCGGGTGACGGTGCGGACCGCCGACGGCGAGAAATCGGTGGCGGGGACATTGTTCGGCAACGCCAGCCCGCGCCTGACCGAGATCTTCGGGATCAAGGTCGAGGCCGATCTGGACGGACCGATGCTGTTCATCGTCAACGACGACAAACCGGGGTTCATCGGCCGGCTGGGCTCGACGCTCGGCGACGCGGGAGTTAACATCGGCACCTTCCATCTCGGCCGCCGCGCGGCTGGGGGCGAGGCGGTGCTGCTGCTGTCGGTCGACGAGAAGGTCGAGGACGCGCTGCTGTCGACGATCCGCCAATTGCCGGGAGTGCGCATCGTCAAGGCGCTGAACTTCTGATGGACGAGATCGCCAGGGGTCTGCTGCCCGAAGGGCTGCGCGACCGGCTGCCGCCCGAGGCGGAGGCGGCGGCGGCGCTGCTGCATGGGCTGCTGGAGACGGTGGCGAGCCACGGCTACGAGCGCGTCCAGCCGCCGCTGATCGAGTTCGAGGAGAGCCTTGCCGGGCGGGTCGGATCGGGGAGCGAGCGGCATCTGTTCCGCTTCGTCGACCCGGTGTCGAGCCGGACTCTGGCGCTGCGCCACGACATGACCGGCCAAGTCGGGCGGATCGCGGCGACTCGGCTGGTGGCGCAGGCGCGTCCGCTGCGGCTCGCCTACGGCGGGCCGGTGCTGCGGGTGAAGGGCAGCCAGCTGTTCCCCGAGCGCGAAAGCTGCCAAGCGGGCGCCGAGCTGATCGGCAGCGATGGCGTGGCGGCGGCGCGTGAGGTGCTGCGGCTGGCGGTCGAGGCGCTGACGGCGGCGGGGCTCGGGGGGCTGACGGTCGACCTGACGCTGCCGGGGCTGGTGCCGGCGCTGGCGGACGGGCCCTGGCCGGTCGAGGATCTGGCGGCGGTGCGGGCGATGCTCGACGGCAAGGACTTCGCCGGGCTCCGCGCGGCCGGCGGCGGGGCTTATGAGCCGCTGATCGCGGCGGCGGGCCCGATCGACGCGGCGCTGGCGGCGGTGCGGTCTCTGCCGGGGCCGGGCAAGGCGCTCGCCGACGATGTGGCGCGGGTGATCGACGGGCTGGAAGGCGTGTCGCTGACGCTCGACCCGACCGAGCTCCACGGCTTCGAGTTCCAGAGCTGGCTCGGCTTCTCGATCTTCGCCGACGGCGTGCGCGGCGAGGTCGGGCGCGGCGGCACCTACACGATCGCGCATCCCGGCGGGGCGCGGGAGGCGGCGGTGGGGTTCTCGCTGTATGTCGATGGGCTGGTCGACGCGGGGTTCGGGCGGAGCGAGCGGCGGCGGGTGCTGCTGCCCGCCGGGACGGCGGCCGGCGTCGGCGGCACGCTGCGCGCGGCGGGCTGGACGACGGTCGCGGCGCTCGGCGATGAAACCGCGGCGACTTTGCGCTGCAGTCATATCTGGAATGGTGTAGAGGCCCGGCCAGCATAGAGGCCGTGCGTCCCTCGACTTTGCTCGGGATGAGCGGGTTCGGGGCTGATTGCAATTCTCTGCTCCGCTCATCCCGAGCGAAGTCGAGGGACATCATTCGTTCGTGCGAGACGACAGGAGATAGCTGAGGGCATGGCCAACGTCGTGGTGATCGGGGCCCAGTGGGGCGACGAGGGCAAGGGCAAGATCGTCGACTGGCTGTCGATCCATGCCGATGTCGTGGTTCGCTTTCAGGGCGGGCATAATGCCGGGCATACGCTGGTCGTCGGCGACACCGTCTACAAGCTGAGCCTGCTGCCCTCGGGCATCGTGCGCGGCACCTTGTCGGTGATCGGCAACGGCGTGGTGCTAGACCCGTGGCACCTAAAGAGCGAGATCGAGAAGCTGCGCGGCCAAGGCGTGACGATCACGCCAGAGACCTTGCAGGTCAGCGACAGCTGCCCGCTGATCCTGCCGCTGCACAGCGATCTGGACGGCGCGCGCGAGGATGCGAGCGGGGCGGGCAAGATTGGCACGACGCGGCGCGGAATCGGGCCGGCCTATGAGGACAAGGTCGGGCGGCGGGCGCTGCGGGTCTGCGACCTGGCCCACCTCGACCAGGCGGGGCCGATGATCGACCGGCTGCTTGCGCACCACAATGCGCTGCGTGCCGGTTTCGGCATCGCGCCCGTCGATCGGGCGAAGCTGATCGCAGACCTCGAAGAGATCACGCCGTCGGTGCTGCCCTACGCGCGGCCGACCTGGCTGACGCTGCATGAGGCGCGGCGTGAGCGGAAGCGCATCCTATTTGAGGGCGCGCAGGGCGTGCTGCTCGATGTCGATCACGGCACCTATCCGTTCGTGACGTCGTCGAACGTCGTCGCCGGTCAGGCGGCGGCGGGAACGGGGCTTGGGCCAAACGCCACGGGCTACGTGCTCGGCATCGTCAAGGCGTACACGACGCGGGTCGGCAGCGGCCCCTTCCCCACCGAGTTAAACGACTCGATCGGACAGCGGCTCGGCGAGCGCGGGCATGAGTTCGGCACGGTGACGGGGCGCAAGCGGCGCTGCGGCTGGTTCGACTCGGTGCTGGTCCGGCAGTCGGTCGCGGTGTCGGGCGTGCGCGGCATCGCGCTGACCAAGCTCGATGTGCTCGACGGGCTGGACGAGCTGATGATCTGCACGGGCTACAAGATCGGCGGCAAGACCTACGATTATCTGCCGGCCCACCCGAGCGAACAGGCCGCTGCCGAGCCGATCTACGAGCGGTTCGAGGGCTGGCAGGAGTCGACCTATGGCGCGCGGAGCTGGGCGCAGCTGCCGGCGCAGGCGATCAAATATATTCGCCGGGTCGAGGAGCTGATCAATTGCCCGGTGGCGCTGGTCTCGACCAGCCCCGAGCGCGAGGACACGATCCTGGTGCGGGATCCCTTCGCGGATTGATAGGACGAGGCCCCGCGCGTGTCCGGGCTTCGGTTGGCGATCAGCCCTTGGGCTTCTTCTTGTACGTCGAATGCTCGTCGACGGTCGTCGTTGTCGTGGTTTTCGAGCCGTCGGAAGCGACGGTCGTCGTGGCCTCGCCAGCGGGTGGCGCGGATGTCGTCACCGTCGTGCTTTCGCTCACCGCCGGGCTCGCCGGAGCGGCCGTCGTGGTGGTCGTCGCGGAGCCGGAAACCGGCGCTTCGGTGGTCTGCGGCGCGGCGGACGGGGCCTGTTGCGCGAGCGTCGCGGCGGGGATCAGGACCGCGGCGGTCGCGGCGATCAGGTAACGAGCTTTCATGGTTTCTCTCCTGTCGTTGATGATGTTCGAATAGCGCCAGCCAACCTGAGAGCTCGGCGCGACGATTGTAATCCGTTCTGCGTCAACTCGTCCTGCAACCGGCTCGGGCCGGCGTGAACCCTAGCCGCACTGCGCGCGGTGGAGGAGCTTCTGGTCGGCGAGGACGAGCGCCATCATCGCTTCGGCGACGGGGGCGGCGCGGATGCCGACGCAGGGGTCGTGGCGGCCCTTGGTGACGATCTCGGCGGCGGCGCCGCTGGTGTCGACGGTGTCGACCGGGGTGAGGATCGACGAGGTCGGCTTCAGCGCGATGCGGACGACGATCGGCTGGCCGGTCGAGATGCCGCCGGCGGTGCCGCCGGCGTGGTTGCTGGCGAAGCTCGGCCTGCCGTCGGGACCCGGGCGCATCGCGTCGGCATTGTCCTCGCCGCGCAGGCGAGCGGCGGCGAAGCCGTCACCGATCTCGACGCCCTTGACCGCGTTGATGCTCATGAATGCCGACGCCAGCTCGCTGTCGAGCTTGGCGTAGACCGGGGCGCCCCAGCCCGCCGGGACGCCGGAGGCGACGCACTCGACCACCGCGCCGAGCGACGAGCCGGCCTTGCGCGCGGCGTCGAGCGCCTTCTCCCAGCGCGCGGCGGCGGCGGGATCGGGGCAGAAGAACGGGTTGGAGTCGATCTGGGCATCGTCCAAGGCGGCGCGGTCGATGGCGTCGCCGCCGAGTTCGACGAGATAGGCGCGGATCGTCACTTCGGGGATGACCAGCCGCGCTACCGCGCCGGCGGCGACGCGCGCCGCGGTCTCGCGCGCCGAGGAGCGGCCGCCGCCGCGCGGATCGCGAAAGCCGTATTTGGCGTCGTAGGCGTAGTCGGCATGGCCGGGACGGTAGGCGCGCGCGACTTCGGAATAGTCCTTCGAGCGCTGGTCGACGTTCTCGATCATCAGGCTGATCGGCGTGCCGGTGGTGCGACCTTCGTAGGTGCCGGAGAGGATGCGGACCTGATCGGGCTCCTGCCGCTGCGTGGTGAAGCGCGAGGTGCCGGGGCGGCGCCTGTCGAGGAAGGGCTGGATATCGGCCTCGGTCAGCGACAGCCCCGGTGGGCAGCTGTCGACCACGACGCCGAGCGCCGGGCCGTGGGATTCACCCCACGTGGTGAATCGGAAGGCGCGGCCGAAGCTGTTGAAACTCACGCCGCGCGGCGGGGGGCGGCTGCGGCGCTCACCGCGAGCATGCCTTCGACCGAGATGTCCTCGTCCAGCCCATCCCAATGAACGCCGTCCGGACTTAGCCAGAATTCCATCCGCTGGTCCGGCGTTGCGTGGAGAAGGATCGGATATCGCGCGAGAGGCACTGCGATGGTGCGCCCGTCAGCAAGCGTGACCTTCATCACGTCCTCCTCGAACGCGACATCGAGGGGTTCAGGCAAAGTACTCATTCCAACGGTCCTCGAACTCGGCCCGGTGGGCCTCCGTTACCGATATTAGCATTCGCAGTGTGCGCGGGTCCATGTTGCGCCTGGACGCGACGCGTACGACGGGCGTCAACCACAGCTTCACCTCGCAGCCAGCTTTTGCGACGTGCACATGCGGTGGTTCGAGCGGCCCTCTTTCGAATAGAAAAAGAACTTGAAACCCCGGTAGCGCAACAGTTCGGGCACGGCTTCACGCCAGCCCGATATCGGGCGCGTCCTCCGCCTTCATGCCGATAACGTTGTAGCCGGCGTCGACGTGATGGATCTCGCCGGTGACGCCGCTTGAGAGGTCGGAGCAGAGGTAGAGGCCGGCGCCGCCGACGTCCTCGATGGTGACGTTGCGGCGCAGGGGGGCGTTGAGCTCGTTCCACTTGAGGATGTAGCGGAAGTCGCCGATGCCCGAGGCGGCCAGCGTCTTGATCGGGCCGGCGGAAATGGCGTTGACCCGGACGTTCTTCGGCCCGAGGTCCATCGCGAGATATTTGACGCTGGTCTCAAGCGCGGCCTTGGCGACGCCCATGACGTTGTAGTGCGGGATGACTTTCTCGGCGCCGTAATAGCTCAGGGTGAGCAGGCTGCCGCCGTTGGGCATCAGTTTCAGCGCGCGCTGGGCGCAGGCGACGAAGCTGTAGGCGCTGATGTTCATCGTCATCAGGAAATTGTCGAGGCTGGTGTCGACATAGGCGCCGCGCAGCTCGTTCTTGTCCGAGTAGCCGATGGCGTGGACGAGGAAGTCGATCGTCGGCCAGCGGCTCCCAAGTGTTTCGAAGGTCTGGTCGAGCGCCGCCATATTGGAGACGTCGCATTCGATCAGGAAGTCGCTGTCGAGGCTGTCGGCGAGCGGGCGGACGCGTTTCTCCAGCGCCTCGCCCTGGTAGCTGAAGGCGAGCTCGGCGCCCTGGTCGTTCAAGGCCTTGGCGATGCCCCAGGCGAGCGAGCGATCGTTGGCGACGCCCATGATCAGACCCCGCTTGCCCGCCATCAATCCCGCCATCGTCACGCCTCCGCTGTTAGAGCGGCGTCCTTTTGGCTGCTTTTCGGGATGGTTGCCAGTGCGGCGTTGAGCTGCGCTCCGAGCACGAAGCCGAGGCCGACGATGAAGAAGAACAGCAGCGCGATCATCACGCCGGCGAGCGAGCCGTAGGTGCGGTCGTAGCCGCCGAGCTGCCCAAGAATGACGGGAAGCAGCATCGTCGTTCCCATCCAGATCACCGTCGTGACGACCGCCCCCGGCCACATCAGGCAGCCGCCGCTTCGGTAGCGCTTGGGCGTCAGCGTTCGGAACGTGAGATAAAGCGCGATGAACAGCGCGAAGAGCGGCGCGAGGCGCGACACGCCGATCAGCCCGAGCGCCCCGGTCGCCCACGGCAGGATGCGCGCGACGAACTGCTCGGCGCCGGTCAGCGCGACCTGGAAGGCGAAGGCGACGAGCATCAGCATCACCGCCGCGACGATCATCGCCATGCTGCCGAGGCGATAGCGCCAGAAGGCGAGGCCGGGCGTGGTCTGGTAGGCGCGGCGCAGGATCTCGCGCATCGTCTCGATGAAGCTAGCGGTCGACCACAGGCCGACGAGGATGCCGAGGGTGAGCAGGCCCTTGCCCGTGCTCTTTGTCAGCACGTCGTTGATCGGGCCCGAGAGCAGGTTGCCGACATCGGGCGGCACCGTCCGCATGAAGCTGGTGATGGCGTGCAGCCCGGCGTCCGAACTGCCCAATGTGCCGGCGATCGCCGCGACGACGATGAAGAACGGGAAGAGCGTCAGCAGCGCGAGATAGGCGAGGTTGCCGGCGTGGATGAAGCCGTCGGTATAGGTGTGGATGAGGACGCGCTTGGCGACCTCGAGGGTGCGCGCCGGGACCCGGGCGATCTGTCGCGCGAGCGTTCCGTTCAAGTCGTCAGTCCACGCCCAGCGAGGCGCGCGGGTTGCGGCCTCTGTCGCCCCCCCAACGCTCGGCGAAGGCGCGAAGCTCCGCGTCGCCGGCGGGAAGATCGACGATCAGCGTGACGAGCTGGTCGCCGCGCGTCTTGTCGGCGCGGGTGAAGCCGCGCCCGCGCAGGCGAAGCACCTTGCCCGAGGTCGAGCCGGCGGGGACGGCGACCATCACCGGGCCGTCGGCGGTGGGCACCTTGACCTTGGCGCCGAGCACCGCTTCGTCGAGCCGCACCGGCAGGTCGAGGCGGATGTTGTCGCCTTCCCGCGTGAAGAAGCGGTGCGGCGCGATGTCGAGCGTGACGAGCGCGTCGCCCGCCCCGCCCGGGCCGGCCTGGCCCTGCCCGGCGAGCCGCATCTGGCGGCCGCCCTCGAAGCCCGCTGGGAGCTTCAGGTCGAGCGTCTTGCCATTCTGGAGCGTGATGCGCTGAGTCTCGAGCGTCGCCGCCGCCTCGAACGGCACGGCGAGGCGATAGGCGACGTCGGCGCCCTTCTGCGGCGCGCGCTGGCGCATGCGGGGATCGCCGCCGAAGCCGCCGCCGCCGCGCGCGCGGCCGAACAGCTCGGAGAAGATGTCTCCGGCGTCGCCGCCGAATTCGAAGCCGCCGCCCTGGCCAGGATTGAAGCCGCTGCTTCCGCCGGGGCGGGCGCCGCCGAAGCCGAAGGGGGCGCGCTGGGCGCCGTCGTCCCCGATCTCGCCACGGTCGTATTGCGCGCGCTTGTCGCTGTCGGAGAGGATCGAATAAGCGGCGGAGACGTCCTTGAAGCGCTCCGACGCCTTGGCGTTGTCCTTGTTGCGATCGGGGTGAAGCTCCTTTGCGAGCTTGCGATAGGCCTTCTTGATTTCGGCGTCGGTCGCGCCGCGCTTCACGCCCAAAGTGGTGTAGAGATCCGCCATGCCCGTGAGGTAGGGCTGCAACACGGTTGCGTAAAGACCGCAGTCGCGACTACCAGCGGCGGCGATGATCGCCGACGCCCCCGCCACCCCCTTCCCGCTGTTCGAACGCTGGTTCGCCGAGGCCGAGGCCGCGGAGCCGAGCGACCCCAACGCGATGTCGGTCGCGACCGTTGCCGCCGATGGCCGCCCGTCGACTCGAATCGTGCTGATGAAGGCGTGGGACGAACGGGGCTTCGTGTTCTACACCAACCTCGAGAGCCGCAAGGGCAGCGAGCTTGCCGGCAATCCCTTTGTCCACCTCGACTTCCATTGGAAGACGCTGAAGCGGCAGGTGCGGATCGACGGGCGCGCCGACCCGGTCGAGCCCCAAGAGGCCGACGCCTATTTCGCCTCGCGCCACCGCGACTCGCAGCTCGGCGCCTGGGCGTCGGACCAGTCGCGGCCGATGCGGGACCGCGAGACGTTCGAGACGCGGATGGCGGGATTCGCGGCGCGGTTCGAGGGGCGGCCGGTGCCGCGCCCGGCGCACTGGTCGGGTTTCCGCGTGGCGCCCGAGACGGTCGAGTTCTGGCAGGACCGGCCGAACCGGCTACACGACCGGCTGGTCTACACCCGCAGCGGCGACGGCTGGTCGACCGGGCTGCTGTTTCCCTGAGAGGGCTCATGCGCGAACTTCCCTTCTTCCAGATCGATGCGTTCGCTGAGACGGCGTTCGAGGGCAACCAAGCGTGCGTGATGCCGCTCGATGCGTGGCTCGACGACGATGTGCTGCAGGCGATTGGCAACGAGAACAATGTCGCCGAGACAGCCTTCCTCATTCCCGATGCGACGGGCGAGGCGGATTATGAACTGCGCTGGTTCACGCCCGAGGTCGAGGTCGCGCTGTGCGGCCATGCGACCCTGGCGAGCGGCCATCATGTGCTGTCGCGCGATCCGGCGCGCCAGCAGGTGCGATTCCGGACTCGCAAGTCCGGGATTCTCACGGTGGCGCGCGACGGCGACCGGCTGACGCTGGACCTGCCGGCGTGGCCGTCGGACGCGGTCGACAAGCCGGGGTTCGAGGCGGCGCTCGGCGCGAAGGTCGGGTGCCTGCGGCAGACGACGACCGCCAGCGAGCCGAGCCTGATGGCGGTGCTGGAGAGCGCCGACGCGGTGCGGGGGCTCGAACCCGACTTCCGCGCGCTTGCTGCCTTCGGCGGCGTTCTGGTGATCGCGACCGCGCCGGGGGATGGCGACTTCGACGTCGTCAGCCGGGTGTTCGCGCCGGCGGCGGGAATCGACGAGGATCCGGTGACCGGGTCGGCGCATGCGATGCTGACGCCCTATTGGGCCGAGCGGCTGGGACGCGACAGCTTCGTGGCGCGGCAGGCCTCGGCGCGGGGCGGGACGGTGCACTGCCGACTGGCGGGGGACCGGGTGATCCTCGGCGGCTCGTGCGTGACGACGATCGAGGGCGTGTTCCGGCTTTCGCGCTAGCGCTATGCACTAACCTCCGTTCGTCCTGAGCTTGTCGAAGGACGTGGCCCGCCCGGCGGTGCGACACGTCCTTCGACAAGCTCAGGACGAACGGGATTTTGGAAGGGCAGTCTAAGCCGCTTCCGCCTCGGCCAGCGCGCGCTCGGTGCGGTCGATCCAGCCGCCGCCCAGCAGCCGGTCGGCGTCGTAGGCGACGCAGGCCTGGCCGGGGGCGACTCCGCGCTCGGGCGTGGCGAAATGGACGGCGCCGTTGGGGAACAGGCGGGCCGCGACGGGGGGCGAGGTCGAGCGGACCTTGACGGTGAGCGCCCTGCCCTCCGCCGGGATCGGCGCGTCGAGCCAGTTGAGGTCGCCGAGCCAGGCGGCCGAGACGCCGAGGGCGCTTGCCGGGCCGACGACGAGGCGGCGGCGTTCGGTGTCGAGGCGGACGACGTAGAGCGGGTCGGTCATGCCGCCCAGGTCGAGGCCTCTGCGCTGGCCGACGGTATAGTGCAGCAGCCCCTTGTGGCGGCCGAGGATGCGGCCGGCGGTGTCGACGATGTCGCCGGGCTCGGCGGCGTCGGGACGGAGCCTGCGGACGACCGCGGCGTAGTCGCCATCGGGGACGAAGCAGATGTCCTGGCTGTCGGGCTTGGCGGCGACCGCGAGGCCGAGACGCTCGGCATGGGCGCGGACCTCCGCCTTGGGCAGGCCGCCCAATGGGAAGCGCAGGTAAGCGAGCTGGTCGGGCGTCGTCGCGAACAGGAAATAGCTCTGGTCGCGCGAGGCGTCGGCGGCGCGGTGGAGCTGGTTGCCGGTGCGGCGGACGTAGTGGCCGGTGGCGAACGCGTCTGCGCCCAAGTCCTTCGCGACCGTCAGCAGGTCGCGAAACTTCACGGTCTGGTTGCAGCGCACGCAGGGGATCGGGGTGCGGCCGGCGGCGTAGGCGTCGGCGAAGTCGTCGATGACCTCGGCACGGAAGGCGCTTTCGTAGTCGAGGACATAGTGCGGGATGCCGACGGAGGCGGCGACGCGGGCGGCGTCGCGGATGTCGGCGCCGGCGCAGCAGGCACCGGGTTTGGCGGCCTTGGCGCTCGACTCGTAGAGCTGGAGCGTCACGCCGATCGCCTCGTAGCCCGCCTCCGCGGCGAGCGCGGCGACGACCGAGGAATCGACGCCGCCCGACATGGCGACGACGACGCGCGCGCCCTTTGGAAGGTCGAAGTCGATCATGCGGGATGGCCTAGCCTTGCGACGAAGCGATCTCAAGCTTCGCGCCCAACTGCCGTTAATCCAGATTGTCGGCGTCTTTACCTTGACGCTTAGCCCTTCTTTCAGGGGGCGGGGCTAAAGGTCGGGCTGTTGGCGGCGTAGCGAGGCGAGAATGATCGAGAACCAAACGTTCCGGCCTGCGGCGGTGATCGGGCCTCTGGGCGAGCCGCTGTCGCTGGACACGCTTCCGCCTGCCGACACCCAGCGCTGGGTTGTGCGCCGCAAGGCCGAAGTGGTCGCCGCGGTGACGGGCGGGCTGCTGACCGCCGAGGAAGCCTGCGCACGCTATTCGCTGAGCGACGAGGAGTTCGAATCGTGGCGTGCCGCGGTCGACCGCAACGGCCTGCCGGGCCTACGCGTCACGCGGGTGCAGCATTACCGGGCACGAATCCGCGCCTTCGAGTAGAGTGGCCCGAGCGCCACAGAAAATCCGCGTTAACCATTTACCCGGCGTTAACCTTTTCATTCCATCTTAGGGAAGGTTAACGGGCTCTGGAGGCCGCGCGAGGGAACGCGTCGGCACGGGGCGAAGCCGGGGGACTGACGATGCGGGTGCTGCTGATCGAAGACGACGCGTCGACCGCCAAGGCGATCGACCTGGTTCTCTCCAGCGAGGGGTTCAACGTTTACTCGACCGACCTCGGCGAGGAAGGCTTGGACCTCGGCAAGCTCTACGATTACGACATCATCCTGCTCGACCTGAACCTGCCCGACATGCACGGCTATGACGTGCTGAAGAAGCTCCGGGTCGCCAAGGTCTCGACTCCGATCCTCATCCTGTCGGGCTCCAGCGAGATGGAGACCAAGGTCCGCGGCCTCGGCTTCGGCGCCGACGACTACGTCACCAAGCCCTTCCACCGCGAGGAGCTGGTGGCGCGCATCCATGCCGTCGTCCGCCGCTCCAAGGGGCATAGCCAGTCGATCATCCGCACCGGCAAGCTGGCGGTGAACCTCGATGCCAAGACCGTCGAGGTCGACGGCAGCCGGGTTCACCTGACCGGCAAGGAATATGCGATGCTGGAACTGCTGTCGCTCCGCAAGGGCACGACGCTGACCAAGGAGATGTTCCTCAACCATCTCTACGGCGGGATGGACGAGCCCGAATTGAAGATCATCGACGTGTTTATCTGCAAGCTCCGCAAGAAGCTCAGCATGGCGTGCCAGGGCGAGACTCATATCGAGACGGTCTGGGGCCGGGGCTATGTCCTGCGCGATCCGGAAGATGTCATCCAGCCGGCGAAGGTCGCCGTCGCCGCCTGAGCGACTTACGCCCCTCCCCTTCAGGGGAGGGGATGGGGGTGGGGACCATCCACCCCGCTCAGAGTTTGGCGGAGAGGCCCCACCCCAACCCCTCCCCTGAAGGGGAGGGGCTTTCGTGCCTCGTGAGCACAACCTCCGAACATTAACGGCAACAAACGGTTCGTTCATTTTCCAGCTTCTTTGAGTTCAGAGCAAGTTCAGCGCGACTCGACCATAAGCCTCGTTACCGGTTCGAAGTAATGGACCGCTGAAACGAGGTGTAAGATGAAAACGCTGCTGACCATCGCGATCGCGCTTTCGACGCTGAGCGCTCCGGCGCTCGCCCGTGACCATTGGGATCGCGGCAACGACCGCGGTTACAGCCAGGGCTACGATCGTGGTCATGACCGTGGCTACGGAAACGATCGCGGCTACGGCTATGTTCGCGCCCAGCGCGGCTACGGCTATAACCGCGGCGGCTATGGCCGGGGCTACAGCGGCGGCTATGGCTGCCGGGGCTCGAATGCCGACGGCACGATCATCGGCGCGATCGCCGGCGGCGCGCTCGGCAACGCGGTCGGCAACGGCGACCGGGGCCGGAGCACGATCATCGGCGGCCTGCTGGGCGGCGTGCTCGGCCACACCATCGACAACAATTCCGGCCGCTGCCGCTAGGCACGCCAGACGAGCTGTACCGCTCAACGCGGTGCGGGGGTGGCCGGCGCGAACGACCCACGCGTCGGCCACTCTTCCCTCGACCCGATTTGAGTTGCGTTCAAAAGTTGCGTTGCGTAATCTACCTCCGTGTAAATAAGCGGAGCGCCATCGATGAACGCCCCCGTCCCCGCCGGCAGCTTCCGGCCCGCGCGGCTGCCCGATGTCGGCCTTGACGGCCTCCGGCACCTGCCCGGCGACCCCAAGCCCGGGCTGACCGTCGTCAACACCATCAAGCTGCTCGCCGACCCGCTGGGGACCGCGGCGCGCAACTACGCCCGCTATGGCCCGGTCTACCGCAACAACAATTTCAACGGCTGGTCCGTCACGCTCGTCGGCCCCGAGGCCAACGAGCTGGTGATGTTCGACCGCGAGAAGAATTTCTCGTCGGAGCTCGGCTGGAATCCGATCCTCGGCCGCCTCTTCCCGCGCGGCCTGATGCTGATGGATTTCGACCACCACCGGATGGATCGCAAGACGCTGTCGGTCGCCTTCAAGCCGGAGCCGATGCGCAATTATATCGGCGCGCTGAACGACGGCGTGGCGCGCGGCGTCGCGGGCTGGCCGGAGGAGATCAAGTTCTACTCGGCGATCAAGCAGCTGACGCTCGACCTCGCCGCGCACTCCTTCCTCGGCATCCCGTGGGGGCCGGAGGCGGAGCGGATCAACCAGGCGTTCGTCGCGATGGTGGCGGCGTCGATCGGCATCGTCCGCGTGCCGCTGCCGTTCACCGCGATGGGGCGCGGCGTCGCGGGCCGGAAGTATATGTGCGAATTCTTCGGGCGGGAGATTCCGAAGCGGCGGGGCGCCGTCGGCGACGACATGTTCACGCAGATCTGCAACGCCGAGAACGACCAGGGCAAGCTGCTGAGCGATGACGAGATCATCGACCACATGAACTTCCTGATGATGGCGGCGCACGACACCATCACCTCCTCGCTGACCTCGCTGGTCTATTACCTCGCCAAGAACCCCGAGTGGCAGGACGAGCTGCGCAAGGAAGTGCTGGCGGTGAAGGCGGAGGCCGGCGACGCGCTTCCCTACGACCGGCTCGGCGACCTGCAGTTCTGCGAGATGGCGTTCAAGGAGGCGCTGCGGCTGACCTCCCCGGTGCCGTCGATGCCGCGCCGGGCGCTGCGCGACTTCGAGTTCATGGGGTATCGCATCCCGGCGGGAACGCATGTCGGCGTGACTCCGATGGCGACTCACCGGCTGGCCGACATCTGGCCGGAGCCCGAGCGCTTCGACCCGCTGCGCTTCACGACGCAGAATTCGAAGGGCCGGCATAAGTACGCCTGGGTGCCGTTCGGCGGCGGGGCGCACATGTGCCTGGGGCTGCACTTCGCCTACATGCAGGTGAAGGTGTTTCTGTATCATCTACTGAGCACGCGGCGGATCGTGCTGGCGGACGGGTATGAGGGCGACTTCAGCATGTTCCCGATACCGAAGCCGAAGGATGGGCTGCCGGTGAGGTTGGAGCGGCTTTAGCCCACAGTCCAAATCCCCTCCCCTCAGGGGAGGGGTAGGGGTGGGGTCCGGCCGTAGGCCTCGCCCGGCGCCGAGCGGGTGGAGAGGCTCTCCCCACCCCTACCCCTCCCCGCTGGGGAGGGGATTTTCGCGCTTGTTGAACGGGTCATTCCTGAATCGTCGAGGTCTTCTGCGGCTCGGGCATCGTCCAGTAGACGGCGAGCGACAGGCCGATGCAGGCGGTGACGTACCAGTAGAACCAGCTCTCGTGGCCGGCGCCCTTGAACCAGAGCGCGAGATATTCGGCGGTGCCGCCGAACAGCGAGACGGCGACCGCATAGGGCAGGCCGACGCCGAGCGCGCGGATTTCGGCTGGGAACATCTCCGCCTTCACCAGGCCGCTGATCGACGAATAGCAGGCGTTGACGGCGAGCGCCGCGCTGATCAGCAGGAAGGCGGCGCCGACGCTGCGCGTCTCGCCGAGCGCGGTCAGGATCGGCACGGTGGTGGCGAGGCCGAGGACTCCGAAGGCGATGAGCATCGGGCGGCGGCCGACGCGGTCCGACAGCGCGCCCATGGCGGGCTGGAGCAGGGTGAAAAGGATGAGGCTGCCGGCGGAGATCAGCGTGGCGTCGGGCTTTGAGAAGCCGGCGGTGTTGACCAGGAATTTCTGCATGTAGGTGGTGAAGGTGTAAAAGGCGAGCGTGCCGCCGGCGGTGAGGCCGACGACGGTCAGCACCTGGCGCGGGTGCTGGGCGAGCTTTCGCAGGAGCGCGTGGCGCTCGGCGGGGGCGACGGATTCGAAGGCATGCGTTTCGTCGATGCCGCGCCGCAGCCAGAAGGCGACGACGGCGGCGAGCGCGCCGATGGCGAAGGGGATGCGCCAGCCCCAGGCCTCGAGCGCCGCCTCGGGCATCGACGCCTGGAGGACGAGCAGGACGGCGAGCGCCAGGAGCTGGCCGCCGACGAGCGTGACGTACTGGAAGCTCGCCCAGAAGCCACGGTGGCGGCTGGTGGCCATCTCGCTGATGTAGGTGGCGCTCGCGCCATATTCGCCGCCGACCGACAGGCCTTGAACCAGGCGGGCGACGACCAGCAGGATGGGAGCGGCGACCCCGATGGTGGCGTAGCCGGGGGTGAGCGCGACGATCAGCGAGCCGGCGCACATCATCGTCACCGACAGGGTGAGAGCGGTCTTCCGCCCGCGCTTGTCGGCATAGACGCCGAGCAGCCAGCCGCCGATCGGGCGGACGAGGAAGCCGACCATGAACACCGCGGCTGCGTTCAGCAGCTGCGCGGTCGAATCGCCCTTTGGAAAGAAGACCTTGGCGAAATAGAGCGACAACGCCGAATAGGCGTACCAGTCATACCATTCGACGAGGTTGCCGATCGAGCCGCCGAGGATCGAGCGCAGGCGCCGGCGGCTGTCCATTCTGGCTCCTCGGATTGGAAGTTTACGCCTAGTTTACACCTGAATAGCCGGCTGGCGTAAACTTCCAACCTGAACAAGTGGACACGGTGGGACGCCTGAATAGCGTGTGCGTGTTCACTTAGGCTCTCCCTTACATTCCCAGCGCCCGATCGTCCTTCGACAAGCTCAGGACGAACGGAGACTTGGGTGGCCCCCTATATCCTATCCGGTTACATTTGTCAAGATCACGCTGTCTCTTCGAACAATTCCCGCCCGATCAGGTAGCGCCGGATCTCGCTCGTCCCGGCGCCGATCTCGTAGAGCTTGGCGTCGCGGAGCAGGCGGCCGGTCGGGTATTCGTTGATGTAGCCGTTGCCGCCGAGCGCCTGCAGCGCCTCAAGCGCCATCCAGGTTGCTTTCTCCGCCGAGTAGAGGATGCAGCCGGCGGCGTCCTTGCGGGCGGTCTCGCCACGGTCACAGGCCTGCGCCACCGCGTAGACGTAGGCGCGCGCCGAGGAAAACGTCACGTACATGTCGGCCAGCTTGCCCTGCATCAGTTGGAAGGTGCCGATCGCCTGGCCGAACTGCCTGCGCTCGTGGACGTAGGGGATGGTGACGTCGAGACAGGCGGCCATGATGCCGAGCGGGCCGCCGGAGAGCACGACGCGCTCGTAATCGAGTCCGGACATCAGGACGGTGGCGCCCTTCCCTTCCTCGTGCAGGACGTTCTCGTAGGGCACCTCGCAATCCTCGAACACCAGCTCGCAGGTGTCGCTGCCGCGCATGCCGAGCTTGTCGAGCTTCTGCGCGGTCGAGAAACCCTTCTGGCCCTTTTCGATCAGGAAGGCGGTGATGCCGCGCGGGCCGGCGTCCATGTCGGTCTTGGCGTAGACGATCAGCGTATCCGCCTCGGGACCGTTGGTGATCCACATCTTGTTGCCGTTCAAGGCATAGCGATCGTTGCGCTTTTCCGCCTTCAGCCGCATCGAGACGACGTCCGAGCCCGAGCCCGGCTCCGACATCGCGAGGCTGCCGACATGCTCGCCGGAGACGAGCTTGGGCAGGTAGCGCGCCTTCTGCTCCGGCGTGCCCCAGCGGTTCAACTGGTTGACGCAGAGGTTGGAGTGCGCGCCGTAACTCAGGCCGACCGATGCCGAGGCGCGGCTGATCTCCTCCATCGCGACGACGTGCGCGAGATAGCCCATGCCGGCGCCGCCATATTCCTCCGACACGGTGATGCCGTGGAGGCCGAGCGCGCCGATCTCGGGCCACAGGTCGCGCGGGAATTTGTTGCTGGCGTCGATCTCGGCGGCGCGGGGGGCGATGCGATCCGCCGCGAAGGCGCGGACGGCATCGCGCAGCATCTCGATCTCCTCGCCGTGATCGAAGCGGAGGGTGGGGAGAGTCATGATTGCGATCCCGTGCTGAACAAGTCCCTCCCCCTTTGATGGGGAAGGTTAGGTGGGGGTGATAGAGGTCGGGCTTGGTTCTGCTTGGTTGATCTTGTCCCCAGCGCTGTCACCCCACCCCTACCCCTCCCCATCAAGGGGAGGGGATTTGCTTTATGTGTCCGCCTCGATCTCGACGATCAGCGCGCCTTCGCTGACCTGGTCGCCTTCTGTCACGCCGAGCGACTTCACGGTACCGGCGGACGGGGCGTTGAGGCGGTGCTCCATCTTCATGGCCTCCAATACGGCGAGGCGTTCGCCGGCCGCCACGGTCTGGCCGAGCTTGACGAACAGGGCGAGGACGCGGCCGGGCATCGGGGCGGTGACCTTGCCGTCGCCGCCGGCCGCGGCGCTGGCGGCGGCGGCGGGGCGGGTCGGGAGGCGGAATGTGCGGCCGCCGGCGCGGACCTCGATCGCGCCGTCGTGCGCGATGACGGTGGCGCGGACGAGATCGCCGGCGAAATCGACCTCGATCGTCGTCGGCGCGCGCCAGCGGGCGCGGGCCGCGAGCGGGGTTTCGAGGCCCGCGATCGCGGTGCCGTCGTCTGAGCGCGCGAGGATCAGGTGGCGGGCGGGCGCGCCGTCGGGGTGGAACTCGATCTGGCGGCGGGGCGGCAGGTTCATCCGCCAGGGGCCGAGCTTCTCGAACAAGGTGGCGGGAGGGGCGGCGTCATAGGGCTGCGCGGCGGCGAGCGCGGCGATCGCCATCACGCGGTCGGGGATGTCGGTGGAGGGCTTCAGCGTCTCGGCGTGGCGCTCGATGAAGGCGGTGTCGACGTCGCCGGCGCGGAACGCCTCGTGATCGACCAAGCGGGCGAGGAAGGCGCGGTTGGTGCGAACGCCCTCGACGACGCTGGCGTCGAGCGCCGCGACCAGCCGGTCGATCGCGACGTGGCGATCGGCGCCGTGCGCGATGACCTTGGCGATCATCGGGTCGTAGTGGACGGTGACCGCCCCGCCCTGCTCGACCCCGGCGTCGATGCGGACGCCGGTGAGGTTCGCCGGGAGCGACAGCGCGGTGAGCGTGCCGATGGAGGGCAGGAAGCCGTTGTCCGGGTCCTCGGCATACAGGCGCGCCTCGACGGCGTGGCCGGTGATCTTCAATTGATCCTGGGTCAGCGGCAGCGGCTCGCCATTCGCGACGCGGATCTGCCACTCGACAAGATCGAGGCCGGTGATCGCCTCGGTCACGGGATGCTCGACCTGGAGGCGGGTGTTCATCTCCATGAAGTAGAAGGGCGCCTCGCCCAAGGGGACGGAGGCGTCGACGATGAACTCGACGGTGCCGGCCCCGCGATACTGGATCGCCTTGGCGGCCTTGACCGCGGCGTCGCCCATGCTTTTCCGGAACTCGGGCGGCATGCCGGGCGCGGGCGCCTCCTCGATGACCTTCTGGTGGCGGCGCTGGAGCGAGCAGTCGCGCTCGAACAAATGAACCGCGTTGCCGTGGCTGTCGGCGAAGACCTGGACCTCGATATGGCGGGGCTTGGTGAGGTATTTCTCGATCAGAACGCCGTCGTTGCCGAAGGCGCGGGCGGCCTCGCGCTGCGCCGCCATCAGAGCGTCGGCGAACTCCTCCGGCGCGTCGACGCGGCGCATGCCCTTGCCGCCGCCGCCCGCCACCGCCTTGATGAGCAGCGGATAGCCGACCGCCTTGGCCGAGCGCTCGAGGCGCGGCAGCGACTGGTCGTCGCCCTGATAGCCGGGGACGACGGGGACTCCGGCGACCTTCATCAGCGTCTTCGCCGCGTCCTTGAGCCCCATGGCGCGGATCGCCGAGGCGGGGGGGCCGATGAACACGATGTCGGACGCCTCGCAGGCCTCGGCGAAGGCGGCGTTCTCCGACAGGAAGCCGTAGCCGGGATGGACGGCGTCGGCGCCGGTGCGGCGGCAGGCGTCGAGGATGGCGTCGACCCGGAGGTAGGATTCGGCGGCCGGCGCGGGGCCGATGAGCACCGCCTGGCCCGCCTCGCGGACGTGCGGGGATTCGGCGTCGGCCTCCGAATAGACCGCGACGGTCTCCAGCCCCATGCGGTGCGCGGTGCGGATGACCCGGCGGGCGATCTCGCCGCGGTTGGCGATCAGGATCTTATGCATTGGGTTTCGTCCACGCCGGGCGGCGCTTGGTGAGGAAGGCGTCGAGCCCTTCGCGGCCTTCGGCACTGACGCGGCGGGCGGCGATGCGGCGGGCGGTTTCGGCGCGCAGCGCGGCGGTGATCGGCAGGCCGACGACGTCACGGACCAGCGCCTTGGCGTCGGCGACCGCGCCGGGGGCGGCGTCGAGCAGGTGGGCGAGCCAGGCGGCGACCTGCTCGTCGGGGTTGTCGGCGACGGCATGGACGAGGCCGATGGCGTGCGCGGTGGCGGCGTCGAAGCTCTCGGCGGTGGTGAACCAGCGGCGCGACTGGCGCGCGCCGATCGCCGCGATGACGAAGGGCGAGATCGTCGCGGGGGTGAGGCCGAGGCGGACCTCGGACAGGCGGAACTTGGCGCTCGGGTCGGCGACCGCGAGGTCGGCGCAGGCGACGAGGCCGACGCCGCCGCCATAGGCCGCGCCGTGGACGACGGCGATCACCGGCGCCGGGCAGGCGTCGATCGCGGCGAGCATGTCGGAGAGCGTCTGCGCGTCAGCCTGGTTCTCGGCTTCCGTCCAGCCGGCGGCGCGCTTCATCCACGCGAGGTCGGCGCCGGCGCAGAAGCTGGGACCGTTGCCGCGCAGGACGACGGCGCGCGGGCGGGATGTGGCGAAGGTGGTGAAGGCTTCGGTGAGGGCGGCGATCAGCGCTTCGTCGAAGGCGTTGTGGCGCTCGGGGCGATCGAGCGTGACGTGGGCGACGTTGCTGGGGTCGATCGAGAGTTGGAGGGTCATGGCGCGAACGCTCCCCTCCCCTCGGGGGAGGGGTTGGGGGTGGGTCGGGCCGACACGGGACGCCAGGCGTTACGCGGAGCGCGAGAACCCACCCCTACCCCTCCCCCTGGGGGAGGGGATTTTGGCTTTGGCGACGTCATCCCGCGCAGCCCTCGGTCGTGGAATTGTAGGTGATCGCGGTGAGCTTCCAGCCGGTGGGGGTGCGGACGAACTGGAAGAAGTCGGTGCCGCAATGGTGGAGCTTGCCGTCGATCAGGAAGATGTAGGGCGCCGCCGCCGAGGCCGCGCCGCCGGCGAGGGTGATGTCGGGCCGGCCGATGCGCTCTTCGAGGCGGCCGGGGACGGCGGGGAGTGCGGCGGTCCAGTCGGCGAAGCTCTTGGCGGACAGCGCGCCGGTGTCGTCGCGGATGCTGACCACGACGCCGTTCGGGAGGGTGAGGGCGGTGAGGGTCGCGGTGTCCTTGGCGGCGATCGCGGTGGAGAGGCGGTCGATGAGCGCGATGATGGCGCGGGCGTCGAGCGAGGCGTCGGTGTTGTCGGGCGCGGCGATGGGGGTGCGCGTCTTGGGGAGGTCGGCGGCTTGCGCCTGAGCTGACAAAAGCACCGTCATCCCGGCGAAAGCCGGGACCCAGCGGGACGATCGTCCGGGTCCCGGCTTTCGCCGGGATGACGGGCTCTCAAGCGGGAGCATTTTCATCGTCACATCCGGAACGTTCCGAAGCGCGTCTCAGGGATCGGCGCGTTGAGCGAGGCGGCGAGGCCCAGGGCCACCACCGAACGGGTGTCGGCGGGGTCGATGACGCCGTCGTCCCAGAGACGCGCCGAGGCGTAGTAGGGATGGCCCTCGCGCTCGTACTGCTCGCGGATGGGGGCCTTGAACGCCTCCTCCTCCGCCTTGTCCTTGAAGCCGCCGGTCTTGACGGTGGCGAGGACCGAGGCGGCCTGCTCGCCGCCCATCACGCTGATGCGGGCGTTCGGCCACATCCACAGGAAGCGCGGCGAGTAAGCGCGGCCGCACATGCCGTAATTGCCTGCGCCGAAGCTGCCGCCGATGACCACGGTCAGCTTGGGCACCGCGGCGCAGGCGACGGCGGTGACCATCTTGGCGCCGTTCTTTGCGATGCCCTCGTTCTCGTAGCGGCGGCCGATCATGAAGCCGGTGATGTTCTGCAGGAAGAGCAGCGGGATCTTGCGGGTGCAGCACAGCTCGATGAAGTGCGCGCCCTTCAGCGCGCTTTCCGAGAACAGGATGCCGTTGTTGGCGATGATGCCGACCTGCATGCCGTGGATGCGCGCGAAGCCGGTGACGAGCGTCTCGCCGTAGAGCGGCTTGAACTCGTCCAATGCGCTGTCGTCGACGATGCGCGCGATGATCTCGCGGACGTCATAGGGCTGGCGGGTGTCCGACGGGACGATGCCATAGAGGTCGGTGGCGGGAAAGCGCGGCTCGGCGGCGGGCTTGAAGGGCGCGGGCTGGGCGGGGAGCGTGCGGACGATCGAGCGCGCGATGTCGAGCGCGTCGCCGTCGTTCGCTGCGAGATGGTCGGCGACGCCTGAGAGGCGGGCGTGGACGTCGCCGCCGCCGAGATCCTCGGCGGTCACGTCCTCACCCGTCGCGGCCTTCACCAGCGGCGGGCCGCCGAGGAAGATCGTGCCCTGGTCCTTCACGATGATCGTCTGGTCCGACATCGCGGGGACATAGGCGCCGCCGGCGGTGCAGCTGCCCATGACGACGGCGATCTGGGTGATGCCGGCGGCGGACATGGTCGCCTGGTTGTAGAAGATGCGGCCGAAATGGTCGCGGTCGGGGAACACCTGGTCTTGGCGCGGCAGGTTGGCGCCGCCCGAATCGACCAGATAGATGCACGGCAGCCGGTTCTGCTGCGCGACTTCCTGGGCGCGCAGGTGCTTCTTAACGGTGAGGGGGTAATAGCTGCCGCCCTTCACCGTCGGGTCGTTGCAGACGATGACGCAGCTTCGCCCCTCGACCTGGCCGACGCCGGCGATGACGCCGGCGGCGGGCACGTCGTCCTCGTAGACTCCGTGCGCGGCGAGGGGCGCCAGCTCGAGGAAGGCGGTGCCGGGATCGAGCAGGCGCTCGACACGGTCGCGCGGCAGGAGCTTGCCGCGCGCGACGTGGCGCTGGCGCGAGGACTCGCCGCCGCCGAGCGCGATCTTCGCGGAAAGCGCGCGCAAATCGCCGACGAGGGCGCGCATCGCCGTCTCGTTGCGCTTGACGTCTGGATCGTTGCCATTGACCGGCGAACCGATGATCATGACAGTGCTATTGACCCGTTCCCAATGGCTTGTCGAGGCCGCTCGAAGCGCCTTATGGCATGCCGATGGCCGACGCCGATAGCATCAACCTGGTCAGACCCTGGCGCAAGGCGCAAGCGATCGTCGCGGTGTCGTTCGGCACCGCGCTGCTGATCATCGACGGCGGCGTCGCGACGGTGGCGCTGCCGACGATCGCGCGCGACCTGAAGGTCGACAGTTCGGCGGCGGTGCTGGTGGTGACGGTCTATCAGCTGGTGCTGGTGATGGCGCTGCTGCCGTTGTCCGCCCTCGGTGATCGCATCGGGCTCAAGCGGCTGTACCAATATGGCCAGCTGCTGTTCACCGTGGCGACGGGCCTGTGCTTCTTCGCCAAGTCGCTTCCCTTCCTGCTGATCGTCCGCGCCGCGCAGGCGCTGGGCGCGGCGGCGGCGTTGAGCGTGACGTCGGCGCTGGTGCGTTCGCTCTACGCTCCCGAGCGGCTGGGGCGCGGGCTGGCGCTCAACGGCGTGATGGTGTCGGCGGGCGCGGCGCTCGCGCCGACGTTGGGCGGGCTCATCCTCGCCGTCGCCCCCTGGCCCTGGGTGTTCGCGGCCGGGGTGCCGTTCGCCCTGATGTCGCTGCTGCTAGGCCAGGCGCTTCCCTCCTCGGCGCCGCGCGACCGGCCCTACGACCTGCTCGCCGCGCTGCTTTGCGCGCTGACCTTCGGCTTGACGATCTCCGGACTCGAGAGCGCGGTGCATGGCCAATCGCCGGTGGTTTCGGCGGCGATCGTCGCCGCGGGGGTGGCGATCGGCATCGTCTTCGTGCGGCACGAGCTCGGCCGCGCCAATCCGATCATGCCTGTCGACCTGCTGCGCCAGCCGGTGTTCGCGCTGTCGACCGTCGGCGCGCTGACCGCGTTCACCGCCTCGATGACCCTCCTCCTCTCCCTGCCCTTCCGGCTCACTCATGGCTTCGGCTTCTCGCCCGAGGCGATCGGAGCGATGATCGCGCCGTGGCCGCTGACGACCTTGTTCGTGGCGCCGATCGCGGGAGCGCTGTCCGACAGGATTCCGGCCGGCATTCTGGGCGGGATCGGTATGACCATCGCGACGGCGGCGCTGCTGCTGCTCGCCTTCCTGCCCGCGCATCCCGACCATTTCGATATCGGGTGGCGAATGTCGCTCTGCGGATCGGGCTTCGGAATGTTCCTGTCGCCCAACGCCCGGCTGATCCTCGGCTCCGCGCCGCGCGACCGCGCCGCGTCCGCCGGCGGGCTGATCGCGACGACGCGGCTGACCGGGCAGACCCTCGGCGCGACATTGGTGGCGACGTTGCTGGCGGTGGGCGTCGGCACGACGGCGACGCCGCCGCTGGTCGCCGCCGGGCTGGCGGTGGTCGCGGGCCTCTGCAGCGTCGCGCGGCTCAGGCCGGCGCTGAGGAAGCCCAACATGCATCATGTGGTGGATGTGTGAGGCACGCACGCAGCCCAGTAAATCCCCTCCCCTTCAGGGGAGGGGTGGGGGCGGGGTGCAGCGCCGGGCATCCAAGCTCAGACTCCTTGCCCCGCGTCTCTCCCCACCCCTACCCCTCCCCGCTGGGGAGGGGATTTGTTTTTTTGGGGGAGGATTTTATCAGTTTATGTCGATCGTCTCGATATGCCAGCGGAGCTGCGAGGGCGTCGCGCCGTCGACGCCGTTGACTCGGCGGAGGGTGGCCTTGCCGGTGCGCAGCGTGGTGACCCCGCCGACGCGGCGCTCGCGCACGCTCACCGGCACGTCGATGTAGATCGAGCCGCAGGCGCCCTCCTCGTTCGTCGCCTTGCCGACCTCGGCATGGATTTCCGCGAGATCGGCGTAGGACCGGATGAAGTCGGCGCGCTCCTTGCTCGCCGGCCATAGAGACCAGGCACGTCCGAAGTCCTTCTGCCCCAGCAGGGCGTAGTAGGTCTCGACCACGATCTCGGCGGCTTCCGGGCTTTTCTCCGATGCGGAGACGGCCGTCGGCCTGGGTGCGGGGACCGGCGTCGGCGTCGGCGTCGGCGTGGGTGTCGCCTGCCCGGCCGCTGGCTGCCGCGGCGCGGGTTGCGAGCAGGCGGCGAGCGTCGCCAGTCCGAGAAGAGAAACCAAGCGCATCATGACCTCCCAACAAAGGAAAGGGCCGGCGTTTCCACCGGCCCTTTCACGAGTCGCCCCAGATGGTCGGGGAAAGAGGATTCGAACCTCCGGCCCCTGCCTCCCGAAGACAGTGCTCTACCAGGCTGAGCTATTCCCCGTCACAGGGCGAACTCGCTGCGGGCGTATAGCGGCGGGGCCGCGCAGGGGCAAGGCTCAACCGCCCTTCGCGGCGTCCAGCATGGCGTCGCGCCGGACGAACTTCTCGCGCGGGGCGCCGAGGCGGGCGCGGGCGATCTCGGCGGCGTCGATCGCCTGCCAGTCGCGGAAGGTGACGACGTAGAGGTCGCGCTCGGCGATCAGGCGGTCGAGACCCTCGCCGCCGGGCTTGCCGCCCGCCGGCGGATCGGCGGCGATGCGGTCGGCGATGGCGAAACCGTCGGGGCGGTTGGTGCCGATCGTGCCGGTCGGGCCGCGCTGCGACCAGCCGACGCAATAGAGGCCGGGCGCGATCAGGCCGCCGTCGTTGACGAAGCGGCCGAGCGCCGCGTCGTAGGGGACGCCGGGGATCGGGTTGGTGCGGTAGCCGATGCACGGCACGATCATGCCGCAGGGGATGACGCGCTCCTCGCCCGTCCCCTCGACGCGGCCGTCGGCGGCGAGGCGGGTGCGCTCGACGCGCAGGCCGGTGACGTTCTCGCCGCCCTCGACCTCGACCGGCCGCGCGAAGTGGACGAAGTGGACGTGGACGTGCGCCTCGCGCCGTTCGAGGCCGGCGAACTCGCGCAGGAAGCCGACGACCTTGCGCAGGCCGGGCTCAAGCGGGCCATCGCTGTCGGGGTGCGGCAGGTCGGCGGGATCGAGGTGCGGCTGGGCGCGCGTCAGCCTGCCCATCTCGCCCAATTCCTTGGGGGTGAAGCTGACCTGGTGCGGGCCGCGGCGGCCGACGATGTGGATCTCGCGCACCTTCGAGTGCCGGAGCGCCTCGGCGGCGTGGGCGACGATATCCGACCCTTCGAGCTCGGCGGGGGTCTTGGCGAGGATGCGCGCGACGTCGAGCGCGACATTGCCGTTGCCGACGATGACGACGCTCTCCGCCTCCAGCGGGGGGGCGAGGTCGGCGAAATCGGGGTGGCCGTTGTACCAGCCGACGAAGGCGGCGGAGCCGATGACGCCGATCTTGTCCTCGCCCGGGATGCCGAGCTTGCGGTCGGCGGGCGCGCCGGTGGCGATGATCACCGCGTCGTACAGGCCGCGCAGCTCCTCGATGCTGACGCCTTCGCCGATGTCGAGGTTGCCGACGAAGCGGACGTTGGCCTCCATCGCGGTCGCCTCATAGCGCCGCGACACCGCCTTGATCGACTGGTGATCGGGCGCGACTCCGGCACGGATGAGGCCGAAGGGGGTCGGCAGCCGATCGAGGATATCGACGCGGACCTGGTCGCCGAAGCGCTTCAGCAGGCCCTCGGCGGTGTAATAGCCCGCCGGGCCCGAACCGACGATCGCGACGTGGAGCATGAGCATCCTCCCCAGGAAGGAGCGATGCTAGGGCCGCGCGGCGACTTGTAAAGCTTGTCGACAGCGAACGCCAAAACGAAGCGGGCGCCGCACCCAGCCCCCTGGAGTGCGGCGCCCGTGGACGCTCCGTATCGCTGAGAGACTAGCTCTTGCGGCGACGGGCGAAGGCGAGGCCGAAAGCGCCGGCGCCGAAGAGGCCGAGCATGCCCGGCTCCGGGACGTACAGCGGAGCGGGGTTCGAAGCGAACACGCCGCTCGAGTCCGCGTCGAAGTCAGCGAACACGCCGTTGGCGCCGATCGCCAAGGCGGGGATCACCGCCGACATGCTGAGCGAGAAGTTCGCCGCGTTGGTGCCGCTGAAGTCGAAGAAGTCCGACGTGATGTTGAGCGTCGAGAACGGCGTCGTGGTCATCGTGCCGGCCGAGTCGCCACCGACCAGGCCCGTGAGCCAGAGGTTGGTGAAGTTGATCGTCAGCAGGTTCTGGCCGGCGAGCGCGCCGGTGCCGGTGAAGGCGATCGAGCCGCTGTCGAAGCTCTGGGTGGCCGGGAAGAGACCAACGGCGGCCGTCGTGGTGACCGCGTTGAAGGTGAACGCCGCGTCCGACTCGGTGGTCAGGAACGCCGGGAGCGTCACCATGTCCGCCGGGTTGTCGAAGAACTTGAACTTGACGATCTGGTTGGCGTTGTTGCTCAGCGTGCCGCTGGGCGTCCCGCCGCCGTTGTTCACGAAGTGCAGCGACTGGCCCGAGCCACCCTGGTTGTAGGTGGCGTAGGTGAACGTCAAGGCCTGCGCGGCCCCGCCGATCAGCATCGTCGCGGCAGTTGCGGCGGCGAGTACGAAGCGCTTCATGGTAACCCCCATCGTCAGTAATCTCGGTGGGCTCACAGGAGCGTGTCCCACACTGTCTGAACGTGAATAAGCAAGGCGCGGGCCAATTATGCTTTATGTCCGTTATTCATCATCTTAACGATTTTCGAGGCTCGGCGGCGATACGAAAGTGTAAACTGTTCCGACTCTCAAACGATTTTTGTTAATCGCGGAAATCGGGAGCGTTCGCGGCGGAACGGGCGCGTCGGAAAGCTTCGAACGTCACGCCGGGAACGGCTCCAAACGCGAAGCGGGCGCCGCACCCAGCCCCCTGGAGTGCGGCGCCCGTGTCGCCGTCGTCAACGCTGGAAGCGGTTTAGCGCTTGCGGCGACGTGCGAGACCGAGGCCGATGGCGCCGAGGCCGAACAGGCCGAGCATCGCCGGCTCCGGAACCTGCGCCTGGATCTGGTCGATCGTGAGATCGTAATCCGCCGGGCCGTTGATGATGAAGCTCAGCATGTAGTTCGTGCCGCTGATCTGGCTGCCGAGGAGCTGCATGTTGCTCCACAGCTCCGGCGTCGTCGCGTCGACGCGCTGCGACAGGATCATCTGCCCGAGCGAGGTGCCGAGCGTCACGCCGTCGCCGATATAGGCGTCGATCGTCGTCGGCCCGTTAGCGGTGTTGATGCCGTTCGAGAACGTGATGCCGAGCTCGACGAGCGAGGTGTTCGGGATCAGCGCATCGAGAGAAGCGATATTATAGCTGAGCGTCAGGCGCGAGCGAACGCCGCCGCCGTTGAGAATCTTCAGCTCGCCGTTGCCGATCGCGAGCTGGGCGCCGGCGAAGGCGTTGTTGTCGGCGATGTTCTGGAACAGCACCTTACGGTTATAGGTCAGGCCGCCGATCGTGTAGTTCTCCGGCCCATCCTGCGCCGACTGCCCTTGCGTGTTCAGCGTGGCCGAAAACGGGTTCGGCGGCGCCGACAGGAAGTCGTCGATGACGTAGAAGACATCGGCCGAGGCCGATGACGCAAGCCCGAGCGCCATAACGCTGGTGGCGGCTGCAAGGCGGAGTGTCTTGATCATGATATTAAGCGATCTTTTCTACGATCCGACGCAATTAAGCCGATTGCACGGCGCGGCGCTTGCGGCGGGCGGCGAAGCCGACCACGAGCAGGCCCGAACCGAACATAGGCAGCAAGCCAACCTCAGGGACCGGAAGGACGTCGAAGGTCACCGGAGCGAGCTGAAGGTTGTATCCGGCAGCACCCCGAATGACGAACGTCAGTTGGTCGGAGGAGCCAGTCAGGCTCGAGCCCAGAACGTTGAAGCTGTGATTTGCCTGCTGCTGCGCGTAGAAATCGACAGGCGAGCTCAGCGTCCACGTGTCGAAGGCCGTCGCGCTGCCGTTCAGGAAGGCGTCGATATACACCTCCTGGTTCGTGCCCGCCTCTGTCGAGACGACCTTGAAATTGAAGCTCGCCTGGTTGGCGCCGACCGTCGCATCGATATCGCTGATGTCGTAGGTCAGGCGAACAACGGAATTCACTTCCGGGGCATTTTCCAAATAGAGGCTCGCGTAATGCGTCGGCGCCTCTTCCTGGTCGACGCCCGAGATCGCAAAAATCGTCTGGCTCGTCGAGGCCGTGCTTACCGTCTGGTCAAGCAAGATCGACCGGCTGAACGTGAAACCGTCGCTAGTGTAGCTGGCGAGCGAGCCGTCCGTCGTGCTGGCGGCCGTCGGCGCATCGGGGTCCGTCGGATTGAGAATGAGCAAGTTGCTGAACGGGTCCGCGCCGCCATAAAGCGAGTTGCCGCCCTCGAAGCTGTCCAGCGTGTAAGTCACGGCCATCGCATGGCTCGAAACAGCCATCCCGAGAGCGGTCGCGGCGGTGAGAAGCAGGCGGTTCATGGTGTGACTTCCATCAAGAAACATGTATCGAGCCTATATAAGCAAGCAGCGGGCCAATTGCACTTTTTCGAGGATTTACGGGCTTTTATCACACCGCCCGCCGCGACGCAGCAACGCGATTGTAAGATTTCCCGACTCCCCGGGGCGGTGCGCTTGGCGCTGGGGGGCGAGCCTTGTAAAGCGCCCCGATGACCGCAGAACTCGACCGTATCCGCAATTTCTCCATTATCGCGCACATCGACCATGGCAAGTCGACCTTGGCCGACCGGCTGATCCAGACGACCGGGGGCCTGACGGCGCGCGAGATGAGCGAGCAAGTCCTTGATAACATGGACATCGAGAAGGAGCGCGGGATCACGATCAAGTCGCAGACGGTGCGGCTGAACTACCGCGCGGGGGACGGGAAAGATTACATCCTGAACCTGATGGACACGCCGGGGCATGTCGACTTCGCGTATGAAGTTTCGCGCAGCCTGGCCGCCTGCGAGGGCGCGCTGCTGGTGGTGGACGCCTCCCAGGGCGTCGAGGCTCAGACGCTGGCCAACGTCTACCAGTCGATCGAGCACGACCATGAGATCGTGCCGGTGATCAACAAGGTCGATCTGCCCGCCGCCGAGCCGGAGAAGGTGCGGCTGGAGATCGAGGAGGTGATCGGCCTCGACACCGCCAACGCCGTGCTCGCCAGCGCCAAGTCCGGCCTCGGCATCCCCGAGGTGCTCGAGGCGATCGTCAAGTTCATCCCGCCGCCCAAGGGTGACGCGAGCGCCCCGCTCAAGGTCATGCTGGTCGACAGCTGGTACGACCCCTATCTCGGCGTCGTCATCCTCGTCCGCGTCATCGACGGCGTGCTGAAGAAGGGCATGCAGATCACGATGATGGCGGAGGGCACGCAGCACCTCGTCGATCGCGTCGGCGTGTTCCGCCCCAAAATTGAAACGGTGGACGCGCTCGGCCCGGGCGAGATCGGCTTCATCACCGCGCAGATCAAGGAAGTGGCGCAGACCAACGTCGGCGACACGATCACCGAGACGCGGCGGCCGACCGCCACCCCCCTGCCCGGCTTCAAGGAGGTCCAGCCTGTCGTCTTCTGCGGCCTGTTCCCGACCGACGCGGCGGAGTTCGAGAAGCTGCGCGAGAGCCTTGGCAAGCTGCGCCTCAATGATGCGTCGTTCTCATTCGAGATGGAGACGAGCGCGGCGCTGGGCTTCGGCTTCCGCTGCGGGTTCCTGGGGCTGCTGCATCTGGAGATCATCCAGGAGCGGCTGACGCGCGAGTACGACCTGGACCTGATCACCACCGCGCCGAGCGTGATCTACAAGCTCACCATGAACGACGGGACGCTGAAGGAGCTGCACAACCCGGCGGACATGCCCGATCCGGTCTACATCGCGCATATGGAGGAGCCGTGGATCGAGGCGACGATCTACACGCCGGATGAATATCTGGGCTCGATCCTCAAGCTCTGCCAGGACCGGCGGGGCATCCAGAAGAACCTGACTTACGTGGCGGGCCGCGCGCAGCTGACCTATGCGCTGCCGCTCAATGAGGTGGTGTTCGACTTCTACGACCGGCTGAAGAGCATCTCCAGAGGCTATGCGAGCTTCGACTATCACCAGACGGGCTATGTCGAGGGCGATCTGGTGCGGATGACGATCCTGGTGAACGGCGAGCTGGTCGATGCGCTGTCGATGGTGGTGCACCGGAGCCAGGCCGAGGCGCGCGGGCGGCACCTGGTGGAGCGGATGAAGGACCTCATCCCCCGCCACCTGTTCAAGATCCCGGTGCAGGCGGCGATCGGCGGCAAGGTGGTGGCGCGCGAGACGATCGCCGCGATGCGCAAGGACGTGACCGCCAAATGCTACGGCGGCGACATCAGTAGGAAGAAGAAGCTGCTCGACAAGCAGAAGGAGGGCAAGAAGCGCATGCGCCAGTACGGCAGCGTGGACATCCCGCAGGAGGCATTCATCGCGGCATTGAGGATGGGGGAAGAGTGAGGCGGCCGTGAGCAGCGAGGCGAGCGCGGCACGCGATCGCCCGCTGCGAACGGACTCGCCGAACGCCGGCCGGCGGGGCGCGAGGGCGCAAGCCGAGCGAACCCGTCCGACGTGAAGCGCGGGCTTTGCCCGCGCCCTTACCTTCCGGCGCGGACGCGCCTAGCTGGATCCCGGCTTTCGCCGGGACGACGATCTATTTTCCCACCAAACTAGCGCCGGCCCTCGACCAATCGCCGCTCGTCATCGCTCAGATTGAACAGGTGGCAAGTCATCTCGTGCAACTGCGCCTCGTCGTCGCCGATCACCGCGCTGAGCTTGGCGAGACGCTGACCGATAGCGATGATCTGAGCGGCGACGGCGGGCTCGGCCGTAACGGCCACGCGACGAAGGCGTTCGACCAGGCGTTTGGCGTCGCCCTTGCCGGTCGGCTGGACGTCGATCGCGACCGAGCGCCATTGCGCCTCCACCAACGCTTCTTCCTCGGGCGAGACGAAAACGCGCGCGACTTCCTGATCGTCGATCAGGAAGGAGAGCTTCCCTCCTGCGAGCGCAACCGTGCAGACGGAGTCGAGACGGATCACGCCGTCGATCCGCGCCAGAGCGGCCTCTTCGTCCGCGCTGCGCTGATCGTCAGCCCAAGTCTTGCGGTCGGAAGGCAGGACGCTCTTGGGCCGCTCCTCCTCGATCGCAGAGATCGCGCGGATTGAAGGAAGAATGCGTTCGAGAGGCAAGGTCGCACGGGCGGTGGATGACAGCCGCTCTTCAAGCGCGGCGCGAAGTCCCACACGCTCGGTGCTCCGTTGCTGCATACCCATGGCGAGCGCGGACAGGCCGGCGCGATCGGCGCGATTGGCTGCGGGGATTGGAAGCGGCGCGATAAACTGCTTGTTCGCTTCGAAGTAGCCGTTGTCCTTCGGCTTCCCGAGCCACTTGAAGATATAGTTCGATACAGGGGCATTCAGCACCCCAGTCAAAAACCAGCCATTGTCACCGCGCGGCAGGATGCCGTTCACTCGGACGTTGTCGAGCCAGTATTTTCCATGCTCGTCAAAGGAGAGCCGAAGCTCCGGAACAAGCTGGGCTACGATGATCTTAGGCGAGTTCTGCACCGCCAGATTTTTGGGATAGGTGTAACGAACCCATCGTCCGTCCTTTGGATCAGAACATCCGTTGGCCTTGCGGAGCTTTTCTTCAAAGCGTGTTAGATATGAAAAGGCTTTTGGATACTTATAGCGGATCTGATCCGCAGTTAGCGCAATTGCGCTTTGCCCCTCCACCTCGTACGGAAAGATCAAATATGTGTCTGTTTTAGGGGAAATAAAGCGCTTTGCTTCCGCGCCAGAGATCAGCGGTCTCATTATTCCATCTTCGATTTCGACCAACTCCTCCGCGGGCTTGGGGCGTCCCTTTTCCTTTCGTGGACTCCGGACATACCGATCTTTTCCGAGTCTACGCAGGTGATAGATATCGTTCACCGTTGCCTGCACGCCGACAATGATTGATCGACTATTCTCCGGCTGGTCGAGCCGTAGCGCCTCGCGTCCCAGACGCTCGATCATCGTCCGCACAGGGACCGGCGCGACCAGCCACGGCAGCAGCGGCGAGGCGATATCCTCGTACCGCAGCTCCAGATCGCGATCGGTCCAATCGACCTTGCTGAGATCGCCATCACCAATAAAAGCGAGGCGGATTACATCGGCCGGCGCTTTCGAGAAGATCTGGATGGCCGTGTAGATCGTAACGTCCTCGAACACCTGGAACGAGCGGAAGTCGAGCCACTTTTCCAGATGGCGGCCAGCATGGACGAGGCCGCGCAAGCCTTCGCCATATTCGAGCGTCGGCCAGAGATTAGGCGCGATATAGCCCATCCGCCCATCGTCATTGAGCAGCGACAGACCCTTTTCGATAAAGGGAAGATACAGATCGAAATTGCCCGTTCGCGTCGAGGCATAGGGCGCCTTCCCGCTCGATCCGTGCAGCAGCCAGTTTGCCATGTCGGCGTGGACCTGAACGAAGTTCTGCAGCTTCACATAGGGCGGATTGCCGATCACCGCATCGAAGCTGCCGAGAGCGAAATCGCCCTCCCAGTCGAAGGTGTTGATCCGGTCGCGCTCCTCGGCATCCAGGATATTGCGTTTGTTGTAGAAGCGGCTGTCGATGAGACTGTTGCCGCAGGCTATCGACCTGTCCAGGCTCGACAGCGGCTTGTTGGGCATGGCGGTGTGCAGCCACAGCGACAATTTGGTGATCTCGACCGAGGCGGGATTGATATCGACGCCGAACAGGTTGTGGCTGAGGATCATTTCGGTAATCGCGGCTTCGTCGGGCGCCGCCGGGATCGCGCCGGCTGCCCTGGCTGCCGCGACCGTCGCGGTGAATTCGCGCTCCAGGTGCCGCAGGGCGACAATCAGGAATGCGCCCGAGCCGCAGGCGGGGTCGATGACCTTGATGCGGGTCAGCCGCTGCCAATAGGCCTCCGCCGCTGCCTTCGATGGCTCGCCGACCTCGGGCCAGCCGGCCGCCGCCTTCCAGCGCGCGAACAGCGGCTGGATCGTCTCCTCGATCACGCGCTCGACCACCCATTCCGGCGTGTAATAGACGCCGTCCCGCTTGCGCTTGGTGACGTCGGCGAGCGAGGGGCGGTCCTCGGCGTCGGCCTCCAGCTTTTCGAGTTCGACGATCGACTGCTCGAAGATGTGACCGAGCGTATAGAGGCCGATGCTGTTCTTCGCGTCGCCTTCCTTGGCGAAATTGTACTTGGACGCGAGATAGAGGAGCGTCTCCGGATGCTCGGCCAAGGTGGCTTCGTTTCGTGACTGGCCGAAGCGGACGAAGATGCGGTTCGGCAGGACAAGCCCATCGATCGCAGGATCGTCCGCGAACAGGCCGCCGTTGAAGCGATGGATCGACGCTTCGCCAAGCCGCCCGCCGACATTCATGATCTGGAAGATGCGCTTCAGCCGCCGCCAGACCTCCTCGCCTTCGGGCTCGAGGAACTGGTCCTGGCTCTGGCGGATCAGCTCTTCCTGCAAGGCATTGGCCGGGAAGCCGACGCGGCCGCCCATGTCCTCCGCGAACATCACGAAGATCAGCCGGTCGAGCAGCTTCTGCGCGAGCCGGACGGCGCCGCCCTTGGTCATTCCCTCCGGGCGCTGGAGCAGGATCGTGTTGATCAGGACACGGCGGTAGTCGCGATATTCCTCATAGAATTTTCCTTCGAGCTTGTCCTCCGCGCGACCCTGCTTCTGGATCAACCGCTCGAAGCGCGTTCGGCCGGCATCGCTGAGCAGCATGTCGGGCCGGAACAGGCGCCAGAACAGGAAGCGATCGAACAGTGCCTCCTCGTCATCCCCCAACAAGGTGACGGGATTGAACAGGTCTCCCCGGCTGATCTTGAAGCGCATGTAGCGGTCAGGGAAATGGTCCCACCAATAGAGGCGGAATTCGTCCATATCGGTGACGATGGCGAAGCGCGGCTGCACGGGCTCGTTGCCGAACAGGCCACGCCGCGCATTCCACAGATAATCGCGCGCCTGATAGACCGGCGAGCGGTTGTTGCCCTTGCGGTTCTGCGGCGCGTCGAGTCCCGACTTGATGTCCTTGAACTCGCAGACGACTTGCGGGATCAGCGGGTTGCCGCCGCCGAAATTGCCGATCGCGAGGTCGGCTTCGCCGCGAAAGCCGGTCTGGCCGGCGCCCTTGATCGGAAATTTTGGGTGGAGGTGGAACGTCTCCGCGCCAGTGCCGTCGTCCCGGTAGTCCCACGTCTCAACGAAGAAACGCTGGATGAAGGAGCCTTCGGCCTGGGTCTCCCGCTTGACCTCGCGCGTCGCCCAGTTTGCAAGGCGGGTGCGGAGCGGCTCGTCGTGCCCTTCGGCTTGGTAGTCGATGAATTCGTAGGCCAGCTCGCCCTTCAAAAAGTCGCGATCGAGAAGCGGCTTGAAGCGATCGGGCGTCATGGCAGCTTCGTGCCCTGCCCCGCGCAAAAACGCCACCCCCGGGGCGGCCGACTTGTCCACAGCTTTGAGGCGCTTGCGGCTTGTCTGGCGTGAGAATCGGGCGGATATATAGGGATCGATGGCGTGCGGCGGAGTAGATAGATGGCTGAGGAGCAGCTCGGGTTCGATCTGGGTCGGCAGACCGCGAGCGGACCGGTCTATTTCGACCCGGCCGACGTTCGCGCCGACCTTACGGCGATGCTGACCGATGCGCGGAACGCGACCGTCCAGTCTCCTTGGGACGAGCGCACCCTTCGCTACAATCGCATCGTGTTCCCGCAAATGGCGAAATGGCTTCCCGAAGAGGAAGCGGAGCAGTTTTGTTTCGCCTTTCGCCAGGAAATCGAAAGACTTGAGCTGCTGCTCGCAGCGTAGGAGCCGTGGATCGAGGCGACGATCTACACGCCCGACGAGTACCTCGGCTCGATCCTCAAGCTCTGCCAGGACCGGCGCGGCATCCAAAAGAACCTGACCTATGTCGCGGGTCGCGCGCAGCTCACCTATGCGCTGCCGCTCAATGAGGTGGTGTTCGACTTCTACGACCGGCTGAAGAGCATCTCGCGCGGCGGCAAGGTGGTGGCGCGCGAGACGATCGCCGCGATGCGCAAGGACGTCACCACCAAATGCTACGGCGGCGACATCAGCCGCAAGAAAAAGCTGCTCGACAAGCAGAAGGAGGGTAAGAAGCGCATGCGCCGCTACGGCAGCGTCGATATCCCGCAGGAGGCGTTCATCGCGGCCCTGCGGATGGGGGAGGAATAATGAGTTTTGCGATTGGCGGCGGTCGTGGGCGAGCCGTTCATGATGCCCTGAAGGACATCCTTCTCGGCGCCGAGCGGGTATCGATCGCCGTCAGCTATATCCAGCGGGCCGGATGGGAGCTGTTGCGGGCGCTTCTCCGGCCGGGCCAACTGACCGGTCTCAGAATATTATGCACTGACCAGCTTGGCATCACCGACCCGGCCGCAATTCGGGCGATCATGCATTCGGGCGTCGATGTTCGCGCCTTCGTGCCCACCGGAATCGTATACCATCCAAAACTCTACCTGGCTCATCAAGTACGTGGGTCCGCGCGCTTTCTGCTCGGCAGCGCCAACCTGTCCAAATCCGCGCTGGAAAGCGGAGTCGAGATCGACGTCTCCGGAGAGGACGCGGGCGACACCCTCGCGAACTGGTTCGATGCGATCTTTGCCGACGCCTCCCGCTGCGCGCCATTCGATGCCGCGCGGCTGGCCGCTCTCGACAAGGCTTGGGAAGCGCGACTTAAAAGCCGCCTCGTCTACCAACGCGCGGTGAGCGTCGCGCGCCGGCCGGCGGCCTCCGATCTCGGCGCGGCAAGCGCCGTCGAAACGGCGTTCGCCGACCTTTCACCAGGCGTTACGCCGCTGAATTTCGACAAGGCGGGAAACAACGTTCGCCAAATGGGCATGATCAGCGACCTCCTCGCGGGCAGACGGCGACTGGAAGGCAAGGCACGAAGCGAGATGAAGCTGATGGGCTTTGTCGAAAACGGCCAGCTTAACGCGCTCGGCCGGCGAGCGGCTCGGATTGGCACCGATGCGGGCATAGCCGCCGCATGGGCGGGCTGGCTGAAGGCGGCGCCGGAAAGCGACCTGCTTTCCGCAAGCCCGTCGGGGCACCTGCTGCGCGCCCGTCAGGCCTTTCGGGCGTTCTGGTCGTTCCCGGCCGAAGTCACCGGCTTCTTTATCGCCAACGCCCACAATCCGCCCGAGCGCATAAAGCGCGTCATGCAGACGATAGAATTGCTCGCCAATACTGGCCGCGACCTGTCGCAGCTGTCGCTCGCCGATATCGAAACATTGGCGGCGGTTCTTGATAACCGCTCCGCCCTGCGGCCCGAGGCGGCGGAAGCCGTCCGTGACTATCTGGAAAACAAGGGCCGCCGCGGCTGGCGCGTGGCCGACCGGCGCCTGGCCGTCGAAGCGTGGCGCCACGCGCCATGATTCCCGCTGCCCGTCCGCTTCTGAAATGGGCCGGCGGAAAAGCGCAGATGCTCGGAGATATCGCGCCCTATGTTCGCGACCGATCCGGCCGGTACATCGAACCGATGCTGGGCGGCGGAGCCCTGTTTTTCGCCCTGGCGCCGGAACAGGCGATAATCGCCGACGTCAATCCGGAACTGGTGAACTTCTACCGAGCCATCGTCACCGCGATGGAAAAGGTGATTTCGACATATCGGGCATGGCCTTTCGACGAGACAACCTTCTATGAATTACGCGCCGCGCGCTTCGACGATCTTGATTCCGTGACAGCCGCCGCGCGGCTGCTTTATCTCAACCGCGCCTGCTTCAACGGTCTTTATCGCGTCAATCGCCTGGGACATTTCAACGTGCCTTGGGGTCACTACAAACGGCCCTATATCGTGGAGAACGAGCGGTTCGAAGCCGCGCGCGCCGCACTCCGCCGCGCCCGCATCGAATTGGGCGACTTTCGGGAATTGCTTGAATGCGAGGCGCGAAGCGGCGACTTCATTTTCCTCGATCCGCCGTACGTGCCGATCTCGCCCTATTCCGATTTCAAGCGCTATACGCGCGCGCAATTTCACGACGCCGACCACGCGGCGATGGCGCAGCTGGTCCGTCGCCTCAGCGAGCGCGGCTGCGATGTGGTGATCACGAATTCAAATCACTCACTTGTTCGTGATTTGTATCAGGGTTATCAGATCGAGGTCATTCCGACGAAGCGGAACGTCAACTCTCGCGGAAATGGCCGCACTGGTGAGGACGTTATCATCCATGTCCCTCGCGCTCGGTAGCGTCCAAGGCGGTGTTGAGCCGCCGCGTCCAGAACATGGCTGGCATCAGCTTTCACCGCGGGCGGCGCTTTTCCCGTCGACGCGGTTCATGGGCTCCAAGGAGCAGCTTCTCCTGCCGCTTCTGAAAGCGATCGGCCGCTTCGCGCCGATATCGGTGCTCGACCTTTGTTCGGGGTCGGGCGTGGTCAGCTACATGCTCAAGGCCCAGGGCTGCCGGATTGTCTCGAACGACTATATGCGGATGGCGACCACGATCGCCGAGGCGGTCGTCGCCAATTCCCACGACACGCTTTCCATCGAGGATGCCGAGCGGATCGCCGCGTCCTCGCTTGGCGACGGGTTTATATGGAAGACTTACGGCGAACTTTACTTCGACAGGCCCGATATCGAGTTCCTCGATGGCGCTCGCCTCGCAATTCAAGATTTGCCTCCGCCGACGAAGGCCATCGCCACGGCGGCGCTTATCCGTGCCTGCATCAAGCGCCGCCCGCGCGGTATTTTCACCTACACCGGCCGCCGTTATGACGACGGCCGGAAGGATCTTCGCCTCTCGCTCGCCGAACATTTCCGGACGGCCGTCGGGCAGCTGAACGACGCCGTCTTCGACAATGGCCGGAACAACGAGGTTTCGAACGTCGATCTTTCGCACGACCTTCCCGGCGGCGAACCCGACCTCGTCTATCTCGACCCGCCCTATTTCAGCCCCCTCTCCGATAACGAATATGTGAGGCGCTATCATTTCACCGAAGCGCTGGCTCGGGACTGGCAAGGCGTGGAGATTCAGGAAAATACCAAGACCAAGAAGATCCGGAACTATCCCAGCCCGTTCCGGTCGGAAATCGGGTGCGTCAAGGCCATCGGCGAGATCGTCGATCGCTACGCAAAAAGCGCGGTCGTGATTTCCTACAGCACGAACTCGCTTCCCGACGCCGCAACCATCCTGAACTTGCTGAAACGGCACGGTCGAAAGCCCAAGGTGATCGAGGTCGACCATCGCTACAGCTTCGCCAATCAAGGCAGCGCCCAGCAACCGGTTCGCAACAAGGTGAAAGAGCTTATTTTCACGGCCGGCTGAGCGCCCCAAGCGCGCGGCGAGGCGGCCGGCGACGAGAACGCGCTGGCACGCGGCGCGGTTGGCGGCGGGCCGGGCTCGGAGTATTGCGGCGGGGATGGAAGCCAATGGAGACCGCATGACCACCGACTCCCCGCCCGATCGCCTGTCGATCAACCCGCAGAGCCCGCATTTCGACGGCGAGACGCTGCAGCGCGGGGTCGGCATCCGGTTCAAGGGCGTCGAGAAGACCAACGTCGACGAATATTGCGTCAGCGAGGGGTGGGTGAAGCTGGCGGTCGCGGGATCGCGCGACCGCTTCGGCAACCCGATGACGATCAAGCTCAAGGGGCCGGTTGAGCCCTATTTCAAGGACTTGCCCGCGGATGCGGCGGACGGCGAGGCCGACGTGACGGCGAGCGGCGCCGAATAAAGGAACCGCGCACGGTCCGCCGCCGTTCGGGTTTTCGACCAACGAGCGAAGGAGCGAGCCATGAGCGCGGTGCATTACGAAGTCGTCGAACATGACGGCGGCTGGACCTACAAGCTGGGCGACGTGTTCGCCGAGACCTATGCGACGCGCGAGGAGGCGGTCGCTGCGGCGCACGAGGTGGCGCAGGAGCAGCAGATGCCCGGGACCGACGAGGTCATCGAGTATCAGGACGCCGACGGCGAGTGGAAGGTCGAGAGCGCGAGCGGGAATGACCGGCCGGATGCGGATGTGGTGGAGTAGTCCACGTGGATCTCGACAGCCTGCTCCACCATTATCTCGGCGACGCCACCGATGAGGCGGCGCTGGCGTCGGCGCGCGAGCGGCTGGGCATCGACTTCGGGATAGAGCGCGATCCGGCGCGGCGCTTCGCCCTGTGGGCGCTGATGCACGGCCTGGGCATCGCGCCCGATCCGGCGACGGCGTTCAAGACGCCGCGCGAGCGGGCGGCGGCGGAGAACTACGACCGGCTGGCGAGGCGCGTCGAGGCGCATTGAGCGACCCTGTTGCGCCACCGGCGGGGGTGCTAGAGCGCGGCGGAACCGAACGAGGGGCCAGAGCCATGCGCGACATATCCCATCTCATAGTTGGCGGAGCGCCGTCCGGCTCTTCGCGTTTTTCCGACGTGTTCGATCCCAACACCGGGCGGGTGCAGGCGAGGGTCGGCCTCGGCGGGGCGGCGGAGCTCGATGTCGCGATGGCGGCGGCGGTTCGGGCGCAGGTCGGCTGGGCGGCGACCAACCCGCAGCGGCGGGCGCGGGTGATGTTCGAGTACAAGCGGCTGATCGAAGCCAATATGAACGATCTGGCCCATATGCTGTCGAGCGAGCACGGCAAGGTGATCGCGGACAGCAAGGGCGACATCCAGCGCGGCCTGGAGGTGATCGAATTCGCCTGCGGCATCCCGCACGTCCTGAAGGGCGAGTACACGCAAGGCGCGGGGCCGGGCATCGACGTCTATTCGATGCGGCAGCCGCTGGGGGTGGTGGCGGGGATCACGCCGTTCAACTTCCCGGCGATGATCCCGATGTGGATGTTCGGGGTGGCGATCGCGGTGGGGAACGCCTTCATCCTGAAGCCGTCCGAGCGCGACCCGTCGGTGCCGGTCAGGCTCGCCGAGCTGATGCTCGAGGCCGGAGCGCCCGAGGGCGTGCTCCAGGTGGTGCACGGCGACAAGGAGATGGTCGACGCGATCCTTGATCACCCGGAGATCCGCGCGGTGAGCTTCGTCGGATCGTCCGACATCGCGCATTACGTCTACCAGCGCGGCGTCGCGGCGGGCAAGCGCGTGCAGGCGATGGGCGGCGCCAAGAACCACGGCATCGTCATGCCCGACGCGGACCTGGACCAGGTGGTCAACGACCTCGCGGGCGCAGCGTTCGGCTCGGCCGGCGAGCGCTGCATGGCGCTGCCGGTGGTGGTGCCGGTCGGCGACAAGACAGCCGACCGCTTGCGCGAGAAGCTGATCCCGGCGATCGACGCGCTGCGGGTCGGGGTGTCGACCGACAATGACGCGCATTACGGCCCGGTGGTGACCGCCGCGCACAAGGCGAAGGTCGAGGCCTATATCCAGATGGGGGTCGACGAGGGCGCCGAGCTGGTGGTCGACGGGCGCGGGTTCACGCTCCAGGGCCATGAGGAAGGATTCTTCGTCGGGCCGACGCTGTTCGACCGGGTGACCACGGAGATGCGAACCTACCGCGAGGAGATCTTCGGGCCGGTGCTCCAGATGGTGCGGGCGGAGAGCTTCGAGGAGGCGCTGCGGCTGCCCTCCGAGCACGCCTACGGCAACGGAGTGGCGATCTTCACGCGGAACGGCCACGCGGCGCGCGAGTTCGCCGCCCGCGTCAACGTCGGCATGGTCGGCATCAACGTGCCGATCCCGGTGCCGGTCGCCTACCACAGCTTCGGCGGCTGGAAGCGCAGCGCGTTCGGCGACACCAACCAGCACGGCATGGAGGGCGTGCGCTTCTACACCAAGGTCAAGACGGTGACCCAGCGCTGGCCGGACGGCGGCGGCACCGGGGACAGCGCGTTCGTCATCCCAACGATGGGATAAGATGCCCGACCTCGGTTTCTACGCGCTCGCCGTCCCCGCCGTCGTGCTCCTCGGCCTGTCCAAGGGCGGCTTCGCCGGCCTGGGCGCGCTGTCGCTGCCGCTGATGGCGCTGGCGATGTCGCCGATCCGCGCGGCGGCGATCCTGCTGCCGATCCTGATCGTCCAGGACTTCGTCGGCGTGTGGGCGTTCCGCAAGACGTGGGACGGCGCGGTGCTGGCGGCGACGCTGCCGGGATCGGCGGCCGGGATCGCGCTCGGCTACTGGTTTGCGGCGGCGGTTTCGGTGGACGCGGTGATGGGTGTGCTCGGCGGCCTGTCGATCCTTTTCGGCCTGTACCGCCTGTGGGCCGAGCGGTCCGGGGCGCCGCCCGCGGCGGCCGCCAATTCGCCGGCGTGGGTCGGCTCCTTGTTCGGCGCCGGAGCGGGATTCGCCAGCCAGATCGCGCATGCCGGCGGGCCGCCGTTCCAGATGTGGGTGATGCCGCGCCGGCTGCCGCCGCTGGTGTTCGCCGGAACGACCGCGATCTTCTTCGCGGTGACGAACTGGATGAAGGTTCCGGCCTATCTGGCGCTCGGCCAGTTCGATCGCGCCAACCTCACCGCGGCCGCGGCGCTGATGCCGGTGGCGATCGTTTCGACCTTCGCGGGCGTGTGGCTGGTTCGCAGGGTCTCGGCGAAGCGATTCTACACCGTCGTCTACCTGCTGATGATCGGGCTGGGCGCGAAGCTGGTCTTTACCGCTCTCCGCTAGAAACATCCAGAATCGACCAAAAGAGCACAGCGCGCGGCATCCGGAGCTGCCGATCGCCGTAAGTTCTTTGCGCGACCGGCCATACAAGCTACTCTCCCCCGGTTCGGCAGGGGCTTTGCCGGACGGCTCTTCGCGTTTGGGCAAGCGCGCCGGGTCGATGAAGCGCAGCGTGCCGCGTTCGGCGGGCACGAAGGGGGGCATATGGCGAAGATTTCGAAAGCGATGGCGCTGGCCTCGGCTCTGGCGATCGCGGGCGCGTGGCTGCCGTCGGCCGCCGCCGCGCAGGCGCTGATCGACCGGGCGCAGGCCCGGCCGCGCGGCGCGGCGACCGACGCGCTGCTCCGCGACTCCACCAACGACACGCTGACCCGCGATCTTTCGGCGCTCGTCGCGCAGGAGGTGCAGGCGCGCGGGCTGACCGACGACCTCGCCAAGATCGACGCGCCGCGCTTCGACTCCAGCCGCATGCGCGGCATCGCCTGGTGGGGCGCGCCGACGGTGGCGACTCCGCTCAAGCTTTCCGAGCTGCTGAGCCAGGCAGCCGCCAACTCCATCCAGATCGGCGTGTTCTCCGAACTGCCGGCGATCCGCGCGACCTCGATCGCGGAGGCCAAGGGGCGGTATGTGCCGGAGCTGTTCGGCGAGGGCCGCTACAACCGCCGCGACGAGCCGACGACCTCGCTCGCGCAGACGCGCGGCAGCGACCGGCTGCAGGAGAAGGACACCGCGTTCGAGTTCGGCGTGCGCGCCCGCACCCGCACGGGCGCCGAAGTGACGCTGTCCGAGCGGCTGTCGAACCTCGACACCAACCTGATCGACTATATCCCGCCCGAGCAGTCGCGCAGCCGCACGGTCCTCGGCGTCGTCCAGCCGCTGCTGCGCGAGGGCGGCACACGCTACAACGACGCGATCATCAAGATCGCGAAGATCGAGACCGAGGTCGCCGAGAGCGAGTTCGCGCGGCAGGCCGAGAGCCACCTGCTCGAAGTCGTCCGGACCTATTGGACGCTCTATCTCGCGCGCGCCTCGCTGGCGCAGCAGCAGCGCGCGGCGCAGGCGGTCGATGCGATCGTCGGGCGGATCCAGAAGCGATCGGGGCTCGACCAGCTGACCCTGCAGCTCAACCGCGCGCGGTCGGTTCAGGCGGAGCGCCGGGCCGCGCTGGTGCGCGCCGAGAGCGCGGTCAGGAACGCGCAGACGCGGCTGCGGGCGCTGATCAACGTGCCGGGCCTTGGCGTCGACCTCGGCGCGGCGGAGCTGCCGGCGGTCGACTACAAGCCCGTCGGCTTCAAGACGCTGGCGACTCAGGCGCTCGAGGCGCGGCCCGAGGTGCGGCAGGGGCTGCTGTCCTATCGCGCGGCGCTGCTGCGCGAGGGCATGGCGGTGAACGAGGCGCTTCCGCAGCTCGATCTCGTGCTCGAAGCCTCGGTCAACGGGCGCGACGGAAATTTCGCCTGGGGCGACGCCTTCCACGACGCGCGCGACAACGACCCGTCCTATGTCGCCGGCCTGCGCTTCGGCGTGCCGCTCGGCCACGACGAGCGCAAGGCGCGGCGCGACCGCCGCCGGATCGAGAGCAACCAGCAGGCGCTGCAGCTGCGCGCCACCGTCGAGAGCGCGCTGCTCGAGACGCAGGTGGCGGCCAACGAATATGATGTCGCCTACGCCGAGATGATGCGCCGCGCCGAGGCGGTGCAACTGTCGGGCGAGGACCAGAGGGTGCTCGGCGAGCGCTACGTCAACGGCGCCGGCCTCAACGGCAGCGGCGCCGACGCCAATGTCGGCGCGCTCTACCTCGACCGGCTGCTCGACTCGCAGATGCGCGTCGTCGGCGCGGAGCGCGAGCTCGCCGAGGCGCAGGCGACCTTCCAGGTCGCGGCGGCGGCGATGTCGCGCGCCAAGGGCACGCTGCTCTCCGACCTGGGCTTCCAGGTCGTTTCCGAACGCGGGGCCGACGGGCTGCCGCGCTACCGGCTCGCGACGACGAAGTAAGCAGGCTTTCAGCAGGATAGACCGCGATGACGCGTCACTGGTTCCGCAAGAAGGATGGCCGGCCGAGAATGGCGGGGACGCTGTTCGACGACGCGGTGGTGATGCTGGAAGAGCGGGTGATGCTCGACGCGGTGCCGACGGTGAGCGTCGACGCACCGACCAACATCCTGCTGAAAGCGCCGACCAACGACGGCCTCAACGTCTCGCTGATCTTCGACAACACCGGGACCGACGCGGGCTTCGGCCCCTATATCGAGCTGATCGCGCCGAAGAACGGCGTCGACGGCTATAACGCCGCCGATCCGGCGTTCAGCGCGACGACGACCAACGACGACGGCGCGACGTTCATCGGCGCGACCTACCTCGGCCAGCCGGTCAACGTGATCGTCAACACGACGTTCAACGCCGCCGGCACCGCGGTCAACACGCTGACCGGCGACACGGTCATGGGCAACCCCGGCGACCAGTTCGTCGTGCTGCAGCTGCCCTTCGGTTCCTATACCGGCGCGCAGACGCCGGCCGAGATCATCGCCAATTTCTCGCTCTCGGGGAAAGCCGACCTTGGCGTGGCGCTGCCGATCTCGGCGCGCGCCGGGTTCCAGTACGGTCTCGACGCGCTCGACAATCCGATGGGTCCGCCGATGAACGATCCCCGGATCGTCGGGCCGACGGCGATGGACACGTTCACGCCGGTTCTGGCGACGTTGACCAAGGTGTCGAACGCGCCCAGCGACCGCGAGGAAGAGGTCGGCACCGGCCCCAACCAGCCGCTGACCTACACGATCAACGTCGACGTCGCCGACGGGCAGACGCTGACCAACATCGACATCACCGACCTGCTGCCCGACACCATCCACTATACGAGCTCCAGCATCACGATCGGCGCTGGCACGATCACCGCGACGCCGACCAACGGCGCGGGCGAGCTGGCGGTCAACCCCGCCGCCAACATGCTGACCGCGCACTTCAACTCGATCACCGGCGGCGCCGGCCCGGACGCGCAGATCACGGTGCAATTCTACGTCGCCGGCACCAAGTTCGACGGCGTCACGCCGGTCATCGACCCCAATACCGGCGCGACGACGCTCACTCAGAACAACGTCTCGATGACCGCGAGCTGGCAGCCGTTCGACAGCAACGACCCGCTGACGATGTTCACGCTCAACCCGGCGGGGCCGGAGAACACCATCCAGAACCAGCCGATCGTCATCCAGAAGACCTCGACCATCGCCGTGGACAACGGCCCGGCGGGGCTCAATCCCGGCGACGTCATCGAATACACGCTGAACATCCAGGTCTCCGACTATTTCACGGTCGGCGACATCAGCCTGAACGACGTGCTGAGCGATGGCCAGCGGCTCGACACCAGCTTCATCCCCGTGCTGGTGGTCAACGAGCGCGGCGACGTGCGCGCGACGGGCAGCATGACGGGCGTCACGGTCGGCGCCGCGGCGCCCGGCGACACGACCACGGGCAACGAATTCGCGGGAAATTTCGTCTCGACCTTCAACGCCGCGACCGGCGTGACGGTGAGCACGATCAACATCAGCCAGGCGCTGATCGACGCGGGCGCGCTAAGCTTCCTCGGCGCGCCGGGCGTCGTTTCGGGCGGGCGTGTCGTGAGCAGCGACACGGGCTCGACGATTCAGGTTCGGTTCCGCGCGATCGTCCAGAACAATTTCGAAAGCAACGCGCTGGCCGCCACCGACCAGGCGGTCGACCAGGGCGACGCGGTCGGCAACGACGTGACGCTGAGCGGCTCGATCCGCGACAACACGACCGGCGGGACGACGCTCAACGCGACATCGGCGATCGACGACGCCACCGAGGCGCTGCCGATCCAGCGCGGCAGCCTGATCAAGACGGTCTACGCGGTGACATCGGGCGGCGTGACGACTCTCAACCCGGCGAGCGTGCAGCTCAAGGCGGGCGACCTCATCACCTACCGGCTGGAATTCAACCTGCCGATCTCGGCGTTCCAGTCGCTGTCGTTCGCGGACTTCCTGCCGCTGCCGGTGCTGGTGGCGCAGGACCTCGCGGCGGTGGTCAACGCCCCGGCGTTCACCGCCGGCGAGCTCGCCTATGGCCCGACCGATACCTTCCACAACCTGCTCAACGCGCCCCCGCCGACCGACATGTTCGACACGAGCGGCAACTCGATCACCCTCTCCTATCCCAATTACGCGCTGCAGGACCAAACCGGCGCCAACCAGGTGTCGAAGATCGACCTGCTGTTCACGCTCGTGGTGCAGGACACCAATTTCGCTGACGGGCTGTTCCTGACCAACCTCGCGACCTCCAGCGAGTCGGGCACGATCAACTCGGCCGCCGGCAACAGCATCGTCCAGGTGCAGCTGACGCAGCCCAAGCTGGTGGTGCAGAAGGCGATCGTCACCGCCTCGTCGGGGGCGATCACGACGCCGGAATCGGTCGCCAACATCACCTTCCTCGCGCCGGGCGTGCTCAACGGCGGCGGGCAGAGCTTCACGCTGACCTCGAACCTGACCGACGCCGGCCTCGGCACGACGCCGATGATGGCGGCGCCCAATCTCAACTCGAACGTCGCCAACCTCGACGCCGGCGATACGGCGCGCGTCGCGCTGATCGTCAACAACGAGGGCACGGGGGCGAACGGCGCGTTCGACGTGGTGGTGACCGACGCGCTGCCGGCCGGGGTCAGCTTCCTCGGCGGCTCGCTCGCCACCGCCAACCTCGTCGTGGCGCGCGGCGACGGCACCGTGCTGACCGGCGGCGGGGTCGACTACACCGCGGTCGACAACGGCACCGGGCTCACCATCACCTTCGTCGATGGCGCGCAGGGCAAGATCGGCCAGGACGGCGCCGCCAACGCCGCCGACATCGTGCTGGTCACCTACGACATCGCGCTCCTCAACACCGTCGCGATCACGCCGACCGCGCTGACCTCCAATGCGTCGGTCACCAACTTCGCGGCGATCGAAGGCGGCATCGACCAGTCGTTCACCGACCCGACCGACGCCGCGACGATCGGCCTCGGCGTGCCGGGCGTGATGAAGGTGCTGACCTCGACCGACAACCCGCTGACCACCGGCTCGACGCTGGCGATCGGCGAGAGCGCGACCTACACCGTCACCTACACCTTCCCCGAAGGCACGCTGACCGCCGTCCGGCTGGCCGACATCCTTCCCGGCAACTTCGCCAACGGCCGCTATCGGATGGACAGCGCGACGATCACCGCGGTCGGGGCAAACCTCACCACCGCGTTCGCCGTCAATGACATGGGCGTGCTCAGCATCAGCAACGGCGGCGGCTTCAACGACACCGCGACCTTCGGCGGCGCGGCCGGCACCGGCGTCGTCAACGCCTTCGACAACGCGCCGGCGACCGCCGCCGACCAGATCGTCGTCACCTATGTCGTCAGCGCGCCCGACGTGCTTCCCGACAACCGGAACGGCGTCAGCGGCTTCAACACCGGCCGCCTCACCTACGGCGCGGCGGACACCGTGATCAACGACAGCTCGCCGATCTCGATCGCGGTTCCCGTCCTGCTGGTCGACAAGGTGCTGACCACCCCGACGCCGATCGACGCCAGCGACACGATCACCTTCACCATCGACGTGCGGCACGCGGGGGCTTCGGGCACCGACGCCTTCGACCTGCTGTTCAGCGACACGCTGCCGGTCGGCCTGACCAACATCCAGGTGACCGGCATCAGCACCAACACCGCGCTGACCACGGCCGACTTCACCACGACCGACACCAACGCCGACGGCCTGCCCGACCGGGTGACCTTCAACGGCGCCAACCAGGGCATCTTCGACCTGCAGCGCGGCCAGTTCTTCACCTTGACCGTGACCGCGACGGTCTCTCAGGACGCGCAGGCGGGCGCGACCTACACCAATACGGCGGGAATCACCTATTCCACGTCGGACAACGGCGGCGGCGGCGATGTCGCGGGCGAGCGCACGAACATCATGGCGAGCGACGGCGCCAACGTGACCATCCCGGTCACCCTGACGAAGAGCGTCACCGCGCCGATCGCGGTGATCGGCGGGCAGGTCGAATATTTCATCACCGCGACGCTGCCGGAAGGCCTCAGCAACAACTTCAACATCCTCGACATGCTGGCGCCGGGGCTGACGTTCGTCAGCGGCAACCTCGTGTCGGTCGGCGCCAATGTCCTGACCAATCCGGGCAACGCGACTCCGACCGTCACGGCGGTTCAGGACCCGGCCGATGCCACCGGCCACCTCATCCGCTTCGACTTCAACGACCTTCGCGACGTGATCGATCCGGCCGCACAGGGCGCGGCCGATCAGATCGTCGTCAGGATCCTGGCGCGGGTCAACGAAAGCGGGAACGCGCGCGGCACGGTGATCGCCAACACCGGGAGCCAGACGACCGACGTCAACGGCGTGACGACGACGCCCGCGAACTCGAACATGGTGAACGTCACCATCGTCGATCCCAACATGACGATCAGCAAGACCGTCAACGTGCCGACCACCGCGCCGGGCGGCGACACGGTGCAATATACGGCGGTCATCGCGGCGACGGCGGGCGCCAACTTCTCCAACGCCGAGGACGTGGTGTTCACCGATGCGCTCGGCGGCGGCGCCGTCCTCAGCGGCACGACGGTAAGAATCGACGGCGTGGACTACACCGTGAACGGCGCGGCGATCGGCGGCGTCAGCGTCGTCTCCAGCGGCAGCGGCTTCTCGGTGCGCTTCGGCGAGGTCGCCACGGGGACCGGCCATACGCTTGTCTACAACGCGGCGATAAGCGCCGCCGCCGGATCGACGGTCGGCCTCGCCGCCATCGGCAACGCCACCGTGACCTACGACGCGATCGACAGCGGCGGAGTCAGCACCGCCGACGCGCAGGGCGACCACAACCAGTCGGCGAGCGACGACGCGCCACTCGGCACGATCAGCATCGCCAAGGCGATCACCGCGACCAGCGTCGCGGGCACCGGCACCGCGGAAGTTCGCGCCGGCGTCCAGGATCTGACGATCAGCGAGACGGCGACCTTCCAGCTGACGATCAACGTTCCGGCCGGGGGGCGCACCTTCACGATCGGCGACCTGCTCGACATGGCGGGAGTCGGGCGGCTGACTCTTGTCGGCGGCGCCGGCGGCGTGACGATCACGCCCAGCGCCGGCGTAACCTTCGCGACGGCCCCGGTCACCACCACCCCGGACCTCGACGGCGACGGCAACGCGGACCTCAACATCGCCTTCTCGATGGCCGGCGGCAGCGCGGCGGGCACGATCACCGTCACCTATGTCGCGACCGCCGCCAACGTCGCCGCCAACGCCTCGGGCGACCAGCTCGACCTGCCGGTGACGCTGACCTACAGCGCCGTGCCGCCCGCCGGGATCGCCGGCACCTTGATGAGCAGCGCCAGCGTCGACATCGTCGAGCCGGTGCTGGCGATCGACAAGAGCGTCGTCGCGGGGACGCCGAACGCCGGCGACACCGTGACCTACACCGTGGTCGTCACCAACAGCGGCAACGGCCCGGCCTACGACCTCACGATCGCCGACCCGCTGCCCGCCGGGCTGACCTATACCGGCACGCCGACGCTGACGCTCAGCCTGGGCGGCGGCACGACAAATCCGGGGAACGCGGCGGCAGTGTCGATCCCGACGCTGCTGGTCGGCCAGAGCGCGACGCTGACCTATCAGGCGATCGTCGGCAACAGCGTCGTCGTCGGCAGCGCGGTCAACAACAGCGCGACTCTCAACGCCGACTCGCTGCCGGGCGTCGGCGGTCGCGCGATCACGCCGCTGGTCGACACCGCGACCTTCACCACCGAGGCGACGCAGGCGTTCGGCAAGACGATCTTCGCGACCGACAATGCGGACACCACGAGCGCCGCCTTCCGCGCGGGCGTGCCCGACCTCAACATCGGCGAGGCGGCGACCTTCGACCTTCGCATCGACCTAAGCGAAGGCAGCACGACCAGCGTCGTGGTCAGCGACTTCCTGACCTCGGGCGCCGGAACCTTGACCTACGTCCCCGGCTCGGCGGTCGTCGCGACCGCCAATGGCGTGACGTTCACCGGCTCGATCGTGCCGTCGCTCGTCGACGACAACGCCGACGGGGTGCCGGATCGCATCGTGTTCACCCTCGGCACCGTGACGGTCCCCGGCGACAACGCCGGCGGCAACAACTTCTTCGTCATCCGCTACATGGCGGCTCCCACCGACCGGGCGGAGAACCAGGCCGGCGACGCCATCGACCTGACCGCGACGCTGACCACGTCGCTCGGCACGCTGTCCGACGCCAAGGGCGTCGACATCGTCGAGCCGGTGCTGACCATCGACAAGAGCGTCGTCGCCGGGACGCCGGATGCCGGCGACACGGTGACCTACACCGTCGTCGTCACCAACACCGGCACCGGCCCCGCCTATAACGTCGCGATCAGCGACCCGCTGCCCGCCGGGCTGACCTACACCGGCACGCCTACGCTGACGCTCAGCATGGGCGGCGGCACGACCAATCCGGGGAATGCCGCCGCGGTGTCGATCCCGGCGCTGCTGGTCGGCCAGAGCGCGACGCTGACCTATCAGGCGATCGTCGGCAATGGCGTCGTTACCGGCGCGGCGGTCGACAACACCGCGACGGTCAATTCGGATTCGGTGCCCGGCGCGCCCGCCGGCCGCACGAGCCCGACCGTCTCCGACATGGCGACGTTCACGACGCTCGCGACACAGGCGTTCGCCAAGACGATCTTCGCCACCGACAACGCCGACACCACGAGCGCCGCCTTCCGCGCCGGCGTGCCCGACCTCAACATCGGCGAGGGCGTGACCTTCGATCTTCGCGTCGATTTGAGCGAAGGCAGCACCACCGGGGTCGTGGTCAGCGACTTCCTGACCTCAGGCGCGGGGACGCTGACCTATCTGCCGGGCTCGGCGGTCGTCGCGACGGCGAACGGCGTGACGTTCACCGGATCGATCGTGCCGTCACTGGTCGATGACAACGCCGATGGGGTGCCCGACCGCGTGGTGTTCACGCTCGGCACCGTTACGGTTCCCGGCGACAACGCGGGCGGCAACAACTTCTTCGTCATCCGCTACACCGCCGTGCCGACCGATCGGCCCGAGAACCAGAACGGCGACGCGATCGACCTGACGGCGACGCTGACCAGCGCGCTCGGCACCCTCACCGACGCCAAGGGAGTCGATATCGTCGCGCCGCTGCTGTCGATCGACAAGAGCGTGGTCGCGGGGACGCCGAACGCCGGAGACACCGTCACCTACACCGTCGTCGTCACCAACAGCGGCACCGGGCCGGCCTATGACGTGGCGATCGTCGATCCGCTTCCCGCCGGGCTGACCTACACCGGCGTGGTGACTCTGAACGTCGGCGGCGTCGTCACCAATCCCGCGTCGGCGGCGGCGGTGACGGTGGCGTCGCTGCTCGTCGGGCAGAGCGCGACGCTGACCTACAGCGCGATCGTCGGCGACGGCGTCGTCGCCGGCAGCGTGGTCAACAATATCGCGACGGTCGATTCGGACAGCGTTCCGGGCGGGCCGACCGGGCGCGCCGGGCCGACGCTCAACGACCCCGCGACGTTTACCACCGAGGCGACGCAGACCTTCGCCAAGACGATCTCCGCCACCGACAACCCCGATACCGGCTCGGCGGCTTTCCGTGCCGGCGCGCCCGATCTCAACATCGGCGAGGTCGCGACCTTCGACCTGCGCGTCGGCCTGAGCGAAGGCAGCACGACGAGCGTCGTGATCAGCGATTTCCTGACCTCGGCGGCGGGCACGCTGACCTATGTCCCGGGCTCGGCGGTCGTCGCGACCGCCAACGGCGTGACGTTCACCGGCTCGATCGTGCCGTCGCTGGTCGACGACAACGCCGACGGCGTGCCAGACCGCATCGTGTTCACCCTCGGCACCGTGACGGTCCCCGGCGACAACGCCGGCGGCAACGACTTCTTCGTCGTCCGCTACATGGCGGTCGCCGGCGACCGGCCGGAGAACCAGCTGGGAGACGCGATCGACCTGACGGCGACGCTCACCACCTCGCTCGGCGCGCTGAGCGACGCCAAGGGCGTCGACATCGTCGCGCCGCTGCTCGGCATCGACAAGAGCGTCGCGACGGTCGGCACGCCGAACGCCGGCGATACCGTGACTTACACCGTGGTCATCACCAACAACGGCACCGGCCCGGCCTATAACGCCCTGATCACCGACCCCCTGCCCGCCGGGCTGACCTACGTTCCCGGCACCGCGACGCTCGACGGCGTTCCGGTCGGCGGCTCGCCGGCGAGCGTCACCGTCGCGTCGCTGCTCGCCGGGCAGTCGGCGACGCTGACCTATCAGGCGCTGATCGGCAACACCGCGGTCACCGGCGTCGCGCTGGTCAACACCGCGACGCTGGACGGCGATACGGTTCCCGGCGCGCCCACCGGGCGGCCGACTCCGCAGGTCAGCGACAGCGCGAGCATCGTCGTCGAGGCGCTGCAGGGCCTCGACAAGGCGATCTCCTCGACCAGCGACGCCAACACCGCGACCGGAGCCTTCCGGCCGGGCATTTCCGACCTCCATATCGGTGAGACCGCCGATTTCGACCTGACGGTAAGGCTGACCGAAGGGACGACGGCGACGGTCGTGCTGACCGATTCACTGGTGACCGCCGCCGGCACGCTGACTTTGGTCGGCACGCCGACGATCGTCACAGCGAACGGCATCACCTTCACCGGCACAGGGACGGCGGGCTTTACTCTGGTCGATGCGAACGGCGACGGCGTTCCCGAAGCCATCCGCTTCGACTTCGGCACCGTCACGGTTCCCGGCAACAACGACGCGACCGACAATTTCTTCGTCGTCCGCTACACCGCGGTGGTCGGCGACCGGCCCGAGAACCAGGCCGGCGACGCGCTCGACCTGCCCGCGACTCTGACCACCGCGCTCGGCACCGCGATGGCGAGCGCCAGCGCCGATATCGTCGCGCCGGCGATCGTGCTGACCAAGGGCGCCAACGCCGGCTTCGTGTCGCGCGGCGACACCGTCGGCTACACGATCAGCCTGATGAACAACGGCGCCGGGCCGGCCTATGACCTGTCGCTGGCGGACGTGCTTCCCGCGGGCCTCAGCTATGTCGCGGGGACGACGACGCTGACCGTCGGCGGCGTGACCACCAGCTTCGCCTCGCCCAACGCCGTGGTGCTGGCGATGCTCGGCGCCGGGCAGACCGCGACGGTCGACTATCAGGTGCGGGTCGACCCCAATGTCGGCGCCGCCGCGAGCTACACCAACACCGCGAGCGTGGCCTACGACAGCCTGTCCGGCCCCGGCGGGCGCACCGGCACGACCAGCGGCATGGCGACGATCACCACGCCGACCAACGTGCTCGGCCTGTCGAAGGCGATCATCGGCACGACGATTCCCGAGACCGGCACCGCGATGTTCCGGCCCGGAGTCGCCGACCTCGCCATCGGCGAGCGCGCGACGATCGACCTGACCGCGAGCTTCACCGAAGGCACGACCGCGACCGTCGTGCTGACCGATCAGCTGCCGCTCACCGGCAAATTCCAGATCCTCGGGACGCCGACGATCACCTTCCTGGGCGGCATCACGACGACGATGCCCGGAACGCCGGTGCTGGTCGACAGCGACGGCGACGGCCTCGCCGACCGCATCACCTTCAACTTCGGCACGGTGACGGTGCCGGTCGACGGCGACCCGACCAACAACCTCATCCGGGTCCGCTACGACATCGTCATCCCCGACATCGGCGCCAACACGCCGGGCGCGGCGCTCGCCTCGCCTGCGCTGCTGACCAGCGCGGCGGGCAACGCCAGCGCGGGGATTTTCGCGGATATCGTCGCGCCGAACCTCACCATCGCCAAGGCGGTTTCGGCGGGCGCGGCGGACGCGGGCGACGTCAAGACCTACACGATCACGCTCACCAACACAGGCAGCGGCCCGGCGTTCGACCTCACCCTCGCCGACACGCTGCCGGCGGGGCTGACGGCGGTCGCCAACACGACCGTGCTGACCATAGGCGGCACCTCGACCAACTTCGCGTCGCCCGCCTCGGTGCCGATCGCCGCGCTCGGCGTCGGCCAGTCGGCGGTGCTGACCTTCAACGCGGTGGTCGGGGACGGCGTGGTCGGCGGCGCGACTCTGGTGAACGGCGCGACCGTGTCCTACGACAGCCTGCCCGGCGCCGGCGGCCACCCCGACAGCGCGGCGACGAGCGCCAGCTTCACGACCGCCGCCGTCCAGACCCTCGACAAGTCGATCGTCGCGACGTCGGAGCCGCTCACCGGAACCGCGGCGGTGCGGCCGGCGATCACCGACCTGACGATCGGCGAGACGGCGACGATCCAGCTGGCGACGACCTTCAACGAAGGCACGACGACCAACGTCGTGATCACCGACCAGCTGATCAGCGCGTCCGGCGTCCTGACGCTGACCGGCACGCCGACGCTCGTGCTCGGCGCGGGCGTGACCGTCACCGGCAGCGTCACGCCGCAGTTCGTCGACACCAACGGCGACGGCGTGCCGGACCAGGTGCGCTTCGTGCTCGGCACCGTCGTCGTGCCGGGCGACAACAACCCCGCCAACAACAGCGTGACCATCCGCTATGACGCCGTGCTCGCCGACACGGCGGCCAACGCCTCGGGCAACCAGTTCACGCTGGCGGCGACGCTCAACAGCTCGATCGGTTCGATGACCGACAGCGAAACCGCCGATATCGTCGCGCCGTTCCTGACGATCACCAAGGCGGTGCCCGCCGCCGCCGCCGATGCGGGCGACGTCAAGAGCTACACGGTCACCGTGGCCAACAGCGGCATCGGCCCGGCGTTCGACCTGACGATCGCCGATCCGCTTCCGGCCGGCCTCACCGCGGTCGCGGGCTCGACCGTCCTGACGGTGGGCGGCGTTTCCACCACCTTCGCCTCGCCGGGCGCGGTGACGCTGGCCTCGCTCGACGCGGGCCAGACCGCGGTCGTGACGTTCCAGGCGCGAGTCGGCGACAGCGTCGTCGGCGGCTCGACCCTGCTCAACACCGCGACTGTCAGCTACGACAGCGTCGGCGGGCCGGGCGGGCATGCCGGCACCGCGAGCGCCACCGCGAGCTTCAACACCGCAGCGGTGCAGACGCTCGACAAGTCGGTGGTCGCGACATCGGAGACCTTCACCGGCACGCAGGTCTTCCGGCCCGGCGCGACCGACCTGACGATCGGCGAGCGCGCGACCTTCGAGCTGGCGACGACCTTCAGCGAGGGCACGACGGCCAACGTCGTCATCACCGACCAGCTGGTCACCGTGAACGGCGTGCTGACCTTCACCGGGACGCCGACCCTCGCCCTCGGCAGCGGCGTGACGGTCAGCGGCGGCGTGACGCCGCAGTTCGTCGACACCAACGGCGACGGCGTGCCCGACCAGGTGCGCTTCGTGCTCGGCACGGTCGTCGTGCCGGGCGACAACGACCCGGCGAACAACTTCGTCCGAATCCGCTACGACGCGGTGCTGGCGAACGTTCCGGGCAATGTCTCGGGCGGCCAGTTGGCGCTGCCGGCGGTGCTGACCAGCACGAGCGGAACGCTCGGCGACAGCGAGCCGGTCGACATCGTCGCGCCGGTGCTGCTGCTCGACAAGGCGCTGGCGCCGGACCAGCCGACCGATGGCCAGACCACCGCCTTCCTGCTGACCGTGCGCCATGGCCCGGGCAGCACCGCGGCGGCGACCAACATCGTGCTGACCGAGGTTCTGCCGCAGGGCGCTCTGCTCGCCGGAGCGACCATCGTCGGCGCGCCGGCGGGCACGACGATCAACGGCAACGTCATCACCGTGCCGCTACTGGCGATCGGCGAGACGGTGACGATCCGAATCAGCACCAGCGTCAACTTCACCGCGCCGCCCTCGGGCGACACGATCAACATGGCGACGCTGAGCTCCGGAACGGTCACGGCCGGGGTAGCGGGCGGGCGCATCGTCAGCACCGCCGCGCAGGCGATCCTGCCGTTCGGCAACCCGACGACGACGCTGCCCGGCATGCTCGGCCTGCAGGAGCAGACCGAGCTGTCGTCGATGGGCTATTATCTGGACGAGCGCTACATCGAGAACTTCCCCGAGATCGATCCGGTCTATTCGGGGAGCGCGACGCCGGGCACCTTCATCACCATCGACGTCAGCGACGAGACCGGATCGGCGAGCGGCTTCGGCACCGGCATCGCCGACGCCGGCGGCAACTGGCTGGTCCGGCTGCCCTCGACGACGGTCAGCGACCGCCTCCAGCATTCGCGCTTCGAGCATCATTACGACGGCTCGCGGCTGTTCCGCGCGCCGACCGCCAATCTGTTCGAGGACCGCAGCCTGCTGGGCTTCAACCGCCTGGGCGACCGGCTGTCGGTCGGCTCGAAGCCCTCCTACAACACGCAGATCGTCCGCATCAACGCCGGCGGCGGCGGCGGCGGCTTCGACACCAGCTTCGCGCCCGCATGGCGCGACCAGTTCTTCAGCATGGAGCCGGGGCTGAGCGTCCAGGGCGTCTTCCGCGACCGCGCCGGGAACGCGGTGGAAGGGCTCTACGAGGGGCTGGATTCACCCGAGGCGGCGGGGCTGAACCGCTTCAACCGCGAATTCCTGACGACGGCGGACTTTTAAGCGCGCCCCTCCCCTTCAGGGGAGGGGATGGGGGTGGGGGTTACGGGCCGAACTCTGAGCTGGCGGAGAGTCCCCACCCCAACCCCTCCCCTGAAGGGGAGGGGCTCTCGTCAGATCCACAGCGTCTGCCGCACCCAGCGCACCGGCCCCTTCAGCAGAACCCAGCCAAGCGGCGCCCAGCCGGTGCGGATCGAGGCGCGGCCTTCCATGCCGGGGAGCAGGCCGCCGGCGTCGGCGGCGTCGATCGCGGCGATGACTCGGAAGATGTTGTCGCCCTGCACGGGCTCGGCGGTCGGGTAGATGCGGGTGACGGTGGCGGTGGGGCGCGACAGCACCCGCGCGCGGAGCGCCAGGCCGACGCGCTGGCCGACCTTGACCCGCGAGATGTCGCGATCCGAGACCTGCGCCTCGGCGCGGTAGCGGCCGGGCCTGGCGACGACGAACAGCGTCTCGCCGCGCGCCACCGGCGAGCCGGTGCGGCGATGGAGGTCGTCGCCGCCCAGAACGCCGTCGATCGGCGCGCGGATCTCGGCCTGCGCGATCTGGAGGCCGAGCGCCTGGGCGCGGGCGGTGAGCTGCTGCGCCTGGAGCTGCGCCTGCCGCGCCTCGTCCCCCCGGCCCTCGGTGCGCGCGACGCCGGCCTGGCTGAGCGCCGCCTGCAAACCCGCCATGACGTCGCCGCGCTCGCTCTCGGCATTGCGGGCGTCGAGCCGCGCCAGCACCGTCCGCCCGGCGCGGACATGGTCGCCGGGCTCGGCGAGCACCGCGTCGATCCGGCCGTCGAAGGGCGCTGTGACCACGCGGCGTTCGAGCGCCTCGACGGTGACCGGCGCGCCGACGTTCACGGGCACGGGGACGAGCAGAAGGAGGAATGGCGCGGCGAGGATGGCGCGGCGCGCCCAGCGGCGGCGGTCGGCCTCGCTGCGCTCGGCGGGTAGGCGGTTGGCGACGGCATCGACCAGCTTGGGCGGCAGCCACGCGCGTTGCGGCGGGCGAAGCGCCACGAGAAGCGCGGCGGCGGGGTCGAGCACTTCGGGCGCGGCGGCGCCCAGCGCGAGCACCACGACTTCGCGGCGTCCGGCGCCGGCGAGCCGGACGTGAAGCGGCTGGCCCGCCGCGAGCGCGCGGAGCGCGGGGGCGGGGATGTCGCCGGGGTCGACGTCGGCGCCAAGGTCGTAGGCCTCGCCCGCCGCGAGCTTGAGGGTGGAGAGCAGTTCGGACGACGGCACCGGCCCGGCGCTGTCGGCGACGAGGGCGACGCGGCCGTCATCGACCCGCGCGAGGACGACGCGGCGCGCGTCGGCCAAACGCTGGAGCGCCGCGGCCGCATCGTTCCATGCGGCGGCTGAGGAGGCCGCTCCGGCGAAGGCGCTCGCGAGCTGCGCCGCGCCGGACCACTCCCCGCCCCCTGTTCCGGAGCGCGCACGGAACAGCGCGGCGGTGAGCTCGAGCCGTTCCTCGGCGAGCGCCAGGACCAGCGGAGTCGGACGACCGAGACGGTGGAGCGCCACCAGTTGCGCCTCGCCGTCGCGGCCGATCGGCGCGGCGAGGTCGACCGCCTCGTCATGCCGCTCGACGACGATCCGGCCTTCGCGCGCGGCGCGCCTGGCGAGCGCGTCGTCCGCCTTGTCCGGGTCGACTCCGACGCGGACGAGGCGGCTGGCCTGCGCGTCGAGGAGGTCCGCCTGGAGCCGCAGCAGCGCCTCGGCATCGCCGGCGCCGAGCGCGTCGAGCGCGCCGCGCAGCGAGCGCTGCGCCGGGGCGGCGCTGGTCATGGCGTCGGCGGGCGCAGGATGATTCGGCCCTCGAGGCCCGAGGGGATTGTCTCCCGCGCGTTGTCGAGCACGAAGACCGCGCGGAAGCTGCCGGCGTCCATCACCGGATCGACATAGGTCAGCGTCGCGGTCGCGGTCGCGGCGAACGGCGCGTCGAAGCGCACGGCGTAGCGTTGGCCCGCCTTCAACAGGCCGTAGAAGCGCGCGCGGACATAGGCTTCGCCGCGCAGCGCCGACAGGTCGGTGACGACCGCGACGGTGTCGGTCTGGCGGACGGTCGCGCCCGGGCGGGCGTTGAGGCGGGTCACCCGGCCATCGAACGGCGCGCGGATGCGGAGGCTGTCGAGCACGGTCTGCTCGACGCCCAGGCGGCGGCGCTCGACCGACTGGCGGTCGCGGGCCATGCGGGCCTCCTCGACGGCTTGCGCGGCGCCGGCGCGCGCTTGGCGGAGTTCCCAATCCTCAGCGGCGCCGGCGCGCGCCGCCTTCTCGGTGCTGGCGAGCTTGGCCTGCGCCTCGCGCAGCCGCACGGCGGCGAGGCCGATCTCCGCCCCGGCCCCCGAAGAGGTCTGCGCCAGCGCGACGCGGGCGCGCTGTTGCCGGTCGTCGAGCTGGACGAGAAGCGCGCCCCGCCTGACCGCCGCGCCCTCGCGGACGGCGACGCCCGCGACCTGCGCGTCGACGAGCGGCTTCAGCGCGGCGGAGCGCTCGGCGCTGAAGATCGTCGCGACGTGGACGCCGGGCTGCGCGAGCGACGGCGCGGCCCACGCCAGCGCCGCTAAGAATAGGATACGCTTCACACTCGCCCCCGCTATCCGACCGGCGGCGCGCCGAGGAATCCGGCGAGCCGATCCGCAAGCTGAACCGCGATCGGCCGGAGTGGCCCGCGCAGCCGCACCTCGACCCGTTGCCCCTGCCGCAATGCCTCCGCCTTATCGCGCGGGGCGAGGGTGACGGCAACCATCGGCTCGGCGGCGCGGCGGCCCGCGGGATCGCTCGGGTCGGCGGCGATGCTGCCGCCCGCGGCGCGCGCCAAGGCGGCGGAGGGCAGGTTCTCGGCGGTTTCGGGGGCGACTCCGGCAACGGTCACCGCGAAGCTTTCGCCGGGCTGGCCGAGGGGACGTGCCCTGCCCTCATGCGCCGCGACGATGCGGTCGCGCTCGCGCTCGGGGCCGACGGCGCGGATGACGATCGGGCCGCGTCGCATCGCGACCGCGACCGGGCGCCCGCCGGTCGGCACCCAGGCGGCGCGGTGGTCGTCGAGGTCGAGCGGCACGACATCGGCGCCGCCGAGGCCGGTTTCCAGCTCGCGCACGTCGTCGCGGAGCGCCGCGACTCTGGCGTCGAGCGCGTTCGCCTCCTCGCTATAGTCGCGCGAGCGCGGGTCGCCCTGCACCAGCGCCTGCTGCCAGCGCGCCATCGCGAGGCCACGGCGGGCGTCGAGCTCGGCAAGCTCCAGCCGCGCGGGGGCGGTGTCGAAGGCCGAACGGCCGTGGGCCTGGATGACGCGCGCGGCGCGCGGCGGGTAGATCGGGGTGAAGCCGGGGTTCTCGACAACGCCGCTCAGCGCCACCGTCGAGGGCAGCGGCACGAGCAGGAACAGCGCGACGACCGCCGCCGTGGCCGTCAGCAGGCGGCGCGAGCGCGCCGGGTCGTCGCTGACGCTCAGCAGCCAGCGCACCGCCCCCGCCATCGGCCGCACCGCGAGCAGCGAGCCGGCGATCAGCAGCACGACGACGGCGAGAGTCGCGCCGTGGCTGAGCGCGGTCCAGAACAAGGCGGCGTAGATCGAGACGCGGAAGAGCAGCGAGCCGGACCAGTAGGCGAGCAGCTTCCAGTCGAGCGGCTCCAGCCGTCCCGGGTCGACCGCGCAGGTGAGCCGCGCCAGCACGTTGAGCGCCGCCTGGCTCGCCTGGCGGCCGAGATTGGGACGGTCGGCAAGGTCAGAGAAGATGTAATAGCCGTCCATCCGGCCGAGCGGATTGAGGTTGAACAGCACTGTCGTGATGCCGGCGATCGCCGCGACATGGCCGGCGACCGAGCGCACCACCGGGTCATCGGTAGTCGCCCACAGCAGGGCGCCGATCAGCGCCGGCCAGCTTTCGATGTACATGCCCGCGGCGCCGATCGCGGCGCGCCGCCAGCGGCTCGCCAGCCGCCACGCGCCGGTGACGTTGGTGAAGGGAAAGGGCATCAGGAACATCAGCGCGATGCCGGCGCGGACGCTGCCGACCTTGACTCCCTCCTGCGCCGCCAGCCGGCGGTAGGCGATGGCGTGGCCCGCCTCGTGCAGCGCCTTCAGGACGAGGAACAGGACGTAGAGCGCCGCCGCCTGCGCCGCGTCGAGCTGCGCGAGCCACCGCCCGGCATCGATGTCGGGCGCGCCCGAGGCGAGCGCCCACAGCGCCGCGACGAGCAGCAGGGTCCAGGCGATCAGGCCGCCTTTGCTGAACATCCAGCCGAACAGCCGCTCGAGCAGCGGCAGCCAGGGCGACAGGTCGATCAGCTCGCGCCGCCACGACACCAGCTTGGCCTCGTAGGGCGCGACGCCCGCCTTGCCGCGCTCGGGCAGCTTGCCCTCGATCGTCTCGAACAGCCCCGCCGCGTGGAGCTGGAGCACGACCTTCGCCACCGACTCGCGGCTGGGAAGATGATCAGCATCCTTCGCGTAGATCTGCCCGAGCGTGCGCCGCCCGTCGAACTCGCCGAGCAGGCGGTAGGCGTCTGGACGGAGCGCCATGTGGCGGCCGCGCCGGACGTCGGAGGCGACGTAGCGGACACGTTCCCCCCTGCCCTGCCGGACGAACTGCAGATCGGGGGAGCGCAGCGCGATCAGCCCGCCGATGTCGAGCGCGCCGCTCATCCCATGCATACCCGCCTGAGCTTGATCGCGCCCGGCAGCACCGCGAGGTTGAGCAGGCCGACGACGAGCAGCACATCGAGCGGCGAGCGCCCGAGGGCGACGATCGCGGCCCCGCCGATCGAGGCGACGACCATGAAGGCCGAGTTGACGATGTTGTTGCCGGCGATCACCTGCGCGCGCTCGCCGGGGTCGCAGATCGTCTGCAGCATCGCGTAGAGCGGCACGACGAACACGCCCGCCGACCCCGACAGGCCGAGCAGCGCCAGCAGGATGTGCCAGCTCCCCGGACGCGCGATGAAGGTGTGTGCGCCGAGCATCACGGGACCGGCGTCGAACAGATGCGCCGCGAGCACGAGGTCGGCGACGAACAGGCTGATCGCGATCAGCGCGGCGGGGGCGTAGCGCGCCGAGACCTCCCCCTTCAGCAGCCGGTTGACCGCGAGCGAGCCGATCGACACGCCGATCGAGAAGGTGGCGAGGAAGAGCGTCGCGACCTGCTCGTTGGCATGCAGGCGGCCCTTGACCAGCGGCAGGAACTCGGCGGTGAACACCGCGCCCATCGACCAGAACCACGAGATGCAAAGCGTCGCCATCCACAGGCGCCGGTCGTCAAGCAGGTGACGGACCGACACCCACATCGCGCGGACGAAGTTCCAGTCGACATGCGGCTCGTGGCGCGGCGGCGCGGGCGGCACGGCGCGGCCGGTCAGCCAGCCGATCGCCGCGACCGCGACGACTCCCCAGGCGGCATGCTCCTCCGCGAGCCCGCCGGCGATCTGGCCGGTGAGGATCGCGACATAGGTCCCTGCCTCGACCAGGCCGGTGCCCGCCAGCACCTCGTTCTTGCCGAGATGCTGCGGCAGGATGGCGTATTTGATCGGGCCGAAGACCGTCGAGTGCGTCCCCATCGCGAACAGCACGAGCATGAGGAGCGGGATGGAGCCGTGGGTCAGCGCGAAGGCGCCGACGGCCATGATGCCGATCTCGGCGGTCTTCACCCAGCGCACGACGCGCGCCTTGTCGACTCCGTCGGCGACCTGCCCCGCGATGCCCGAGAACAGGAAGAACGGCAGGATGAACACGCCCGCCGCGAGCTGGACCATCACCGCCCCGCCCCGCGCGTCGTGCGCCAAGAGCTTGTAAGTGATGAGGAACAGCATCGCGGTCTTGTAGAGATTGTCGTTGAACGCCCCCAGGAACTGGGTCGCGAACAACGGCCCGAAACGGCGGGTGCCAAGGAGCCTAAGCATTACGAGGCCACCCTAGCGTAACGGCTGGGGTTGGCAACGGAAGGGCGCCGGTCCTAAGTGTCGCGGATCGCCGGGGAGCATCGCATGAGCCACGCCAAATCCGTCGGAATGTCGCGCGAGCGGCTGGCGCGGATCGACGACTATCTGGCCGCGAAATATGTCGATACCGGCAAGCTTCCCGGAACGCTGACGCTGGTGGCGCGGCGCGGCAAGGTGGCGCACCTGGGCGTGCGCGGCATGGCCGATGTCGAGCGCGGCAAGCCGCTCGCCGAGGACACGATCTTCCGCATCTATTCGATGACCAAGCCGGTCACCAGCGTCGCCTTCATGATGCTGGTCGAGGAGGGCAAGGTGGCGCTCGACGATCCGGTCCACCGCTTCATCCCCGAATGGCGGGACCTTGGCGTCTACGCCGCCGGCACTCAGGAGACCGGCTTCCAGACGAGCCGCGCCGAACGGCCGATGCTGATCGTCGACCTGCTGCGCCACACGGCGGGGCTGACCTACGGCTTCCAGATGCGGACCAACGTCGACGCGGCCTACCGCAAGGGCGGCTGGGGGATGCCCGAGAAACGCGTGACGATGGACGACATGATCAAGGGGCTTAGCGGCCTGCCGCTGGAATTCTCGCCGGGGACGGCATGGAATTACTCGGTGGCGACCGACGTGCTCGGCTACCTCGTCCAGAAGATCTCCGGCATGCCGTTCGAGCGCTTCCTGAAGGAACGCATCTTCGATCCGCTCAGCATGGAGGAGACAGGCTTCCACGTCGAGCCGGCGAACCACGCGCGGCTGGCGGCCTGCTACCAGATCACCCCCGCGAAGCCCCTCGATCTCGTCGACGACCCGGCGACGGGCTATTTCCGCGCGCCGCCCCCCTTCGTCTCGGGCGGCGGCGGGCTGGTGTCGACCGCGGCGGACTATCTGAAGTTCTGCCAGGCGCTGCTCGACGACCATATCAGGGGCGGCCACCGGCTGCTGAGCCGCAAGACCGTCGAGCTGATGGTGGCGAACCACCTGCCGGGCGCCGCCGACCTGCCGGCGCTGTCCAGGTCGCTGTTTTCCGAAGCGACCTATTCGGGCGTCGGCTTCGGCCTCGGCTTCGCGACGACGATGGATCCGGCGCGAACGCTGATGCCGGGCTCGGCGGGCGACTATTTCTGGGGCGGGATGGCGAGCACCTTCTTCTGGATCGATCCGGAGGAGGAGCTGATCTGCATCTTCATGACGCAGCTGATCCCGTCGAGCACCTACCCGGTGCGGCGCGAGCTTAGGACGATGGTCTACGCCGCGATCGAGGATTGATTAACTCCCTCTCCCGCCTGCGGGAGAGGGCTGGGGTGAGGGGCGAAGCGCGACAGCGCGAGCGGCGCTGGACTCAGCGGTTTCCCTCACCCCGCTCGCTGCCGCGAGTCGCCCTCTCCCGCAAGCGGGCGAGGGAGGTTTAGCCCGCTTCCTGGTTGCTCGTCGGGACCGGCGCCCCGCCGTTGGTGAGCGCGGCATCCGACGCGTCCTCCGCGACCCCGCTCGGGTCGTCGGCGGTCTGGCTGGCGCCGCCGGGGTTGGCGGCGGTCGGGACCGGCGCGTCCTTTAGCTCGTCGTCGGTCGAGCGCGGGGGCTGCATGGGGCCGTCTTTTTCGTAATTTATCATGGGAGGGAGAACCGATGTTCCGCAGGCCTGTTCCCTCCCCCTTCCGGGGGGAGGGAGTTATCTATCCGAACGCGCGCTTCATCAGGTCGCGGGTCGAGGGGTCGAAGTCCGCCGCATCGCCCTTCCCCATCGCGGTCGCCATTTCCTTGCCGAGCTCGACGCCCCATTGGTCGAAGGGGTTGATGCCGAGGAGGACGCCGGCCGCAAACGTGCGGTGCTCGTAGAAGGCGAGGAGCGCGCCCAGCGTGCGGTGATCCAATTTGTCGAGCAGGATGGTCGCCGAGGGCCGGTTGCCGGTGAAGGTCTTGGCCTGAGCGAGCGCGGGGTCGTTGCCGGACTTGGGCAGCGCCTCCTCGGTGGTGCGTCCACGGAGCAGCGCCGCGCCTTGCGCGAAGCAGTTGGAGAGGAGCTGCTTGTGGTGGTCGGCGTCGAGATGGTGGCCGGGCTCGATGACGGCGAGGAACTCGGTCGGCTGGACGTGGGTGCCCTGGTGGAGGAGCTGGAACACCGCATGCTGCGCGTCGGTGCCGACGCCGCCCCAGGTGATCGGCGCGGTCGGCCAGGTGACGGGCGCGCCGTCGCGGGTGACGCGCTTGCCGTTCGATTCCATCTCGAGCTGCTGGAGGTAGCTCGGCAGCAGCTTCAGGCGCTCGTCGTAGGCGAAGACCGCGCGGGTCGGCATGCCGAGGACGGTGGCGTGGAGGACGTCGAGCATCGCGGCGATCACGGGGGCGTTCGCCTCGAACGGCGTCTCGGCAAAGTGGCGGTCCATCGCGGCGGCGCCGTCGAGCAGCGCCTGGAAGCCCTCCCACCCCCAGCCGAGCGCGGCGGGGACGCCGACCGCCGACCACAAGGAGTACCGCCCGCCGACGGTCTCGGCGAAGGACAGGATGCGGTCGTCCGGGATGCCGAAGGCGCGCGCCTTGTCGGGGGCGGCGGTGACGGCGACGGTGCGGTCGAGCGCGTCTGGGCCGAGCCACGCCATGGCGCTCGCGGCGTTGGTCATGGTCTCGACCGTGGTGAAGGTCTTCGAGGTGACGATAAGCAGCGTCGTCGCGGGATCGTGCGACTTGAGGACGGGCTCGAGCGCCGCGCCGTCGATGTTTGAGACGACGGAGAACGCCAGATCGGGCTTCAGCGCATCGACCAGGAGAGCCGGACCGAGAGCGGAGCCACCGATGCCGAGGTGGAGGATGTGCCTGATCTTGCCGTCGCGGCGGATCTGATCGACCAGCGCGCGGGTCTTGGCGTGCGCGGCGGCGGCGGGGTCGGTGATCGAGGCGGGGCCGGTGCCGCGCTCGGCGGCGTGGGTGGCGGCGCGGTTCTCGGCCGGGTTGACGATCTCGCCGCCGAGCAGCCTGGCGCGCCAGCCGGCGAGGTCGGCCTCCTGCACGAGCGTTCCGAGCAGTGTCAGCGTTTGGGCGGAGGCGAGAAGCTTGGAGAAATCGAACTGCAGGCCTTCGAGGCTGGCGGACATCCGCGCCAGGCGGTCCGGATCGGCGGCGAACAGCGCGGTGAGCGGCGGGATCGTCGGGGCATGGGCGGCGAGCGCGCGCCAGGCGGCGGTGTCGGGGAGGGTCATGGCCCCTCTTCTGCCGTTCCCGTGCCAAGTTTCCAACCTCCGTTCGTGGTGAGCCTGTCGAACCACGTGGCACGCAGGGCGGTGCGGCCTCGTCCTTCGACAGGCTCAGGACGAACGGAGGTGGGTAGCAGTTGGGTGTTGCTTGACTCAGAAGGCCCGCCGCTTCACCTGAAACCCATGCCTGACGGGACGCGCGAATGGGCCGAGGCGGCCCTCGGCCACCGCTTCAAAGACCCTGCCCTGATCGACCGCGCGCTCACGCATCCGAGCACCGGGGCGGCGGACTATCAGCGGCTGGAGTTCCTCGGCGACCGCGTCGTCGGCCTGGCGATCGCGGCGTGGCTCTACGCCGACTTTCCCGATGCCGAGGGTGCACTGACGCGCCGCCTCGTCGAGCTGGTGAGCGGCGAGGTCTGCGCCGAGGTGGCGCGCGAGATCGGCGCGGAGGCGCATGTCCGGCTGGGGCGGCAGGCGCGCGCCGACGGGGTGAAGAACAGCGACAACGTGCTGGGCGACGTCTGCGAGGCGCTGATCGGCGCGCTGTGGCTGGACGGCGGCTGGGCGCCAGTCGAGGCGTTCGTGCGCAAGGCGTGGGCGGGCAAGATGGAGGCGCGGACCGAGGCGCCGAAGCACCCGAAGTCGGAGCTTCAGGAGTGGGCGAACGGCCGCGGGCTGCCGACCCCGGCCTATGAGGTGATCGGCCGCAAGGGGCCGCACCACGCGCCGGTGTTCTGCGTGCGCGTCACGGTGAAGGGCCACGAGCCCGCCGAGGCGGACGGCAACACCAAGCAGGAGGCCGAACGGGCTGCCGCTGCAACGATGCTCGAAAGGCTGAACGCATGAGCGAGCAGAGATGCGGCGTGGTCGCCGTCGTCGGCGCGCCGAACGCCGGCAAGTCGACGTTGGTCAACACGCTCGTCGGCCAGAAGGTCGCGATCGTCAGCCCCAAGGTGCAGACAACTCGCACCCGGCTGATGGGCATCGCGATGATCGGCGACGCGCAATTGATGCTGGTCGATACGCCCGGCATCTTCGAGCCGCGCCGCCGACTGGACCGCGCGATGGTTCAGGCGGCGTGGGAGGGCACGACCGGGGCCGACGTCGTGCTGCTGATGGTCGACGCGCGCGGCGGGATGACCGAGCAGGTCGAGGCGATCCTCGCGTCGCTCGAGAAGCGCCCCGAGCCCAAGATGCTGGCGATCAACAAGGTCGACGTGTCGAAGAAAGAGAAGCTGCTCGTCCTCGCCGAGCGCCTGAACGAGCGGCTGCCGTTCACCGAAATCTTCTTCATCTCGGCGCTGACCGGCGACGGCGTGCCCGAGGTCAAGGCGGCGCTGGCGGCGGCGGTGCCGGCCGGGCCGTGGCACTTTCCCGAGGACCAGGTGAGCGACGTGACGACGCGGCTGCTGGCGGCCGAGATCACCCGCGAGCAGCTCTACCGCCAGCTCCACGAGGAACTGCCCTACGCCTCGACGGTCGAGACCGAGAAGTTCGAGGACCGGAAGGACGGGTCGGCGGCGATCCACCAGCAGATTCTCGTCGAGCGCGACACGCAGAAGGCGATCGTGCTCGGCAAGGGCGGCGCGCAGATCAAGAAGATCGGCGCCACCGCGCGCGCCGAGCTGGAGGAGCTGCTGGGCCGCAAGGTCCACCTGTTTCTGCATGTGAAGGTGAAGGCGAACTGGAGCGACGACCGCGAGGTCTATCGCGACATGGGCCTGGATTGGAGCGAGTAGCATGAGTGACCAGTCCGCAGAGGCGAAGGCAAATCGGCGCCGCTGGGTGACGATCGGCGAGGTGATCGGCATCGCGGCGCTGGCGATCTCCGCGCTCAGCTTCTGGGATTCGCACCGCGAGCGGGCGGAGGCCGACGAGAAGGCGGCCGTCGCCGAGAAGCGCGAGGCGGTGGTCAAGAGCTTCGTGCTGACCGCGACCGGTCTCGGCGAGACGCTGAAGCTGAAGCCGGCGCGCGACGAGCAGGCGATCCAGGACCAGTCGATGACCTTCCCCACCGCGGTCCGCGCTGATGCGGTGGACGCGGCGGGCGACGCGCGGATCGACGCCGGCTGGATCGAGGACGGCCTCCGCAAGGTGAAGTTCGACGGCGGCGAGAAGCGCGTCCACCGCGTCCCCGTGTCGATCGTCACCCGCTACGTCAGCGACGGCGAGGTGCGGACCGATCGGGCGATCTACGACGTGGCGTACACGGTGCACGGGCGGCTGCTCGGCAGCGACGAGGTAAAGCTGGAGGGCCTGTCGCTGCTCCGGCGCGGGGCGGCGGCGGATGCGCGGCCGGCGCTGGACGCGATCTGGGCGAAGCGGGTGTCGGCCGCGAAGAAGGATTGATGGTCCGCGCCGCTCTTCGCCCCTCCCCTTCAGGGGAGGGGTTGGGGTGGGGCCTTTGGGCCAGGCTCAGAGCGCGCGGATGGGCCCCACCCCCAACCCCTCCCCTGAAGGGGAGGGGCGAAGACGCTTCATGGACCTGACCACCCAGGCCCTCGTCTGCGCCGTCCTGCCCCACGGCGAGTCCGGCGCGGTCGTGCGCTTCCTGACCAACGAGCAGGGCCTCGTCGCGGGCTATGTGCGCGGCGGGCGCGGGCGGCGGATGCGGCCGGTGCTGCAGGCGGGGAACGTCGTCCAGGCGCATCTGAAGTCCCGCGTCGACACCCAGCTCGCGGCGGCGACGGTCGAGCTGGTCAAGAGCCGCGAGGCCTTGCTCGACGATCGGCTGGCGACGGCGGCGCTCGACTGGCTGACGGTGCTGACCGCCGCAACCTTGCCCGAGGGCACCGCCTATCCGGCGGTCCACGAGGCGCTGACCGGGCTGCTCGATGTCATGGACCACAGTGCGGACGCGACGCTCTGGATGGCGGGCGTCGCGCGCTACGAGCTGCTGCTGCTGGAGAAACTGGGCTTCGGCCTCGATCTCTCCGAATGCGCGGCGACGGGGGTGAGGGAGGATTTGCGCTACGTCAGCCCCAAGTCCTCAAAGGCGGTGAGCGCGGCGGCCGGCGCGCCTTATGCCGACAAGCTCCTCCCCCTCCCCGTCTTCCTGCGCGACGGCGGCAGTGCGGAGTGGGCGGACATTCTCGCGGGGCTCAAGACGACAGGACACTTCCTCGAACGCGACCTGCTCGGCGGCGACTGGCGCGAGCGCGCGCTGGCGAGCCGCGAGCGGCTGGTGGCGCGGGTGAGGAAACGCGCTGCCTGACCCCCTCTCCCGCTTGCGGGAGAGGGTTGGGGTGAGGGGCGAAGCGCGACAGCGCCAGCAGCACCGCCGCCGGGCTTTCCCTCACCCCGCTCGCCTGCCGGCGAGTCGCCCTCTCCCGCAAGCGGGCGAGGGATTTATCGGCGGGGGGCGGTAGGCTAGAGCCTATTCCATGACCGACATCCCGCCCGAGCCGGGCATCATCGAGACCCCCTTTTCCAGCGCCCTTTCCGACCGCTACCTCGTCTACGCGCTGTCGACGATCACCGCTCGCTCGCTGCCCGATGTCCGCGACGGCCTGAAGCCCGTCCACCGCCGCCTTCTCTGGGGCATGCGCCTCCTGAAGCTCGATCCGGCGGCGGGGTACAAGAAGTGCGCGCGGGTCGTCGGCGACGTGATGGGCAAATACCATCCGCACGGCGACCAATCGATCTACGACGCGATGGTGCGCCTCGCGCAGCCGTTCTCGCTCCGCTACCCGCTGGTCGAGGGCCAGGGGAATTTCGGGAATATCGACGGCGATAACGCCGCGGCGATGCGATACACCGAGGCGCGGCTGACCGACGCGGCCGCCGAGCTGATGGACGGGCTGGACGAGCAGTGCGTCCCCTTCCGCACTACGTATAACGGCGAGGAGGAAGAGCCCGAGGTCTTTCCGGCGGGGTTCCCCAATCTGCTGGCGAACGGCGCGGCCGGAATCGCGGTCGGCATGGCGACCTCGATCCCGCCGCACAACGTCGCCGAGCTGATCGACGCGCTGACCTTGCTGATCGACCGCCCCGACGCGACGACCGAGGAACTGGTCGAGTTCGTCGCCGGCCCCGACTTTCCGACCGGCGGCGTCTGCGTCGAGAGCAAGGCGTCGATCGTCCAGTCCTACGCGACCGGTCGCGGCTCCTTCCGCCTCCGCGCGCGGTGGAGCGAGGTGCCGCTCAAGGGCGGCGGCTACCAGATCATCGTCGATCAGATCCCCTTCCAGGTGCAGAAGGGCAAGCTGATCGAGGACATCGCCAATCTGATCAACGACAAGCGCCTGCCGATCCTCGAGGACGTGCGCGACGAGAGCGACAGCGAAATACGCCTCGTACTGGCGCCGCGCTCGCGCAACGTCGACTCGCGGGTGCTGATGGAAAGCCTGTTTAAGCTCACCGACTTGGAGACCCGCTTCCCGCTCAACCTCAACGTCCTCGACAAGAGCCGCACCCCGCACGTCATGCCGCTCAAAGAGGCGCTGACCGCCTTCCTCGATCATCAGGTCGAGGTGCTGATCGCGCGCTCGCGCTTCCGGCTCGGCAAGATCGAGGACCGGCTGGAGATCCTCGAAGGCTTCCTCAAGGCCTATCTCAACCTTGACGAGGTGATCCGCATCATCCGCGAGGAGGACGAGCCCAAGGCCGAGCTGATCCGCACCTTCGAGCTCACCGACCGCCAGGCCGAGGCGATCCTCAACATGCGGCTGCGCTCCTTGCGCAAGCTGGAGGAGATGGAGATCGGCAAGGAAAACAAGGCGCTGACCAAGGAGGCCGCGGGTCTTCGCGGCCTGCTCGACAGCCCGAAGCGCCTGAGCGAGCGGGTGAAGAGCGACCTTGCTGCCTTGCGCGTCAAATACGGGCCGGACACCGCGATTGGGGCACGGCGCACGAGCTTCGGCGAGTCACCGGTGGCGTTCGACATCCCGCTGGAGGCGATGGTCGAGCGCGAGCCGATCACCGTCATCGCGTCGGCCAAGGGCTGGATTCGCGCGATGAAGGGCCATGTCGAGCTCGCTTCCGCCGAGACGTTGAAGTTCAAGGAGGGCGACGGCGCGGCCTACGCCTTCCACGCGCAGACCACCGACAAGATCGTCGTGATGGCGGCGGACGGCCGCGCCTACACGCTGGCGGCCGACAAGCTCCCCGGCGGCCGCGGCTTCGGCGAGCCGATCCGGCTGATGATCGACCTCGACGGCGGCAACGACATCGTCGCGCTGTTCGCGGCGAGCAGTGCGGAGAAGCTGCTGCTGGCGGCGAGCGACGGCAAGGGCTTCGTGGTGAAGGCCGCGGACCTCGTCGCCGAGACGCGCAAGGGCCGGCAGGTGATGACTCCGCGCGCGGGCGCGAAGGTCAAGGTCGTGCGGCCGATCCCGGCGGGCGCGGACCATGTCGCGGCGATCGGCGACAACCGCAAGATGGTCGTCTTTTCGCTAAGCCAGCTCCCCGAGATGGCGCGCGGCCAGGGCGTGACGATCCAGCGCTACAAGGACGGCGGGTTGTCCGACGCCCTGCCCTTCCGGCTTGCCGATGGGCTTAGCTGGGCTATGGGCGGCGACAGCGGACGGACGCGGAGCGAGACGGATCTGACGCTCTGGCTCGGCGATCGGGCGGCGGCGGGACGATTGCCGCCGACGGGGTTTCCGCGGCATAACCGATTCTCGCTTTGATCGTCGACGCCGGGCCGCATTTCGTGATTAGTCGAGCAATCGAATAGGCAGCCGCAAAGCGCTCTATTCGGCACGGATACCGAAAGGACGCTCGTCATGCCCGCGCGAGACCGCATCGCGATCGTCGGCCTCGGCCATGTCGGCGCGACCGCGGCCTACGCCATCATGCTGCGCGCGCTGTTCCACGAGATCGTGCTCATCGACAGCGACACGGCCCTCGCACGCGCAGAGGCCGCAGACCTGTCCGATGCGAACGCGCTCGCGCGTCCGGCGCGAATCTGGGCGGGAGAGTACCTCGATGCGGCCAGCGCCCGGATCGCCGTCATCACCGCCGGCGCGGCGACGCACGGCGCCGCTTCCCGGCTTTCGGTCGCGAAGGACAGTGCCGAGATCGTCGCGGCGTGCGCGGCAAACCTCCGGAACGCAGGCTTCTCCGGCGTCATCGTCGTCTCGGCCAACCCGGTCGACCTGATGACGATGATCGCCTTCCGCCATGCCGGGCTGCCGGCGACGCGCGTCATGGGGACCGGGACGCTTCTCGATTCCAGCCGCCTGCGCCAGTCGGTCGCGGCGTCGATCGCGGTCGCGCCGACCTCGATCGATGCTCTGGTCGTCGGTGAGCACGGCGACAGCGAGGTCGCCGTGATGTCCGGCGTGCGTGTCGGCGGCATTCCCCTCAGCCGCTCGGTCGCCGCCGGCGAAGCGGCCAGGATCGCCGCCGAAGTGCGCGACGCCGGCTACCGGATCATCGAAGGCAAGGGCTACACTTCCTACGGAGTCGCCACCGCTATCGTCCGCATTTGCGAGGCGATCGCCCGCGACGAGAGCGTCGTCCTGCCCGTTTCGACGCTGCTCTCCGGCGAGTGCGGCATCGACGGGGTCTACCTCAGCCTGCCTTGCGTTATCGGGGCGAACGGCGTTGAGCGAGTCCTGGTTCCCGATCTGGACGAGACCGAGCGGGCGGCGCTTGAGGCATCGGCGGATGTCCTGCGCCTTGCGATGACAAAGCTGGATACAGCGTAGCGCCCGTCATACCGATAGCCCGCCGGACTTATCGGCGGTTCGGGCCGGCTCGGGCGTCAGGCGGAGCCAGATCGCGAAGGCGACTCCGATAAGCGCCAGCACGCTCATGCCCAGATACCCCTGCGCGCCATAGGCGTCGAACAGCGGCCCCGCCAGCAGCGTGGCGAGCGCCGCCTCCGGCGCGGCGGCGAAGGCGGCGTACATCATCTGGGCGGTCGGGGCGCGGGCGTCGTCGAACCAGCGCTGGATGGCGCGCATCGTGCCGAGGTAGGTCATGGCGAAGCTCGCGGCGTGGAGGATCTGGAGCGGGAACAGCGCCCAGACCGGCGGCTGCATCGCGAAGGCGGTCCAGCGGACCGTCGCGCCGATCGCGCCGACGAGCACCAACGTCGCGGGGTGGATTCGCTCCGACCAGCGGCCGAACGCCATCAGGAACACGACCTCGACCGCCACCCCGAGTCCCCACAGCCAGCCGGTAAGACCGGCGGGCAGGCCCTGGTGGACCCAGACGAGGGTGCCGAAGGCGTAGTAGAAGGCGTGGCTCGCCTGGGTGAAGCCGGCGCCGAAGATGAGGAGCGCGAAGGCGGGGACGCGGACCAGCGACAGGCCTTCGCGCAGCCGCGCCGAGAAGGGCCGCGCCTCCTCGACCAGCGCGTTTCGCTCCGGCGCGAGGACGAGCGCGAACAGCAGCAGGACGGCGCAGATGCCGACGATGAACCAGTAGGCGGCGGGCGGGCCGTAGAGGTCGATCAGCTTGCCGACGCCGATGTTGGCGACGACGAACAGCGCCGAGCCGATGCCGCGCGCGACGCCGTAGCCGTAACGCGCGTTTCGGGTCAGCCGCAGCAGGCCCGATTCGAGATAGGGGATCAGGCACCAGTAAGCGGTGATCGCGAGCAGGCCGACGGCGAGCAGCGGCGCGAAGCCGTGCATCCGGTCGAGCGCGAGGAAGGCGGCGAGCGCCGCCGCGCCGAGCAGCAGGAATGGCGCGCGCCGGTCGCCGCGCCCATCTGCCCAGGCGGCGGTCAGCGGCCCCAGGAACACCCGGCCGAAGCCCGCCGCCGAGAGGATGATGCCGATCTCGGTGCCGCTGAGCCCGCGCGACTTCTCAAGCCACAGGGGCAGGAAGGGAATGAGCGCGCCGAATCCCGCGAAGAAGATCGCCGAGTAGATCGTCATTCGGACGGGAGGTGCCACGCCCAAGGAGTGGCCGATCGCGACGCGCCTGTCGAGGCATCAGCGTTTACGCGGCGTTAAGCGGTTTTTGGCAATGGTATACGAGTCCGCACTGCCGCGGGCGTCCGGAGCCTGAAGACCACCGCATGAAGCCGGCGGCCCTGCCCCAACGGATCGACCCCGGCGCCTGGCGCGACGGCGCCGCCGCGCGCGAGGACGGCCAGGCGATTCTCGATGCGCTGCCGGTCGGCGCGCTGGTCGTCGAAACCGCTGCTTCGGGGGTGATCTGCCGCGCCGCCAACCTCGCCTACGAGGATTGGGCGGGGATCGCCCGCCACACCGCGCTCGGACTCAGGATCGCGCGGCTGCCGATCGTCGCCGCTCCGCCGTTGCTCGCGGCGCTCGCGGCGGGCGCGCCCCACGCCGACTGGTACGACCGGAACGGCCACCATTTCATCGCGCACCTGTCGCCGGTGGCGGGGGCCGAGCGGCGCACGCTGGTGATCCTGCGCGACCGCGACCGCGAGAGCATCGCCGGCCCGGCCTATGACGCGCTGACCGGCCTTCCCGACCGGCTGGCCTTCGCCAACTGGGTCAAGTCGGCGCTGGCGGCGCGCGCCGCGGGGTGCGGCGAGGTCGCGGTGCTGGCGCTCGACCTCGACAGGCTGACTGCGGTCAACGAGAGCCTCGGCTATGCGATGGGCGACCTGCTGCTGTGCGCGGTCGCCGCGCGGCTGCAGGCCTGCATCGCCGACGGCAATCTGCTGGCGCGGATCGCCGGCGACCGCTTCGCCATCCTCGCCACCGGCCTCGAAGGCACCGATTGCGCGCTGGCGCTGGCGCAGAAGGCGACGGCGGCGCTGATGCCGCCCTTCCCGATCGAGGGCTGCGACATCTTCATCAGCGCCGGGGTCGGCGTGGCGACGACCGCGGCGCGCGACGGCACGTCCGACCAGCTGATCCGCGACGCCGAGCTCGCGATGCACCGCGCCAAGCGGGGCGAAGCGGGCCGCATCGCGCTCTACCAGCCATTGTCGCAGGAGGTGGCGCGCGATCGCTTCCTGCTCGAAAGCGACCTCAGGCGCGCCTGCGAGCGCGGCCAGCTGTTCCTGACCTACCAGCCGATCGTCGATCTCGACACCGGCGCCATCGCCGGCTTCGAGGCGCTGGCGCGCTGGCAACACCCGGAACGCGGCGTGGTCTCCCCCGTCGACTTCATCCCGCTCGCCGAGGCGTCGGGAGTCATCGTGCAGATCGGGCGCTGGGCGCTGGAGACGGCATGCGCGCAGCTCGCCGACTGGCGGGCGCGGCTCGGCCCCGCCGCCGAGCAGCTGATGATGTCGGTCAACCTGTCGGGTATCCAGCTGGCGCGCGACGACGTGGTGGGGGCGGTGATGGCGGTGCTGAAAAGCTCGAAGCTGCCGCCCGACAGGCTGAAGCTGGAGCTCACCGAAAGCGTCATCGTCGAGAACCCCGAGCGCGCCGGGCTGATCCTGGAGCGGCTGAAGTCGCTCGGCGTGGCGATCGCGATGGACGATTTCGGAACGGGCTTTTCCAGCCTCGGCGCGCTTCAGGGCCTGCCGATCGACGCGCTCAAGGTCGACCGCAGCTTCGTGATGGGGATGACCCGGTCGCGCGACAGCTACAAGATCGTCGACGCCATCCTGTCGCTCGCCCGCAGCCTCGGGCTGTCGGCGGTGGCCGAGGGCGTCGAGACCGCCGAGCAGGCGGAGATGCTGGCGGGCCTCGGCTGCCAGCTGGGCCAGGGCTATCTGTTCGCCAGGCCGCTGTCGAAGGACGATGCGGAGGCCTATTTGCTCGCCAACACTGCCGCCTGAGCGAGACCTAGCACAGCGTCGCGCTCAGGCGGGAAGCCCGCCGCGATCCATGCCTCTTCCACAGCATGAAGCGCCCGGCTGACCGCCGGCCCCTCGGTAATGCCAAGCGCCATGACGTCGCGGCCCGAGACGGGCAGGCGGGGCCTGGTCCAGCCTTCGAGCGACTGGAGGGCTTCGACAGTCGCAACATCCCCAGCGGGGTTGGGGGCGCTAAGAAGCGTGCGGTCGACAGCGGCGTCGATCCCGTCGCGGTAGGCGAGCGGGCGGAGGTCGTCGGGGACCGGGGCCAGCCGCTCGGCGCTCGCCACCAGCCGCTTGCGCTCGGCGTTCGACAGGCGGAGGCGCGCGCCGAGGCCGTCGAGCAGCGCGGCGTCGGGCGGCAGCAGCGCCGCCAGCCGGCGGATCGCGACGCACGGCAAGCCGAGCGCCGCTTCGAGGCCGACCAGCCGCGCCAGCTCGTCGGCGCCAACCACCTCGGGCAGCACCGGCTTCAGGATGTCGTGCGCGATCATCGTCCTGACGGTCGGCGCCGGATCGGCGACGCACAGCAGCTTCAGCAGCTCGTCGCGGATGCGCTCGCGCGACAGCGCCATCAGGTCGTTGGCGCGGGCGGCGCAGGCGGCAAGGCTCGCCGGCTCGGGCGCGCCGTCGCCGAAGCGGGCGTGGAAGCGGAAGAAGCGCAGGATGCGCAGATGATCCTCGGCGATGCGCTGGAGGGGATCGCCGATGAAGCGGACGCAGCGCTTCGCGAGGTCGACGAGGCCGCCGACCTCGTCGAACACCTCGCCGGTCAGCGGGTTGGCGTAGAGCGCGTTGATCGTGAAGTCGCGGCGCACTGCGTCCTCGCGCCAGTCGTCGGTGTAGGCGACGACGGCGTGGCGCCCGTCGGTCGAAACATCGCGGCGCAGCGTCGTCACCTCGATGATGCCATCCGGCGTGACGGCGGTGACGGTGCCGTGGGCGATGCCGGTCGGCACGACCTTGATGCCGGCGGCGGTTAGGCGGTCGGTCGCGTCCTGCGGCGACAGGCGGGTCGCCATGTCGATATCCGAGACCGGCAGGCCGAGCAGCGCGTCGCGGACAACGCCGCCGACAAGGCGGCTGGTCCCGCCCGCTGCATCGAGCGCCGCGAACACGGTTTGCATGCCGGAGGCCAAGAGACTCGGGATTGATGGGAGCTGCGTCATGCTTGTCCGCCCCTCCCCTTCAGGGGAGGGGATGGGGGTGGGGCGTCGCCGCGAGCGCCGAGCGGGCGGAGGGCCCCCACCCCAACCCCTCCCCTGAAGGGGAGGGGCGAAACCGGGGCGCTTAGTTTCATGTGTCCAGCCGCCGCGCCAGGTTGACGATAATCCCGGCCGTGGCACCCCAGATCTCATGGCTTTCGAACGCGATGGCGTAATAGCGGCGCTGCCGGCCGCGCCATTCGCCCTGGCGCTCCTCGTGGTTCGCGGGGTCGAGCAGGTGCGCCAGCGGCACCTCGAACAGCGCCGCGACCTCGGCCTCGTGAGGCACCAGCGGCAGGTCGGGCGGGACGATGCCGACGACCGGGGTGATGCGGTAGCCGGTGCCGGTCTCGTAATCGTCGGCGACGCCGATCACCCGCACCTCCTCGGGACGAAGCGCCACCTCCTCGTGAGCTTCGCGGAGCGCGGCGGCGACCGGCCCCGAATCCTCGGGGTCGATGCGCCCGCCGGGAAAGGCCACCTGCCCGGCGTGGCGGCGGAGGTGATCGGTGCGGCGGGTGAGGAGGACGGTCGGCTGCGCGCGGTCGATGATCGGGATGAGCACGGCGGCGGGAATAAGTGCGCCCGAGCGCTCGGTTCCGAGATCGAAGTCCCAGTCGCCGTGCAGCGGCCCCGGCGGCGCAAGGAGCGCCGCCTCGAGGCGGGCGATCAGCGTCACGCGGGCTCGATCGGGAAGAACGCGCCGCCGCTCCACAGGCCGAGGGGCTTGTGCCCCTCGGCGATGGCGAGGTCGGCGAGCTCGTAGAACAAGGGGCGGGCGACCAGCGCCTCGAGGCCGCCGCGGACATGGAGATAGGGCCGCGGCGTGCCGTCCTCGGCGGTGTCGACTCGCAAGGGATGGTCGGGGCCAGCGATGACATGGTCGTCGCTGTTGAGGCGGAAGCCCAGGCGGCGGTTCTCCCCCTCCCCCTCGCTCGTCAGCTCGACCGCGATGAACGGCGCGTCGTCGACCACGATGTCGAGCTTCTCGACCGGCGTCACGAGGACATGGCGGCCGTCGGGCTCGCGGCGCAGGATGGTCGAGAACAGCTTCCAGAGCGGCGCGCGGCCGATCGGCGTGCCCATGTGGAACCAGGTGCCGTCGGCGGCGATCCGCATCTCGCTGTCGCCGCAGTGGGTGGGATTCCACAGCTCAACGGGGGGCAGCTTCCTGTCCCCGACCAGCCGGGCGATATCGTCGAGCGAGGGCATCGCCCGACTATAGGGCCTCAAGCGGCGAGGCGTCGAGACGATGCCGGGCCAAGCACCCCGAGCGCCGGCAGCCGCGCGTCGGGCGCGAGGCGGGCGAGCAGGCGGTGGCGCTCGACCGGGCCGGGGACCGCCCAGCCGCCGGTGACATTGGCGGTGAAGCCGAAGCGGCCGTAATATTCGGGGTCTCCGATCAGCAGCATGGTGCCCTGCCCCTTGGCGTCGGCCTTGGCGAGGCAGGCGTCCATCAGCGCGGCGCCGATGCCCTCGCTCTGGCGGTCGGGGCGGACGGCGACGGGGCCGAGCAAGGTCAGCGGATGGCTTTTTTCGCCCGCCGCGAGCGCCAGCGGCCAGCACTGGATCGAGCCGACCAGCGTCCCGGCGTCGCGCGCCACGAGGCTCAAATCCTCGATCGGCCGCATCCCCTCCCGCAGGCGATAGGCGGTACGTGCCTTGCGATCGGCGCCAAAGGCGAGGTCGAGCAGGGTTTCGATATCGTCGCGATCCGGCGCGCCGGCGGGCGTGATGATCATGGGCTTGTGTCCAGACGTCCAGGGGTTCGACAGGTCGGACGGCCGCCAGCCGTCCCCCGCCGCGCGGCGGGCGCGGCGGTCAGCCTCGTCGAAGGATCATCCGGGTCATCATCGTGGCGCACCTAGCATGGCGTGACGCACGGGCAAGCGATATGTTTCCGCGATAATGGCGAAACCAGGGGCGGATCGGGAGTCGTCGGGCGTTGAGAGGGCGGTCCCCACCCCAACCCCTCCCCTGAAGGAGAGGGGCTTTTCGTCCGTGCTGACCGAAGCCCCTCTCCTTCAGGGGAGGGGTTGGGGTGGGGTACTGAGCTGAGAGCCTAGCGCCGGCCCAGCGCGCTGATCGCCTCGTCGGTCAGCCGCGCCTTGTCGGCGTCGGTCGACTGCTGCGCGATCACCGTCCGCGCCGCCTGCGTGGCGAGCGTCGCGACGCGGGCGCGGAGGTCGGCGGCGGCGCCGCGCTCGGCGGCGGCGATCTTGTCTTCGGCCATCTTCGTGCGGCGGGCGACGAGCGTCTCGGCGTCCGACTGCGCGGTCGCGATCAGTTGCGCGGCCTCGGCGCGGGCATGGTCGATGATCGACTTGGCGTCGCCGGCGGCGGCGGCCTGCCTGGCCTTGGTCTCGGCCAGCAGCGCCTCGGCCTCGGCACGGATCGCCTTGGCTTCGGTCAATTGCTTCGAGATTTCGGCGATCTTGGCGTCCAGCCCCTCGGCGATGCGCTTCGGCAGCTTGCCGACGAACACCGCGAGCAGGATGAAGATCAGGACGCTGACCCAGACGAACTGCTCGGCATTGAGGCCGAAGGAGGTCGGCTCGATATGCTCGGCCTCGTGCGTCGTGGCGACGGTGGTGGCGGTCGTTTCGGCCATTATGTCCTCAGCGCGCCGCGGCGACGGCGGCGGTGGCGGTCGTTTCGTCCGGCGTGCGGCCGGTCAGCCGCGTCACGATCTCGGCGACCGCAGACGCCGCGATGCGATCGACCTCGGCCAGCGCCTTGTCGCGGCTCGCAGCGAGGGTCGCCTGCGCGGCCTCGCCCCTGGCGTCGAGCTCGGCGGCGAGCGCCTTCATGCGCGCCTCGGTCGCCTTGGTCGCCTCGTCGCGGGCGGCGGCGAGCGCCGCCTGCCCGTCGGCATGCGCGGCCGCCATTGCGGCCTCATGCCCCTCGCGCGCCGTGGTGGCGGTCGACCGGGCAAGCTCGGCGGCGGCGAGATCGTCGCCGACGCGCCTGGCCCGCTCGTCCGCGACGCGGCCGATCTTGGGCAGCGTCAGCTGCACGATCCCGAAGTAGAGGATCGCGAAGAAGATCGCCAACCACGCCAGCTGCGGCGCGAAATTTGCGAGGTTAAACTGAGGCATCGGAGGTCTGTGCTCTTACGAGAACGCGAGCGCCAGCGCGACGACGGCCGCGATGAGGCCGAGAGCCTCGGTCACGGCGAAGCCGAAGATCAGGCGGCCGCCGAGCTTGTCGGCAGCGGCCGGATTGCGGAGCGCACCCGACAGGAAGAGACCGAAGATGAGGCCGACGCCGATGGCGGCGAAGCCCGCGCCCATGGCGGCGATGCCGGCGCCGATGACTTTTGCTGCTGCGAGATCCATGGAAAGTCCTTTCGCTTGAATTGCTTGTTAGTGGAGATTGACGGCGTCGTTCAAATAGATCGACGCCAGAAGCGCGAACACATAGGCTTGGACGACCGCTATCATCAGCTCCAGCGCGGTGAGCGCGACGTTGACGCCCAAGGGCACGATGCCGAACACGCCGAGCGCGACGACGAAGGTGCCGAACACCTTCAGCAGCACGTGGCCGGCGGTCATGTTGGCGAACAGCCGGATGGCGAGCGTGAACGGGCGCGACAGGAACGACAGGAACTCGATCGGCACGACGATCAGGCAAAGGACCAGCGGCGTGTCCTTCGGCACGAACAGCGAGAAGAAGTGCAGGCCGTGCCGCGCGAAACCGACGACCAGCACGGTCACGAAGACGATGATCGCGAGGCCCAGGGTCACCGCGATATGGCTGGTGGGCGTGAAGGCGCCGACGAAGGGGATGAGACCCAGAAGGTTGCAGGCGAGGACGAAGATGAAGATCGCGAAGATCAGCGGCGCATAGCGCAGCCCCTCCTTGCCGACATTCTCCTGCAGCATGTCTCGGACGAAATCGTAAAGATACTCGACCGCCGCCTGCCAGCGGCCCGGAACGAGCTGCGGCTTGGCGGTGCCGATGAACAGGAAGCCCGCGATGAAGATCAGCGCGATCATCATCCACAGCGAGGAATTGGTGAACGAGACGTCGTAGCCGCTGGCCTCCAGCGGGACCATGCGGTGGATCTCGAACTGCTCCATCGGGTTGGCCATCAGCGCGATCCGTCGTTGTTCGGGTTGCCGTCGAAGCTGTTCTTCTGCCGCATCACGCTGCGAAGACCGGCGACGAAGCCCAGGAGGAGAAGCCCGATCATCGCCCACGGCGCGGTGCCGAAATAGCGGTCGATGCCGTAGCCGAGCAGGCCGCCGACGAGGACGCAGCCGATGAACTCGACGCCCGCCGCCCAGCCACGGCTTTCGGCGCTGGCGGCGCTCGCCGTCGGCCTGGACGCACGAGCCTGCGCCTCGGAAAGGCGGCGGTCGAGGTCGGAGGGATCGATCTTGCGATCGTCGGTCACGCGTTCAAACCCTGGGCGTTGATCGAAAAATGCCGCCCTCACAGGCGGCCCGCCCCGGCCCGGCCGAAGCGAGCGCCCGTCTATTTCGCGGGTGCGGCAAAGTCAACCGCGAGGGTGGGGGGTCCGTGGGTTTGAGGGCGTGGGCGCGCCTCGCCCAGCGGTGTCACCCCACCCCCTACCCCTCCCCATCGAAGGGGAGGGGATTTGCTTGTTCCAGTCACTGCCTTGTCCCTCCCCCTTCGATGGGGGAGGCTAGGTGGGGGTGACACCGTCGGGCAAGACGCGACACCTCCCCGCCCGAAAGCACCTAATCGCACTTAGTCGCCGCCAGCTCATGCCCCGCCGGGTCGATGAAGTGGAAGCGCTTGCCGCCCGGGAATTCGAAGATGTCGATGCTGACGGTGCCGCCCGCCGCGATCACCGCATCGCGCGCCGCGACGAGATCGTCGACCTCGACCACCGCGAGCGGGTATTTCGTCTGGTGCTCGCCGGTGGCGTTGATGCCGATGTCGGTATCGCCGGTCATCGTCGCGGCATAATCGGGGCCGAAGTCGGTGAAGGTGAAGCCAAAGGCCTTCGCATAGAAGGCCTTCGAGGTTTCGGTACCTGCTGCAGGCAGCTCGACATAATAGAAACGCGCCATTGATCCGTCTCCGATGTTCTTGTTGTGTTCCGTAGAATCGACTATGTCGAAGCGATGGAGAGTCGTCCAGCCCCGCCGGCGCTGAAGGGCCGCGGCGCGGTCGGCAACGGCCTCAGCGGCCGGTTCGACGACCGGGCGCGCGAGGCCGACGGCGACTGGCTCGACAGCCGCGAGGGCTTGGACGGCGAAGCGCCGCCGCTTCGCACCACGGTGACGATCGAGCGGCCGAAGACCATCATCACGCGCAACCAGTCGCCCGACATCGGCTTCGACCGCTCGATCAACGCCTATCGCGGCTGCGAGCACGGCTGCATCTACTGCTTCGCGCGCCCGAGCCACGCCTACCACAACCTGTCTCCGGGGCTCGACTTCGAGAGCAAGCTGTTCGCCAAGCCCGACGCCGCCGCGCTTCTGCGGGTTGAGCTCGGAAAGCGCGGCTACCAGTGCAAGCCGATCGCCATGGGGACCAACACCGACCCCTATCAGCCGATCGAGCAGCGTTTCAGGATCACCCGACAAGTCATTGATGTGCTTGCCGAGTTCGGCCACCCGCTGACCATCACCACCAAGTCGGCGCGGGTGACGCGGGACATCGACCTGCTGGCGCCGATGGCGGCGCGCGGGCTGGCGGCGGTGATGATCTCGGTGACCTCGCTCGACCCGAACGTCGCCCGGACGCTGGAGCCGCGCGCCTCGACTCCCTCGGCGCGGATCCGCGCCATCCGGCAGCTGAGCGCGGCGGGCATCCCGGTGTTCGTCTCGATCTCCCCGGTGGTGCCGGCGATCACCGACCACGAGGTCGAGGCGATCGTCGCCGCCGCTGCCGACGCCGGGGCGCGCGGCGGCTTCTCGATGATGGTTCGCCTGCCGCACGAGGTCGCCCCGCTGTTCCGCGCCTGGCTCGACGCGCACTATCCCGAGCGCGCCGGCAAGGTGATGGCGCTGACCCGCGCCGCGCGCGGCGGCAAGGACAACGAGGGCGACTTCGTGAAGCGCTTCCAGCCCGAGGGCGCATACTGGGCGATGGTCCGCGCGCGGTTCGAGCTGGCGATGCGCAAGCACGGCCTGGGCGGCGCGAGGCTGGCGCTGCGCACCGACCTGTTCACCCCGCTGGGTGGGGCGCAGCTGACTCTGCTGTAACTTTTCTTGCCCCTCTCCTTCAGGGGAGGGGTTGGGGTGGGGACTGAGCCGGGCAAGAAGCACCGAGCGCGCAGGCCCGGCGCCCTACCCCACCCCTGCCCCTCCCCTGAAGGAGGGGTGAAGAAGGATTATGCCGCCGTCGGCAACCTGTAACCCCGGAACTGCTCGCGCAGCTTGGTCTTGAGCAACTTGCCCGTTGCGGTGTGCGGCAGCTCCTCGACCGTCACCACATCGTCCGGCAACCACCATTTGGCGATCTTGCCGGTCAGAAATGCGATCATCTCGTCTTTCGAGACACTTGCGCCGGGTTTCAGAACCACCAGAAGAAGCGGCCGCTCGTCCCATTTCGGGTGCGGCACGCCGATCACCGCGGCCTCCAGCACCGCCGGGTGGCCGACCGCGGCATTCTCCAGGTCGATCGAGCTGATCCATTCGCCGCCCGACTTGATCACATCCTTCGAACGGTCGGTGATCTGCATGTAGCCGTTCGGATCGATCGTCGCGACGTCGCCGGTGTCGAACCAGCCGTCGGCGTCGAGCACCTCGCCGCCGTCGCCGCGGAAATAGCGCTCGACGATCCAGGGCCCGCGCACCAGCAGATTGCCGAATGCCTTGCCGTCGCGCGGCAGATCTCGCCCCGCGTCGTCGCGGATCGTCATCTCGACTCCGAAAAGCGCCCTGCCCTGCTTGCACTTGAGGTCGAGCCGCGCGTCGGCGTCCAGCGCCTCGCCGGCGGCGCACAGCATGCCGACGGTGCCGAGCGGCGACATCTCGGTCATTCCCCAAGCGTGCGCGACGGTGACTCCATAGTCGCGCTCGAACGCCTCGATCATCGAGCGCGGCGCCGCCGCGCCGCCGATCACCACGCGCTCCAGCTTGCCGAGGCCGCCGCCGTTCGCCTCCAGGTGCTGCAGCATCGCCAGCCACACCGTCGGCACCGCGGCGGTAAGAGTCACGCCCTCCTCGACGATCAGCCGCTGCATCGTCGGCGCGTCGAAATGCGGGCCGGCCATGACGATCTTGGCGCCCGTCATCGCGGCAGAATAGGGCAGGCTCCAGGCGTTGGCGTGATACATCGGCACGACCGGCAGCACGACCGAGCGCGAGGTCAGGCCGAGCGCGTCGCCGTTGGTCGCGGCGAAGGCGTGGAGGACGTTCGAGCGGTGGCTGTAGAGCACGCCCTTGGGATTGCCCGTGGTCCCCGAGGTGTAGCACAGGCCCGACGGCGCGCGCTCGTCGACCGCCGCCCAGGCGAAGTCGCCGTCCTGCGCGGCGATCAGCTCCTCATAGCAGAGGAGGTCGAGGCGCGACTCGGGCATGTGCGCGCGGTCGGTCAGGACGATATAGCGCTCGATCGTCCGGAACGACGGCGCCAGCGACTCGACGAGCGGCAGGAAGCAGGCGTCGAACATCAGCGCGCGGTCTTCGGCGTGGTTGGCGATGTAGCTGATCTGCTCGCCGAACAGCCGCGGGTTGATGGTGTGCGCGACGCCGCCCATCCCGGAGATGCCGTACCAGCATTCGATGTGGCGGTGGGTGTTCCAGGCGAGCGTCGCGACCCGGTCGCCCCGCTTCATGCCGAGCTCGGCGAGCGCCTGCGCGGCGCGGCGGGCGCGCTCGGCGACCTCGCCCCAGCTGGTGCGCACCTCGCCGCCCTCGACGGTCAGCGAGACGATCTCGCGCTTGCCGTGGTTGAGCGCGGCGTGGTCCAGCAGCCGCCATGTCAGCAGCGGCCAGTCCTGCATCGATCCGAACATGCAAATCCTCCCCGGAGGGGAAGCTAGCAGATCAATCGAGCGCGGTCAGCGAGCGGATTTTCACCTTCTGCCGCCGGCGGCGCGGCGTATGCGCCGGCCGGCCGGCGTCGTTCGCCGCGACGAGCGGGAACGGCATGGCCGGCGTCGCGCCGAATTGCGAAATGTCGATGCAGTCCACCGCGGTCCTCCCCCGAGCCTTGATGTGCATCAATGTTTATCGCGCGCCGCTTCCGAGAGCTAGATTCAATTCATCGCGGCAGCGGCACATTTCGTCTTGACACCTAAGAACATATAGTGAACACGTGGAACCACAGGATTCGGAGGCCGGTTACCGGCGCTCCAGGGTTTCGGAAAAAAGAGGGTCAGGCGATGCTCGAGGTGATTGGCGGAGCGGCGGTCAGCGCGGTGATGATCACGGGAGGCCTTGGCCTTGTCGCCAACGAGTTCCGCAGGCGCTGGCCCCAGGTGATCACGGCGTTCGAGCGGCCCCAGGCCCGGCTGGCCTACGACGTCCGTCCCATCCAGGCGATTACGCGCCGTCATCCTCGACAAGCACCGGCGTATCAGCCGGCGGCGGCGCGGCGGCTCGCCGCTTGAGGCGGCCGTAGGCGCGGATGCTGAACGGCACCGAGATCGCATAGGCGAGCGCGGTCAGCGAGAAGGTCATCCACGGCGCCGAGAACAAGGCGCCGGCGAACAGCGCAACTCCGACCAGCGCGAGCAGCCGCCATTCGGGCCGGATTCGGATCTTGCCCCACGAGAAGGTGGGGATGCTCGACACCATCAGCAGCGCGGTCGCCAGCACGATCGCCGCGACCAGCGCCGGCTCGCGGAAAAAGCCGTTGTAGTCGGCGCCGAACATCTCGGTCATCCACAGATCGAGGAACAGCGGGCTGAGCGTCAGCCCGGCGGCGAGCGGCGCCGGCGCGCCGGTCAGGAAGCCCGCACGCTTGTGCGGCTGGTTCTCGACATCGAGGCTGGCGTTGAAGCGCGCCAGGCGGAGCGCGCAGCAGGCGGCGTGCGACAGCGCGAACAGCCAGCCGATGCGCGGCATGTTCTGTAGCGACCACAGATAGACGATCAGCGAGGGCGCGACACCGAACGCCGTGACGTCGGACAGCGAATCGAGCTCGGCGCCGAAGCGGCTGTCGGCCTTGAGCATCCGCGCGACACTGCCATCGACTCCGTCGAGCACGCCCGCGACGACGATCGCCAGCAGCGCCTTCTCCCACTCCCCGGCGATCGCCAGCCGCACGCCGGTCAGGCCGAAGCAGAGCGCCGACAGCGTGATCGCGTTTGGAATGAGCGCGCGAAGCGGCAGGACACGCTTGCCGCGCGGCCGGTCGAGCCCGTCCTCGCTCATTGCGACAGCGCGACCGTCGCCGCCGCCTCGCCGAGCCGTCCGAGCACCGTCTCGCCGGCGATGGCGCGCTGGCCGAGCGCCACCGTCGGCGCGGTTCCCGCCGGCAAATAGACGTCGACCCGGCTGCCGAAGCGGATGAGCCCGATGCGCTCGCCGGCGGCGACGACATCGCCTTCCCGGCCGAACTTCATGATCCGCCGCGCCACGAGCCCGGCGATCTGCGTGAACGCGATGCGCACCCCGCCTTCGCCCTCGACGAGGAAATATTGTCGCTCGTTGTCCTCGCTCGCCTTGTCGAGGTCGGCGTTCACGAACTTGCCCGGCACGTAGACAATGCGGCGGACGATGCCGGCGATCGGCGATCGGTTGATGTGCACGTCGAACACCGACATGAAGATCGACACCCGCGTGTAGCGCTCCGCCGGCATGTCGGCGGCAAGCTGGCGCGGCGCGTCGACCTCGGCGATCTGGCAGACCAGCCCGTCGGCGGGCGACACCACCAGCCCCGCCCCCTGCGGAGTCGCGCGCACCGGATCGCGGAAGAACGACGCGACCCACAAGGTCACCCCCGCCATCAGCCAGCCCAGCACGTCCCAGTCCACCACCCACCACAGCAGCGCGGTGATCACCGCCGCGATGACGACGAACTTGACGCCCTCCGGATGGACCGACGGCATGCGGTACTTGACGGTCGGGGTGGGAAGGCCGCTCGGGCTGGTCGGTTCGATTGAGGTCATGCCGCCATCAATAGCCTCTCCGCCTCTCGCCTGACAACGCAGCAGTCGCCCGGCGCTGCTCCCCTCTCCCCACCCCTCCCCTCCCCCCGGAAGGGGGAGGGAGCAGACGGTGCGAGCGGCACAGCGTGTCCCCTCCCCCTGCCGGGGGGAGGGCTAGGGAGAGGGGTCTGAGCCGGGCGAAAGGCGCCGCTCTCTTCGACAAGCTCAGGACGAACGGATAGGTGGGCGCATGCCGGCGACGATCAAAAGCCTCTGCCTGTTCTGCGGCTCCCGCACCGGCGCCGACCCGCGCCATGCCGAGGACGCCGCCGCCCTCGGCGCGCTCCTCGCCGCGCGCGGCATCACCCTCGTCTACGGCGGCGGCGCGGTCGGGCTGATGGGAATCGCGGCGCGCGCCGCGAAGGCGGCGGGCGGCAAGGTCGTCGGAGTCCTTCCCCGCTGCCTGGTCCGCGACGAGATCCCGCAAGCCGGCCTCGACGCGATGCACATCGTCGAGACGCTGCATGAGCGAAAGGCGCTGATGCACGAGCTGTCGGACGCCTTCCTCGCGATGCCCGGCGGCATCGGCACGCTCGACGAGCTGTTCGAGACCCTCACCTGGCGCGAGCTCGCGATCCACGACAAGCCGGTCTGGCTGCTCGGCGCCGGCGATTACTGGGCGCCGCTCCTCGCGATGCTTGCGCATTTCGGCACCCAGGGCTTCGCGCCCGACGACCTGATGCAGCAGGTGGAGCCGCTGGCCAGTCTGGACGCGCTGGCCGAGCGCCTTTAACAGCGGCGCACACCTTCTCCCCGAGGACAAACAACGCATGGCGAAGATCAAGGTAGTCGGCCCGGTCGTCGAGCTCGACGGCGACGAGATGACCCGGATCATCTGGCAGTGGATCCGCGACAAGCTGATCCTGCCCTACCTCGACGTGAACCTGCTCTATTACGATCTCTCGGTCGAGAACCGCGACGCCACCGGCGACCGCGTGACGGTCGAGGCGGCGAACGCCATCAAGGAGCATGGCGTCGGCGTCAAATGCGCGACGATCACGCCCGACGAGCAGCGAGTCACCGAGTTCAACCTCAAGAAGATGTGGAAGTCGCCCAACGGCACCATCCGCAACATCCTGGGCGGCGTCGTCTTCCGCGAGCCGATCGTTATCAAGTCGATCCCCCGCCTCGTCCCCGGCTGGACCGACCCGATCGTCATCGGCCGCCACGCCTTCGGCGACCAGTACAAGGCGACCGACTTCCTGATCCCCGGCCCCGGCAAGCTCACCATGAAGTGGATCGGCGAGAACGGCGAGGAGATCGAGCACGAGGTGTTCGACTTCCCCTCCGCCGGCGTCGCCATGGGGATGTACAACCTCGACGATTCGATCCGCGACTTCGCGATGGCGAGCTTCAACTACGGTCTGGCGCGCGGCTGGCCGGTCTACCTCTCGACCAAGAACACCATCCTCAAGGCCTATGACGGCCGCTTCAAGGACCTGTTCCAGGAAGTGTTCGACAAGCATTTCAAGGCGCAGTTCGACAAGCTCGGAATCGTCTACGAGCACCGCCTGATCGACGACATGGTCGCGAGCGCGCTGAAGTGGAGCGGCAAGTTCGTCTGGGCCTGCAAGAACTACGACGGCGACGTCCAGTCGGACACCGTCGCGCAAGGCTTCGGCTCGCTCGGCCTGATGACCTCGGTGCTGCTGACGCCGGACGGCAAGACCGTCGAGGCCGAGGCCGCGCACGGCACCGTCACCCGCCACTACCGCATGCACCAGCAGGGCAAGAGCACCAGCACCAACCCGATCGCCTCGATCTTCGCCTGGACCGGCGGCCTCAAGCACCGCGGCAAGCTCGACAACACCCCCGAAGTCACCAGGTTCGCCGAAACCCTGGAGCGCGTCTGCGTCGAAACCGTCGAGAGCGGCGCGATGACCAAGGACCTGGCGCTGCTCGTCGGCCCCGATCAGGCGTGGATGACGACGGAGCAGTTCTTCGAGACGGTGGTGGAGAACCTTGAGACCGCGATGGGGGTGAAGGCGTAGGCGCTGAGGCGCCGGGCCTCACCTTCCGTCTCTCCCCTCCCCGTCATCCCGGCGAACGCCGGGATCCATGAACACGGTTCTCTCGAGCCTAAGGCTCCGGCGGAGCGGCATACCACTCACGCCTGTCGCTCGAATAACAGCGGTCGCCAGGTCAGCCATGTAAGATGCGCGGATGAGCGTTCGCCTCTTCACCTTCGTTTGCGAGTTTCGAGGAACGACGCATGTCTCACAAGTGCAAGCGCCTCAAGAACATGAGGCTGTTCGAGCTTGGGCCGGAACGCTACGAACAGAGCGGCCCTTCGCGCGAGCGTCGGCTTATCTCGCCAAATCCCTGAAGAGCGTTTCACCGGTCGCGATCACGGGTTTGTCCCACGCGTGGTGTATCACGGGGAATTGTGGCGACGACTTCGTGCTCGCGAACATCATCGAAACCGTTCCACCGCCGCAACGCAGCTAGCACCAGATTCCGACATTCGCCATTTCGCCCGCATCGCGTGAGCGGCCATTGCCATGCCCGTCGGCGCGAGCAAGATGGCACGGATGAACGTCTCAGTCATTTTTTGATGAAGCTTTCACGGGCCGCATCGGCGGAACCATCTGGATCATCGATTCGCCATCGAACAAACAATGGCTCGACGCCCAGCCTGAACACGTGCCGGCGAGCGCACTGTTCTCCATAGACCTCTACCCAACAGTCGATACTGCTGTAACCTATATGGTCTGGAACGCACAGGAACACAGCCCCGATTGGGATGTAATCGACGTTGTTGGTGCACTACTTACTAAGCGCGTTGCAGCCGACCTCCAAAAGGAGGGGCGCATATCTGAAACGGCGTCAGGCTTCAGGCTCGATCGGTCTTAAGAGGACGCTCTACAATCCCCCAGTTGCGAGCGTTCTTCGACCTTTCTTGTTGCTGCCTCGTGCTTGCAGTGTCAGCGTTGGCCGATGAGCGTTCTGAGCCTTTCGGCACTTGCGTCCGCAGTGGTAAGCGTTCCAGCAAGCGGCCGATGCTTCGCACTCGCTGCTGCCTCCAAAGACGGCGCTGCGCTTGATCTGGTCGTGCGAACCCGTCGCCGAACTCGCCTCAATAAATTCGCAAGCTGGGATCTCGAATTGCAGCTTCTCGAGGCTTACCTCCTAGCGGAGCAAGGTGAATTCCCTCGTTCTCGAAAAGCTCTCTCAGGCGCGATCCACGCCGTGAGGAATAGCCGGAGCTACAATGACGACGAGCGCGCGGTTCTGATCCGCTACGCGATCAGCGTCCTCTGGTTCGCCCGCGGCAAGCCCACGCAGTCAGTCCTTCTTCGTATCAGAAATTCGATTGGCTTCACCGAGCAAAATGTCCGACGTTCGCTTCTCAAGCATTTTCCCAACCCTGATGAATAGGTAACGCGGGGTTGTGACACCATCGCGAAGCAGTTCGCAGAGCTGATGATCGAGCTTTCCGATTGCGGACGCTGACCCGTCGTCTAAGATCCCCTTTATGCCACCCGCACGTCTGCAAACTCCCGCTGTTGCCCCGACCGATCTGTCCGTCGTGGACGCTGCTTTCATAAGCAATACGGTGAGGATGTTTTTCGGACAGGACGCGGTATGCCGAAATTTCGGTTCTGATCCCGAAAGCGTCCAAATTCATGTCGAGACAAGCAGGACTATCGGGCTGGGCAAGGACGATTGCCTTGGCGTTCTACTAACGCGCATTGATCGCCCAATCAGCTTGACGGTTACAAGGCGAGGCACACGAGTCTATGGCGACGCAAAGCTGGCATATCGACAGGGTGTCATCTTTTGAGCGAGTGCAACGCCCTCATGGTCAGCGCGCCCGTGGCCGGAGTTCCACCATTGCGGACTTTCAATCCGACCAGATAGAGACGGGTATGCGCGCCGCACTTCTTTCAGCTTGGGCTAACACCTCGTGGGTTTTTGCTTTCGTCGCTGTCGGGCTGATATTCGATAAGAGGTATGAGTGGAGCATCAAAGGCCCAGTTGCTGCCGTCGTTTATTTTGTAGCGATTGCGGTCGCATTGGTGACTGCAGCATTGCGCTTCAATCTCCGCGCTAGGGATTCAGCTAACAATAAATTGTGACTTGAAGCCGAGGTATGTGGCGCTTCAATCAAATTGGGCTGCGCAAGCTGGTGGAGGATCGACTGCTCAGAGACCCTCGCCCCGGATGCCGCGTCGCCGTTATCGCCCTCGCCCTCCTCACCGCCTGCGCCAAACCCCCGCCCGAAATCCCCCTCAAGCAGTTCGACAACCTCCCCATCAGCGGCAGCCTCGCCGACGCGCACGCCGCCGGCTTCACCAATTGCGTTGAGCTGCCGCCCGGCCTGCGCTGCCGGCGGGATGGCGTGATGATCGAGGGCAAGGGGCCGTACAGCGCGGCGGTCGAGCTGACCAACCGCGACGGCAGCGGCGGCTTCACCGAGCTGATCCTGTGGCACGATTCTGACCAGAACGCGGTGTTCGACATCGGCGAGGCGTTCGAGGCGCAGGGCTGGGCTCCGTGCCTGACCGGCGAAGGCAACCGCGGCGACTTCAAGATCTGGACCTTGAAGGGCGCAGCCGTCAGGCTGTCGATGGACATCAGCTATTGGGGTAAGCGCCGCTTTCGCATAATTCCCGAGCGGGGCCAGCCGGTTAGCGCTTGCCGGTAATTTCCTCTGTCCTATTTGTTCGCTTTATGTTCCATATATGTATGAGCAACCATCCCGAGTCGCGCCACGCGACACCCCCGCCCTTCCCGTCAACCCACCCGACGCCCTACGTCGCGCAGCGCCATGACGGCTGGACCGCCTATCGGCAGCTGACCTTCCTGGAGACGCTGAGCGTGACGCGCTCCGTCACGCGGTCGGCGGCTGCGGTCGGCAAGTCGATCTCCAGCGTCTATGCGCTCCGCGCGCGGCCCGACGGGTGGAAGTTCGCCGAGACGTGGGACCGTATTCTGGCGCTGCCGCTGCCGCAGGCGACGCTTGCCGGGGCGCCGCCGCCCGCGCCCTTCCCGCATGAGATCCTGCCCGATCGCATCGAGCCGATCTTCCGCATGGGCAAGCTGGTCGGCGTCCGCCGCCGCCCGGATTATCGCCGCCTCGCGGCGCGCCTGAAGTCTCTCGACCGGTTCGGAGACAAGAATTGATGAAAATTTAGGCGGGTTTCGCCTCTGCCGTTCTCAACTTCGCCTCCACCTCCTCGCCGCTTCTGTGCCAAGGTATGGCCATGGCCCTCCAAGTCGAATCCCACGGTTTCAGCGACGTTCTCGTCATCCTCGGTGCTGCGGGCGTCGTCATCCCGGCGTTCCACTCGCTGAAGCTGAGCCCGGTCGTTGGGTTTATCCTTGTGGGGATGCTGGTCGGGCCGTTCGGCCTCGGCGCCTATGTCGAGGCCTATCCGTGGCTGAACGCCGTGACGATCACCAACCGCGGGGTGGTGGCGCAGGCGGCCGAGGTCGGCATCGTGCTGCTGATGTTCATGATCGGGCTGGAGCTGTCGTTCGAGCGGCTGAAGACGATGCGGCGGCTGGTGTTCGGATTGGGCGGGCTGCAGGTCGCGGCGGCCACCGCGGTGCTCGGCATCGGCCTCTACGCCATCGGTCAGCCGCCGCTCGCCGCGCTCGCGCTCGGCTTCGCGCTGGCGCTGTCGTCCACCGCGATCGTCCTGCCGATGCTGAGCGCCGAGGGCGCGCTGTCGCGCGGCGCCGGGCGCGCCAGCTTCGCCATCCTGCTGTTTCAGGACCTGGCGCTGATCCCCGCTCTGTTCATCCTTTCCGCCGTGACGTCGGACGTCGAACTCACCCCCGCGACCGCCGGAATCGCGGCAGCGAAGGGCATCGGCGCGATTGGCGCGCTCGTGCTGGCAGGCCGCTTCCTGCTCCGCCCGGCGCTCCGCGCCGCGGCGCGGACCAAGTCCCCCGAAATGTTCATGGCGGTGTCGCTGCTGATCGTCCTCGCCGCGAGCGCGATCACCGCGCTGGCCGGGCTGTCGCTCGTCGTCGGCGCGCTGCTCGCCGGGCTGCTGATCGCCGACACCGAATACCGCCGCCAGGTCGAGGTGACGGTCGAGCCGTTCAAGGGGCTGCTGCTCGGCGTGTTCCTGATCTCAACCGGCATGGCGCTCGACCTCGGCCGAATCACCGAGGCGCCGCTGCTGATCGCCGCGCTCGTCGTCGCGGTCGTGCTCGCCAAGGCGCTGGTGACCGCGCCCGCGATCCGCTGGTTCACCGGCGGCAAGCCCGGCTGGGCGCGCACCGGGCTGCTGCTCGGCCCGAGCGGCGAGATGAGCTTCATCGTGCTGGCGGCGGTCGGCGCCGCGGGCCTCGCGAGCCGCGACGCGCTTGACACCGCGACGATCGTCACCGCGCTCGCGATGACCGCGATCCCGCTCCTGTCGTGGCTCGGCAAGCTGCTCGACGCCCGCACCCGCCGCGCCGGGCAGATGAGCGCCGAGGCGGTGCCCGAGGCGGGCGAGGCGGTGCGCGTCGTCGTCATCGGCTTCGGCCGCGTGGGGCTGGTGGTCGCCGACATGCTGGACGCCCACCGAGTGCCCTACGTCGCGATCGACACCGACCCCGATTCGGTCGCCAAGCACCGCGACGCCGGGCGCCCGGTCTATTACGGCGACGCCGCAAGCGTCGATCTCCTCCACGGCCTCGAGCTCGGCAAGGCCCGCGCGCTGGTGCTGACCATCGACGACCCCAAGACCGTCGCCCGGGTGGTGCAAGCCGCGCGCGCCGAGCACCCCGACCTCCAGATCGTCGCGCGCGCAAGGGACGCCCGCCACGCCGCCCAGCTCTACCGCCTCGGCGTCAGCGACGCCGTACCCGAGACGATCGAAGCGAGCCTCCAGCTCTCCGAAGCCGTCCTGGTCGACATCGGCATCCCGATGGGCCCGGTCATCGCCTCGATCCACGAAAAGCGGGCGGCCCTCCGCGAGCGCATCCAGGCCGAGGTGCCGGGCCTGAGGGTGCTGCCGCGGCTTGGACGGCGGCGGATGCGGGATGCCTGACCATTCTTGCCACGCCCGCCTCGCTGCCACACCAACCTCCGTTCGTGGTGAGCTTGTCGAACCACGTGGGTCGCGCAGGCCGAGCAACCACGTCCTTCGACAGGCTCAGGACGAACGGTGAGGTCTGTGCGTGGCGTTAGGCCGCTGCCGCCACGCCTTCGAGCGCCGAACGCACGGCCGCGACAGCGGCCGCCGCCTTGGCCGCATCCGGCCCGCCACCCTGCGCCATGTCGGGCCGCCCGCCGCCGCCCTGCCCGCCAAGCGCCGCGACCGCGGCCTTCACAAGATCGACAGCGCTGTACCGCGAGAGAAGGTCGTCGGTGACTCCGACCGCCGCGGCAGCGCGGCCGTCGTTGACCGCGACGAGCACCGCGACGCCCGAGCCGAGGCGCTTCTTGGCGTCGTCGACGAGGCCGCGGAGGTTCTTGGCGTCGAGGCCGTCGATGACCTTGCCGATGAAGGCGGTGCCGTTGACCTGCTCGGGCGCGTCGTCGGCCTTCGCCGGGCCGGAGCCGCCCAGCGCCAGCGCCTTCCTGGCGTCGGCGAGCTCGCGTTCCAGCCGGCGGCGGTCCTCGATGAGCGCGGCGACCCGGGCGGGAACCTCGTCGGGGCGCGCCTTGAGCGCGGCGGCGGCGGACTTGAGGCGGTCCTCCTGGTCGGTGAGGAAGGCGCGCGCCGCCTCCCCGGTCAGGGCCTCGATGCGGCGGACGCCCGAGGCGACGGCGCTTTCGGCGATGATCTTGAACAGGCCGATGTCGCCGAGCGCCTCGACATGGGTGCCGCCGCACAGCTCGACGGAGAAATGCTGGTCGGTGTCGCGGCCCATCGAGAGGACGCGGACCTCGTCGCCATACTTCTCGCCGAACAGCGCCATCGCGCCGGCGGCGATGGCGTCGTCGGGGGTCATCAGGCGGGTGGTGACGCTCTCGTTGTCGCGGATGTGCGCGTTGACGTCGGCCTCGACCGCGGCGATCTCTTGCGGAGACAGCGCCTTCTGGTGGCTGAAGTCGAAGCGCAGGCGGTCGGGCGCGACGAGGCTGCCCTTCTGCGTGACGTGCGCGCCGAGACGGCGGCGCAGCGCGGCGTGCAGCAAATGGGTCGCCGAATGGTTGGCGCGGACCTGGCGGCGGCGCGGCTCGTCGACCGACAGCTTGACCGGATCGCCGACCGCGACCGAGCCGCTGGCGATCAGCGCATGGTGGACATGGAGCTTGCCGAGCGGCTTCGAGGTGTCGCTGACCGCCGCCTTCAGGCCGGCATCGGTGAAGATCGTGCCGGCGTCGCCCATCTGGCCGCCCGATTCGGCGTAGAACGGCGTCTGGTTGGTGACGATCGAGACGGTGTCGCCGGTCGCGGCATGATCGACGCGCGCGCCGTCCTTGACCAGTGCGACGACGACGCCCTCTGCGTCATGGCCGGTATAGCCGACGAACTCGGTGGCGCCGTGCTGCTCGGCGATGTCGAACCAAAGCGAGGCGTCGCCCTTCTGGCCCGAGCCAGTCCAGGCGGCGCGGGCGGCGCGCTTCTGCTCGGCCATTGCGGTGTCGAAGCCGGCGCGATCGACGCCGAGCGACTGGGCGCGGAGCGCGTCCTCGGTGAGGTCGTAGGGGAAGCCGAAGGTGTCGTAGAGCTTGAAGGCTGTCGCCCCGGCGAGCGTGTCGCCGGGCTTCATGGTGGCGGTCGCCTCGTCGAGGAGGCGCAGGCCATTGGCGAGCGTCTGGCGGAAGCGCGTCTCCTCGAGCTTCAGCGTCTCCTCGATCAGCGGCTGCGCGCGGACGAGCTCGGGGAAGGCGGCGCCCATCTGGCCGACGAGCGACGGCACGAGGCGATGCATCAGCGGCTCGGCCGCGCCCAGAAGATGCGCGTGGCGCATGGCGCGGCGCATGATGCGGCGAAGGACATAGCCCCTGCCCTCGTTCGCCGGCAGCACGCCGTCTGCGACGAGAAAGCCCGAGGCGCGGAGGTGGTCGGCGATGATGCGGTGCGAGGCCTTCCAGCTGCCTGCGATGTCGGTCGAGGTCAGCTCTCCGCTCGCGGCGATCAGCGCCTTGAAGGTATCGGTGTCGTAATTGTCGGTGACGCCCTGGAGGACGGCGGCGATGCGCTCCAGCCCCATGCCGGTGTCGATCGACGGCTTGGGCAAGCTGAGCCGGGTGTCGGCGTCGACCTGCTCGTACTGCATGAAGACGAGGTTCCAGATCTCGACGAAGCGGTCGCCGTCTTCGTTCGGAGACCCTGGCGGGCCTCCGGGAATGTGCGAACCGTGGTCATAGAAAATCTCGGAACACGGTCCGCAGGGACCCGTGTCCCCCATCGACCAGAAGTTATCACTCGTGGGGATGCGGATGATGCGCTCGTCGGGCAGGCCGGCGATCTTCTTCCAGAGATCGAACGCTTCGTCGTCGGTGTGGTAGACGGTGACGGTCAGGCGGTCGGCGGGCAGACCCCATTCGCGGGTCAGCAGCGTCCAGGCGTGGGTGATCGCCTGGTCCTTGAAATACTGCCCGAACGAGAAGTTGCCGAGCATCTCGAAGAAGGTGTGGTGGCGCGCGGTGTAGCCGACGTTGTCGAGATCGTTGTGCTTGCCGCCGGCGCGGACGCACTTCTGGCTGCTCGTCGCGGTGGTGTAAGGGCGCGTCTCGAGGCCGGTGAAGACGTTCTTGAACGGCACCATGCCGGCGTTGACGAACATCAAAGTCGGGTCGTTCTGCGGCACCAGCGGCGCCGACGGCACGATCTGGTGCCCGGCCTTCCCGAAATGTTCGAGGAACGAGCGGCGGATGTCGTTGGTCGCGGTCATGGGGGGGATTTAGGCGACGAGGGGCGCAGTGGGAAGGCCGCGCTGCGCCCAAGTTCCGTTCGTGGTGAGCCTGTCGAACCATGTGGCATGCTCCGACGGCGGAGCGACCACATCCTTCGACAAGCTCAGGACGAACGGGTTTGTGTGTGCGGACCCGATCCGGGTCGCAGCCCTAAGCATAGGCGTAGGGACCGCCCTTCTCCAGCGCGCGCTGGTAGGCGGGGCGGGCGTGGATGCGCTTGAGGAAGGCGGAAAGCATCGGGCGGCTCTCGTCGAGGCCGGCGCGGCTGGCGGCGGCTTCGAGGGGGAAGCTCATCATGATGTCGGCGGCGGTGAACGTGTCGCCGGCGAACCATTCGGTCTTGGCGAGCTCGCCCTCCTGATAGTCGAGATGGGTTTTCAGCATGCGGTCGATGGCCGGGCGCGCCGGGCGGCCGAGCAGGCCCATGCGGTTGATGACCAGCTTCATCAGCAGCGGCGGCATCGCCGAGCCTTCGGCGTAGTGGAGCCAGTAGAGGTAGCGGTAATAGGCTTCCGAGAAGCGCTCGGGCATTAGCGCGGGGGCGTAGCGGTCGACGAGATATTCGACGATCGCCCCGGTCTCCGGGAGGATGAAGCCGTTGTCGTCGATCACCGGCGACTTGCCGAGCGGGTGGATGCGCTTCAACTCGGGCGGGGCGAGCATGTTCGGCTCGCGCTGGTAGCGGATGACCTCGTAGGGCGCCTCGATCTCCTCCAGCAGCCAGAGGACGCGCTGCGAGCGCGAGTTGTTGAGGTGGTGGACCTTGATCATGCGCGCTTCGCCTTCCGGTTTCGCCCTCCTACACGATTAACCGTTCGTCCTGAGCCTGTCGAAGGACGTAGTCGCTCCGACGGCGGAGCAGGCCACGTGGTTCGACAGGCTCACCACGAACGGAGGTGGAAAGCGGCGGGAAACGGAAAGGTTACGAAGGTTACGCAAACGCGGCTTTTTTAGTGCATTCCGAAACCTTAAACGTCGTCCTCGTCGGCCGGCGGCGCCATCATCGCTTCGGCGACACCGTCGGCGTTGGCGCGGATCGCGGCTTCGAGCTTGTCGCGGAGCGGCATGTTCTCCTTGAGGAACGCCTTGGCGTTCTCGCGGCCCTGGCCGATGCGGACGCTGTCGTAGCTGAACCAGGCGCCCGACTTCTCGACGAGCCCGGCCTTGACGCCGAGATCGAGGATCTCGCCGGTCTTCGAGATGCCCTCGCCGTACATGATGTCGAACTCGACCTGCTTGAACGGCGGCGCGACCTTGTTCTTGACGACCTTGACGCGCGTCGTGTTGCCGACGACCTCGTCGCGGTCCTTGATCTGGCCGGTGCGGCGGATGTCGAGGCGGACACTCGCGTAGAACTTCAGCGCGTTGCCGCCCGTCGTCGTCTCCGGGTTGCCGTACATCACGCCGATCTTCATCCGAAGCTGGTTGATGAAGATGACGAGGCAGTTGGAGCGGCTGATCGAGCCGGTGAGCTTGCGCAGCGACTGCGACATCAGGCGGGCCTGGAGGCCGACGTGGCTGTCGCCCATCTCCCCCTCGATCTCGGCGCGCGGCACGAGCGCCGCGACCGAATCGACCACCAGAACGTCGATGGCGTTCGAGCGGACAAGAGTGTCGACGATCTCGAGCGCCTGCTCGCCGGTGTCGGGCTGCGAGACGATGAGCTCGGCGGTGTCGACGCCGAGCTTCTTGGCGTAGATCGGGTCGAGCGCATGCTCGGCGTCGACGAAGGCGGCCATGCCGCCGTTCTTCTGCGCTTCCGCGATGACGTGGAGCGCCAGCGTCGTCTTGCCCGAGCTTTCGGGGCCGTAGATCTCGACGACGCGGCCCTTGGGCAGGCCGCCGATGCCGAGCGCGATGTCAAGGCCGAGCGAGCCGGTTGCGATCGCCTCGATATCCAGCATGTCGCGCTGGCCGAGCTTCATCACCGAGCCCTTGCCGAAGGCGCGGTCGATCTGCGCCAGAGCGGCGTCGAGCGCCTTCTGCTTGTCCACGTTCGATTCCACCAATTTCAAGGATGCCGACATGAGGGAGACCTTCTCGTAGCGGTTAGCGAAGACGCCTGCAACGAGAGGAATGTATGCGATTTGTTCTCGTTCCGCAAGAAAAAGAACAAGCAGCGAACAATAAACTTAATGGCCCGAATCTAGGCGCCTACGCGGCAGCGGTGGCGACCGCGCGGCGCAGCACGTCCTCGACCATCGCGAAGGTGTAGGGCTTTTCGAGCAGCGGCCGGCCGCGGTGACGGTCGGGCAGGCTCTCGGCGGTGGCGCCGGTCGCGAACACCATCGGCTTGCCGAGCGCGGCGATCTTATCGGCGAGCGGGAACACCGGCTCGCCCGAGACGTGGACGTCGAGGATGGCGACATCGAAGGCGGCGGAGTCGGCGACCGGAACGGCCTCCGCCAGAGTCGCCGCGTTGACCGCGATGACGCAGCCCAGCGTGTCCAATATGTCCTCAAGAACCAGCCCGATCAGCGCTTCGTCTTCGACGACGAGCACACGGACACCTTGCAGTTCAGACATAAGCAAACCCCAGACCCGGGGCGTCTATAGGCGATGCCGAAGGGCGTTACCAGCCAAAGCGGCGCGGGGACGCTTATCGCTCGGCGTCCAAGCCTTGCGTAGCCACCGATAGTGGCTATGTCTGATCACAAGAGGAGCAGCGCGATGCCAGCCGTGTCGAGCAAGGATTATTTCGGATCCTTTCTAACATCCGTAAGCGAAACTCCTTCCGGCTCGCTCGCTTCCGCCACGGATGCGCCGATCCAGGACAGGATCCTGAGCCTTCTCACGACGGAGGAGAAGCCGCTTTCCCTGCGATCGCTTATCGACCACCTCTCGCTCTCGCCAAGCCTCGCGGTTCGCATGATCGAGACGCTGCAACAGGCCAATCTGGTCAGTATGTCGAGCGGGTCGTCGGAGGAATGCGTTGAAATCACTGATTTAGGGCGACGGCTCGCAAAATAGCGCGGGAATTGGGGGGGCATCGATGATCTCGCCGTGGTGCGATTATCTGCTTGTCGCGATTATCGGCGGCGTCCTCGGCCTCTGCGAGCTTCTTGCGCGATACCGCGACGAGCCGGCCCGCGCGATCATCAACATCGCGGCCGTGATCTATATTCTGACGAATATTCTCGCGGGAGCGATCGCGCTCTTGCTCCTCAATATCTTCCACGTGAATTTCGATATTCCAGCGGAAGAAAGCCAGAAATTAAGAGCCGTCCTGATCCTGACCGGCGGGCTGGGGGCGATGGCGTTCTTTCGCAGTTCGCTCTTCACCTTCAAGATCGGCGAGAAGGACGTTCCGCTCGGGCCCGGGCTGGTTCTCCAGATCCTGCTCGACGTAACCGATCGCGAAGTCGACCGCGGCCGTGCCGAGCCGCGCGCCGTGGCCATTACCGAGATCATGAAAGGCATCGACTTCGACAAGGCCAAGGCCGCCCTGCCCGCCTATTGCTTCGGACTCATGCAGAACGTGTCCGGCGAGGAGCAATCGGCGATCGGGCAGCAGGTGACCAAGCTCGACACCGCCGCCATCTCCCTGCCGGTGCGGTCCTATCTGCTGGGGCTTTTGGTCCTGAACGTCGTCGGCGAAGCGGTGCTGCGCGCCGCGATCAATTCGCTTGGCGACGAGATAAAGATCGCGGCTGTCCTGCCGAGCGCCAGGCAGCCGGGCGCGACGGCCGCTGGCGGCCTGTCTTCAAGCTAGACCTCGTCGAGATAGTGCCGCGCCAGGGCCGCGATCTCCAGATGCTTGTCCTCGCCGTTGATGCAGCGGCGCGCGCCTGAAAAGTCGGAATTCCGCTCGTTGACGAAATCCTCCAGCTTGCGCCCCGTGAAGGTTCCCAGCTTGAAGCCGTGAACCAGCACGAAGAGCGCGAGAGAATGATCCAGCGCGAGATCGGGCTTTTCCACGAGCTTCTCGTCGAGGATGCTGCCGTAGGTCTTGTAGTTGCGGTCCCAGGTGAGCTGGACGTAGCCGCGCCCGTAATAGGGATAATAGCGCAAGTGCTGCTTTCGCCAGCCTTCGTTGAGCCAATAGGCCTCCTTGACCGGCTTGAAGGTGTGATTCGTCTCCCATTGGGCGGTCGCCAGGACGTAGGCGATCTGCTCCTTCAAGCGGAGCCCGATTTCCTCGCAGAGCAGTCTGATTGACTCCTTAACCAGCGCGGTCGTCGGCGCCGGCTTGCTGACGATCTCGAAGACCCGCCCGGTGCGGCTCTTGAACTGGTCGAGCGCCGCTTCCGACAAATGCTCGCTGTCGCCCTCGCGGCAGTCGAGAACGAATTCCGCCCAGGCGTTGCGGGTTCGCGGGCCGAACAGGCCATCCACCGTCCTGACCGGATAGCAGAGCGCCGCAAGGCCGCGCTGAACATCGGCGAGCGCCCGCGCGCCAAGCTCATCCAGCCGCGCGTTGGGCGCGATCTTTTCGAGTCCCTTGAAATCGAACATCGCCCTATCCCGCCGGAGGTTCGCGACGCCACTTCGACAAGCGCGCAAGCTAGTCCTGAAATAAAGCCTCTGCCAGCCCGCCCGGGCCGGGAAACGTCACCAATATGGAGGGATCATCCGCCGGGCTCGCGGGCGAGCGCGGTGCGGACGGCATCGTTCAGGTCCTGGACCGAGAAGGGCTTGGGCAGGAAGGCGGTGCCGGGCAGGTCGATCGAGTTGCGCAACTGCTCCTCGGCATAGCCCGACATGAAGATGATGCGGAGATCGGGGACGCGCTCGCGGGCGGCGCGGCCTAGCGCCGGGCCGTCCATCGTCGGCATCACGACATCGGAGAGCAGGAGGTCGATCGGCTCGGCGCGGCCGTCGAGGATCTCCAGCGCCTCCTCGCCGCTGGCGGCGGTCAGCACCTCGTAGCCGCGGCGGGTCAGCGCGCGCTCGGCGACGGCACGGACCATGCCCTCGTCTTCGACGACGAGGATCGTGCCGGTGCCCCACAGGTCCTCGCCCTTCGCCTCGGCGGCGGGCGCGGCCGGCTCGGGAACGCGGGCGTAGGCGGGCAGGTAGATGGTGAAGGTGGTGCCCCCCGGGCCCGTCTTCGTCGCGAAGATGAAGCCGCCGGTCTGCTTGACGATGCCGTAGACGGTGGACAGGCCGAGGCCGGTGCCCTTGCCCACGTCCTTGGTGGTGAAGAACGGCTCGAAGATGTGAGCGACGATGTCCTGGGGAATGCCCGAGCCGGTGTCGGCGACGTCGATCGCGACATAGTTCGCGGCGGGCATCATCTCATAGCCGGTCGACCGAACCTCGCTCGCGGCGACGGCGTAGGTCGAGATTTCGAGCGCGCCGCCGTTCGGCATCGCGTCGCGCGCGTTGACCGCGAGGTTGACGATCACCTGCTCGAGCTGGCCGGGATCGACTCGCACCGGCTCCAAGTTGCGGCCATGGCGGACCGATAGCGTGATCGTCTCGCCCAGCAGGCGCTTCAGAAGGTGCGACAGCTCGCCGACGACGTCCGACACCTGGAGCACCTGCGGGCGGAGCGTCTGCTGGCGCGAGAAGGCGAGCAGCTGGCGGACGAGGTTAGCGGCGCGGTTGGCGTTCTGGCGGACCTGATTGATGTCGTCGAAATCGGCGTCGCCGGGGACGTGGCGGGTGAGCATCAGGTCGCACAGGCCGATGACCGCGGTCAGGATGTTGTTGAAATCGTGCGCGACTCCGCCGGCGAGCTGGCCGACCGCCTGCATCTTCGACGCCTGTGTGATCTGGCGTTCCAGCTTCAGCTGCTCGCGGTTGTCGCGGAGCGACAGGATCACCGCCGCGTCGCCGAGCTCGGAGGCGCGGGCGATGGTCAGGATGATCTGGTCGTCGGGCCGCGCCTTCAGGCGGACCCGGAGGTCCTTGGGCTTGATCCGGCCGGCGATGGCGCGGTGAACGGTGTCGGCGACCAGCGCCTTGTCGTCGTCGACGACGAGGTCGCTCGGGTAGAGCGCGGCGTCCGAATCGGCGAGGCCGGCGGCGGCCTGGAAGGCGGCGTTCATGAACTTCAGCCGCCCGTCGCGGTCGGCGAGGCCGAGGCCGAGGGGCAGCGCGCCCAGCAGCGCGGGCACGTTGTCGGGACGGTCGGATGGCGCGACGACGGTGACCTCGTCGATCAGCACGAACAGATAGGCCTCGACCTGGCCGTCGTCGGTGTGGAACGGCAGCTCGACGATCCGCATCGGCCGGAAGCCGCCGTCGGGCATCCAGAGGCCGCGCGTCCGCCCCTCCGCGAGCTCGGCGACCTCGGCGAGGTTGGCGCTGGCCTTGCCCGAGGCGAGCTGGAACGCGGCGTTCGCGGCGAGGATCGCGCCGCCGCGGTCGGTCAGCACGGCGAGCAGCCCGGCGTCGCCGATCAGGCCGCCGAGCGGTCCGCGCAGGAAATCGACGATTCGCTGGCGCATCGTCTCGCCGGCCGACGGGCGGATGCGCCACAGCAGCCGTCCGTTGCCGGTGTCCGGAAGCCGCGCCGACACCGCGCGGGGCGAGCGCAGCGTGCCGGTGAGGATCGTCTCGGCGCTCCAGTCGGCGGTCGCGGTCGCGGCGACGCGGCGCAGGAGGGCGGCGTTGGCGGCGCCGCCAATCTCGACCGGGGAGCGATAGCCGTCGAGCTGCTCGCCGTAAGCGGCGTTGGCGCAGAGCAGAGTCCCCTCCATGTCGGTGATCGCCAGCGCCTCGTCGCGGGTGTCGAGCGCGGCGCGGACCATCGTCCAGTCCTGCGCCTGCGCGGCGCCCCGCGCCCGGCCGAGCGCCACGGCGTAGCCGATGCCCCCGGCGGTCAGGATCATCGCGGCGTAGAGCAACGCCACCGACCAGCTGCCGAGCGCCACGCCGGCGAGCAGCGCCGAGGCGATGCCGAGCAGCGCCGTCCGCGCGATGATCAGCCCGAGGCGCGACCGCGACGCGGCGAGGCGCGGCCACTCGACGGGATCCGAGAGCGGATCGAGCAGCGCCGCCGGGGAATGTGTCGCCATGGCGCGTTTTCAATCCTCCAACCGCCCGCCGTCAAGCGCGGCGCGCCTTCCTGCGCCTTCGTGATTAAGGAGCGATTGCAGGGTTGCGAGCCCGCGGCGCCTCTGCGACACGCCACCCGTGGCCGCAAAATCTCCCTTCGCCTACCGCGACTATGCCTCTTACTGGGCGGCGCGGATCACCTCGACGGTCGGCAACACCATCATGGTCGTGGTCATCGGCTGGCAGGTCTACGATGTCGCGCGGCAGACGATGGGTGTGCGCGACGCCGCGTTCATGCTCGGCATGGTCGGCCTCGCGCAGTTCCTGCCGCTGTTCCTGCTGACGCTGGTCGCGGGCTATGTCGCGGATCGGGTCGACCGGCGGCGGATCGTTCAGATCTCGACGGTTCTGGAGCTCGCCTGCGCGGCGGCGTTGGGGCTGATGTCGTGGTCGCAGACGATCACCCTGCCCGCGCTGTTCGCGGTGGCGGCGCTGCTCGGCGTGGGGCGGGCGTTCGCCGGGCCGGCGCTGTCGGCGTTCGTGCCCAACATGGTGCCAAAGGAGATGCTGCCGACCGCCATCGCCTGGAGCTCGATCGCCTGGCAGGCGGGCTCGGTGGGCGGGCCGCCCGCCGGGGGGCTGCTCTACGGAGTCGCCGACTGGCTGCCCTACGCGGCCTCGGTGCTCCTATACGTGCTGAGCCTGGTCGCGGTGTTCCGGATCGGGCCGCTGCCGCGCGGCGACGCCAGCAAGTCGCACCCGCTGCGCGCGGTGATCGAGGGGCTGTCCTACGTTCGCGACAACAAGATCGTGCTCGGCGCGATCACGCTCGACCTGTTCGCGGTTCTGCTGGGCGGCGCGACCGCGATGCTTCCGGTCTACGCGCGCGACATCCTGCACGCCGGGCCGGGCGGCCTTGGCGCGCTGCGGGCGGCTCCGGCGGTGGGCGCCGCGCTGGTGGCTTTGTGGCTGACGCGCTTTCCGCTGCAGCGCCGGGTCGGCAACAAGATGTTCTGGGGCGTCGCGCTGTTCGGCGCGACGACGGTCGCCTTCGGGCTTTCGACGAACCTGTGGCTGTCGGTCGCCATCCTGGTGGTGATGGGCGCATCGGACATGATCAGCGTCAACGTGCGCTCCTCGCTCATTCAGCTGCACACGCCCGATGCGATGCGCGGGCGGGTGTCGGCGGTGTCCGGCCTGTTCATTTCGGCGTCGAACGAACTGGGCGAGTTCCGCTCGGGCGTGCTCGCCAACCTGATCGGGCCGATCGCCTCGGTCTCCGCCGGCGGCGCGCTGGCGATCGTCGTCACCGGCATCTGCGCCGCCGCCTTCCCGGCGCTGAGGCGCGCCGACCGCTTCGTCGCGCCAGAGCCAAAGCTGGTCGAGGAGGCGGGCAACAAGAGCTTTATCGACGCCGGGCCGCCCGCAATGGTAGCTGGACAGAACGTACCAGCCGAAAAGGGACCGTCATGAAGGCCGCGAGCATCCTCGAGACGATCGGCAACACGCCGCACATCCGCATCAACCGGTTGTTTTCGAGCGATTACGAAGTCTGGTCGAAGAGCGAGCGGGCGAACCCGGGCGGCTCGATCAAGGACCGAATCGCGCTGGCGATGATCGAGGACGCGGAGAAATCGGGCGCTCTGAAGCCCGGCGGCACCATCGTCGAGCCGACCAGCGGCAACACCGGCATCGGCCTGGCGATGGTCGCGGCGGTCAAGGGCTACAAGCTCGTGCTCGTCATGCCGGAATCGATGTCGATCGAGCGGCGGAGGCTGATGCTGGCCTATGGCGCGAGCTTCGACCTGACGCCGCGCGAGAAGGGCATGAAGGGCGCGATCGAGCGCGCGCTGGAGCTGGTCGAGCAGACGCCCGGATCGTGGATGCCGCAGCAGTTCGAGAACCCGGCGAACATCGAGGTGCACAAGCGCACGACCGCGCAGGAGATCCTCGCCGACTTCCCCGATGGCCTCGACCTGCTGGTGACCGGAGTCGGCACCGGCGGGCATATCACCGGCGTCGCCGAGGTGCTGAAGGGCGCGTGGCCGCAATTGAAGGTGTTCGCGGTCGAGCCGACCTTGTCGCCGGTGATCTCGGGCGGGCAGCCCGGGCCGCACCCGATCCAGGGCATCGGCGCGGGCTTCGTGCCGCGCAACCTGCACACGCAGATCCTGGACGGGGTGATCCAGGTCGCGCCCGACGCCGCCAAGGACTACGCCCGGCGCGCGGCGCGCGAGGAAGGGCTGCTGGTCGGCATCTCCTCGGGCGCGACGCTCGCCGCGATCGCGCAGAAGCTGGAGGGCGCGCCCAAGGGCACGAAGGTTCTCGGCTTCAACTACGATACCGGCGAGCGCTACCTCTCGGTGCCCGACTTCCTGCCGGAGTAGCGGCGGTGCGGGACGCCCAGCGCTGTCACCCCCACCTAACCTCCCCCATCGAAGGGGGAGGGATTTGGCAGAGCGATTCAAGAAGAGCGTCCCCTCCCCTTCGATGGGGAGGGACAGGGTGGGGTGACACCGCCGGGCATCCTGCGCCGCGCCCGGGGCACGCCTGATCGATGGACCCGGCGCTCGCCGTTTCATCGGTCTCGCACACGATCAGCCTGGCGATCGCGCCGGTGTTCCTGCTGACCGGCGTGGCGTCGATCCTGAACGTGCTGGCGGGCCGGCTGGCGCGGGTGGTCGACCGGGCGCGGGCGATCGAGGCGGTCGTCAGCGGCATCGGCGGTCCGGAGCGCGAGCGCGCCACCGCCGAGCTTCAGATCCTCGACCGCCGAATCAAGATCACGCACTATGCCATCGCCTGCTCGACCGCGAGCGCCCTCCTCGTCTGCCTGCTCGTCGCCGCCCTGTTTTTCGCCGACCTCGCCGACATCGGCTCCAGCCGCATGGTCGCGGCGCTGTTCGTGCTCGCGATGGCGCTGATCGTCGCCGGCCTCGTGCTGTTCCTCGCCGAGGTCCAGATCGCGACCAAATCCGTCCGCGTCCGCCGCGACCTGTTGGGCTAGGGCCGGAACAGAAAAGGCGGCCCCGCAGGACCGCCCTTATTTGGTGCAGTCGAGCTGCGTGTTAACAGCTGGCCGGCGGTTTCCGGGACAATCAGTCATTCCCGGCTAACGCTAGAAACCCATCCCGTTCCGGCGGACGCTGTCGCAGATCGTGCGGTAGTCCGAGGTGAGCTCGGTGCCCGCCGGCAGGTCCTCGGCGGCGATGTCCTGGCCGAAGGCGATGCCGTCGGAGATCGTGTTGGGCGTGTCCGAATGATTGAAGTGCCGGCCGTTGTCGCCGCACAGCACCCAGAGCTGGCACGCCTCGTTCCAGGTCGAATAGGTCCTGAGGAAGCGCTGCGTCAGAGCGGGGAGCGAGGCGATCTCGTCCTCCGCGTAGACGCGGTCGATGCGCGAATCGAAGCGCCAGACGACCTCGCCCTTTCCGACCGGCTCGAGCAGGAAGACGCCGGTGCCGTGGATTTCGCTCGGTCGCAGCTCGGTGTCGAAAAGCAGCATGAACAGGCCTTTGGGCAAGGGGTTGAGGATCTCGCGCGCCTCAAACCCGATGGCGGGCAATTGGCTCCCGCCGCGCTGCCACAAACCTGCGGGCGGCTCCACCGCCTCTATCAAGACCGCATAAAAAAGACGCCAAAAGGACGACGGTGCTAGGCGGGCGTGAGGCTCAGGCCTCCCACGGCGGACGGCGGGGCGCACCGCGAGCCCGCCTCGATCAACGCCGCGGTGAACTGGTCGGTGCAGCGGTCCCAGCTGAACTCGCGCGCGTAGGCGACGCAGTCGTTGGGAAGACAGGCGAGCGCCGCGCTTATCGCCTCGCCAAGGTCTTCACGGAGCGCGCCGACGGGGGCGTCGCCGATCACGTCGAGCGGCCCCTGCACCGGATAGGCGGCGACGGGGACGCCGCTCGCCAGCGCCTCGATCATCACGAGGCCGAAGGTGTCGGTTCGGCTCGTGAAAACGAACACGTCGGCGGCGGCATAGGCCGAGGCGAGCGTCGCGCCCGCCATCGCGCCGAGGAAATGCGCGGCCGGGAAGCGCGCGCGGAGCGCCGCGAGCGCCGGGCCGTCGCCGACGACCACCTTGCTGCCGGGGGCGTCGAGCGACAGGAACGCCTCGATATTCTTCTCGACCGCGACTCGGCCGACGCAGAGCTGGACGGGGCGCGGCAACGCCGCCATCGCCGGGTGCGGGCCGCGGGCGGCATCGAACAGCCCGAGGTCGACGCCGCGCGACCACAGGCGGCTGTTCGTCAGGCCGTGCCGCGCGAGCTCGGCGGCGAGGCGTGGCGTCGCGACGAGGATCGCGCCGGCCGGGGCATGGAAGCGGCGGAGCATCGGCCAGAACCACGCCGCCGGAAGCCCGGTGCGAACCGCGAGATACTCCGGGAAGCGCGTGTGGAAGGAGGTGGTGAACGGCATGCCGGTCTTCAGGCACCAGCGCCGCGCCGCCCAGCCCAGCGGGCCTTCGGTGGCGATGTGAACCGCGGTCGGCGCGAAGGCGTCGAGCCGGCGCACGACCGCGCGGCCGGCCCCCAGCGCGAGCCGGATTTCGGGATAGCCGGGGCACGCGACGCTACCGAACAGGTCCGGGGTGATCGTCTCGACGATGTTGCCGCGCGCCCGCAGGCGCTCGACGGTGGTGGCGAGCGTCCGAACCACGCCGTTGACCTGGGGCATCCACGCGTCGGTGACGAGCGCGATCCTCAATGCGACGCCATCGTGCGGAGCGCGCCGACGCGCTGGCGGGTGCGCTCGGCCCAGTCGAGGATGTCCATCCCGCCGTCGGCGTGCTCGACCAGCGCGGTGCAGCTCTCCACCCAGTCGCCGTCGTTGTAATAGGTGATGTCGCCGAACTGGCGGATCTCCGCCGAGTGGATGTGGCCGCACACGACGCCGTCGACTCCCGCTTCCAGGGCCGCGTGCGCCACCGCTTCCTCGAAGCTGCAGACGTAGGAAACCGCGTTCTTGACGCGCTTCTTGAGATAGGCCGAGAGCGACCAATAGGGCAGGCCGAAACGGCGGCGCGCGAGGTTGAACACCCGGTTGGCCTTGAGCAGCAGCGAATAGGCATGGTCGCCGAGGAAGGCGAGCCAGCGCGCGTAGAGCACGACGCCGTCGAACGCGTCGCCGTGGACGACGAGGATTCGGCGGCCGTCGGCGGTGACGTGGATCGCCTCGGACGCCAGCTCGACCCCCCCGAAATGCATGCCGGTATAGTCGCGGAACACCTCGTCGTGGTTGCCGGGAACGTAGACGACGCGCGTCCCCTTCTTGGCCATCTTGAGGAAGCAGCGGATGACGTCGTTGTGGCGCGGCGGCCAGTACCAGCCGCGCTTCAGGCGCCAGCCGTCGATGATGTCGCCGACGAGATAAAGCGTCTCGCACTCGATCGATTTCAGGAAATCGACCAGCAGGTCGGCGTTGCAGCCGGCGGTGCCGAGGTGGATGTCGGAAATCCACACGGTGCGGAACTTGAGGCGTGGCGCAGGATCGGGCCGTGCGTCCTCGTCGTCGAGCCAGGGCGGCAGCGCGGTCGAAAGGCGCCCGGCGTAGGCGAGCAGCTCGTCGGGCCGGGCTTCTTCGCGCAGGGCGGATACGGGCGGCATCGGTCGCTCCTTCCGTCGTCGTCGGCGAACCCCTAGCGCCGGGGCGAGTCAGGCGTGTTGCGGGCGGGTGACGCTTGTGTGACGCGCCGGCCATGGCAATCTAGGCAGATGCGGGCGGAGCGCCTTTGGTGCTAGGAGCGGCCCAGGCCCTAAGGAAGGCAGAAGAATGACCAAGACCGTCGATATCCGCAGCACCCCCGGCTGGGCGCCCAAGCGCAGCTTCCTGTCCTCGACCGAGGAGATCATCGACGAGGCGCGCAACGGCCGGATGTTCATCCTGGTGGACGACGAGGATCGCGAGAACGAAGGCGACCTCGTCATTCCCGCGCAGATGGCGACGCCCGACGCGATCAACTTCATGGCCCGCCACGGCCGCGGCCTGATCTGCCTGTCGCTGTCGAAGGCGCGGGTCGATCAGCTCGGCCTGCCGCTGATGAGCCGCAACAACGGCACCCGCCACGAGACCGCCTTCACCGTGTCGATCGAGGCGCGCGAGGGCGTCACCACCGGCATCTCCGCCGCCGACCGGGCGCGGACGATCGCGGTGGCGATCGACGCCACCAAGGGCGCGCAGGACATCGTCTCGCCGGGCCATGTCTTCCCGCTCGTCGCGCGCGAGGGCGGCGTGCTGGTCCGCGCCGGCCATACCGAGGCGGCGGTCGACG
>CAXTKD010000005.1:0-206283 GCA_964244885.1 uncultured Sphingomonadaceae bacterium | reverse complement strand
ACCGAGTTCCGCGAGGGCCTGCTGCCGTGGGCGCTGCAGACCCCGACCGCCTTGGTGTTCGACGAGTACGACGCCGGCCGGCCCGACGTGATGTTCGTCATCCAGCGCGTGCTCGAGGTCGAGGGCAAGCTGACGCTGCTGGACCAGAACCGCGTCATCCGCCCCAACCCGTGGTTCCGGCTGTTCTCGACCGCCAATACCGTCGGCCTGGGCGATACGACGGGGCTCTACCATGGCACCCAGCAGATCAACCAGGGCCAGATGGACCGCTGGTCGGTGGTGACGACGCTCAATTACCTCCCGGCCGAGACCGAGACCGCCATCGTCTTCGCCAAGGCGCAGGGGCTCGATCGGAAGACCGTCGCCAACATGGTCAAGGTCGCCGACATGACCCGCGCCGGCTTCATCGCGGGCGATATCTCGACGGTCATGAGCCCGCGCACCGTCCTCACCTGGGCGCAGAACGCCGCGATCTTCGGCAACAACCTGGGCTTCGCCTTCCGAGTCTCGTTCCTCAACAAGTGCGACGAGGCCGAGCGGAGCATCGTCGCCGAATATTACCAGCGGGTGTTCGGCGAGGACCTGCCCGAGAGCGTTGCGGTCAAGGCGCGACGCTAGGCGCCTCACCTTGCGCTCGGGCGCGAGGTGGACTAAGTGGACTAACTAGCCGGAGCGCCGTCATGTCCGTTGTTAATGTCCACGAGGCAAAGACCCATTTTTCGAAGCTGCTCGACCGCGCGCATGCGGGTGAGGAGATTATCGTCGCCAAGGCGGGAAAGCCCTATGCCCGGCTCGTAAAGATCGAGGAGGGGCCGAAGCCCGATCGCAAGCCCGGGCGCTGGCCGGAACTCGCGAACATTCCGGACTCGGTTTGGTTCGACCCCCTGCCGGATGATGAGCTTGACGCTTGGGAAGGCAAATACTCCAACATTCTCTAGATCGGGCCCAAGTGGCTTATCTGCTCGATACCCATGCTCTGATCTGGTGGTGGTCAGCCGACCCAAACCTGCCGGTTTCGATCCGGCAGACTATCGCCGACGCAGAATCAGTCATCTACGTCAGTGCGGCATCAGCCTGGGAGATCGCGACCAAGGTAAGGTCTGGTCGATTGCCGGAGATGAAAACCCGGATCGGGCAGTTTAACGAAGGCGTGCGCGAAGACGGCCTGATCCATCTGAATGTGCACTACGAGCACGGTGTTTTGGCTGGGTCGATGCCCGGCGAGCATCGCGACCCATTCGATCGGTTGCTCGCGGCGCAGGCTCTGATCGGTGAATTTACGATTATCACCAAGGACCCGGCTTTCGCGGCGTTCGGCTGCAAGGTGCTTTGGTAGGTCGATGCCCCAGCCCGAAAACCCGACCGAGGATTTCCGCCAGGCGCTCGCCGCGACGATGCGCGCGCTCGGACACGATCCCGATTTCGACCTCAGCTATACCGCCGACCGTCCGGGGGTGACGGGCGAGCAGGCGCGGGTGCCGCAGCCGTCGCGCAACCTGCCCGCCGACCAGGTCGCCGAGGTGCGCGGGTGGGCGGACAGCTTCGCGCTCAGGAAGCGGCTGCACGACGTCAAGGCGCACAACGCGGCGCGGCCGTCGCCGGGGCTGCCGCGCGAGATTTTCGATGCGGTCGAGCAGGCGCGGGTCGAGGCGCTTGGCGGACGCGAGATGGCGGGGGTCGCGGTCAATCTCGCGCGGATGACCGAGGCGCGGGTCAAGGGCGACGCGATCACGCGGGCGCGCACCTCGGCCGAAGTGCCGCTGGCGACCGCGCTCGGCCTGGTCGTTCGCGAGCGGCTGACCGGGGAGGCGGTGCCCGCTTTGGCCCTGAGCGCCGTGGCCCTGGTCCGCGAGTGGATCGAGGACAAGGCCGGCGGGGCGCTCGACGCGCTGTCGGGCGAGCTCGACGACCAGGCGGGTTTCGCCAGGCTCGCGCGTCGCGTACTGGCCGACCTTGGCCTCGGCGACCCCAACGACGACCAGCCCGAACCCGACAGCAGTGACGACCCGGACGAGGCGGACGACCAGTCCACGAGCGACGACGACGAGGATTCGGACTCGGAAAGCGGCGGCGCGGAATCGGGAGTCGAGAGCCGTGGCGAGGAGAGCGGCGACGAGGGCGACGATTCGGCGGCGTCCGAGGCCGAGACCGATTCCGATTCGATGTCCGACGCCGAGATGGGCGAGATGGGCGACGAGGGCGTCACGCCGTGGCGGCCCAACCCGTCGCTCACCGACCTGCCGCCGGGATTCGACTACCGCGCCTTCACCGAGGCGTTCGACGAGGTGATCGGCGCCGAGGACCTGTGCGACCCCGAGGAGCTGACGCGGCTCCGCGCCTATCTCGACCAGCAGCTGCTGCACCTGCAGGGCGCGGTCACCAAGCTCGCCAACCGTCTTCAGCGCCGGCTGATGGCGCAGCAGAACCGGGCGTGGGACTTCGACCAGGAGGAGGGGCTCCTCGACAGCGCGCGGCTGTCGCGGATCGTCGCCAATCCCGGCCAGTCGCTGTCCTACAAGGTCGAGCGCGATACCGATTTCCGCGACACCGTCGTCACGCTCCTCATCGACAATTCGGGCTCGATGCGCGGCCGGCCGATCTCGATCGCCGCGATCTGCGCCGACATCCTGGCGCGGACGCTGGAGCGCTGCGCGGTCAAGACCGAGATCCTGGGCTTCACCACCCGCGCCTGGAAGGGCGGGCAGGCGCGCGAGAAATGGCTCGCCGACGGCCGCCCGCTGAAGCCCGGCCGGCTCAACGACCTGCGCCACATCCTCTACAAGGCCGCCGACGCGCCGTGGCGGCGGGCGCGCAAGAACCTCGGGCTGATGATGCGCGAGGGGCTGCTCAAGGAAAATATCGACGGCGAGGCGCTGCTGTGGGCGCACGCCCGGCTGATCGCGCGGACCGAGGACCGCCGCATCCTGATGGTGATCTCGGACGGCGCGCCGGTCGACGATTCCACCCTCTCCGTAAACAGCGGCGTCTATCTCGAGCGTCACCTGCGGCAGGTCATCGACTTCATCGAGACGCGCTCGCCGGTCGAGCTGATCGCGGTCGGCATCGGCCACGACGTGACGCGCTATTACAAGCGAGCGGTGACGATCATGGACGCCGAGCAATTGGGCGGCACGATCATCGACCAGCTGGCGCAGCTGTTCGAGGAGGATGGCGGCAGGGCGCGCGGGCGGAAACGGCGTTGAGGGAGGGACGGGGATGATCGGACTGGTGATCGGATTGGCGCTCGCGACGGCGGCGCCGGCGGATGACGCGGCGGCGCTCGGCCGCAGGCTCGCGGCGGCGGGCACCGCGAGCAGCCTGCTGCCGCTGATGGCGGCCAAGGAAACCGAGGAGATCGTCGCGTCGCAGCCCGGCCTCAGTCCCGCCGACACCGCGACGCTGCGCGCCACCGCCGCCGGGATCGCGGCCGCCGCGCAGACGCGCGTCGTCGACGCGATGGGCGCCGTCTATGCCGAGGCGCTGCCGGTCGCGGACCTGAAGCTGCTCGTAGCCTTCCACGAAAGCCCGGCGGCGGCACGGCAGCGGGCGGTGCTCCCCAAGGTGATGGCCGCACGATGAAGGCCGCCGGCGCGATCGACTTCAAGCGCGAGGTGCTGGCGTCGTTTTGCGCGAAGACCGGCAAGGCCTGCCCGCCGCCGCCCAAGTAGGCGGCGACCGCCTGCATTTTCCGCTCGCCGCCGCCAGCCCACAAGCTATAGTCGCGGCGGGGTTCCTACGGACTAGATGAGGGCGGGAATGAAGGCGACTGTCGAGCGCGCGGGATTGCTGAAGTGCCTGGCGCACGTGCAGTCGGTGGTCGAGCGCCGCAACACCATCCCGATCCTGTCCAACGTGCTGATCGAGGCGGTGCCCGAAGGCCTGAAGCTGATGGCGACCGACCTCGACCTGCAGGTCGTGGAGCAGGTCCCCGCGCAGGTGACGACGCCCGGCGCCACCACGGTTTCCGCGCACACGCTGTTCGACATCGCGCGCAAGCTTCCGGAAGGGTCGCAGGTCGAGCTGTCGGTCGCCGAGGGCCGGATGACGGTGATCGCCGGCCGCGCCCGCTTCACGCTGTCGACATTACCGCGCGACGATTTCCCGGTGATCGCCGAAACCGACCTGCCGACGCGCTTCTCGCTGCCGGCCGAGACCCTGAAGCAGATCATCGACAAGACACGTTTCGCGATCTCGACCGAGGAAACACGTTATTACCTGAACGGCATCTTCCTCCACGTTCACGAGGACTCCTTGCGCGCCGTCGCCACCGATGGCCACCGGCTGGCGCGCGTCCAGCTCGACCGGCCCGAGGGCGCGGAAGGGATGCCCGACATCATCGTGCCGCGCAAATGCGTCGGCGAGGTGCGGAAATTGCTCGACGAGGCGGAGGGCGACATCGACATCGCGCTGTCGGGCTCGAAGATCCGATTCCAGCTCGGCAACGCCGTGCTGACCTCGAAGCTGATCGACGGCACCTTCCCCGATTACAGCCGGGTCATCCCGACGGGCAACGACAAGCTGCTGAGGATCGACACGCGCAGCCTGTCCGAAGCCGTCGACCGCGTCGCGGCGATCGCCAGCGAGAAGACCCGCGCGGTCAAGATGGCGCTCGACCGCGACAAGATCACGCTGTCGGTGACCAGCCCCGAGAACGGCACCGCCGCTGAGGAGGTCTCCGCCGATTACTCCTCGACCGGCTTCGAGGTCGGCTTCAACGCCCGCTACCTGCTCGACATCCTGTCGGAGATCGACGCCGACCAGGTCGAAGTCCACCTCGCCGACGCCGCCGCCCCGACGCTAATCCGCGAGGACGGCAAGAGCCAGGCGCTCTACGTGCTGATGCCGATGCGGGTGTGACCACTGCGCGACTTCGCGCAGGTCCGGCCGGGGCCTTTCGAGGCGGCCGACGGGCGGGCTTTTGCCCGTCCCGGCCTTCTTCCTTCGAAGCGGGACTTGGCTTGCTTAGCGATACACCTCGCGCCGATGCGCCACGCGCACGACTGTGACCACCAGCCTGTCGTTCTCGATCCGCGCGATCACCCGGTAATCGCCGATCCGGTAGCGCCAATAACCCGACCATTGCCCGACGAGCGCATCGCCGATCTTACGGGCATCGTCGAGCGACGCGATGCGTTGCTCAAGCGTATGGACGATGCGGCGCGCCGGTTCGGTGCCAAGGCGCTTCAGCTCGCGAAGCGCCTCGGCTTCGAACTCAATCGTCCAGGCCAAGTTCGGCCTTCACCTGCGCCAGCGGAATGCCGTCACCCGGCTTGAAGTCGCGCATCCGCTCCTCGGCCAGGAAATAATCCTCCAGATCCTCGATATATTCTTCGATTGCGGCGCGCGCGTAGAAGCTCTTGGTCCGGCCGGTTTTTTCGGCGAGCGCGCTCAGGCGGCTTTCGATGTCCTCGGGTAGGCGGATAGCGAGCATGACAGCACCTCTTGTCATACATGTATAGCTGTTTGTCGCGAGTCTTGCCACGTCCTAGATAAGACTGTGCTTCTTACCCGTCTCACCCTCACCGAATTCCGCTCCTACCCCGAGGCGCTGATCGCCCCCGGTTCCGGCTTCGTCGTGCTGACCGGCGAGAACGGGGCGGGGAAGACCAACATCCTCGAAGCCGTGTCGTTGCTCGCGCCCGGCAAGGGGCTGCGCGGCGTCTCGCTGTCTGAGATGGCGCGGAGCGGGGGGCCGGGTGGGTTCGCGGTGGCCGCGGTGCTGGGCGACGGGACCGAGATCGGCACCGGCGTTGCGCCCGCGGCACCCGAGCGGCGGCAGGTGCGGATCAACGGCGCGGCGGCCGCGGCGGGGAGCCTCGCCGAGCGGCTGTCGGTGCTGTGGCTGACCCCGGCGATGGACCGGCTGTTTTCGGAAAGCGCCGCCGGGCGTCGGCGCTTCCTCGACCGGCTGGTGCTGGCGCTGGAGCCGGCCCACGCGCACCACGCGGCGCGCTACGAGGCCGCGATGCGCGCCCGCAACAAACTGCTCGCCGAGCCCGAGGGCGCCGACCCGGCGTGGCTCGCGGCGCTGGAAGCCGGCATGGCCGAACATGGCGCGCAGGTCGCCGAGGCGCGGGCGCGGACGGTGGCGGCGCTCGGCCTCCGCCTCGCCGACCAGCCCGCCGGGCCGTTCGCCCGCGCGCAGCTATCACTCGGCGGCTGGCGCGAGGGCGGCGACCTCGCCGCCGAGCTTCGCGCCTCGCGCGGCCGCGACGCCGCCGCCGGCCGGGCGCTCGCCGGGCCGCACCGCAGCGACCTCGCGGTCATCCACCTCGACAAGCGCCAGCCCGCCGAGCGCTGCTCGACCGGCGAGCAAAAGGCGCTGCTGCTCGGCCTCATCCTCGCCCATGCCGACCTCGTCGCCGAGCGCGCCGGGCGGCGGCCGATCCTGCTGCTCGACGAGGTCGCGGCGCACCTCGACCCGAGCCGCCGCGCCGCGCTGTTCGAGCGGTTGGCCGACGCGGGCGGTCAGGTGTGGATGACGGGGACCGAGGCCGGGCTGTTCGAGAGCCTCGGGGCCGGCACCAGCTGGCTCGCGGTCGCCAGCGGCGCGGTTACGCCGCGCTGACCCGACGCCGCCGCGTCACCGCGCCGACAAGGCCAAGCCCCGCGAGCATCATCGCCCACTCGCCGGGCTCGGGCACCGGCGCGACGCCATCGTCGACCAGCGTGCGGAATCCGAAGTCGGCGCCCTGGAGAAGGAAGGGGTTTTCGCCTTCTTGCCCGGTCGGCGTGACGCTCCGGTAGGCGGCGCCGCCGGGATAGGCGAGGAAGTTGAGCGGGCTGCCCGGCGCGGTGGCGCGCGTCGCGAACGCCCAGCCGAAGACGCCCGGATTGGACTCGGCGCCGGACAGCGCGAAGGCGAATTGCTCGCCGGCGGTAAACGACGCGCCCAGGCTCCGCGTATCGATGCTGAACAGGGGGCCGCCGCCGGAAGCCGGCAAGGCGCTGATGTTGACGTCGATCGCGCCGAGGATCGTGCCGGACGGGTGGCCGCCGCCATCGATCGCGACGTTCCTGGCGACGAGCAGCGTCAATTGGCCGAACGAGGCGGCGGGATTGCGGGTCAGCTGAAGGTCGATTCCGGCGAGCAGGCCGGTCTTTCCGGCGGTGACGAACTGCAGGTCGGTGACATCGAAGAACTGCCCCGGCGTGGGCTGCGTGTGGCCGAGGTTGGAGTAGACGATGCTCACGCCCGGCGACCCGACGGCGAGGATGCTCTGGTCGACGGTGGTGGCGGCCCGCGCGGCGGACGCGCCCGCGGCGAGCAGGGCGGCGGCGATCAGCGGCTTGAACATGGGTGCCCCCTTTCGTCCGCTCGGTTCGGCGGAGCGGACATTCCCATGCAAACATTATGCCGCCGCAACCAACTCGCTCGATTCAAACCTGAATCAATTTTCTCCGCCCGAGGCGGCCTTCAACTTTGTAAAGCCTGCCGACTCTTGCCGGCGCGAGAAAAGCCCATTTCGCTTGGGTTCCGCGCCTGCAATGCCTATATAATCAGCATGGCCAGCACACCCGAAAACACGCCGTCGTCATCCTCCGCCGATGGCGACTACGGCGCCGATTCGATCAAGGTTCTCAAGGGGCTGGACGCGGTCCGCAAACGGCCTGGCATGTACATCGGCGACACCGACGACGGCTCCGGCCTCCACCACATGGTGTTCGAGGTTTCGGACAACGCGATCGACGAGGCGCTGGCCGGGCATTGCGACCGCATCCTGATCCAGCTCAATCCCGACGGTTCGGTGACGGTCGAGGACAACGGGCGCGGCATCCCGACCGGCATCCACACCGAGGAGGGCGTGTCGGCGGCCGAGGTCATCATGACCCAGCTTCATGCGGGCGGGAAGTTCGACAACACGTCGGACACCAACGCCTACAAGGTGTCGGGCGGCCTCCACGGCGTCGGCGTCTCGGTGGTCAATGCGCTCAGCGAGTTCCTCGACCTGACGATTTGGCGCGATGGCGAGGAGCATTTCATGCGCTTCGCCCACGGCGATGCGGTGGCGCCCCTGAAGCTCGTGGGGCCGGCGCCCGAGGGCAAGAAGGGCACCAAGGTCACCTTCCTGCCGTCGCCCGCGACCTTCAAGATCACCGAGTTCGACTTCGACAAGCTGGAACACCGCTTCCGCGAGCTGGCGTTCCTGAACTCGGGCGTCCGCCTCGTCCTCACCGATGCGCGCCACGCTGACGAGCCGAAGGAGATCGAGCTGTTCTACGAGGGCGGCATCGGCGCCTTCGTCAAGTACCTCGACCAGTCGAAGACCGCGCTGATCCCTGCGCCGATCGCGGTCTACGGCCAGCGCGACGATGTCGGCATCGAAGTCGCGCTCGAGTGGAACGACAGCTATTACGAGCAGGTCCTCTGCTTCACCAACAACATCCCGCAGCGTGACGGCGGCACGCACCTCGCGGCGTTCCGCGCCGCGCTCACCCGCACGCTCAACAACTATGCCGAGCGCTCCGGCGCGCTGAAGCGCGAGAAGGTGAGCCCGACCGGCGAGGACATGCGCGAGGGGCTGACCGCGATCGTCTCGGTCAAGCTGCCCGACCCAAAGTTCGGGAGCCAGACCAAAGACAAGCTTGTCTCATCCGAGGTGCGCCAGCCGCTTGAGAGCCTGATGGCGGACAAGCTCGCCGAGTGGCTTGAGGAGAATCCCACCCACGCCGCGGCGATCGTCCAGAAGATCATCTCCGCCGCCGTAGCGCGCGAAGCGGCGCGCAAGGCGCGCGACATGACGCGGAAGTCGGCGCTCGGCATCTCGTCGCTCCCCGGCAAGCTAGCCGACTGCCAGGAGCGCGACCCGACCAAGGCCGAGCTGTTCCTCGTCGAGGGTGACAGCGCCGGCGGCTCCGCCAAGCAGGGTCGCAACCGCGAGAACCAGGCGATCCTCCCCTTGCGCGGCAAGATCCTGAACGTCGAGCGCGCGCGCTTCGACCGCATGCTCGCGTCGCGCGAGATCGGCACGCTGATTCAGGCGATCGGCACCGGCATCGGCCGCGACGAGTTCAACCTCGAAAAACTCCGCTACCACAAGATCGTCATCATGACCGACGCCGACGTCGACGGCGCGCATATCCGGACGCTGCTGCTGACCTTCTTCTACCGCCAGATGCCCGAGCTGATCCGCGGCGGCCACCTCTACATCGCGCAGCCGCCGCTCTACAAAGTCTCGAAGGGCCGGTCGGAAGTCTATCTCAAGGACAATTCGCAGCTCGACACCTATCTCGTCGATGCGGGTCTTGCGGGCCTCGTCCTTGACACCGCCCAGGGCCAGCGCGGCGACAAGGACCTGCGGGGCCTGGTCGAGCACGCCCGCCGCATGCGGACGCTCACCGCCTATGTCCCCAAGCGCTACGACGCGCGCGTCGTCGAGGCGCTGGCGCTGATCGGCGGGCTCGATCCGGCGCTCGCCGACGACCGCGCCGGCCAGGCGCGGATGGCGGCCAGGCTCGCCGCCTGGCTCAACGCCAATGACGCCGAGGGCGGCTGGATCGCCGACGCGGCGGCCGAGGGCGGCTATCACCTGAGCCAGTCGCTGCGCGGCGTCACCGACCATTATGTCGTCGACCGCGCGCTGCTCGTCTCGGCCGAGGCGCGCAAGCTCCACGCGCTCGCCGCCGAGGAGGCGGGGGCCTATTCGGCCCCGGCGAAGCTCGGCGACATCGTGATCAACCGCCCCGCCGAACTGCTCGACGCGGTGCTCGAAGCGGGCCGCAAGGGCCTCGCCATCCAGCGCTACAAGGGTCTCGGCGAGATGAACGCCGAGCAGCTGTGGGAAACCACGCTCGACCCGCAGAACCGCGCCCTCCTCCGCGTCGAGGTCGCGCAGGCCGACATCGCCGACGAGCTGTTCACCCGGCTGATGGGCGACGTGGTGGAGCCGCGCCGCGAGTTCATCCAGGACAATGCGCTGAGCGTCGCCAATTTGGACGTCTAGGCATCTCCCTCCCTGGAGGGGGGAGAGGGAATAACCGACTAGCTGATCGCCTTCCTGAGGCGCTTGAGCTGCTTCTTTGGCAGCGTCCGCGCCACCGCGATCATCAGGTCGACGATCGCCCGCTGCGGCGCATCCTTGTCCTCGAGATCGCTCAGGTCATTCAGGTCGTTGCGCAGCACCTTGATTCGAATCGCGGCGCGCGGCGTCTTGCCGAATCCAGCGACGAATTCGTTGAGCGCGGTCGCCAGCCTGGCGTGCAGCTTGCTGCCCTCGGCGACCGCGTCGAACCATTTGCGCAGATGCGCCTCGGTGTTGCCGCCGTTCCGCACGCCCGAGGTCGCCAGATAGTCCGGGATGCTCAGGCCGTAGGCGATGAACTTCGACGGCGCGAACGACCAGCCGTGCCCGACGCGAAAGGCGTACCACACGTGGGTGAAACCCAGACGGGCCTGCATAAGCGGGTTCTTCGCCAGCTCGGCATTATAGCGCCGCGCATTTTCGGCGGCACCCAGGGCCGTTCCCGTCATCGCGCTCATCGAATCTTATCCATCTATAAGAGTAAGGTAGATGTATAGATCAACGGTACTCCCATCTACAACCTCGAAGTAGATCGATTAGTAGATAATCGGGACGTCGGCTAAGACGCCGCGATGTCATCCCGTCCCGCCCTTGCGGCCCTTCTCCGCCTCGCCGTGCCCGTCATCCTCGCGCGGATCGGTGTGATGACGATGGGGCTGTGCGACAGCATCGTCGTCGGCCGCCATGATTCGACCGAGCTCGCCTATCTCCAGCTCGGGCTGTCGCCGGTCAGCGTGGTGATCGTCACGGTCATCGGGCTGCTGTTCGGCATCCAGGTCGTGGCGGCCCGGCATGTCGGCGAGGGCCGACCGGCGAGGGCCGGCGCGGTGTTCCGGCGCGGCGTCGCCTACGCGCTGCTGCTGGGAGCGGCCAGCGCGTCGGCGCTTTATGTCGCCTCGCCCTGGCTGATGTCGGTCTCCAGGCTGGCGCCGGACCTCGCGGCCGGCGGCGGCGCGGTTGCCTCGATCCTCGCCTTGTCGATGGTGCCGCACGCCGTCGCCACCGCCTGCAGCTTCTGGCTGGAAGGGCTGGCGCGGCCGATCCCCGGCATGCTTGCGATGCTCGCCGCCAATCTGGTCAACCTCGCCGTGAACCTGTGGCTCGTGCCGCTCTACGGCGCCGAGGGGTCGGCATGGGCGACCGTCGGATCGCGCTTCGCGCTCATGCTCTTCCTGATCGGCTACATCCTGCTGTCGCGCTCGACGCGGGCCTACGGCGTCCTCGCGCCCGAGGCCGATGGCGCGGTCGCGGCGCGCGACCAGCGGCGCATCGGCTATGGCGGCGGCGCCTCGAGCTTCGTCGAGATGTGCGCCTTCGCCTCGATGACGCTCTACGCCGGCTGGCTCGGCGGCCTCGGAGTCGCGACCTGGGGCATCGTGCTCAATGTCGCGGCGATGATCTTCATGGTGCCGCTGGGCCTCGCCGCCGCGACCGGCGTGCTTGTCGGCCAGGCCTATGGCGCGCGCGACCGGAAGGGCATGGCGCGCGCCGGCTGGCTCGGCTTCGCGGTCTGTGCCGCCGGGACGTTCGCCATCGCGGTGATCGTCGCCCTGATCGCGCCCGAAATCGCCGGCGCCTACACCCGCGATCCCGCGCTGATCGCCGCCGTGGCGCCGGCGCTGCTGCTCTCGACCCTGTTCTTCGTCGCCGATGGCCTGCAGGTCGTCGGCGCGCAGGCGCTCCGCGCGCGGGGCGACGTCATGGTGCCGACGGCGACGCACACCATCAGCTACGCGCTGTTCATGCTGCCCCTGGGCTACGTGCTGACCTTCCCGCTCGGGATGGGAGTGGACGGCATCCTGTGGTCGGTGATCGCCGCGAGCCTCGTCGCGGCGGGCTTCCTCGTCGCGCGCTTCGCGCTTCTCGCCCGGCGGCCGCTCGCCTAAGGTCGCCGCCTATGCAACGCTCGCTCTTCGCCTTCTCGATCTTCTACGGCGGCATGGTGTGCATCGCGGGCGTGCTCGGCAACAAGCAGGTGGCGCTCGGGCCGCTGGCGGTCGAGGCGGGGATCTTCGCCTTCCTCCTGCTCGTCGTGACGTCGAGCGCGGTCGCCGAGTTGCACGGCCGCCACCTCGCCAACCGCCTCGTCCAGATCGGCTTCGTGCCCTTGCTCGTCTCGATGGCGCTGGCGCTGGTCGTCCTCGCGGTCCCCGCCTCGCCCAGCATGGACCCGGCGCGCCTTGCCGCCTTCCAGACGATGATGGGCTCGACGCCGCGCATCTGGCTCGGCGGCCTGATCGCCTACGGCACGTCGCAGACGCTGAACGTCACGATCTTCTCCTGGCTAAAGGGCCGCGAGGGCGGGCGCCTGCTGTGGTTCCGCGCCGCCGCCGCAAGCGTGCTCAGCCAGATCGTCGACACGCTGCTGTTCGTCGCCATCGCCTTCTGGGGCGTCTTTCCGATCGGCGAACTGCTGGTCGGCCAGATGCTCGCCAAGGTCGTGCTGTCTGCGGTGCTCGTGCCGCCGCTGATCTACCTGTTCGTCGCGATCGGCCGAAGGCTCGATGCTCGACCGGCTTGAGGCCATCGTCCGTAGCACGCCGCATTTCATGGCGATGCTGGAGGCGGTCGAGCAGACCAGCCTCCCCGACGCGTGGATCGCCGCAGGGGCGGTTCGCTCGCTTGTCTGGGACCATCTGCACGGCCGCAAACCCTCGACCGACTGGGCCGACGTCGACGTTCTCTATTTCGATGCGAGCGACACCAGCAAGACGCCCGAGAAGGCCGCCGAGGCGATGCTCGACCGGCTGATGCCCGCCATCCCGTGGGAAGTCCGCAACCAGGCTCGGATGCACCTGAAGACCGGCCGGCCGCCCTATCGCGACACGGAGGACGGCCTCAGGAACTTCGCCGAGACGCCGACCGCGGTGGCGGTTCGGGCGCGCGGCACCCATATCGACGTGCTGGCGCCGCATGGCCTCGGCGACCTGTTCGACTGCATATCGCGCCCGGTGTTCGACGCGCCGGAGATGGCGGTGTTCTACCGCGATCGCATGGCGAGCAAGAACTGGCCGGCACGTTGGCCCAAGGTGCGCGTTCTTGGGCTTGAAGGAGACTAGACGCATGGAAAAAGTCCGGAAAACCGACGCCGAATGGCGTGCCGAGCTCACACCCGAGCAATATCATGTGCTCCGCGAGCACGGCACCGAGCGCGCGTGGACCGGCAAATATGTCGATAACCACGACGAGGGCTTCTACGCCTGCGCCGGCTGCGGCCAGCCGCTGTTCGCGTCGGACAGCAAGTTCGAAAGCGGCTCGGGCTGGCCGAGCTTCACCGCTCCGGTCGCGCCGGATGCGGTCGAGACCGTCACCGACACCACGCACGGCATGACTCGCACCGAGGTGCTGTGTGCGAAGTGCGACGGCCACTTGGGCCACGTCTTCCCCGACGGCCCGCGCGACCAGGGCGGACTTCGCTTCTGCATGAATTCGGCATCGCTCGACTTCGCGCCCGAGGGTAACGGCGGCGGCTGAGCCTATTTGCTCGGCCCCATCGTGCCCACGGGCTTCACCGGCTTGGCGTTTTCGAGCAGCTTCAGGATCCGGCTTCCCGACCGGCCGTCCTGCTGGGCGTATTCGCGTGCCGACATGCCGCCGAAATTGTCCGCCTTGTCGGGGTCTGCGCCGGCCTCGATCAGCACCGCGACCGAATCGGCGTCGCGCATCTGGACCGCTCGGATCAGCGCCGACTCGCCGCGGCTGTTGACGAGGTCGACCCGCGCCCGCAGGCGGACGAGCTCGCGGACTCCATCGGAGAAGCCGCCCCCGGCGGCGAGGATGAGCGGCGTGTTGTCGGCGCGGTCGCGGCCGTTGATGTCCGCGCCGTTGGCGAGCAGGAAGCGCAGCCAGTAGAGGTCGCGGCGCTTGGTGACGATGTGAAGCGCCTGGTCGCCGGCGTCGTCGCGGGTGTTGACGACGGTCGATCCCGGCTCGCGGATGATCGTCTGCGCCTTGTAGTCGTCGCGCTCCTTCACCGCCTTCAGGAAGTTGAAGGCGGGCGAGAATTGCGCCGCGGCGGGGGCGGCGGGTAAGGAGAGCGCGAACGCGACCAGCGCGACTGGCAGAAAACGCATGAGACGAACGACCTCGCTAGGGCTGGAACCATCGGCGATTAGCATAGAGAGATAGCCCTTCGATGAACAGGCGCACCACCATCCTCACGGCGCTCGCCGCCGGCCTGCTGCTGCTCGGCGGCCTCGCCGTGCTGGCGACGCATCGCGGCGACCCGCCGCCGCAGGGCGCGCTGACCGGCAGCGGCCTCGGCGGCGCCTTCGCGCTGATCGACCAGGACGGCCGCCCGCGCACCGACAGGGACTTCGCGGGCAAGTACCGCCTCATGTACTTCGGCTACACCTTCTGCCCCGACGTCTGCCCGACCGACGTGCAGAAGATGTCGCTGGCTCTCAAGAGCTTCGAGAAGAGCGATCCCGCGCGCGCCGCGCGCGTCCAGCCGATCTTCGTCACCATCGACCCGGCGCGCGACACCCCCGCCGTCATCAAGGAATGGGTCGCCTCCTTCCACCCGCGCCTGATCGGTCTGACCGGCAGTCAGGCGCAGGTCGACAAGGTGCTCAAGGCCTTCCGCGTCTTCGCCGCCAAGGCGGGCAGCGGCCCCGACTATCTGATGGACCATAGCGCGATGATCTACCTGCTCGGCCCCGACGGCGCGCCGATCGACTTCGCCGCCAACGACGCCACCCCCGCGCAGATCGAGGCGAAGCTGAACGCCTTCGTGCGATGAGCTTCTGGAGACAGAAGACCCTGCGCGAGATGAACCGCGCCGAGTGGGAGTCGCTCTGCGACGGCTGCGGCAAATGCTGCGTCCACAAGCTGGAGGACGAGGAGACCGGCGAGCTTCTCCCCACCAACGTCGCCTGCCGCCTGCTCGACCGCGCCACCGGCCGCTGCGCCGACTACCGCAACCGCAAGGCCCACGTCCCCGAATGCGTCCGCCTGACGCCCGAGAAGATCCTGACGCTCGACTGGCTACCCTCGACCTGCGCCTACCTGCTCCTGGCGCAGGGCCAGGACATCCCAGACTGGCACCCCCTGAAGACCGGCGACCCAGAATCGGTGGCCCGCGCCGGCCATTCGGTGCGCGGCTGGACGATCTCCGAGGACGACGCCGGCGAGCTCGAGCACCATCTGATCGAGCGCGAGCTGTGAGGGGCCTCGACAACCTCACCCACGTTCGTTCGTGGTAAGCCTGTCGAACCACGTGGCAGGCTCGGCCGGGGAGCGACCACGTCCTTCGACAAGCTCAGGACGAACGGGGACTTGGCTGGTTTCAAGCGAGGCCGTTCGATGATCGGCTGGCTGTTCGGCGACCGTCCCGCCAAGCCCCAACCGACGCCGCCAGAACACTCGATGATCGAGGTTGATGGCCGCCTCATCCCCGTCGAGCTCAAGCGCTCCTCCGCCTCGCGCCGCCTGACCCTCCGCGCCGACGCGGCGCGCGGCGTCGTGCGCATCTCGCTGCCGCCGCGGGTCGCCGCGTCGCGGGTCCGCGACTTCATCGACGCCCACCGCCACTGGATCGCCGCGCGCGTCGCGGCCTGGCCGGCTGCCCGCCCCTTCGCCCCGAACGCGACCGTCCCGGTCGAGGGCCGCGACCGCCTCATCGACTGGTCACCAACCCGCTCGCGCACCCTCTCGCTCACCGACGACCGGCTCATTGCCGGCGGGCCGCTCGACGGGCTTTCCGGCCGTATCGAGCGCTTCCTCAAGCGTCACGCGCTCGCGATGCTCGAACCTGAGACCCGCGCGCTGGCGCTCCGCGTCGGCCGCGAGGTCACCAGGGTTTCGGTTCGCGAGACCACCTCGCGCTGGGGCAGCTGCTCGGGCTCGGGCGCGATCGCCTACAGCTGGAGGCTCATCCTGATGCCGCCCGAGGTCCGCGCCTCGATCGTCGCGCACGAGGTCGCGCACCTCGTCCACCTGAACCACAGCCGCGACTTCCATGCGCTCGCCGACCAGCTCCATTCCCACCACGCCAGCGCCACCCGCTGGCTCAAGCGCCACGGCGCCGCGCTGCATTGGGTGGGGCGGGTTAATCCAGCACCAAATCCCCTCCCCAGCGGGGAGGGGTAGGGGTGGAGAGAGACGCGGGGCATGGACTCTGAGCTTATCGCCCGGCGGTGCACCCCACCCCTACCCCTCCCCTGCAGGGGAGGGGATTTATCGCACTTAGAGGTCCGGCTGCTTTTTCGGTTCGTCCTTCAGGACGTCGTCGAGGAACTTCTCGTCGAGGCGCGGCTGGGTTCTTGGCGCCGGGGCGTCCTCCGGCGTCTCGGGCTCGACCACGCCGCCGTTGTCGTCGGGCGCGACGCCCTCGCCTTCAGGCGCCAGGCCATAGACTTCCTCGTCGGGCTCGGGCGCGCCGGGGTCGAGCGTCACTTCGGTGCCGAGCGCCTCGGCGGGCATGCCCTTGGTCGCGGCGCGCATGAAGGTCGCGAAGGCCCGCGTCGGCGCGCGCCCGCCGGCGAGGCCGCCGACGCGCTTGGCGTCGTCGCGGCCCATCCACACGCCCGCCGCGAGATCGCCGGTGAAGCCCAGGAACCAGCCGTCCTTGTTCGATTGCGTCGTGCCGGTCTTGCCGGCGATCGGCCGGCCGATGTTGGCGGCGCGGCCGGTGCCGCTGGTGACGACCGCCGACAGCAGGTCGGTCATCTTGGCGGCGACCGAGGGCTCGACGAGCTGCCGCGGCGCTTCGGGCTCGCGGCTGTAGAGCAGGCGGCCGTGCGTCGTCTCGATCCGGGTGATCGCATAGGGCACGACCTGCGCGCCGCCGCGCGCGATGCTGGCGTAGGCGGCGGTCAGCTCGATCGGCCGGACGTCGGAGGTGCCGAGCGCCATCGCCGGCTGGCGGTCGATCTTCGTCGTGATGCCGAAGCGCTGCGCCATGTCGGCGACGGTGTCGAAGCCGACCCGCGCCGCCAGCTGCACCGCGACGGTGTTGACCGACAGCGCGAAGGCGTCGCGGACGGTCATCTCGCCGCGATAGCCGTGGACGTCGTTCCGCGGCGTCCAGCCGCCGAAGGTCACCGGCTCGTCGACCACGATGTCGTCGGGCTCGCTGCCGTTCTCCAGCGCTGCCAGATAGACGAAGATCTTCCACGCCGAGCCCGCCTGCCGCTGCGCGACCACTGCGCGATTGTAGATCGACGAGACATAGTCGGTGCCGCCCACCATCGCGCGCACCGCGCCGTCGGTCGACATCGCGACCAGCGCGCCCTGCGCTCCCGGCGGCGTCTCGCCCTTGATCGCGACCTCGGCGGCGCGCTGCATGCCCGGCAGCAAGGTCGTGGTGATGACCAGCGGCTCGATCCGCTCGTCGACGAGGTCGTCCAATTGCGCCAGCACCCAATCGGTGAAGTAGCGCACGTCGTTCTGGCGCGGCTGCGGCGCGAAGGCGAGGCTGTCGAGGTCGGCGGCGCGCGCTTGCTCGGGCGTGATCTTGCCCGTTTCCTCCATCAGCTGGATGACGGTCGCGGCGCGCCGCTTGGCGAGGCGCGGATCGGCCGACGGCGCATAACGCGACGGCGCTTTGACCAGCCCGGCGATGATCGCCGCCTCCTCGACGCTCAGCCGCCGCGCCGAATGGCCGAAGAACTTGCGGGCGGCCGCGTCGATGCCATAGGCGCCGCCGCCGAAATAGACCCGGTTGAGATACAACTCGAGGATCTGGTGCTTGGTGAAGCGCTGCTCCAGCGCCAGCGACAGCACAGCCTCGCGGCCCTTGCGCGCGAAATTCTTGTTGTTGTTGAGGAACAGGTTGCGCGCCAACTGCTGGGTGATCGTCGAGCCGCCCTGCGCCCAATAGCCCTTCTCGGCGCGCACGAAGACCGAGCGCGCGGTGCCGATCGGGTCGATGCCCGGATGCGAGTAGAAGCGCCGGTCCTCGGTCGCGATCACCGCGTCGATCATCGGCGCGGGAATGTCGCTGAAGCCGAGCCAGTCGCCATAGCTCGGGCCGACCGAGACCAGCGAGGCGCCGTCCGCCGACTTGACCAGCAGCGACTGGCCGTTGGGCGAGCGCATCATCGTCGAATAGCCGGGCAGCGACGCCATCGAGATCGCCACCGCGACCGCCAGCAGGATGCCGCCGAGCAGCGCGCCCGCGAGGCCGAGCTTCAGCAGCGCCAGCGCGATACGCGCCGCCGTGCCGCGTCGCGGCTTTTCGGGCTTTCGGGTTGGGGGTGACGCCATCTGGAACCGGCGCGCGGCTTAGGCGTGAATCGTGGCGGCGGCAAGGCGCGCGCCGATGCATGGGTTAAAGCCTTGTTAACCATGATAGGGTGAAGCTGTGCGATAACGGAATGGGGGACATCCGTCGTGATGCGCTGGCGCCTGATCGGCCTGACAGCAGGACTCGCTTTCGCGGCGCCCGGCGCCGTGTCCGCCGCCGACCTGTTCGGCCCCGAAACCCTGACGGTCATCGGCGACCTCCGTCTCACCGCCGTCGACGGCGAGCGCTCCTTCCTCGATGGCGGTTTCGGCAAGGCGCGCTTCGGCGCGGACGGCGGTTTCCGCTTCCGCCCGAAAGCCGCCGAGGCCGAGCTGGTCTGGCAGCCGCGCTTCGCCTGGGGGATCACCGGCACCGTTGTCGCCGCGGCGCAGGACGGGCAGGACCATGCGATCGACCTGATCGAGGCGTTCGTCGCAGTGAAGCCGCTGACGCAGGGCAATGTCCGCCTTTCGGGCCGCGCCGGTATCTTCTGGCCGCCGGTCTCGCTCGAGCACCAGAGCGCGGACTGGCACGTCGCGGAGACGATCACCCCGTCGGCGATCAATTCGTGGATCGGCGAGGAGGTGAAGGTCGGCGGCGTCGAGGCGACGGTCACCGCCGATCTCGGCGAGCACCGGCTGATCGCCACCGCCTCGGCCTTCGAGCTCAACGACACCGCCGCCACGCTGCTGGCCTTTCGCGGCTGGGCGCTGTCGGACTACAAGGCGACCGTCTTCGGCCACATCAAGGTGGCGCCCCTGAATGGCTTCATGCAGTTCGTCCAGTCGCCGCAAAGCCGCCAGATGATCGAGCTCGACGACCGTGTCGGCTTCTACGGCAAGCTCGAATGGCGCCCGCCGGTGCCGGCAGCGATCTCGCTTACCTATTACGACAACCGCGGCGACCCGCAGGCGGTGCGCCGCCTGCAATGGGGGTGGGACACGCGCTTCTGGAACCTCGGCGCGGTCGTCCACGCCGGCGACCGGACGACGCTCACCGCGCAGGCGATGACCGGCAACACCAGGATGGGTTTTCCGTCGGGCGGGGTGATCTGGGTCGACACCGACTTTCGCGCCGGCTTCCTGATGGCGACCCGGAAGATCGGCGAGGGCGCGGTGTCGGCGCGGCTCGACCTGTTCGGCACCCGCAACCATGGCAGCAAGCTGACCGGGCAGGACGACGAGGACGGGTGGTCGCTTACCGCCGCCTGGCGCAAGCCGCTGACGCGCGCCACGACGCTCAGGCTGGAGGCGCTGCATATCGACAGCGACCGCGACGCCCGGGTGCGCGCCGGCGCCTCGCCGCACCAGCGCCAGACGCTGTTGCAGGCCGCGCTCCGGGTGACGCTATGAGGCGGCTGGCGCTCCTGCTCCTGCTCGCCGCCGCGCCCGCCGCCGCCGGCGACCTCGTCGTCGAAGTCCGCACCGCTGGCGGCAAGCCGATTCAGAACGCCGTCGTCATGCTCTATCCGGCGCGCGCCGTGCCGGCGAAGCCCACGGGCACCTATCAGGTCGTCCAGCAGGACATCCAGTTCGATCCCTTCGTGCTGGTCGTCCCGGTCGGCGGCAATGTCGCCTTTCCTAACCGCGACCCCGTCCGGCACCAGGTCTATTCCTTCTCCAAGGCCAAGACCTTCGAGCTCAAGCTCTACGCCAAGGACCAGGCCCACGTCGTCCACTTCGACAAGGCGGGAATCGTCGCGCTGGGCTGCAACATCCACGACGCGATGACCGCCTTCATCGCGGTCGTCGACACCGGCTTCGCGGTCAAGACCGGCGCCGACGGCGTCGCCCGGCTGCGCGGCGTCCCCGAAGGCGCGGCCAGGCTGAGCGTCTGGCATCCCTACCAGCGCAGCCCGGGCGGCTTCGTCGAGCGCCAGCTGGCGCTGCCCGCCGCGCCGCGCCCCGAGCGCGTCACGCTGTCGCTCCGCACCCCGCACAGCGCCTTCGACACCTACTGAACCCGGCTTTCGGTTCGACGAAGGAACGACTCGCGCACGTCACGCGACCGCCATAGGATGCGCCCAAACGCCGGGACGACTCGGCGGGGGAAGGGGCACATCATGGCAGTCGCCGATCACGTCGACCTGAACACCTTCATCGAGGGCGTTCGCCGCCGCAATCCGGGCCAGCCCGAGTTCGCCCAGGCGGTCCAGGAGGTCGCCGAGGACATCTTCGACTTCATCGAGGACAAGGAGCAATACCACCGATACCAGATCCTCCGCCGCATCGCCGAGCCCGACCGCGTGATCTCGTTCCGCGTCTGCTGGGAGGACGACAAGGGCAACATCCGCGTCCAGCGCGGCTGGCGCGTCCAGAACAACAATTCGATCGGGCCGTACAAGGGCGGCATCCGCTTCCACCCGAGCGTCACCGAGAGCGTGCTGAAGTTCCTGGCGTTCGAGCAGACCTTCAAGAACGCGCTCACCGGCCTGCCGATGGGCGGCGGCAAGGGCGGCGCCAACTTCAACCCCAAGGGCAAGTCCGACAACGAGGTGATGCGCTTCTGCCAGAGCTTCATGACCGAGCTCTACCGCCACATCGGCGCCGACGTGGACGTGCCGGCCGGCGACATCGGAGTCGGAGGGCGCGAGATCGGCTATATGTTCGGCCAGTACAAGCGCCTGACCAACGAGTTCACCGGCGTGCTGACCGGCAAGGGCCTGGAATATGGCGGGTCGCTGATCCGCACCGAGGCGACGGGCTATGGCGCGGTCTATTTCCTGCAGAACATGCTGGCGCATCTGGGCCAGGAGGTCGAGGGCAAGTCGGTCGTGATCTCGGGCTCCGGCAACGTCGCGACGCACGCGGCGGAGAAGATCAACCAGCTCGGCGGCAAGGTGCTAACCCTGTCCGATTCCGAGGGCTTCATCCACGATCCCGACGGAATCACGCCGGACAAGGTCGACTGGATCAAGGAGTTGAAGACCAAGCGCCGCGGCCGGATCAGCGAATATGTCGCCGAGTTCAAGGGCGCGACCTTCACCGGCGGCGGCGCCAGGCCGTGGGGCGTCACCTGCGACGTGGCGCTGCCCTGCGCCACCCAGAACGAGCTGAACGGCAAGGACGCCGAGACGCTCGTCGCCAACGGCTGCAAGGCGGTGTCGGAGGGCGCCAACATGCCGACCGACCTGGACGGCGTCCACGTCTTCAAGAAGGCCGGCATCCTCTACGCGCCGGGCAAGGCGGCGAACGCCGGCGGCGTCGCGGTTTCCGGCCTCGAGATGAGCCAGAACAGCGCGCGCATCTCGTGGAAGGAAGCCGAGCTCCAGCAGTTGCTCAAGGACATCATGGCCGGCATCCACGAGCGCTGCGCCGAATATGGCGGCACGCCGGGCTCCAAGCACATCGACTATGTGAAGGGCGCCAACATCGCCGGCTTCAAGAAGGTCGCCGACGCGATGCTCGCCTACGGGGTCGTCTGACCTTTCCCTGCCCGATCTTCAAGGAACGACCCGCATGACCAAAGCCTCAGACCTGTTCGTCGCCTGCCTCGAGGCCGAGGGGGTCGAATATGTCTTCGGCGTTCCCGGTGAGGAGAATCTGGATTTCCTCGATTCGCTGTCGCGATCGACCAAGATCGAGCTGATCCTGACCCGGCACGAGCAGGGCGCGGGCTTCATGGCGGCGACCTACGGCCGGCACACCGGCAAGGCGGGCGTCTGCGTCGCGACGCTCGGGCCGGGCGCGACCAACTTCGTCACCGCCGCCGCCTACGCCTATCTCGGCGGCATGCCGATGATGATGATCACCGGCCAGAAGCCGATCAAGAAGTCGAAGCAGGGCCGCTTCCAGATCCTCGACGTCGTCGCGATGATGGGGCCGATCACCAAATACACCCACCAGCTTGCCTCGTCCGACAACATCCCGTCGCGCATCCGCGAGGCGTTCCGGCTCGCGGAGGAGGAGAAGCCCGGCGCGGTCCATCTGGAATTCCCCGAGGACATCGCCGACGAGCAGACCGACTCCAAGCCGATCCCCGCCAGCCTCAGCCGCCGTCCGGTGCCCGAGGACAAGGCGATCCGCGCCGCGGTCAAGCGGATCGAGGCGGCGAAGTCGCCGGTCTTGGTGATCGGCGCCGGCGCCAACCGCCGGATGACCAGCCGCATGCTGATGCAGCTGATCGACAAGACCGGCATCCCGTTCGTCACGACGCAGCTCGGCAAGGGCGTCGTCGACGAGCGCCATCCGAAGTTCCTCGGCTGCGCGGCGCTCTCCGCCGGCGATTTCGTCCACCGCGCGATCGAGGCCGCCGACGTCATTGTCAACATCGGCCACGACGTCATCGAGAAGCCGCCGTTCTTCATGAAATCGGGCGGGACGGAGGTGATCCACGTCAACTTCCGCTCGGCCGAGGTCGATCCCGTCTACTTCCCGCAGATCGAGGTGATCGGCGACATCGGCAACGCCATCTGGCAGATCAAGCAGGAGATCATGCCGCAGGGGCATTGGACCTTCGACCGCATGATGAAGGCCCGCGAGGCGGAGATCGCGCACCGCGGCGACAGCGCGAAGGACATGCGCTGCCCGATCTACCCGCAATATCTTGTCGACCAGGTTCGCGACGCGATGCCGTCCGACGGAATCATCGCGCTCGACAACGGCGTCTACAAGATCTGGTTCGCACGCAACTATGCGGCGCACCAGCCCAACACCGTGCTTCTCGACAATGCGCTGGCGACGATGGGCGCGGGCCTGCCGTCGGCGATGGCGTCGAAGATGGTCTATCCCGACCGCAAGGTGATGGCGATCTGCGGCGACGGCGGCTTCATGATGAACAGCCAGGAGATGGAAACCGCTGTCCGGTTGAATCTCGATCTCGTCGTCCTCATCCTCAACGACAACAGCTACGGCATGATCCGGTGGAAACAGGCCAACATGGGGTTCAAGGACTGGGGCCTGACCTACGGCAATCCGGATTTCGTCAAATATGCCGAGAGCTACGGCGCCCACGGCCACCGCGTGACGAGCGCCGAGATGCTCCCCGGCCTGCTCGCAGACTGCCTGAACGCCAAGGGCGTCCACCTGATCGAGGTTCCGATCGACTATTCGGACAACGACCGCATCCTCAACAACGAGATCAAGCAGGTGAGCGCCGCGCTGTGACTGAACGGGACAAAGGATTGCCTCCGTTCGACAACAGGCCGTCGATTTTTGGTCCGTGGGATGAAGCCGCTGAAGCCGCCGCTGATCAACGTGCGTTCGAAGACATCGCTGCAGGCCGCGTCTATAGCCATGAAGCTATCAAACGGTGGATTTTGTCGAAGGGAACGGCTCACCCCCTCCCACCGCCTCAATACGGCGATTGAACTTGATAAGAAAATAGCCGTCATCCCGGCGAAAGCCGGGACCCAGACGGTCGGTCGAGCTGGGTCCCGGCTTTCGCCGGGGTGACGGAGAGAAATGATGGCCGAACTTAAAGCCCAATACCCCCTCTACCTCGCGAACGTCGCGCAGCAGCCCAACACCGACCTTGTCGTCACTGACAAGTTCACCGGCAAGGAGGCAACCCGCGTCGCGCTCGCCGACGCCGTGACCATCGACGCCGCGATCGGCGCCGCGGTCGAGGCGGCGGAGCCGATGGCGAAGATGGCGGCCTATGAGCGGCAGGCGGTGCTCGCGCATTGCGTGACGCGCTTCACCGAGCGCGCCGAGGAGCTGACCTACGCGCTCTGCGTCGAGGCGGGAAAGCCGATCAAGGATTCGCGCGGCGAGGTCGGCCGGCTGATCGACACCTTCCGAATCGCCGCCGAGGAATCGGTGCGGATGACCGGCGAGGTCCAGCCGCTGGACATCGCGCCGCGCGCCAAGGGTTATCAGGGGATGTGGAAGCGCGTGCCGATCGGCCCGTGCAGCTTCATCTCGCCGTTCAACTTCCCGCTCAATCTCGCCGCGCACAAGATCGCGCCGGCGCTGGCGGTCGGCTGCCCGTTCGTGATGAAGCCGGCAAGCCGCACGCCGCTGGGCGCGATCATCATCGGCGAGATCCTGGCCGAGACCGACCTGCCTAAGGGCGCCTTCTCGATCCTGCCGGCCAGCCGCGACGGCGCCGACCTGTTCACCACCGACGACCGGCTGAAATTGCTGTCCTTCACCGGCTCGCCCGATGTCGGCTGGGATCTGAAGGCGCGCGCCGGCAAGAAGAAGGTCGTGCTCGAACTCGGCGGCAACGCCGCGGTGATTATCGACCACGACACCAACCTCGACGACGCGGTCGAGCGCACGGTGTTCGGCGCCTTCTACCAGTCGGGCCAGAGCTGCATCGGCGTCCAGCGCATCATCGTCCATGCGAAGGTCTACGACGCCTTCCGCGACAAGCTCGTCGCCAAGACCAGGGCGCTGATCGCCGGCGACCCGCATGACGAAAAAACCTTCATCGGCCCGATGATCGACGTGAAGGAGGCCTCCCGCCTCGATGGCTGGGTGCAGGAGGCGGTCGCCAAGGGCGGCACCCTGCTCTGCGGCGGCGGGCGCGAGGGCGCGATGCTGGAGGCGACGCTTCTGGAAGGCGTCGATCGCGACACCAAGCTCTACCGCGAGGAGGCGTTCGGCCCGGTCGCCATCCTGTCGAGGTTCGAGCGGTTCGAGGACGCGCTGAACGAGGTCAACGATTCGAAGTTCGGCCTCCAGGCCGGCCTGTTCACCCGCGACCTCTACAAGATGATGCGCGCCTGGGACCGATTGGACGTGGGCGGCGTCGTCATCGGCGACGTGCCGAGCTACCGCGTCGACAACATGCCCTACGGCGGCGTCAAGGACTCGGGGCTGGGGCGCGAGGGCGTCAAGTTCGCGATGGAGGACATGACCGAGATCCGCAATCTCGTCATCCGCACGCCCGCCGCGATCAGCGAGTCCGAGGATCTGGGCGAATAGCTGCGACCAATCGACTGTCGCACCCTCGCCGCTGACCGGTTAGGGTTGCGGCCATGAAGCCCGTCGCCCTGTTCGCGCCGGTCGCGCTCGACCCGCCGGGGGTTCGCGTCCGCACGCTCGTCGGCCTGCGCTGGATCGCGATCCTCGGGCAGCTCGCGACGCTCGGCTTCGTCGGGCTCTATCTCGGCTATCCGCTACCGTGGGCGCCGGCGCTCGCCACCGTCGCCGCGAGCATCCTGCTCAACCTCGGGCTTTCGACGCTCTATGCCCGCCGCGCGCGGCTCGACGGCGGCGGGTCGCTGTTCCACCTCGGCTTCGACCTCGTCCAGCTGAGCGTCCTGCTGTTCCTGACCGGCGGCCTCGCCAATCCGTTCGCGGTGCTGCTGCTCGTGCCGGTGACCGTCGCCGCGACGCTGGTGTCGCGCCGGGAGACCCTGCTGCTCCTCGCCGCCGCGCTGCTCCTGCTGCTGGCGCTGGAGCAGCTCGCGCTGCCGCTGCCGTGGGCGGAGGACGAGCCGCCGATGCACGACATCTACCGCGTCGGCCTGTTCGCAGCGATCGGCCTCGGCATGACCTTCCTCGCGGTCTACGTCGGGCGGCTGTCGGCGGAGGCGCGCAACCGGGCGAGCGCGCTGTTCGCGACGCAAGGCGCGCTGGAGCGCGAGACCAAGATGTCGGCGCTCGGCTCGCTCGCCGCCGCCGCGGCGCACGAGCTCGGCGGCCCGCTCGGCACCATCGCGCTCGTCGCGCACGACCTTGAGGACGCGCTCGGCAACGACCCCGACTTCGGCGACGACATCCGCCTCTTAAGCGCTGAGGTGGCCCGCAGCCGCGCCATCCTCGCCGATCTCGCGCGCCGTGCCGAGGCCGACGAGCCCTTTCCCCAGCTCCCGCTGACTGCGCTCCTCCACGAGATCGCGCAGCCGTTTGCCGCCGCCCGGGTGCCTGTCGTCGTCGCCACGGCGCCCGATGTCGAGGTGCCGCGATCGCCCGAGCTGCTGCACGGCCTGTCCAACCTGCTCGACAACGCGGTCCGCCATGCCCTGACCCGTGTCACGCTGTCCGCTGAATCCGACGGCGACCTCGCGATCCTGATCGCCGACGACGGTCCCGGCTTCGACGCGGCGCTGCTCCCGCATCTCGGCGAGCCGGCGCTCGGGCCGTCGCGGTCGAGGGCAGGCGGCACCGGCCTCGGCATCTTCATCGCGACCACCCTCATCGAGCGCACCGGCGGCCGCGTCCGCTTCGCCAATGCCGAGGATGACGGCGGCGCGCGTGTTGAAATCCGCTGGCGGAACGGCCTGATCGGGCCTACCCCGCCCGCACTTTGAAGGAAGCACCCCGATGACCGATGCGCCCTTGCTTCTCGTCGACGACGACGCCGCCTTCCGCCAGCGCCTGGCGGTGACGCTCGAGCGCAAGGGCTTCGCCGTGACCGCCGCCGCCAGCCTCGCCGAGGCGCGGACGATCGCCAAGCCGCTGAAGCCCGCCTTCGCGATCGTCGACCTGCGGCTGGAGGACGGCAACGGCCTCGACCTCGTCGCCGAGCTTCGCGCGCTTCGCCCCGACGTGCGGATCGTCATGCTCACCGGCTACGGCAACCTCGCGACCGCGGTCGCCGCGGTGAAGGCCGGCGCGGTCGACTACCTGGCGAAGCCCGCCGATCCCGAGGACATCGTCCGCGCGCTCACCGCCGAGCCCGGCGAGAAGCCCGCCGCCCCGCCCGAGCCGATGTCCGCCGACCGCGTCCGCTGGGAGCATATCCAGCGCGTCTATGAACTCTGCGACCGCAACGTCTCGGAGACCGCGCGGCGGCTGAAGATGCACCGGCGCACGCTGCAGCGCATCCTGGCGAAGCGTTCGCCTCGCTAAGAGTGTAGGCGTGACGATCACCATCACAGCCTTCGAGGCCTCACCCGATCGCGGCCAGGGACTGGCGCGCGACATGCGGGTTCGCTGGGCGCTCGAGGAGGTCGGCCTGCCGTACGACGTCCGCCTGGTCTCGTTCGCCGAGATGAAGACGCCTGCCTATCGCGTAGCCCAGCCGTTCGGGCAGATTCCGGCCTATGGGGAGGGCGACCTCGCGCTGTTTGAATCGGGCGCAATCGTGCTCCACATCGCGGAGCGCCACCCGGGGCTGCTGCCCGGGGACGCGAACGCCCGGGCGCGCGCCATCACCTGGATGTTCGCCGCGCTCAACACCGTAGAGCCGCCGATCGTCGATCTCGGCTTCGCCAAGGTGGTCGAGCACGACAAGAGCTGGAGCGAGGCGCGCCTGCCGCTGATCGAGGAGCGGGTGCGCATCCGGCTGGGCGAGCTCTCGGCCTGGCTTGGCGACGCCGAATGGCTCGAAGGGGGCTTCAGCGCCGCCGACCTCCTGATGGTGACGGTTCTCCGCCGTGCCGAACGATCCGGGCTGGTGGCGGAATATCCGAATCTCGCCGCCTACGTCGCGCGCGGCGAAGCGCGCCCGGCCTACCAGCGCGCCTTCGCGGCGCAGCTAGCGGTGTTCACCGAGCGGCAGGCCGCCGGCTGATCTATTGCGGCATGTGCAGCCACCAGCCCGTCTCGTTGATCGAATAGACGGGCTGGTAGCGGACAACCTCGGCGGCGGGCTTCACGCTCGGGGCCTGGTTGTCGAGGATATAGGCCTTGCCCGCGACCGTCACCGCGAGGATGGCGTGGCTGGTCGCCAGCGCCACGTCGCGGACGACGACGACTCGCATCGCCTCGGCCGGCACGCCAGAGCGGCGGAGCAGCATGTACTTGGCGATCGCGAAATCCTCGCAGTCGCCGCCGCGCGCCAGGAATTGGTCGAGGCTCGCCCAATAATCCTCGACGCCGTAATTGGCGCGGTCCTCGATATAGGTGACTCGGTTGACGGCTGCGTTGACCTCGATGAGCCGGGCGGGAAGCGCCTCGGCGCTCAGCCTGGCGACCAGCCGCCATGCGTCGAACGCCTGATGCCCGCAGCCGCTGATCTGGCGGAGCGGCGCGTAGCCGGCTGGCGCCACGTCGGGGAAGGGCCGCATCGCGGTCTCGACCGGCGCGCAGCCGGGGGCCGCGGTCCGCGCCATCATCGCGCGCCAGCTGTCGGAGGGTGGGCCGCTCTCGCGGGCATATTCGGCGCTGCCGAACAGCCCCGCCTTCACGGGCGCGGCAAGCAGCAGCGCGCTCAACAATATCGTTCTCAGCATAGGCCCCCGCCCAGTCCGAAGTGTGCAGCTTCAGATGTCAGGACGGCCTTGGCAAGCCGGGTTTAAGCAATTTTGCGACGAACGGCTCAGCGCCCGCGCAACGATCTATCCGCTTTCCTCGCAATGCGGGTCGTTCAACCACAGCAGCCGCTGCGCCGCGCGCCGTGCGAAGCGCAAGGTTTCCGCCTTCCGCCGGGCGGCGTTGAGCAGCGTCCAGCTCGCCTCGCGCACCACGCAGGCGTCGTAGCGGTCGGCGACGATCACCCCTGCGCATTCGGGCTCGAAACACTCCGCGTCGAGCAGGTGGGCGAGGCACGGCGGCACCGCCCAGAAGAAACGGTCGCAGTAGAGCAGGTAATCGCGCCACTTTGAGTCGCCGCGCAGGTCGGCGGCCGACACCTTGATTTCGACGATGGTCAGCCGCCCCATTTCGTCGAGCGCCACCACGTCGGCACGGCGCCCGTTGCCGAGCGGCACCTCGCAAAGCGTCGCCGCGGCGGCACGGTGAAACAGCCGCCCAACGCCGCGCGCCACGTTGGCGGCGACGACCGGGGGTTCATGCTGCGCGAGACTCGCCATCAGCCGAGGATATCAGAACAGGAGAGGAACGGAAGCGGCTTTGCCGCCCCGGATCAGCGCGCCGCGTAGAAGACGTGGTTGCCGATGCGGCTGACCTTCTTCATCGCCCATTTCGGCGCGACGCGGGTGGCGTGGAAGGCCGTGGCGTCGCCGACGATCTCTTTCCAGTTGCGGGTCGCGGCGATCACCGCCACGGCCTGCGCGATCCGCCACTGGCGGTTGTCGCCGACGCGGTCGGTTCGCCCGTCGCGGACGAAGCTGAACTGGCCGGCCTGGTGGATGACGCCGCAGCTGTTGGCGGCGTAGCGGCCGCTCTCGACCCGGTTCATGATGACCTGGGCGACCGCGAGCTGGCCTTCGATCGGCTCGCCCTTCGATTCGAAATAGACCGCTGTGGCGAGGCAGCGGACGTCGTCGGTCAGCTCGATCGAGGGGAGCGCGACGATCGCGTCGACCAGCTCGCGGAGCGACTCGGGCGCGGCTTGCGGCGCGGCGGTGGCGGTATCGGCGACCGCGTCATCCTCGCCGAGCGCCGGCGCGGGCGTGAAATTGGTATAGGACGCGGTGTGAAGCGGCAACTCATTCGTCGCGGTCTCGTCCATCTGGGCGTACGCCGTTCCTCCCGCGACCAGCAGAAGAGAAGCCGCCGCCAGCGCGACGTGAACCGAACGAATCATCAAAACCCAACCCACATGCGGCAGACAAGATCGCGAGCGCGGGCTTGGAGGAGCCCGTGGTACGCGGTCGCGACATCGTTTGCCGACTGGCTGCAAAATCCGAAAAAACCCCGGTTCGGATGCAACCTTCCCTAGATGAAAGGGTTAATGATCGGCCGGTCCCACAGGGTCAATCGCCGCCGCTCGATTCGGCGACGAACCGTTCTGCATCGGCGATATCCAGCTCCAGAACCCACAGATCGGGGTCGTAGCGGCGCTGCCGCGCGACGTATTCGTCGATGATCCCGTAGGTTCCCGCCGGCTGTTCGGCGGCCGGCGTCCAGGCATAGCCGGACGCGGCCAGGGTGCGCGCCAGCGCCGTTTGCCCGCCGTCTCGTCGCGCCAGAACGAGGATCAGGCTGCCCGCCGAATCGTCGCCGTGGACCAGCACCGTCGCGAAGCCGCCTTCGCTCTGGGCCCGCCGGATCATCGCGTCGACCCGCAACCGGGTCGTCAGCCGGCTCACCCGGGAACGGCCGCCGCATAGGCGTCAAGCGACGACAACGCGATGCGCGAGCGCAGGAAGGTGCCGGTGCCGCGCCCGACTTCCTCCCCCTCGGCGTCAGTCAGCCAGCTTTCGGCGATCAGCACCCGCCGCTGCCCGCTCACCCAGCGCCCCTCGGCGGTCAGCGGCCCGGCCTTCACCGGGCGGGTCAGCAGGATGTTGAAGGCGGTGGTCAGCACGAACATGTCCTCGACCATGCTGTTCGCCGCGTAGAAGGCGGCGTCGTCGAGCATCTTGAAATAGACCGTGCCGTGGAGCGCGCCGGCGGCGTGGAAATGCTCGGGGCCGATGTCGAAGCGGATGCGCGTCCGGCCCTGGCCCTCGACCGTCAGGCTGGAGGCGAACAGCGCGTTAATCGGCGCCGCCGCATACAACGCCTCGAGCCCGCGAAAATGCGCGCTCAAGTCGGGTCCACGAGCTTGGGCACGCCGGTATCGCCGTCGCTTCCCGGTTCGGACGAGATAAGCCCCAGCGCCACCGCGGTCGGCCCCAGCCGCGCCAGCGTCTGGCCGACGCTCTCCGCGAAGGCGAGTCCCGTCACCTTGCCCTCGCTCCAGATCACCACCGCCGGGAAGCGGCCGTGCTCGCCAAGCTCGACGTGCACCGGCATTCCAGGCGCGAACTCGACGTCGACCTCGGCGCGGCAGCCGCCGGCCGACAGGTCGACGATGCGGCAGGGATAGCTTTCGCCCGAATGCGCCACAGCACCCGGCATCGCCACCTGCGCGCGCGGCGTGCGGCGGTCGTCGAAGATCAGCTCCTCGTCATCGGCCGCGTCGTTCGCCTGCTCGTCGGCCATGCGCTCACTCCCGCCCGTGCGCGTCAGGCGGCGCGGCTTCCGACCGCGTCGTGCCCGGCGTCGACCAGCATAGCATAGAGCGCATCGGCCGAGGTGGAACCCCTAAGCTTCTCGACCAAGGCGAGGTCGCGGAAGGTCCGGCTGACCCGTGCCAGCGCCTTCAGATTGTCGGCTCCCGCACCCTCGGGCGCCAGCAGCAGGAAGGCGAGGTCAACCGGCCGCTTGTCGAGCGCGTCATAGTCGACAGGATCCTCCAGCCGCGCGAACAGCCCGATCACGCGGGGCAGCCCGGCCAGCTTGCCGTGCGGGATGGCGATACCGCCGCCGAAGCCCGTCGAGCCCAGCCGCTCGCGCTCCATCACCAGCTCGACAATCCGCGCCGCGTCGACGCCCGCGAGCGGCGCGGCGGCGGCGGCGAGCTGCTGGATCAGCTGCTTCTTCGACGCGGCTTTGAGCGCGGCGATCACCGCTCCCGGCACCAGGAAATCACGCAATTCCATCGCTACTGCTTCTAAATGGGGCCGGTCAGCTCTTGCCCGGCTCGACCCAGCCGATGTTCCCGTCCTCGCGGCGGTAGACCATGTTGAGCACCCCGGTCTGGCCATTCTTGAACAGCAAGGCGGTGGTGTTGCGAAGGTCAAGCATCATCACCGCGTCGGAAACGCTGGCGACCGGGATATCGGCCTTGGTCTCGGCGACGACCACCGGGTTGTCCGACGGCTCCTCGGCCTCGTTGCTCTCGAAGATGGTATAGCCGGCATTGAACTCATAGCCGCCCGCGCCATTGTCGGCGCGGCTCGCGGCGCCCGGACTATGGCGGTCCTTCAGCCGGCGCGTATAGCGGCGCAGTTGCTTCTCGATCCGCTCGGCGGCGGCGTCGAACGCCTGGTTCGCCTCGCCTGCGCTTCGCCCCGAGCCCTTGAGCACCAGCCCCTGCGCCACCGGCATAAAGATATCGCAGACGAAGCCGTTGTCGTGCGGCCCGTTGCCGAGCGTCACGTTGGCCGAAACGGCGCGCGAAAAATGCTTGTCGGCGATCGCCTGCATGCGGGTCGTCGCGTGGCTCTTGAAGGCGCTGCCGACGTCGACCTGGTGCCCTGAAACGCGGATATCCATGATGGTCCTTTCGGCTGGAGGCCCGCCGAGGCGGGCGCACTGGGATTGCTAACCCCCGAAGTCAACGAGAGTTGCCTGAAGCCTACGGAAGCAACCAGACAGGGTCCTTGAGCGTCGCCACCATCGCGCGGTGACGCTCCAGTTCGTGCGCCGAGGCGTTGTGAAGCCGCGCCGCGTGCATCACCCGCTCATAGGCCTCGCTGACCGCCGGCGCCGCCTCGACCGAGCCCAATTCCATGCCGAGCTGCCGCCCGCCGGTCAGCTCCACGTAAACGCAGGTGAGGAGCCGGGCGTCGAGCAGCGCGCCGTGCTTGTCGCGCGCCGACTTGTCGACGTTGTAGCGGTCGCAGAGCGCATCGAGGCTGTGCTTGGCGCCCGGCAGCTTCGAGCGCGCGATCTGCAGCGTGTCGACCATCCGCTCGATGAAGATCGCCGGGCGGCGGCACTTGCGGAGCTCGTGGTTGAGGAAGCCCAGGTCGAACATCGCGTTGTGCGCGACGAGCGGCGAGTCGCCGATGAAGCCCAGGAAGTCGTCGACGATCTCGTGGAAGCACGGCTTGTCGGCGAGGAACTCGTCGCTGAGGCCGTGGACCGCGTGCGCCTCGCGCGGCATCGGCCGCTCGGGGTTCACATAGGCATGGAAGTGCCGGCCGGTCTCGACCTTGTGGACGATCTCGATGCAGCCGATCTCGACCAGCCGGTGCCCGTCGAGCGGCGACAGTCCCGTGGTCTCGGTATCGAAAATGATTTCACGCATGACTAGCCATGTGCGACTCCGCTGGCCCGAAGGCAAGCGACCAGGCGACGAACCGTGGTCCGCGTCAGCGCGCGGCCGAGCCCCGTCGGAATGACGAAATCGGCGAGCGCGCGCTTCTCCGCGTCGGGCATCTGCTTGGCGAGAATGGCGTCGAACTTGGCCGCCGTCATCCCCGGCCGCTTCAGCACCCGTGCCCGCTGCACCCGCGCCGGGGCCGAGACGACAATCGTCGCATCAACCTTTTTCCAGCCCTCGCCCTCGAACAGCAACGGGATGTCGAGCACCACGATGGGGTGCCGCGCATGCCGCTTGAGGAAGGCCAGTTGCTCCACCCCGACCAAGGGATGGATCAGCCGCTCCAGCTTTCCCAACGCTTCGGCATTGCCGAACACCTGCGCGCCGAGCCTGTCGCGGTGCAGCCCGCCGCCGTGGGTCGTTCCCGGGAACAGCGCCTCGATGCCGGCGAGCGCCTTCCCGCCCGGCCCTTGCAACCGCCGCACCACCGCGTCGGCGTCGAAGACCGGGACTCGAAGCTGCCGGAACATGGTGGCGACGGTCGACTTGCCCATGCCGATCGAGCCGGTGAGGCCGAGGACGATCATGCGGTGAGCATGGCCCGAAGCTCGGCGTCATGCTCGCGCGGCGCCGGCTCGCCAAAGAACTTCTCGAACGCCGCCGCCGCCTGGCCGATCAGCATCGACAGCCCGTCGATCACCGGATGCCCGCGCACGCGCGCCTCGCGGAGCAGCGGCGTCTCCAAGGGCGCATAGACCGCGTCGTAAACCACTGCCCCCGGCGGCGCATGGCTGAAGTCGAAGGCGAGGGGCGGCTGGCCGGTCATGCCGAGCGGCGTGGTGTTGACGATAAGGTCGAGGATGCCGGCGCGGTTGTCGAAGGCGAAATCGGTCGGCGCCGCGAAATGATCGAGCGCGCAAGTGCGATTGTCCTCGGCGTCGAACTCGGCGCGAAGCGCCGTGGCCTTGGAGACGTCACGCGCCGCGATCACCAGATCGAACCCCTCGCTCCACAGCGCATGCGCCACCGCCCGCGCCGCGCCGCCCGCGCCAAGCACCCGCGCCATGCGATACAGATGCCGGTCGCGCAGCAGCGGCCCAAGCGGCTCGAGGAAACCCGCCGCGTCGGTATTGTAGCCGACCAGCGCCCCCTCCTCGACGACCACGGTATTGACCGCGCCGATCTTCGCGGCGAGGGGGTCGAGCCGATCGAGGAACGGAATCACCGCCTGCTTGTGCGGCACCGTGACGTTGACACCCCGCAAGCCAAGCGTCGGCAGCGCCTTTATTGCCGCACCGAGATTCTCGGGCACCACCGGAAAGCGCCCGTAGTCGCCGTCGAGCCCGAGCCTGCCCAGCCAGAAACGGTGAATCGCCGGCGATTTCGAGTGAGCCACCGGCCAGCCTATAATACCCGCGGAAGGAGGAAGCGCGCTCACGCCGCCATCACTCCCCGCACCCGCAGATAATCGAGCACCGCCAGAAGCGGCAGGCCGAGGACGGTGAAATGGTCGCCGCTGACCTTGGCGAACAGCTGCGCGCCGAGGCCTTCGAGCCGATAGCCGCCGACGCAGCCGAGCAGCGCGTCGCCCTCCGCATCGAGATACCCTTCCAGAAACCCGTCCCCGAACGTCCGCATCGTCAGCTTGGCGCTGTCGACCACCCGCCATACCGGCGTGCCGTTCTCCGCCACCACCGCCGCCGAGATCAGGCGGTGCTCCTTGCCCGCGAGCAGCCGGAGCTGCGCCGCCGCTTCCGCCCGGTCCCTCGGCTTGTCGAGCATCGCGCCGTCCTCGGTCACCAGCACCTGGTCGGCGCCGAGCACCAGCGCGCCCGGCAATTTCCGCGACAGCTTGACCGCCTTCACCTCGGCAAGCGCGTCGGCGATGTCGCGCGCCGTCCGCCCCTCCGCCAAGAACGCCCCTTTCAATTCGCTCTCATCGACGTTCGGCGACAGCGCCTCGAACGTCACCCCCGCCGCCGTCAGCATCGCCCTCCGAGCGGCGCTTTGCGACGCGAGGACGAGCTCAGGCCGGGACAAGGCCGCTCTCCATGCGCTTCTGGTGGAGGTTGATGATCGCCGCCGCGGTCTCCTCGATCGAGCGCCGGGTCACGTCGATCACCGGCCAGTCGTTGTCGGCGAAGATTCGCCGCGCGAACGCCGTCTCCATCGCCACCGTCTCGGGATCGACGTAGCCGGTCTCGTCGCTCGACCCGAGGTGGATCAAGCGGTTGCGGCGGATCTGGATCAGCCGGTCGGGACTCGCTGTCAGACCCACGACGAGTGGCGCGTGCAGCCTATAGAGCATCGCCGGCGGCGGGCTTTCAGGCACCAGCGGGATGTTGGCGGTCTTGAAACCCCGGTTGGCGAGGTAGATCGAGGTCGGCGTCTTCGAGCTTCGCGACACCCCGGCGAGCAGGATGTCGGCCTCCTCCCACTCCTCCCAGCCCTGGCCGTCGTCGTGCGCGATCGTCCAGTGGATGGCGTCGACGCGCGCGAAATAGGCGGCGTCCATCATGTGCTGCCGCCCAGGCCGCTGCTTCGCCACCTGCCCGAGCACTCGCGACAGCCCCGCCATCACCGGATCGAGCGCCGCCACCGCCGGCAGGTCGAGCGCGTGCATCCGCCGCTCCAGCCGGCCCCGGACGGCATCATTGACCAGCGTGTAGATCACCAGCCCCGGTCGCTTGGCGATCTCCTCGATCACCCGGTCGAGATGGCCCTCGCTCCTGACCATCGGCCAGAAGTGCTTGACCGCCTCGACGCCCTCGAACTGCGCGAGGCCGGCCTTGGCGATCGATTCCAAGGTTTCGCCGGTCGAGTCCGACACGAGATGGAGGTGAAGTTGCATGGGGATAAGCCTGTGCGCCAAGGCTTAGGGGGCAGTCGGTCAACCGGCAAGCGCGCCGGTCGCCGGGAATCGCGGACAGGCCATCAACAGTCCATCCACAAGGGGATCGAATCCCGCTCCCACCTGTGAACAACGGGGAGAAGTGGCGCGACTCGCAGGACTCTCGCGAGTCGTTCGGGCTCGCGATGTTGGCAAGTCCGGGGGCGCGGCGCTAAACCCCGATTCCCGCCGGCCCTACAACCTTCACTACCTTCTCTCATTAAAGACTTTAAGGAAGATTGCGTGGCGCCCGACCGTCCCCTGCTGGCCGTCCTCAAGGGCGAGCGGCGCGACCCCCCCCCGGTCTGGCTCATGCGCCAGGCCGGGCGCTACCTGCCCGAATACCGCGCGCTTCGCGCCGACAAGGGCGGCTTCCTGAACCTCGTCTATGATGCCGACGCGGCGTGCGAGATCACGCTCCAGCCGATCCGCCGCTTCGGCATGGACGGCGCGATCCTGTTCTCCGACATCCTGATCGTCCCCCACGCCATGGGCCAGGACCTGAGCTTCGGCCCCGGCGAAGGCCCGCGCCTCGTGCCGCCGCTTCTCGATGCCGACTTCAGCGCGCTGACCCCCGCGCCGGCGTATCTCGCCAAGATCTACGAAACCGTCGCCAGGGTCGCCGCGGCGATCCCGCCCGAGACGACGCTGCTCGGCTTTGCCGGCAGCCCGTGGACCGTCGCGACCTACATGGTCGCGGGCCAAGGCTCGAAGGACCAGGCCGAGACCCGCCGCCTCGCCTACCGCGACCCCACCGCCTTCGGCCGCCTGATCGACGCGATCGTCGGCGTCACCGTCGATTATCTCTCGGGCCAGATCGCGGCCGGCGCGATGGCTGTCCAGCTGTTCGACAGCTGGGCCGGCACGCTCAGCCCGGCGCAGTTCGACGCCTGGGTGATCGCCCCGACCGCCGCCATCGTCTCCGCGCTCAAGTCCCATCATCCGCAAGTCCCGGTGATCGGCTTCCCCAAAGGCGCCGGCGCGAAGCTCGTCCGCTATGCCGAGGCGACCGGAATCGACGCCGTCGGACTCGACGAGACCGTCGACCCGCTCTGGGCCGACAGCGCCCTCCCCGCCAACCTGCCCGTGCAGGGCAACCTCGACCCTCTCGCCCTCATCGCCGGCGGAGCCTCGCTCGACGCCGCCATCGCGCGAATCCGCCACGCCTTCCCGACCCGCCCGCACGTCTTCAACCTCGGCCACGGCATCCTGCAGGACACGCCGATCGCCCACGTCGAGCAGTTGCTGAAGGCATTGAGATCGACTCCACCTCCCCGTTCGTCCTGAGCTTGTCGAAGGACGTGGTCGCTCGGCCCGCGCGACCTCGTGGTTCGACAAGCTCACCACGAACGGAGGTTGGTGTAAGCGGCGAGGCTGATAAAAGCGGCGCGATGGACTCTAACGGACGCATTCTATGATCGGCTGGCTCGGCGCCGCCTACCCCTGGGTCAAGGCCGCGCACGTGATCTTCGCGATCTTCTGGATCGCGGGCATGTTCATGCTGCCGCGCTTCCTCGCCTATCATTCGCAATCCGCCGTCGGCTCGCCGGAGGACGCCGCCTGGGTCGAGCGCGAGCGCCGCCTGATCCGCATCATCATCAACCCGGCGATGATCATGGTCTGGCTGCTCGGCCTCAGCCTCGCCGCCAACATCGGCTTCGGCCAGGGCTGGCTGATCGCCAAGATGACCGTCGTCCTCGCGCTCTCCGCCTATCACGGCTGGCTCTCCGCCGCCCGCAAGGCCTTCGCGCGCGGCGAGCGGCCCTACAGCGAGAAGACGCTGCGCCTGCTCAATGAAGTCCCCGGAATTGCGACCATCGCCATCGTCATCCTCGTCATCGTCAGGCCGTTCTGATGCGCCCGTGGTTCCGCCCCAAGGTCCGCGGCATCGGCTGGACGCCGTGCAGCTGGGAAGGCTGGGTCGCGACCGGCCTGCTGATCGCCGCCATCCTCGGCTCGACGCATTTTCTCGGCCACACTTGGCAAGCGGTTGCGGTTGCAGTCGCCGCGGGCGTTGCCTATCTCATCACCATCCTGCTGACGCGCGGCGCTCCGGATCGCTCGAATCGGCGTTGACACCGCCCGCGCTTGAGCCCTAAGCAACCCGTCAAAGCCCCGTTCGAGGGCTCTATCCTTTCCCGGCATCGACGCGCGGCCCCGCCGCTCCCCGCTCCGGACCAATTTTCAAAATCAGGACGACCCATGCATCTGCATGACTTGAAGCGCAAAACGCCCGCCGAGCTGGTGGCGATGGCCGAGGGCCTCGGCGTCGAGGCCGCCTCGACGCTCCGCAAGCAGGACCTCCTCTTCTCGATCCTCAAGGCGACCGCCGAGGAGGGCGAGGAGATCATCGGCGCCGGCACGATCGAGGTGCTGCCCGACGGCTTCGGCTTCCTCCGCAGCCCCGAGGCCAATTACCTCGCCGGCCCCGACGACATCTACATCTCGCCAAGCCAGGTTCGCCGCTTCGGAATCCGCACCGGCGACACCGTCGAGGGCGAGATCCGCGCCCCCAAGGACGGCGAGCGCTATTTCGCGCTCACCCGCCTCCAGACGATCAACTTCGACGATCCCGACGCCGTCCGCCACCGCGTCAACTTCGATAACCTCACCCCGCTCTACCCCGACGAGAAGCTCAATCTCGACACGCTCGACCCGACGATCAAGGACAAGTCGGCACGGGTGATCGACATCATCAGCCCCCAGGGCAAGGGCCAGCGCGCGCTGATCGTCGCGCCGCCGCGCGTCGGCAAGACGATGATGCTTCAGAACATCGCGCGCGCCATCACCGAGAACCACCCCGAGGTCTTCCTGATCGTCCTGCTGATCGACGAGCGCCCCGAGGAAGTCACCGACATGCAGCGCTCGGTGAAGGGCGAGGTCGTGTCGTCGACCTTCGACGAGCCCGCGACGCGCCACGTCCAGGTCGCCGAGATGGTGATCGAGAAGGCCAAGCGCCTGGTCGAGCACAAGAAGGATGTCGTCATCCTGCTCGACTCGATCACCCGCCTCGGCCGCGCCTACAACACCGTCGTGCCGTCGAGCGGCAAGGTGCTGACCGGCGGCGTCGACGCCAACGCCCTCCAGCGCCCCAAGCGCTTCTTCGGCGCGGCGCGCAACATCGAGGAGGGCGGCTCGCTCTCGATCATCGCCACCGCGCTGATCGACACCGGCAGCCGGATGGACGAGGTGATCTTCGAGGAGTTCAAGGGCACCGGCAACTCCGAGATCATCCTCGACCGCAAGATCGCCGACAAGCGCATCTTCCCGGCGATCGACGTCGGCAAGTCCGGCACCCGCAAGGAAGAGCTGCTGGTGCCGAAGGACATATTGTCGAAGATGTGGGTCCTTCGCCGCATCCTCATGCAGATGGGGACGATCGACGCGATGGAGTTCCTGCTCGACAAAATGAAGGATTCGAAGAGCAACGACGACTTCTTCGACGCGATGAATCACTGACCCGAGCCGGCCGAAGCCAGCACGAGGATTGCGAAGCAATCGCCGCCTGGTTTCGGACTCGGCGACGGTCCGGCCGGCGGGTCAGCGGCGAAGCTCGCTGAACCCGGCCGACGAAGGCGGGCTTTGCCCGCCTTTTCTTTTGCCTTCACTCCCCCTTATACCTCTCCCCATGACGACCACTCGCAAGCGCCACACCCGCTGATGCCCTCGCTCCTCGACTGGACCTTCGAGCGCTTCTGGCGCCACGAGACCCACCCCTATCAGCTCCTCCGCGACCGCCTCGCCGCGCTCGTCACCCCCGGCATGACCGTCCTGGACGCCGGCTGCGGCTACACCGCCCCGACGCTCCGCGAGCTCGAAGGCAAGGGCGCGAAGCTCATCGGAGTCGACGTCGTCCCCTTGGAGCCCCACGCCGACCTCGAGCTCCACCAGTGCGACCTCGCGCACTTGCCGCTCGCCGACGCCAGCGTCGACCTTGTCTACTCGCGCTCGGTGATGGAGCATGTCGTCGATCCCGACGCGATCTATGCCGAGAGCTGGCGCGTGCTGAAGCCCGGCGGCCGCTGGATTTTCCTCACCGCCAACCGCTGGGACTATGTCTCGATCGTCTCGCGCCTCACCCCCAACCGGCTGCACGGCGCGATCGTGCGGAAATTCGAGGGCCGCGACGAGGTCGATGTCTTCCCCACCGCCTACCGCACCAACGATCGCCGCCAGGTCGCGCGCCACGCCAGAAAGGCGGGCTTCGCGATCGAGCGCTTCGACCGCCTGTCGCAATATCCATCGATGTTCCAGCGCAGCGGCCCGCTGTTCTTCGTCGCCAGCCTCTACGAGAAGGTGATCATGAAGACGCCCGCGCTGTCGGCGCTGCGCGGCTGGCTCTATGTCGAGCTGGTCAAGCCCGCCAAGCCCTGAGTCCGGGCTGCTTCGCGAGGCCGCCGCTCTCTAGACCTCCGCCGCGAAAGCTGCCAAATTCTCGGACGGGGCCGAAACGAGGGGGCAACATGAAGCGGCGCATTCTGGGCATGGCGTTCCTGGGCCTCGCTCTCGCGGGCGGTCCGATCGCGGCGCAAACTCCGCCTGCCGAGGCGCCGACCCCCAATCCCGTTCCCGCTCCGCCATCGCCGCCGCCCGCGCCCGCTCCGGTCGCGCCTCCGCCCCCACCTGCCGCCGCCCCACCGCCCGTCGTCGCGCCGCCGCCCGTCATGGCGCGGCTGTCGGCGGCCGAGAGCGAGGGCATCCGGACGAGCCTTCGGGCGCAGGGCTGCTCCTTCGTCGAGATCAGCGGCATGACGATCAACGCGACCTGCGCCGCCGACAACGGCGACGATGTCGATTCCAGGCTCGACGTGTCGCCGTGCGGCGGCATGGACCTGCGCGTGATCGAGGGGCGCATGGCCTGCATCGGCAAGGCGCTCGCCATTCAGCCGGGGCGCGCCGCGCCGCCGAAGCCGGTCCAGGCTCCCCCGCCCCCGCCCCCGCCTCCGCCGCCGCCGCCACCCCCGCCGCCGCCATCGCCGCCCCCACCACCGCCCCCGCCCACAGACACGATCGTTCTCTACAGCAAGGCGAAGTTCGAAGGCCGGCACACGCCCGAAATCGCGGCTTCGGTCGAGGATCTCGAGACCTACAACTTCCGCAACACCACGGGCTCGGTCGTCATCAAGGGCAAGAAGCGCTGGCAGCTGTGCGACAAGGTGCATTTCGCCGGCAAATGCGTGATCGTCGGCGCGAGCCAGGACTCGCTCATCCCGGTCGGCCTCAAGAACGACATTTCCTCGGTTCGTCCGGAGCCATAGCCGAAATTGCCGTCCCTCCCTTGCAACCCGCGACACCACGCCGCATCTAGCGCCGCATGACCGACATCTGGGCCGCGATCGTCAACGACTTCTCGAACATCGGCAGCCCGGCGGCGCTCGCCGCATTCGGGCAGGTGCTGATGATCGACATCATGCTGGCGGGCGACAACGCCATCGTCGTCGGCGCGCTCGCCGCGGGGCTTCCGGTCGAGCAGCGGAAGCGCGTCATCATGATCGGCATCTTCGCCGCGCTGGCGCTCCGCATCGTCTTCGCGCTGCTTGTCACCCAGCTGATGCAGATCACCGGCCTGGTGTTCGCGGGCGGCCTACTGCTGGCCTGGGTCAGCTGGAAGATGTGGCGCGACCTGAGCGTCCCGCACACCAGCGACGCGATCGAGGACGGCCTCAAGCCCGCCAAGACCTTCGCCGCCGCCGCCTGGGGCGTCGCCATCGCCGACGTCAGCATGAGCCTCGACAACGTGCTGGCGGTCGCGGGTGCTGCGCGCGAGCACCCCGGCATCCTCGTCATCGGCCTCCTGCTGTCGGTCGCGCTGATGGGAATCGCCGCCAACGTCATCGCCAAGTACATCGAACGCTACCGCTGGATCGCCTACGTCGGCCTCGTCGTCATCGTCTACGTCGCCGGCAAGATGATCTGGGAAGGCTGGCACGAAGTCGGCCCGCACGCGATGGGGCTGTTCGGGGGCTGACCGGAGGAGCGCTGGCATTCCGATTGTCGCCAAATCCCTCGCCCGCTTGCGGGAGAGGGCGACTCGCCGGCAGGCGAGCGGGGTGAGGGTGTCTATCTTTCGGTTCGTCGCGCTGACGCGCGACACACCCTCACCTAACCTCTCCCGCAAGCGGGAGAGGAACTAGGGAATCAACACCGTCGCCCCCGTCGTCTTCCGCGCCTCCAGGTCCGCATGCGCCTTCGCCGCGTCCTCCAGCGCATAGCTCTGGTCGCCACTCACCCTGAGCTTGCCGCTCTGGATCATCGCGAACAGCCGCTCCGCTCCGGCGCGCCGCTCCTCGGGGGTCGAATAATAGTCGAACATCGTCGGCCGCGTCGCGAACAGCGAGCCCTTGCGCGCCAGCACGCCAAGGTTGACGCCGTCGACCGGGCCTGAGGCGTTGCCGTAGCTGACGATCAACCCGCGCCGCTGGAGGCAGTCGAGCGACGCCTCCCAGGTCGCCTTGCCGATGCCGTCGAACACCACCCGCACCCGGGCGCCGCCGGTGAGCTCGGCGACTTTCGCCGCCAGCCCTTCCGACTCGCCGACGATCACATGGTCCGCACCGTGGCCGCGCGCGATTTCGGCCTTTGCGTCCGAGCCGACCACCGCGATCACGCAGGCGCCGACGCCCTTCGCCCATTGCACCAGCAGCCCTCCGACCCCGCCCGCCGCGGCGTGCACCAGCACGGTCTCGCCCGCCCGCACCTCGGCGCAGCGCTCGATCAGGAATTCGGCGGTCGAGCCCTTGAGCATCGCCGCCGCCGCCGTGCGGTCGTCGATCGCGTCGGGCAGCGCCACCACCTGCGACGCGGCGATCAGCCGGTGCGTCGCATAGGCGCCGATCGGCCCCGAGCCATAGGCCACCCGGTCGCCCGCCGCGAACCCCTCGACCCCCGCGCCGGCCGCCTCGACGACGCCCGCCGCCTCTAGGCCCAGCCCGCTCGGCATCGCCATCGGGTAGAGGCCCGAGCGATGGTAGGTGTCGATGAAGTTGAGCCCGACCGCGGTATGCCGCAGCCTGAGCTCGCCGGCTCCCGGAGCGCCGACCTCGACATCGGCGAACTCGATCACCTCCGGCCCGCCGGTGCGGGTCAGTCTCGCGGCACGCGCCATCACAACATCCTCTGCATGAACACCAGATCGAGCCAGCGCTCGAACTTCCAGCCGACCTGAGGCAGCCGCCCGACCTCGGCGAAGCCAAGCGCCGCGTGGAGCGCGAGGCTCGCCGCATTGCCCGCCTCGATCCCGCCGATCATCGTGTGGAGCCCCCGCCGCCCGGCCTCCTCGATCAGCGCCTCGAGGAGCGCCCGTCCAATCCCGCGCCGCTGAGCCCCGTCCGCGACGTAGAGGGAATGCTCGACGCTGTGCTGGTAGGCCGGCCAGCGGCGGAACGGGCCGAAGCTCGCGAAGCCGAGGAACTGCCCCTCGTCCTCCGCGACCAGCACCGGCCAGCCCTCGGCGCGTTTGAGGTCCAGCCACTCCGCCTGCGCCTGCGGGGTGCGCGGCTCGTAGTCGAACAGCGCGGTCGAGGTCAGGATGGCATGGTTGGTGACCGTCAGCAGCCCGCCGAGGTCGCCGTCCCCCGCCGGCCGGATGAACATCAGCCGAGATATTCCTTGAAGAACCAGAGGGTCCGGCCGTCCGCGAGGTTCGCCGAATCCTCGTCGCGGTGGACCCCGTCGACCCGCGCGAAGGCGTGCTGGACGCCGGGATAGTCGTGGATCGTCACCCTGGGATGATCGTCGAGCGCCGCGTGGACCGTCGCCTGCGCCGCCTTGTCGATATACTCGTCCTCGACCGCGAGGTGGATCATCAGCGGCCGCGCGATCGCGTGCGCCTCGCCCATCAGTCCGTCGATGCCGCCGCCGTAGTAGGAGACGCTGGCGTCGGCGTCGGTCCGGGTCGCCGCGAGGAAGGCGACCCGCCCGCCGAGGCAATAGCCGACGACTCCGACCTTCTCATGCCCGCGCGCCCGGAGCGCCCGGATCGACGCCTCGATGTCGCGCAGCCCGGCGTCGATGTCGAACTTCTGCATGTAGCCGAACGCGGTCTTCCACTCGGCTTCGCTCTTGTCGCTGATGTCGAGTCCCGGCTCGATCCGCCAGAACAGGTCGGGCGCGAAGGCGGTGAAGCCCTTTGCCGCCCAGTCGTCGCACATCGCGCGGATGCCGGCGTTGACTCCGAAGATCTCCTGCACGACGACGATTCCCGGCCCGCCGTTACCCGCCAGATAACCGCGGAATGCGCCCGCCCCGTCGCCAGGATTGTCCAGCGCCTCGACCTCGATCCACTCGCCCATGCCTTGATCCTTCAAATGAGTGTCGCGCCCTCGTGCCGCAGCAGCCAGTGCTTGCTGTCCGCCCCGCCGCCGCCCGAATAATGCCCCGAGACCTGAAGGCCAACCACCCGGTGGCACGGCACGATGATCGGCAGGCGATTCCTGGCGCAGAACTGCCCTACCGCCTGCGCTGGCAGCCCCGCCACCTTGCCGATGTCGCCGTAGCTCGCCGTCGACCCCGCCGGGATCGCCAGCATCGCGTCGCGCACCGCCTGCTCGGCCTCCGTCGCGGCAGGCTTCAGCGGAAGTTCGAAGTCCTTCCGCCTCCCCTCGAAATAATCATGCATCTGCCGAAGCGCCTCCTTCAACAGCGGCGTCGCCTCGCCTTCCGGCCCCTTCTTCCAGCTCACCGAGACGATCGCGCCGCCCTCCTCGACGAGGGTCAGCCGTCCAACGGGGGTGGCAAGTGCTGCGGCGGGCATGGACAGCAGCCTAGCCCCTGCTAGGCTCGCCCGGCAAGGAGGGCCGTCCCCATGAAAGTCACCTTCGATATCGACTGTACGCCGGCCGAGGCGCGCGCCTTCTTCGGCCTCCCCGACCTGACGCCGATCCACGACCTCTACATCGAGCGGATGAAGTCGGTGGTCACCGAAGGCCTGACCCCCGCCGACTTCGAGAAGATGACGCGCAGCTGGATGCCCGGCATGGCCGAGGGCTTCGAGCAATGGCGAAACGCCATGTGGAGCGCCGCGACCGGCGGCGACGCGAAGAAATAGAAAGCGCTAGAAGCGCCGCGCCAGCCCGGCGATCAGCTCCACATCGGGCGCGTCGCGGTCGAGCCCCGCCACCGCCTGCACGTCAAATTGCAGCCCGTCCTTCGGCTGCCACGCCAGCGACAGCGCACCGCGCCATTCCGTCTCGTGCCGCGCCGGATCGTCGCGCAGCGCCGCCGCCTCGATCGTCGCGCTGACGCTGTCGCTCAGCTTGTAGGTCGCGCCGCCGATCGCGCTCCACGCCAGATGCCGCCCATTCCCGTCCGAGTCGACAGCCGCATCGGCCTCGGAGGTTAGCGCGACGCTCCACGTCTCGGACAGTTCGTAGGAGATCGGCACGACGAGTCCCGCGCCCCAGTCGCCGTCGCCAACCGGCTGACGCCCGATGGGGAGCGTCACGAACGGCTGCACCGCCGCCGAAAATCCCGATCCGTCGGGCGAGGCGAGGTTCTGCCGCAGCCCCAGCGTGACGTCGCCGATCCGGTGCTGCGTCGCTGTCGTCCCCGCCAGCCGGTCGCGCGTTCGCACCACCCCGAACGGTGTCCAGCCAAGCTGCAATTCGGTCGTCGCGCCCAGCCCGATCCGAAGCAGCAGGTCGCCCGCCAGCGTCCGATCCTCGGTCGCCGCGTTGTCCCGCGTCCGAGTCCAGTCGACCGCCGACAGCTCCGCGACGGCGTGCGAGGCATCGACGATGCAGGCGTTGGTGCCGAGCCCCGGCCGCGTCGGGCAGAAGTCGCGCAGCTCGTCCGCCGCCACGGGACTCGCGGTGATCAGCAGCATCCAGAACAGATTGGCAGCGCGCATCATCCTGCTACGATCGGCGCGCCAAGTGGTTGCGGCAAGGGAGACATGATGAAGCACCTGATTCTGCTGGCCTTCGCCGCGCTCGCCGTCGCCGCCGCCCCCGTCCCGCCGGCGATCGCCACCGACCCGCCCGAGGATGCCGCCAACCCGCCGCGCATGGAGGTGCTTCACATCCCCTCGGGCGGCGTCGCGATCAACGGCGTCGCCTACCTCGCCGCCGGCGCCGGCGCGCACCCGACAATCGTCATCCTGCACGGCCTCCCCGGCAACGAGAAGAACCTCGACCTCGCGCAAGCCGTCCGCCGCGCCGGCTGGAACGCCATCACCTTCAACTATCGCGGCTCATGGGGCAGCCCCGGCAAGTTCAGTTTCCAGGGCAATCTCGCCGACGCGCACGCGGTGCTCGCCTACCTCCGCGCCAACGCGGCGACGCTTGGCGTGAACCCGTCGCGCCTCGTCATCGCCGGCCACAGCATGGGCGGTTGGGTCGCCGCCGCCACCGCCGCGCGGGACAAGGGTCTCGCCGGCGCCATCCTGATCTCCTCCGCCGACATGGCCAGGCTGCCGGTGGAAATGACGCGCGCCGCGCTCGTCAAGGACATGAGCGAGAGCCTCGAATCGCTCGCCGGCGTCACCGCCGACAGCATGGCGGCCGAACTCATCGCCCACCCGGGCCCAACCTTCGCGCAGGACGCCCCCGGCCTCGCCAGGCTGCCGCTCCTCGTCTTGAGTTCGGACGACGGCCTCGCCGCCCACACCGACCCCCTCGTCGCCGCCGTCCGCGCCGCCGGCGGCAAGGTCACCGCCATCCACGTCGCCACCGACCACAGCTGGTCGGGCAAGCGCATCCGCTTGCAGAGCGAGATCCTGAACTGGCTGGCGGCGCTGCCCTGATGCGCCGCCACAAGGTTGCTTGATCATCACGGGGTGAGTTAAGTCAGCACAAGGTCCTACCCCAGCCTCGGCTCGACGAAGCTGCCCCGGAGCACATCCGGCATTCGGAGCTCAGGCTTCGCGTCGCAGCGCGGTTCATAATGTTACGCCGCCGATGCATGGCGCGCCATCCCGCGCTAGGAAGCACCATGCCGAATCGCGACACCATCTTCGCCCTGTCGTCGGGGCGTCCCCCCGCCGGCGTCGCGGTGGTTCGGCTGTCCGGCGACAAGTCATTGAAAACGTTAGAGAGTCTCGCCGGGCGCTTGCCGCAGCCGCGCGCCGCGACTCTCGCTGACCTGTACGACGATGGCCACCTCCTCGATCGCGCGCTTATCCTGTCCTTTCCCGCGCCGCACAGCTTCACAGGAGAGGATGTCGCCGAGCTTCATCTCCACGGCGGCGCCGCGACGGTCGCCGCCGTCCTCGCGGCGCTCGAACGCGAGGGCCTGCGCTTGGCCGAGCCCGGCGAGTTCAGTCGCCGCGCCTTCGACAACGGCAAGCTCGACCTGACGCAGGCCGAGGGGCTCGCCGACCTGATCGCCGCCGAGACCGAGGCGCAGCGCCGCCAGGCGCTGGCGCAGGCCGGCGGCGCGTTGCGCGACCGGGTCGAAGGCTGGCACCTCCGCCTGCTCGCGCTCCAGGCCGACGCCGAAGCGCATCTCGACTTCGCCGACGAGGGCGATGTCGCCGGCAGCGCCCCGCCCGATCTCGCCGCGCTCCTCGCCGAGATCGAAGCGGCGCTCGACGACGGCGGCCTCGGCGAGCGCCTGCGCGACGGTTTCAGGATCGCCGTCATCGGCGAGCCGAATGTCGGAAAGTCGAGCCTTATCAACGCCTTGTCAGGCCGAGAGGCAGCGATCGTCACCGCTATTCCCGGTACCACCCGCGACATCATCGAGGTCCCGCTGACCCTCGCCGGCGTCCCCGTCACCCTACTCGACACCGCCGGCCTACGTGACAGCGCCGACCCAATCGAGGCCGAAGGCATCCGCCGCGCCCGCGCCAACACGGCGGAGGCGGATCTGGTGCTTCACATCCTTGATGCCTCTTCAGACCCGCTCATCCCGAGCGAAGTCGAGGGACGCACGATCGTCGTACTAAACAAGATTGATCAAGCCGGTGCTTCACGCCCAGCTCCCAACCCCTCTCCCCAACCCTCCCCCCGGAAGGGGGAGGGGGTGAAAAGCCTGCTCCCTCCCCCTTCCGGGGAGAGGGGAACGGCCTCTCCTCCCCCACCGCCCCTCCGCGTTTCCGCTAAAACCGGCGAAGGCCTCCCCGCCCTCCGCGCCGCTCTCGCCGCCTGGGCGGCCGCCCAGGCCTCCCGCGCCGAGTCCGCCCTCATCACCCAGCACCGCCACCGCCTCGCCCTCGCCGGATCTGCCGTCCGCCTCGCCGAAGCAGGCCACCTCTCCGATCCCGTCCTTCGCGCCGAGCAGCTCCGCCTCGCTGCCCGCGCCCTCGGCCAGATCACCGGCCGAGTCGGCGTTGAGGACATGCTCGATGCCCTCTTCGGCCGCTTCTGCATCGGCAAATGACTGTTCCACGTGAAACATTCCTCTCTCCCCTCTCCTTCACGGGAGGGTTGAGGTGGGGACGATGCCGGGTACGAGCGCAGGTTTCACATCTTCAAACCGGCCCCACTTTCCCCTAAAGCCGCGGGCATGAACGCGTTCGATGTCATCGTCATCGGCGGCGGCCACGCCGGCACCGAGGCCGCTGCGGCTGCGGCCCGCCTTGACGCGCGGGTCGCACTCGTCACGCATAACGTTTCGACAATCGGCGCGATGTCGTGCAACCCGGCGATCGGCGGTCTCGGCAAGGGTCATCTTGTCCGCGAGATCGACGCGCTCGATGGCCTGATGGGTCGCGCCGCCGACGCCGCCGGCATCCAGTTCCGCCTGCTCAACCGCAGCAAGGGACCGGCGGTTCAGGGTCCGCGCGCGCAAGCCGACCGCAAGCTTTACGCCGCCGCCATCCAGCGCCTGCTCGCCGAGCAAGCGAACCTGACCATCGTCGAAGCTGCGGTCGAGGATTTGTTGCTGGTGAACGACGCGGTTGCGGGTGTCCGGACTGGCGATGGCCGCGATCTCCACGCCGCCGCAACCGTCGTCACCGCCGGCACGTTCCTCGCCGGCGTCCTGCATGTCGGCGAGAGCCAGACGTCGGGCGGCCGCGCGGGCGAACCGCCTGCGCTCGGCCTTTCCGGAGCGCTCCGCCGCCTTGGCTTGCCGCTCGGCCGTCTCAAGACCGGCACGCCCCCGCGTCTCGATGGCCGGACGATTGACTGGGCCGGCCTTGAGTTTCAGCATGGCGATGACAAGCCCGTAGCCTTTTCCGCGCTCACTACGCAGCTGCCGGCGCCGCAGGTCGCCTGCGCGATCACCCGCACCACCGAGGCCGCGCACGCCGTCATCCGCACCAACATCCATCGCGCGCCAATGTACGCCGGCCGGATCGAGGGCGTCGGCCCGCGCTATTGCCCGTCGGTCGAGGACAAGGTGATGCGCTTCGGCGACCGCGACGGCCACCAGATCTTCCTCGAGCCCGAAGGCGTCGACGATCCCACGATCTATCCCAACGGTATCTCGACCTCGCTCCCCGCGGACATCCAGGCCGAGTTCCTGTCGCACCTCCCCGGCCTCGAACGGGCCCGCATCCTCCGCCCCGGTTATGCGATCGAGTACGATCATATCGACCCGCGTTGCCTGACGCCGACGCTCGCCGTCGCCACCGTCCCCGGCCTTTATCTCGCCGGCCAGGTCAACGGCACCACCGGCTACGAGGAGGCCGCCGCGCAGGGCCTCGTCGCCGGCCTCAACGCCGCGCTCGCCGCCGCCGGCTCGTCGCCGTTCCTCCTCGACCGCGCCGAATCCTACACCGGCGTGATGATCGACGACCTCGTCACGCAGGGCGTCAGCGAGCCATACCGGATGTTCACCTCGCGCGCCGAATACCGCCTGCGCCTGCGCGCCGACAATGCCGACCTCCGCCTCACGCCGCGCGGACTCGCCATCGGTTGCATCGGCCCAGAGCGCGCCGCCGTCTTCGCGCGCCGCTCCGCCGCCCTCGCCGACGCGCGCGCCCGGCTCGACGCCGCCAAGGCCAGCCCCGCCGCGCTCGCCAAGGCGGGAATCGCGGTCGGTCAGGACGGTATCATCCGTACGGCCTTCGACTGGCTGCGCTTCCCCGAAGTCGAGTGGCCCGCAGCCTGCCGCTTGTGGCCCGAGCTTGCTGCGATTTCCGATGCCGTCGCCGATCAAGTCGCGACCGACGCGCGCTACGCCGCCTATCTCGTCCGCCAGGACGCCGACGTCGAGGCGTTCCGCCGGGACGAATCGCTGACGCTCCCCGCCGAGCTCGACTTCGCGATGATCCCCGGCCTCTCGAACGAAATGGTCGAGCGCCTGTCCCGCGCGCGCCCCGCCAGCCTCGGCGCCGCCGCGCGCGTTGCCGGCGTCACGCCGTCGGCGCTCACCGCCCTACTATCGCACGTCCGCCGTGCCGCCTGAAGCTTCGGCCAAGCCTGTCGGCTATGGCCCCGCCGACTTCCAGGCCGAGTTCGATGTTCCACGTGGAACAATGAACAAATTCACCCGCTACGCCGGCCTCCTCGTCGAGTGGCAGGCGCGGATGAACCTTGTCGGCCCGGCGACCCTGCCCGACTTGTGGTCCCGCCACTTCCGCGATTCGGCTCAGCTGGTCCCAATCGGCGCCGGCAAGGCCGGCCGCCTATGGCTCGACATCGGCTCGGGCGCCGGCTTTCCGCCTCTCGTCATCGCGCTGCTCACCGATGCGACGTTACACTTGGTCGAATCGACCGCGAAGAAGTGCGCCTTCCTCCAAGTCGTTGTTTCCGAATGCGAAATCGCGAACGCCACCGTCCACAATGCTCGCATCGAGTCGCTCCCGCGCTTCCCCGCAGACATCATCAGCGCCCGCGCCTGCGCCCCGCTCGCGAAGTTATTTGCCTGGGGACACGCTTTTTCCACTCCGCAAACCCGCTGGATCCTCCCCAAGGGCGCCCGCCACGCCGAGGAAATATACGAGGCTAAACAACAATTTAGCTTCGAAACCAACCTCGTCTCCAGCCGCACCGACCCCTCGGCCGCCATCCTTGTCGCGACCCTCGACATGCGCGATGATCGCTAGGATGAAGATCGCTGTCGCCAACCAGAAGGGCGGGGTCGGCAAGACCACCACCACCATCAATCTCGCCACCGGCCTCGCCGCAGCGGGCCGCGCGGTGCTCGTCGTCGACCTCGATCCGCAGGGCAACGCCTCGACCGGCTTCGGCCTCGCCCGCGCCGACCGCCATAACACGAGCTACGACCTCCTCCTCGCCGAAGCCTCGCTCGCCGAGTCGCGGCTGCCGACCCGCGTTCCCGGCCTGACCGCCGTTCCCTCGACCGTCGACCTGTCGGGCGCCGAGGTCGAGCTCGCCGCCGCCGAGCAGCGCACCACCCGCCTCAAGACCGCGCTGGCGGGCGCCCCGGACGACTTCGTCCTGATCGACTGCCCGCCCTCGCTCGGCCTCCTCACCCTGAACGCCCTCGTCGCCGCCGACGCCGTCCTCGTCCCGCTCCAGTGCGAGTTCTTCGCGCTCGAAGGCTTGAGCCAGCTGCTCAACACCATCGACATGGTCCGCGCCCGCCACAACCCGCGGCTCGAGGTGCTCGGCGTCGTCCTGACGATGTTCGACCGCCGCAACCGCCTGTCGGAGCAGGTCGCCGCCGACGTCCGCGCCTGCCTGGGCGCGCAGGTCTTCGAGACCGTCATCCCGCGCAACGTCCGCCTGTCGGAAGCCCCGAGCCACGGCCTGCCCGCGCTGCTTTACGACCACAGATCGAGCGGCTCGCAGGCCTATATGGAGCTGACCCGCGAGGTCCTCCGCCGCGCCGCGCCGCCCGCCAAAGCCGCTTGAGGAGCATGATGGAGAAGAAACGCGGCCTCGGGCGCGGCCTGTCGGCGCTGATGGACGAAGTCGGCCTCGCCCCCGGCCGCGCCGCCTCGGCGACCGATTCGACCGCCCCCCGCGTCGCCATCCAGACCCTGCCCATCGCGCAGATCCGCCCGATGTCGGGCCAGCCGCGCCGGCGCTTCGACAGCGAGGCGCAGGCCGAGCTCATCGAGTCGGTGCGTGCGCGCGGCGTCCTCCAGCCCATCCTCGTCCGCCCTTCGGGCGACGGCTTCGAGATCGTCGCCGGCGAGCGCCGCTGGCGCGCCGCGCAGGCCGCGCAGCTCCACGACATCCCCGTCGTCGTCCGCGAACTCGCCGATTCGGAAGCCTTCGAGATCGCGCTGGTCGAGAACATCCAGCGCGCCGACCTCAACCCGATCGAGGAGGCCGAGGGCTATTCGCGCCTCATCCACGCCTATGGCCACACGCAGGAGGACCTCGCCCGGCTGGTCGGCAAGTCGCGCAGCCACATCGCCAACCTGTTGCGATTGCTCGATCTTCCGTCGTCGGTTCGAGACCTCGTCGTCGACGGCAAGCTCAGCATGGGCCACGCCCGCGCCCTCGCCGCCGCGCCCGACCCGGCGGCGCTCGCCGTGCAGGTCGTCGCGCAAGGCCTGTCGGTCCGCCAGACCGAAGCGCTCGCCGCCAGCGCGCAAGGCCGCGCCCCGTCGCGCCCGCCGGCATCGCGCGGCGCGGCCAAGGACGCCGACACCCGCGCGCTCGAAACCATGCTCTCCGAATCGCTCGGCCTGACGGTCGCCATCGACGTAAGCGAGGTCCGCATCGCCTATTCGGACTTGGAGCAGCTCGACATGCTGTGCCGGAAGCTGACCGGCGACCGTTTCTAGGCCCAGCCCCCCACCCCAACCCCTCCCCTGAAGGAGAGGGGCTTCGGTCAGCGCGGGCGGAAAGCCCCTCTCCTTCAGGGGAGGGGTTGGGGTGGGGCGGGGTCCCAGAAAAGACTACCGCCGCGCCTGCACCGAAATCCCCAGCAGCGCCTGGCTCGACAGCACCTCGCCCGCCGAGCTGCTGCGCTTGGTCGCGCGCTCGGTCTCGAGCAGCCGCGCCAGCGCCGCCCGCAGCTGCGGCGCGCGCCAGCGCCCGAGCTGCGCCGCGACCGCCGCCTTTTCCTTCCAGAACACCGGCGGCCGCGCGCTGCCGATCGCCGCGTCGGGGCTCAACCCCCCGTCCACCGCGTCGCGCAGCTCGGCGAGCAGCCACAGCCGCCGCGCCACCGCGCGCAGCAGCACGATTCCGGCGGCGCCCTGGCCCTCCAGCTGCGCCAGCTGGCGGTCGGCGTCGCCCGGCCTGCCGCCCGCCACCGCCTCGACCAGCCCCGAGAAATCGGCGTCGTCGAGCGCCGCGCCAACCGCCGCGAGATGCGCGCGCTCCAGCGCCTGCGGCCTCTCCGGCGTCGCGTCGAGATAGAGCGCCAGCTTCTCCAGCTCGCGACGCAGCACCCCCCGGTCGCCGCCGCAGCTCTCCGCCAGCGCCGCCGCCGCGTCGCGCGCCGGCCGCAGCCCGAGCTCCCCCGCGACCTCGCCGATGAAGCCCACCAGGTCGCGCGCCTCGGCCGCGTAGCTCACATAGGAAAACGCTCCCGGCGCGCCGTCCGCCAGCGTCAGCAGCTTCGATCCCTTCCTGAGCGCGCCGGCGGTCATCACCACCGGATTGCCCGCCGCCGGGGCCTCCAGCAGCAACCGCGCCGCCTCCTCGGCGTCCTCGCCCGCGCCATCGACTCGGATCAGCCGCGCGCCGCCGAACATCGACACCGAAGCCGCCTCGTCGGCGAGCTTGCCGGGGTCGCCTGCCAGCGACTTCGCCTCGATATCGACCCGCGCCATCGCGTCGGCGGGGTCGGCGAGCTTCGCCCCGATCTGCGCCGCCATCTCGCGCGACGCCGCCTCGTCCTGGCCGTGGAACAGGTAGAGCCGGATCGCCGGGTCGGGGCGCTGCAGCGCCTTGGCGAAGTCGGCCTTCGCCGCTTTCACTTCTGCTCGGTGCGCGCGTAGAGCGCGATGCGGGCGCTGATCTGCTCGGCGATGCGGGTCGCCAGCCGCTCCAGCGCGCTGTTCTCGGCGGCGACCACCGCATAGTTCGATGAGCGCACGACATCGATGCCCTCGTCGGAGCCCGTCGTCGTGTCGATCAGGGTCGTCGCGCCGTCGGCACTGACCAGCCGCCAGCGCGCGCGCAGCGTCCGCCGCTCGCGGGTGATCGAGGCGTCGCCACGGATTCCGAAACCCTCGATCTTGTCGTCGAGCTCGACCGCGAGGCGGTAGCGCGGATTGGCCGGCGTCGGCCCGAGCCGCAGGCGGAGCGCGTCGCGCACCAGATTGCCCGCGCGATCCGGAATCGGGTCGACGGCGATCGACGCCAAAGTCGTCGCCGCGGCGCCCAAGGCGCCATTGCTGTAGACCGGCCGAAGCCCGCAGCCCGAAAGCAGCGCCAGCGCGGCGAGAAGCCCCAAGCTCCTCATGCGACGAGGTTGACCAACCGGTCGGGCACCACGATCACCTTCTTCGGGCTCGCGCCGTTCAGCGCGACGACGATCTTCTCCAGCGCCAGCACCTCGCGCTCGACATCGTCGCGCGCCATGCCCTTGGGCAAGGCCACGGTATCACGAAGCTTGCCGTTGACCTGCACCGCGATCGTCACGCTGTCCTCGACGAGCAGCGCCGGGTCGGCGACGGGCCACGCCGCGTCGGCCACCAATCCCTCCTGCCCAAGCCGCGCCCACGCCTCCTCGGCGAGGTGGGGAATCATCGGCGCGACGAGCTGGACGAGCGCGATCACCGCCGCGTGGCGCGCCGCCGACGGCTGCGCGCGCTCGATGCCCGTGGCCAGTTCATAGAGCCGCGCCACCGCCTTGTTGAAGTGCAGGTTGGCGATGTCCGTGGTGACCCCGGCGATCGCGCGGTGGAGAAGCCGGGTCAGCGCCTGATCCTCGCCGCTCGCCCCGGAGTCGCTGGAATCGGCGAGGCGCCAGACGCGCTGGATGTACTTCCTCGCGCCTTCGATGCCCGCCTCGGACCACGGCAGGTCGCGCTCGGGCGGCGAGTCGGAGAGCACGAACCAGCGCACCGCGTCGGCGCCGTAGCGGTCGATGATCGGAGTCGGGTCGACGACGTTCCTCTTCGACTTCGACATCTTCTCGACGCGGCCGGGCGTCACCGGCTCGCCGGTCGCGATCACGATGCCGCCACTGACTTCCTCGGGCGACAGCCACGCGCCGCTCGGGTCCCTGTAGGTCTCGTGAGTCACCATCCCCTGCGTGAACAGGCCGGTGAACGGCTCGGCGATGTCGATCTTGCCGATGCGCCTCAGCGCGCGCGTCCAGAAGCGCGCGTAGAGCAGGTGCAGAATCGCATGCTCGACGCCGCCGATATACTGGCCGACCGGCAGCCAGCTTTCGGCTACGCCCTTGTCGAACGGCCTGTCCCTGGGCTGGCTGGCGAAGCGGATGAAATACCAGGACGAATCGACGAAGGTGTCGAGCGTGTCGGTCTCGCGCCGCGCCGGCTTGCCGCACTGCGGGCAATCGACATGCTTCCACGTCGGATGCCGGTCGAGCGGGTTGCCCGGCACGTCGAAGGTCACGTCCTCGGGCAGCACCACCGGCAGCTGCTCCTTGGGCACCGGCACCACGCCGCAGCTCTCGCAATGCACGAAGGGGATCGGAGTCCCCCAGTAGCGCTGGCGCGACACGCCCCAGTCGCGCAGGCGCGTGACGGTCGTGCCTTCGCCCCATCCCTCGGCCTCGGCGCGCGCGATGATCGCGCGCTTGGCCTCCTCGACCTCCATGCCGTCGAGGAAGCGCGAGTTGACCAGCCTTCCCGGCCCGCTGTCCGCCTCGTCGTGGATCGGCACCGCCGGGTCGCCGACGACGCGGGTCACCGGCAGCTGGTACTTCCGCGCGAAATCGAGGTCGCGCTGGTCGTGCGCCGGAACGCCGAACACCGCGCCGGTGCCGTACTCCATCAACACGAAATTGGCGACGAAGAGCGGCAATTTCCATGCCGAATCAAGCGGATGGACGACCGACAGCCCGGTGTCGTAGCCCTTCTTCTCGGCGGTCTCGATCGCCTCGGCCGCCGTCCCGCTCGTCCGGCATTCGTCGGCGAACGCCGCCAGCGCCGGGTCGCGCTCCGCCAGCTCCAGCGCCAGCGGATGGTCCGCCGCGATCGCCGCAAAGCTGGCACCGAAGATCGTGTCGGGGCGGGTGGTGTAGACCTCGAGCGTGTGTAGCCCCTCCCCTTCAGGGGAGGGGTTGGGGTGGGGCGTTGGCGACGTGCTCTGAGCCGGGCGGAGAGGCCCCACCCCCATCCCCTCCCCTGAAGGGGAGGGGCGGTCGCTCGCGATCGCGAAACGGAACTTCAGCCCCCGGCTGCGGCCGATCCAGTTCTCCTGCATCGTCCGCACCTTCTCGGGCCACTGGTCGAGGCTTGCCAACCCCTCCAGCAGCTCGTCGGCGAAATCGGTGATCTTGAGGAACCACTGGCTGAGCTTTCGGCGCTCGACGGGCGCGCCCGAGCGCCAGCCCTTGCCGTCGATCACCTGCTCGTTGGCGAGCACGGTCATGTCGACCGGGTCCCAGTTGACCGCCGATTCCTTGCGATAGACGAGGCCCGCCTCGTAGAGGTCGAGGAACAGCGCCTGCTCGTGGCCGTAATAATCGGGCTCGCAGGTCGCGACCTCGCGGCTCCAGTCGAGCGCGAAGCCCAGACCCTTCAGCTGGTCGCGCATCGTCGCGATATTGGCGCGAGTCCACGTCCCCGGGTGCGTCTTCTTCTCGAACGCCGCGTTCTCGGCGGGCATTCCGAAGGCGTCCCAGCCCATCGGGTGCAGCACCTCGAACCCCTGCGCGCGCTTCGACCGGGCGAGCACGTCGCCCATCGTGTAGTTGCGCACGTGGCCGACGTGGATGCGCCCCGACGGATAGGGAAACATCTCCAGCACATAGGTCTTGGGCTTGGGGCTTGCGTCGTCGGCGCGGAAGGTCTCCCGCGCCGCCCATTCGCGCTGCCAGCGGCCGTCGGCCTCTTTCGGGTCGAACCGCTCCATGCCGGGCGCGCTACCCGGCGATGGCGGCGTTGCGGATGTCGCGGGCGCGGCTCAGGATCGTCTCTTCCAGCTTCTGCACGGTGCCGGCGCGAACCGGCGCGCCCAGCCACTGACCGCCCTGCAGCTCCTGGCGGACCGCGCTGACGCGCAGCGCGTCGGCGCGCAGGTCCTTGTCGAGGATGGCGACCGTCACCTTCACCCGCTCGGTCGGCGTCTGGGCGTTGACGTACCAGTCGGTGACGAGAACGCCGCCATTCGAATCGACCTGCGCCATCGGCATGAAGGCCAGCGTCTCGAGGCTGGCGCGCCACAGATAGGCGTTGACTCCGATCTGCGACACCCGCGACGACAGCTCATTGGCCCGCGCGGCGCCCTTGTTCTTGTGCGCGCAGCCGGCGAGCGCAGCGGTCAGCGCGAGCGCGAGGCCGGCGGCGCGGACGATCCTGATCACGTGAAAGCTCTCCCGGAAATGCAGTCCGCACCTTATAGAAGCGTGGCGTTCGGCGCGCCAACCCTTTGCGCAGCTGTGGGCGTCTTGCCACAGTCGCGCGATAAGGAGTCGGCGCGGAGCGGCGGTGCGCTTGCGGCGTTGTTCATCTCGCTGCAAGGTTTCTTGCGCATAAGGGGATTCGCGCCCGCATGTCCGTAGAAGACATGAGGGCAAACAGGGATCGTGATGGTTTCTCGGGTCGACAAGGGTGTTCTGCTGGCGATGGTGGCGCTTGTCGCGCCGCTCGCGCCGGCGTTCGCCGTGCCGACTCCCGATGCCCGCCACGCGCCGGCGGCGAAGAAGAAGCGCGCGACGGTCGAGACCGCGATGTCCGAGACCTCGCTCCGCAGCCTGTCGCTCGGCGCCTTCACGCCGTCGCTCGTCGCACCGTCGCGCGCCGCCGATGTCCGCCCGCAGGTGGTCGAGCGGACCTTCCGCTTCACGCCATCGGGCAAGACCGGCGACCGCAAGGCGCTGACCCTCGGCCTGACCTCGCGCAACACCGTCGCCGATACCCGTGCCGAGGGCGCGCGGCCGGTCCAGACCGCCTATAATGTCGGCGCGTCGGTCGGCTGGCTCGGCTTCTCGCTCACCGGCGGCTATTCGCGCGCCGACAGCGGCTACGGCCCGCATCGCGACGGTATTGATCTCGGCCTCAGCTATCGGGGCCGCAACTGGAAGACGAGCCTGTTCGCCGCCAGCGAAACCCCGTCGCGCCTGACCGCCGAGCCGCTCGGCCTCGACAAGCGCACCTCGTTCGAGCTCGGCGGCGCCTATTCGCTGTCGTCGCGCCTGTCGTTGAACGCCGGCGCGCGCTACCAGCTGATCACCCCGCTCGACCCGCGTCTCCAGCCAGAGCGTGACCCCTCGGTGTTCGTCGGGACCGCCTTCACCTTCTAGGCGCTCGCTTCGGGATTCACTTCCACGTCTCCGTTCGTCCTGAGCCTGTCGAAGGACGTGGTCGCACGGCCTGCGCGACTCGTGGTTCGACAGGCTCACACGAACGGACGCGGATTAGGGAAGCCAGGCGTCGATCCCGCCCCACCCGTAGGCGCCGAGCGCCTTCAGGCTGGCGAACCTTTTGCCATCGACCCCGCCGAGCGCCGCGACCTTCACGCCCGCGCCGCGAACCAGCAGACCGAACCGCACCCGCCCGAGCGGCGTCGCGCCCGGATGCGTCCGAGTCGCGAACAGCGGCGAGACGAACACCAGCGCCGCCCCCGCCCGCCGCGCCGCCACCAGCTCGCGCCGGCTGTGCGCCGAGGCCGTCAGGGGCGTCCGGGTCGTCCGGGTTTGCCGGGCGCTCCGGTGGTCGACGCCCGCGACGGTCACCACCAGCCCCCGCCGTCGCGCCACCGCGCGAACCCGCCCGGCGAGCGCCGGCTCGCGCACCACCACGCCCGTTCCCCTCGGCAGCCGCTTGAGCGCCGGCCACAGCGCCTCGCCGATGCGCGGGTCGGTGAACAGCCAGGCTCGGGGCAGGTGGCGTCGGCTCATCGCCTTCGCCTATAGCACCCGCCATGGATGAGCGAGACGAAGCGGCGAGGCGACTTGATGGCATCCACGAGGGCATCTCCCGCGCGGCGGCGCTGGCCGACCGCGAGCCTTCGGACGTTTCGCTTGTCGCGATCTCCAAGACCCAACCGGCCGAGGCTATCCAGCCGCTGATCGACGCCGGCCACCGCCTGTTCGGCGAGAATCGTGTGCAGGAAGCCGAGGCGAAATGGCCGGCGCTCAAGGCCGCGCACCCCGACCTCCGCCTCCACCTCGTCGGCCGGCTCCAGTCGAACAAGGCCGCCGCCGCCGCGGCGCTGTTCGACGCCATCCACAGCCTCGACCGCCCGTCGCTGGTCGCCGCGCTCGCCGCCTGCGACCGCCGTCCCGATTGCTTCGTCCAGGTCAACATCGGCGCCGAGCCGCAGAAGGGCGGCTGCGCGATCACCGACACCCCCGCGCTGGTCGCGGGGGCGCGCGCCGCCAACGTCCCCGTCGTCGGCCTGATGTGCGTCCCGCCCGAGGGCATCGAGGCCGCGCCGTTCTTCGCGCTCCTCGCCAGGCTGGCGCGCGACCTCGCGCTGCCGGGGCTCAGCATGGGCATGTCGGCCGACTACGAGACCGCCGTGATGCTCGGCGCCACCCACGTCCGGGTCGGCTCCGCGCTGTTCGGCGCGCGCGCGTGATCTCGCTGCTGATCTTCGACTTCGACGGCGTCGTCGCCGATTCGGAGCTGATCGCCAATGAAGGGCTCGCCGCGGCGCTGACCGAGATCGGGCTCGCGACGACTGTTCCCGAGGCGCTCGACCGCTATATGGGCCGGCGCTGGGCGGACAATGTCGTGGATATCGAGGCGCGGCTCGGCGGCCCCCTCCCGGATGATTTCGCGACTCGCCGCCGCGGCGTCGCCCGTGCGCGATTCGAAGCGGAGTTGCAGGCCATCGCCGGCGTGCACGACTTCCTCGCGCGCCATCCGGGTTTCGACCGCTGCATCGCCTCGTCGAGCGGCCGCGACTGGCTCGAATTCGCGCTGCGTCGCATCGGCCTCGCCGCCGATTTCGAGGGGCGGGTGTTCAGCGGCACCGAAGTCATGCACGGCAAGCCAGCGCCCGACCTGTTCCTGCACGCCGCGCGAACCATGGGCCATGCGCCGGCGAACACGCTGGTGATCGAGGATTCGGTCGCCGGCGTGCAAGCCGGTGTCGCGGCCGGGATGACGGTGGTCGGGCTGGTCGCGGGAAGCCATATCCTCGATGGCCACGCCGATCTGTTGCGGGCGGCCGGCGCCAATCACATCGCCGCGAGCTACGACGAGATCGACGGGTTGCTGGTGTAGCGAAAGAGCGGCGTTAGATTATTTCGAGAACGTCCCCCGGCCCCAGTCGCCCGAGCAGCGCCAGCAATGCGCCGCGTTCGATGGCGACGCAGCCTTCGGTCGGCTTCGCCTCGTTCCAGCAGTGCAGGAAGATCGCGCTTCCTGCCCCGGCCAGCGGCGGCGAATCGTTGTGCCCGAGCACGACGATCACATCGTACAGCCCATCGTCGCGCCACAGCGCTTCCGCCGAATACGGATGCGGGTGCCGCACCGGCCGGTTGTAGACGGGGTCGTCCACGCCGTCGGACCAGCCGTCGCCGGGCCGCAGCCAGCGCCACGGCAGCCGCGCCTCGGGCCGCCCGACCCTGTCCGGCCGCAGCAGCAACGCGCGCACCGGCCAGGTGCCGAGCGGTGTTGCCCCGTCGCCCTCGCGCTTCGCCTCGGCGGCCACCGCGCCGCTCCGCCCGATCGAGCAGGGAACCGTGATTTCACCGGCGCGCAGAATCCTCGTCGCGGTGTCGACCGCGACGATCACAGCAGATGGCCCGTCCGGTCGCGCTTCACCGCGAGATAGGCTTCGTTGTGCGGGTTGTGGCCCATGTCGTGCCGCACCCGCTCGACGACTCCGATGCCGGCGGCCTCGAGGCCTTCGACCTTCGCCGGATTGTTGGTCATCAGCCGCACCGCGCCGATGCCCATCGCCTTCAGCATTCCCGCCGCCAGCGCGAAGTCGCGCTCGTCGACCTCGAAGCCGAGCCGAAGATTGGCGTCGACGGTGTCGAACCCCTGGTCCTGCAGCGCATAGGCGCGCAGCTTGTTGGCGAGGCCGATGCCGCGCCCCTCCTGCTGGAGATAGAGCAGCACGCCGCCGCCAGCCGCCGCCATCGCCCGCACCGCGCCGCGCAGTTGCGGGCCGCAATCGCACTTGAGCGAGCCGAGCACATCGCCCGTCAGGCAGGCGGAATGGATCCGTACCAGCGGGGGATCGGCGGGCCGGCCGATCACCAGCGCCAGATGCTCGGGCCCGAAGCTCGCGCGGAACGCCACGACCTCGGCATCCTCCGCGCCGTCGACCGGCAGCCGTGCGCGGGTGACGATCCGCAAACGTTCGCTCGGGCGATAAGACAGGATGTCGTCGGCCGCCACGCTGAGCCAGTCGGCATCGACCGATTCAGTGACGAACAGCGCCGGCAGCAGCCCCGCCAGCTTCGCCAGCGCCACCGCCGCGCCGTCGAGCGGCCCGGCGGGGAGGGTCTCGTACGGCCCCTTGAATGGCGTCGCGAGGTCGCGAACCGGATCGGCGGCGGCGAGACTGGCGCTGAAATCCATCCAGTCACTTCGCGCGATTCGCACCGTGCCGCCCGCCGCCGCCGCGCGCTGGTTGACGAGGTGCAGCACCGCCGCGCGCCGGTGGCTGATCAGCAGGTCGGCGCGCCCGCCCCGCTCGAACGCGCCCAGCGCCGCCTCGTCCGCCAGCTCGACCGCCAGCACGCCGAGGCCGCCGTCGATCGCCACCGGCTCGCCGCGCCGGAGCTCGTCGATGGCGCGCGCCAGGCGCTTGCTCACCAGTCGAACTCGGCGATGATCGGCACATGGTCGCTCGGCCGCGTCCAGCTGCGCGCGCTTTCCACCACCTCGAAGCCGACGGTGTGGTCGACCAGCGCCGGGCTCGTCCAGATATGGTCGAGCCGCCGCCCGCGGTCGTTGGCGGTCCAGTCGAGCGAGCGGTAGCTCCACCAGGTGAACAGACGCTCGGGCGCCGGCACGAATCGCCGCCCGACATCGACCCAGCCGTGGGCCGCCATCAGCGTCTCCATCCGCTCGACCTCGACCGGCGTATGGCTGACGACATTGAGCAGCGCCTTGTGGCTCCAGACATCGCTCGGCAGCGGCGCGACGTTGAGGTCGCCGACCAGCACCGACGGCTCGTTGAGCGCCGCCGACCATTCGGTCATCCGGTCGTAGAAGGCGAGCTTCTGCCGGAACTTGGGATTGACCGCCGGATCGGGAATGTCGCCCCCCGCCGGCACGTAGACATTCTCCAGCAGCACGCCGTTCGGCAGCCGCGCGCCGATGTGCCGCGCCTCGCCATTGTCCTGCCAGTCGTGCCGCCGCTCCTCGCGCAAGGGCAGCCGGGAAATCGTCGCGACGCCGTGGTGCATCGGCTGGCCGTTCAAGAGGCGGTGCGTGTAGCCCAGCCGGTCGAACATCTCGCACGGGAAGGTGCCGTCGACGACCTTGGTTTCCTGGAGGCAGAGCACGTCGGGCGCATGCTCGACGAGGAATTTCTCGACGATCTCGAGGCGCGCTCGCACCGAGTTGATGTTCCAGCTGGCGATCGTCACGCGCATGGGATGGGGATTAGCAGCGGGATCGCGGGCGCCCAAGACGCAAATGGCCCCCGCTCCGGGGGCATTGGAGCGAGGGCCGGTCTGCGTTCGTCACGCAAGCAACGTCGGACTTCGGATAACAGGGGGCAATTCGAAGTCCGCCGCTACACCCCTAATGTAGGCTTGTTACAGCCAGACTTCAATCCGCGATGCGTCGGCACATCGCGTCGGCCCCTCGCTCAGCCGCGCGGCCCCGCCTGCGCGCCCTTGCGGGGGTCGCGAAAGGTGAAGGCGGACGCCGCCACCGGCACGTTGAATCGCATCTTCGACAGCTGTACCTGCGTCGTCCGGCCCTGCGCGTCGAGCACCCGCCAGCCCTGTAGCGACAGCCCGCCGGGCGCGCCCGCGTCCTTCCGGAAATAGAGCGTCGTCACGCCATATTCGCGGTGCTTGGGGTCCTTGGCCTCGACCGTCACCATTCCCGGAACCCCGCCCTCGGCGGGCGTCAGCGCGCGGGCGTAGCGCGACAGGTCGGCGGTGGGATCGAGCAGCACCGCCAGCGGCGTGCCGCGAATCGGCCAGCGCGACAGCTGGCCGACCTGATAGTCGATCATGTTGAGCGCCTTGCCGTCGGCGACCACCAGCAGCTTCGAATTGTCGTACTGGAAGCGCACCTTGCCCGGCCGTTGCAGGGTCATCTTGCCGGACGCGCTGCCGCCTCCCTGCGCGGTCTGCGCGAAGTCGGCGGTCATCGTCGTCACGCCCTTCAGATGCGCCGCGACATCGGACAGCGCGGCGTGCGCGGGCCCGGCGAAGGCGAGCAAGGCGGCGAGGGGGAGGGTGATACGCATGGGGCGGGGTCTAATGTCGCGGCCGCCGCTTGAACAGCGCCTGAACCCGCGTAATCTGCCGCGCAATCAAGACGCACAAGGGGAATCGCCATCCGCAAGCTTCTCGCCGCCGCGCTGCTCGCAGCTGCGGCACCCGCCGCCGCCGACACCGTCGTCATCCACGCCGGGCGCCTGATCGTCGATGCGTCGAAGCCGGCGCGCGGGGCGTCGACCGTGATCGTCGAGAACGGCCGAATCGCCCGAATCGAAGACGGCGCCACCCCCGGCCCTTCCGGCGCGACCGTCGTCGACTTGGGCGGCAAGACGGTGATGCCCGGGCTGATCGACGTTCATGTCCATCTGACAAGCAACGCCGGCGAGCCCTGGTATCAGGGCCTGACGCCCAAATATTCGGAACCCTATGCCGCGACCGTCGGCCTCAGGAACGCGCTCACCACCGCGCGCGCCGGCTTCACCACGGTGCGAGACCTGGGCGGCCCGGCCGAGGCCTCGCTCGCGATGCGCGACGCGGTGGCGGAGGGCGGCTTCCCCGGCCCGCGGATCCTCGTCGCCGGCCCGGCGCTGTCGATCATCGGCGGCCACGGCGACTCGACGGTCGGCCTCAACTCGGAGCTTCGCGACGCGATCAACGACTCGCACCCGCAATATTGGGTGTGCACCGGGGCGGAGGAATGCGCCCGCTCGGTGCGGAAGATCGCGGCGCTCGGCGTCGACGTCATCAAGTTCCACGCCACCGGCGGCGTCCTCGACCCCGGCGCGATGGGGCTGGAGCAGCATTTCACCGACGCCGAGATGAAATCGATCATCGACACCGCGCACCAGTCGCACCTGAAGGTCGCCTCGCACGCCCACGGTGCGGCGGGCATCGGCGCGGCGGTCCTCGCCGGGGTCGATTCGATCGAGCACGGCACCTTCGCCGACGATGCCGACATCCGCGAGATGAAGTCGCACGGCACCTACATGGTCGCCACCCTGATGGCCTTCCAGGGCCTCAACATGTACATCGGCAAGGGCATCTTCACCCCGAACAGCGAAGCCAAGGCGCGGATCGCGCTGGCGCAATGGGGCACCGCGCTCAACCGGGCGTACAAGGCCGGCGTCAGGATCGCGCTCGGCACCGACGCCGGCGTCTACCCGCACGGCCAGAACGGCCAGGAGGTCGGGCTGATGGTGTCGAAGGGCGGCATGACCCCGCGCGACGCGCTCGTCGCCGCGACCAAAAGCGCCGCCGAACTGCTCGGCCTCGGCGGCGAGACCGGCACGCTCGATGTGGGCAAGTCTGCCGATCTGATCGCGGTCGACGGCGATCCGCTCACCGATCCGGCGGCGGTGCTCAAGGCCGGCTACGTCATGGTCAAGGGGCAGCCGATCCCGATGCGCTGAGCTTGCGCGCGCTTCGCGGCTGTCTTATCCGAATATAACACCTGAAGGACTCTGCATGACCATCGCCCGCCTGATGACCGGAACCGCCCTCGCCGCCGCCCTGCTGCTCGGCGCGCCCGCCGCCGCCGCGCCGGCGGCTCCCACCGCCCTGGCTCAAAAGGCGATGCACGACCAGCTGTTCGCGCTGTTCGCCGCCTCCGACGAGGCGACGATAAAGCGCAACCCGATCCAGGCGCTGTTTCGCGGCGACCCGCGCTACGCCGACCGCTTCGGCGACTATATCACCGACGCCTATATCGCCGGCGAGAAGGCGGCGACGCTCGCCGACCTGAAGGCGCTGAAAGCGATCGACCGCAGCCGGCTGTCGGCCGACGACAAGGTCTCCTACGATGTCTTCAGGTTCCAGACCGAGCTCGCCCTCAGGAGCTTCGATCCGGCGATCCTGAACGCCACGATCGTCCGCCCGATCGACCATTTCAGCGGCCTTCAGACGATGATGCCCGACGCCAGCTCGGGCCAGGGCATCGCGCCGTTCAAGACCGTCGCCGACTACGACAACAATCTGAAGCGGCTCGCCGGCTATGTGATCTACCTCGACCGCGCCATCGGGCGCATGCGGCAGGGCCTCGCCTCGGGCGTCACCAACCCCAAGCTGGTGATGGCCAACGCCGCCGGCCAGTTCGATGCGCTGATCGCCGAAGGCGTCGAAGGCAGCACCTTCTACAAGCCCGTCCTGAACTTCCCCGCCGGCGTCCCAGCCGCCGATCAGGCGCGCCTCAAGGCCGCCTACGCCGACTTCATCCGCACCCAGCTCCAGCCGGCGCACGTCCGCGTCCGCGACTTCCTCAAGACCGAATATCTGCCCAGGGCCCGTGATACCGTCGGCCTGTCGCAGATGCCCGGCGGCGCCGCGCTCTACCGCTTCATGATCGAGTCGACGACCACCACCAGGATGACGCCTGAGCAGATCCACGCGCTCGGCCTGTCCGAAGTCGCGCGCATCCATGGCGAGATGGAGAAGGTGAAGGCCCGGGTCGGCTTCAAGGGGTCCTTGCAGGACTTCGCCGCCTTCCTGCGAACCGACAAGCGCTTCGCGCCCGCCACGCCCGCCGCGATGCGCGACGAGTTCTTCGCGATCGACAAGCGCGTGCTGGCGACGGTGCCGCGCGACTTCGCGATCATCCCCAGGTCGGCGCTCGAGATCCGTCCCGAGCCCGCCTATAAGGAGAAGACCGCGGCGGGCGGCGAATACAACCAGGGCACGCCCGACGGCAGCCGCCCCGGCGTCTTCTACTACAACAGCTACGACCTGCCCTCGCGCTACACCTGGGGCTACGAGACCCTGTTCCTGCACGAGGGTATCCCCGGCCACCATTTCCAGATCAGCCTGGCGCAGGAGAACACCGCGCTTCCCGCCTTCCAGCGCTTCGGCGGCAACACCGCCTATGTCGAAGGCTGGGCGCTCTATGCCGAGAGCCTGGGGCCGGAGCTCGGCATGTTCACCGATCCCTACCAGATGTACGGCCATCTGAACGACGAGATCCTGCGCGCCATGCGCCTCGTCGTCGACACCGGGCTCCACACCAAGGGCTGGAGCCGCGACCAGTCGATCAAGTACATGCTCGACAATTCCGCGATGAGCGAAACCGACGCCACCGCCGAGGTCGAGCGCTACATCGCGATCCCGTCGCAGGCGACCGCCTACAAGATCGGCCAGCTGACGATCCGCAAGCTCCGCACCCGCGCCGAACAAGCGCTGGGCCCCAGGTTCGACGTCCGCGACTTCCACGCCCAGGTGCTGATGAGCGGGGCGCTTCCGATGGAGGTGCTCGAGAAGAAGATCGACGATTGGGTGGCGACCAAGCGGGCTGCGGCTAGCTGAGCGGTCGCGAAGCGAGCGCCGGCTAGACGCTGACTCCGCGCAGGTCCGGCCGGCGGCTTGCCGACCGACGAAGCGGGCTTTGCCCGCTTCCCTTCCTTATCTCTGCAACTCCGCCCCCAAAACCTCGATCAGCCGATCGACCTCGGCGGCGGTGTTGTAATGCCCAAGGCCGATGCGCACGACTCCGCCCTTGTCCGCCAGCCCAAGCCGCGCGATCGGCTCGATGCCGTAATTATGCCCGCTCCACAGCGAGATATTGGCCTCCGCCATCGCCTTGGCGATGCCGGCGGGCGCCCGCCCGTCGGCGACGAACGACACCGTCGGCACCCGCCGCGCCATCGCCTGCCGCGCCGTCAGCCCGATGATCCGCACCCCCGGCAGCGCCTCCAGCCCGTCGATCAGCCGCTCGGTCAGCGCCCGCTCGTAGGCCTCGGCGGCGGCGATGCCGCTGGCGATCCGCTCGCGCCGCGTCGCGCCCACCCCAAGCGATTCGAAATGCTCGACCGCGCCCAGCACCCCGGCGAGCGCCTCGCGGCTCGTCGTGCCGCTCTCGAACTTGCCCGGCGGCGCGCTCGGGGCGGGGCGGACCTTGTAGGCGTCGAGCGCCTCCAGCAAATCGTGGCGCCCCCACAGGATGCCCTGGTGCGGCCCATAGAATTTGTACGCCGAGCAGACGAGCAGGTCGCAGCCGATCGCCTGGACGTCGATCAGCCCGTGTGGCGCGAACTGCACCGCGTCGACGAAGGTCAGCGCCCCCACGGCCTTCGCCGCCCGCGCGATCGCCGCGACATCGTGGATCGTCCCCGTCACGTTGCTGGCGTAACCCGTCGCCACCAGCTTGACGCCGGGCGTGAGCACCTCCCCCAGTCGCGACAGGTCGAACTCGAAGCTCTCCGGATCGAAGTCGATCCACCGCACCTCCAGCCCCAAATCCTCGGCGAGCATCAGCCACGGCGCGACGTTGGCGTCATGGTCCATCCGAGTCAGCACGATCGCGTCGCCCGCCTTCAGCGTCCGCCCGATGGCGCGGGACACCGCGAAGGTCAGAGTCGTCATGTTCTGCCCGAAGACGATCTCTTGTCGGCTGCCCGCGCCGAGGAAGTCCGTCATCGCGGCGTGCGCCTCGTCGACCAGCGCGCCCGCCGCGATCGAGGTCGCGAACGCCCCGCCCAGGTTGGCGTTGGTCTCGACCATCGCATTCACCATGCGGTCGATCGCGCGTCCCGCGATCTGGGTTCCCGCCGGATTGTCGAGGAAGATCGGCGCATCCGGCCGCGCCAGCGCCGGGAAGCCGGCGCGAACCGCTTCGATGTCGAACATCGCGATACCCCCTTAACGCCGCCGTCGCCCGGCTTTACCATCGGGCACGCGGGTGCTGCGACCCCTTGATTTGCTTTGACGGAGATTGCGATGCCGCCGGGCGGGGGGGAGAGGACCGATGCCGCTTCCTTGCGCGCCCGCCGCAGCGCGCTCGACCGCTGGCAGAGCCTGCCGCTCGTCGCGCTCCTTGGAGTCGCCATCCTGCTGCTCGCGGGCTTCGCCATCGCAGCCCAGTCGGAGCGCAACTATCGCGCCGAGCGGCTGCGCGAGGCCGAGGTCCAGGCGCGGATGCTCGCCGCCGCCGTCGCCGAGCCGCTGGAGTTCGAGGATTCGGCCGCCGCGCGCGAGAGCGTCGCGGCGCTCGCGGCGAACGGCGAGATCGCGATCGGCGGCGTCTACGACGCGTCGGGCGCGCTGGTCGCGGGCTACGGCCGTGGCTCCGCCCGCCCCGCCGTCTTGCTCGCGAGGATCGGTGCGACCCCCGCCGACCGCGTTTCGGTCCGTACGCCGGTGGTGCAGCGCGGCCGCCGGCTCGGCACCGTCGTCATCAGCACCGATCTCGACACCGCCGACCGGCGGCTGACGCGCTACGGCGGAATCGCGCTTCTCGCGGTGATGGGATCGCTCGTCGTCCTCGTCCTCGGCGTCGCGCAGGCGGCGATGCGCCGCGTCAACGCCGCTCTCAGCACCTCGAACGCCCAGCTCCGCGCCGAAGCGGCGGAGCGCGCGCAGGCCGAGGCGGCGCTTCGCCAGGCGCAGAAGATGCAGGCGGTCGGGCAGTTGACCGGCGGCATCGCGCACGATTTCAACAACCTGCTGACGCCGATCACCGGCGGTCTCGAATTCATCCTCAGCCGGATGGCCGACGAGGGGCCGGTCCGCGCCATCGCCGAGAACGCGCTGGAGGCGGCGAAGCGCGGCGCGCGGCTCACCGGCCAGCTCCTCGCCTTCTCGCGCGTCCAGCGCCTGAGCGTCTCGCCGGTCGCGGTCAACGCGGTGATCGAGGGGATGCGCTCGCTGCTCGCCCACAGCATCGGCGGCACCGTCGCCATCCGGCTCGACCTCGATCCCGCCGATCCGCGCGCGATGTGCGACGCCAACCAGATCGAGAACGCCATCCTCAACCTCGCGATCAACGCCCGCGACGCGATGCCGTCGGGCGGCGCGCTGACGATCTCGACGGCCACCGCCGATGGCCCCGCCGGCCCCGACGCCGATGGCGACCGCCATGTCTGCATCGCGGTCGCCGACGATGGCGCGGGAATGACGCCCGAGGTTCTGGCGCGCGCCGCCGAGCCGTTCTTCACCACCAAGGGCGTCGGCCGCGGCACCGGCCTCGGCCTCGCCCAGGTCTACGGCATCGCGCACCAATATGGCGGGCTGCTGACGATCGACAGCAAGGTCGGCGAGGGCACCACCGTCCGCATCCTGTTGCCCGAGGCCGACGCCGCGCTCGCCGGCCCCGCCGCCGAGGCCGACCAGCCCGCCGAGGCGCCGCGCCCGCACCGCGCCGCAGAGATCCTCGTGGTCGACGACGACGACGAGGTCCGCACCTTCGTCGCCGGCGCGCTGGAAGCGCTCGGCTACCGCGTCCGCGCCGCCGCCGACGGCGACACCGGGCTGGCGTTGCTCGGCGAGGCGTTGCCCGACCTTCTGCTGCTCGACTATGCGATGCCCGGCATGAGCGGTGCCGAGGTGGCGACGCTCGCGCGCGAGCGGTTTCCGGGCCTGCCGATCGTCTTCGTCACCGGCTATGCCGAGACCGCCGCGCTCGAAGCCGCGCTCGGCCCCGGCACCCCCGTCCTCCACAAGCCCTTCGGCATCGACGCGCTGGTCAAGACGCTCGACGCCAATCTATCGGGACAGCCATGAAACGCGCCGCTCTTCTCCTGCTTCTCGCCTTGCCGCTCGTCGCCGCCAAGCGAACGAAGGCGCCCGCGCCGGCGGTCCTCGCGACCTGCGCCGACATCAAGGGCAAGACCTTCGGCGTCAGCACCAAGCCGGGCTGGGACAACGAGCGGCTGGCGACGACGCTGAGCTTCGTTCGCGGGCCCAAGGGCCGCGTCGACATCCTCGCCGACGGCAAGCCGTGGCGCGAGCCGGGCCTGACCATCCGCCTCACCCACCATTCGCGCGACTTCAGCTATTTCATCCTGACCGGCACCTTCCAGCAGGCGCGCGTCGACAGCTGGCAGGTGACCTTCGACCCCGACGGGCGCGGCCGACTCCTGTGGAGCAGCCTCGCCAGCCACACGCCGCCCTCGGACATCACCAGGGCCGCGCTCTACGCGGCGACTTGTACGCGCTAGCGGCACTTTTGCCACGGTCGCTCGGCCAAGCGATGAACCGCGCGTCCATATCTCTCCGCCGCGCGTACCTGCGACAGCGCGCCGCACCCTAGCCCCCTCTCGCGGCGCAGCACCCGAGGAGAGTTTCATGAAGACCCGTATCTTGCTTGGCGTCACCGCGCTCGCCATCGCCGCCCCCGCTTTTGCCCAGGATGCCGACGGCGGCTGGACCGGCGCCTATGTCGGCGGCCGCGTCGGCTACGCCTGGCAGCCCAACCGCAACAACGAAACCGTGCTGTTCGACCGCGACCTGAACGGCAGCTTCGGCGACACCGTGACCACGGCGGCGGGCGCCAACGCCTTCTCGCCGGGCTTCTGCGGCGGCGGCGCCACCAGCTCGGGTCCCGGCACCGGCTGCACCAAGGACAAGGACGGCATCGAATTCGCGGTCCACGCCGGCTACGACTATCAGTTCGAGGGCGGCTTCGTCGTCGGCATCCTCGGCGAGTACGGCACGTCGCGCGGCCGCGATTCGGTCAGCGCGTTCAGCACGACGCCCGCGTCCTACACGCTGACCCGCCGCCTGCGCGACACCTATGGCGTGCGCGGCCGAATCGGCTACGCCTCGGGCGACATGCTGTTCTACGGCACCGGCGGCGCGACCTGGGGCAAGGTGAAGAACAGCTTCGCCACCACCAACACCGCCAACGCCTTCACCACGACCGGCAACGACACCGCCACCGGCTACCGCTTCGGCGGCGGCATCGAGCGCAAGCTCGGCGCCAACCTCTCGGTCGGCATCCTGTACCTGCACACCGCCTTGAAGGATGACGACTATCGCGTCCGGGCCGGAAATTCCGGGACGACCCCGGCGACCAACCCGTTCCTGCTCGGCAGCCCCTCGGGCACCGACTTCGCCCGCAGCGCGGACAAGATCAAGACGGACAGTGTCGCGTTAACCGCAAGCTTCCGTTTCTGACGGCAACGCCGCCGGGCTATCCGCTATTGCGGAGCCCGGCGGCGATCCCGTTGATTGTCAGATGGATCCCCTCGCGCACCCGGGGGTCGCCGTCGCCCGCGCGGTGCCGCCGGATGAGCTCGATCTGCAAATGGTTGAGCGGCTCGATATAAGGCAGGCGGAAACGGATCGAGCGCGCCGTCCCGGGCGTCTTCTCCAGCAGCGCCGACTGTCCCGTCAGGTCGAGCAGCTGGTCGCGCGTCAGCTCCCACTCCGCCCTGATCGCGCCGAACACCCGCGTCCGGAGCGCCTTGTCGGCGACGAGGTCGGCATAGCGCTCCGCCACGTCGAGATCGGACTTCGCCAGCACCTGCTCGAGGTTGGAAAGCGTCGCGCCGAGGAACGGCCAGCCCTCCACCATGTCCTTCAGCAGCGCGCGGTCCTTGAAGCCCGCGAAGGCGCTGCCCGCGCCGAACCAGCCCGGCAGCATGATCCGCGCCTGCGCCCAGCTGAACACCCAGGGGATGGCGCGCAGGTCCTCGATCGCATCGGATTTGGTGCGCGAGGCGGGGCGCGAGCCGATCTTCAATTCGGAAATCTCGGCGATCGGAGTCGCCTGCCGGAAGAAATCCTTGAACCCTCCGTCGCCATAGACCGTCGCGCGATAGGCCTCGAACGCGCTCTGCGAGATCGAGGCCATCGCCTCGCGGAAGCGGCCGAGCGCCTTGGGCTCGATCGCCGGCGGCTCCAGCGAGGCGAGCACCGTCGCCGCGGTCACCGCCTCCAGGCTCGCGGCGCCGACCGAAGGATTGCCGTATTTCGCGGCGATCACCTCGCCCTGCTCGGTGATCCTTATGCGCCCGCCGACCGTGCCTTCGGGCTGCGCGCGGATCGCGTCGAACGCCGATCCGCCGCCGCGCCCGACCGCGCCGCCGCGGCCGTGGAACAGCTGCATCCTGACGCCGGCATCGCCGAACACATCGCGCAGCGCCAGCGCGCCCTCGTGAAGCGACCAGTTCGAGGTCAGATAGCCGCCATCCTTGTTGCTGTCCGAATAGCCGATCATCACTTCCTGGATCGCCGACGCGCCGGGGCCGACCGCGCAGACCCGGCTGTCGCAGGCGAAAGCCAGCCCGCGCGCCTTCGCCAGCGCCGCCGCCTCGGGCAGCGCGAGATAGGCGCGCATCACCGCGGGCGCGGCGCGCAAATCCTCGATCGTCTCGAACAAGGGCACCGCCATGATCGCGCTCTTCGGAGTCTCACCCGGCCGGTAGAGCCCGGCCTCCTTCAGCAGCAGATGCACTTCCAGCAGGTTCGAAAGCCCGCTGGTCTTGGAAATGATGTACTGCCGGATCGCCTGCGGCCCGAAGCGCCGGTGCGCCTCGGCGGCCTCGGCCAGGATCGCCAGCTCGCCCACCGTCTCCTCGCTATAGTCGGCGTAGGGGCTGCGAAGCAGCCGCCCATGCGCCAGCTCGCGCCGCAGCAGCGCCACCCGCGCCTCGTCGTCGAGCGCCGCATAATCGGCCTCGACCCCCGCGACTTTGAGCAGTTCGCTGACCACGCGCAGATGCACGTCGGCGTTCTGCCGCATGTCGATCGTCGCGAGGTGGAAGCCGAAGGTTTCGACCGCGCGGGTCAGCCGGTCGAGCCGCCCGCCCGCCATCACCGGGCCGCCGTCGGCGACCAGCCCCTGGCTGATCACCGTCAGGTCGGCGATCAGTTGCTCGGCGCTGTCATAGGCCTTGCCCGGAATCGACGGCCGCCGCCGCGCTTCCTGGCCCGTCAGCCGGGTCAGAGTCGCCGCCGTGCGCGCATAGACGCCCGACAGCGCCCGCCTATATGGCTCGTCGCTCCGTGCCGCCGAGGCGTCGCCCGACGCTTCGGCGAGGTGAAGCACCTCCGCCGTCACCGGCGCCAGGCTCGACGAGATCGAGAGCTCGGCGCCGAGCGCATGAAGCTCGTCGAGATAATGGCCGATCGCCACCCCGGCGCCGCGGTCGAGCGCCGCGCGAAGCGTCTGCGCATTGACGTTGGGATTGCCGTCGCGGTCGCCGCCGATCCAGTTGCCGACCTTCAGGAAGCTCGGCAGCGGCCGCTGGACAAGCGCCTCCCAGCGCGCGTGGAGGCGCGGGATGACCGGCAGGAAGGTCGAGCCGAAATAGCTGAGCGCGGTCTCGATCTCGTCCTGCACCACCGGCTTGACGCCGCGCAGGGGCCGGGTCTGCCACAGGATGGTGATCTGCCGCAGCAGCTCGGCCTCCGCCTCCTCGCGCCCGTCGGCGTCGGCGATGTCGCGGTCGTTCATCAGCGTGGCGATCGCCGCCTCGCGGTCGATGATCGACTTTCGGCGCACCTCGGTCGGGTGCGCCGTCAGCACCGGCGCGATCAGCGCCCCCTCCAGCAATTCCGCGACCTTGTCCGCGCCGGTGCCCTGGGCCTTCAGCGTCTCCAGCGCTCCTTTAAGCGTCGCGCGCGGATCGGCGTCCCTCGCGCGCCGGTCCTCGGCGAGGTTGGCGAGCAGCGAGAACAGCATGAAGCCGCGCACGAAGCGCAAGGTATCGTCCGGTCCCAGCGTGTCGAGCCGCTCGTCGCGGATCGCTTCCGCCCCGCCCTCGGCGCGGTGGACCGCGACCGATGCGCTGCGGATCGCCTCGATCCGCTCGAACACCCCCTCGCCCTCCTGCGCGCGGATGACGTCGCCCAGCAGCCTGCCGAGGAACTTGACGTCCTCGCGTTCGGGGGAGGGTTCGCGAGCGGGTGCGATCGGTTCGGCCATGCCCTGTCTTGCTGCGCTGCAGCGTCTTGGGCAAGCCCGCTTTTTTCCCTCGCCCGCCTGCGGGAGAGGGCGACTCGCCGGCAGGCGAGCGGGGTGAGGGAAACTTCCGAGTCCGGCGCCGCTCGCGCTGCCGCGCTACGCCCCTCACCTAACCTCTCCCGCAAGCGGGAGAGGGATAGATTAAGCGTCCAGCTCGATGTCCCAATAGAGATAGTCGCGCCACGTCGCGTGCAGATGGTGCGGCGGGAACGCCCGGCCGTTGACCTGGAGCTCGTGCGTCGACGGCTGGCCGGGGGCGGAGAACGGCATCATGTGCGCCTCCGCCGGCGTCCGCCCGCCCTTCCTGAGGTTGCACGGTGCGCAGGCGGTGGTGACGTTCTCCCATGTCGTCCGCCCGCCGTAGGCGCGCGGCACCACATGGTCGAAGGTCAGGTCCTCGCGGCAGCCGCAATATTGGCAGCTGAAGCGGTCGCGCAGGAACAGGTTGAAGCGCGTGAACGCCGGGTGGCTCGCCGGCCGCACGTAGCGCCGGAGCGCGATCACCGACGGCAGCTTGAGCGCGAAGCTCGGGCTCCGAATCTCGCGATCGTACTCGGCGACGATGTCGACGCGCTCGAGGAACGCCGCCTTCACCGCGGTCTGCCACGGCCACAGCGACAGCGGGTAATAGGACAAGGGCGTATAGTCGGCGTTCAGCACCAGCGCCGGGCAGCTTTCGGGCGGGGTCAGGATGCTCGGATGATACACGCGGCGTCGTCTCCCTCGGTCGAGAGACGTCCGAAACTCCCCGCCAGCACCCCGTTCGCACCCAGGGCGGCCGAGCAACGGCCGTCCTCACGCTGTCCGACATACAATACTTCGTATGTCACGCCTATTACACCACCGGATATCGTGGCGGGTCAAGCGGGTGACGGGCTGCATTTGGCGGTTTATGCTGCCGCGATGCGCCGTCTCCTCGCTGCCCTGCTCGCCCTGCTCGCGGTTCCGACTGCTGCGGAGACGCCCGCGATCCTCCTCCACCCGGCGCGGGTCTTTGACGGCGTCGCCTCGCACGACGGCTGGTCGGTGCTGGTGCGGGGGGATCGCATCGTCGCCGCCGGCCCGGCCATCGCCGCGCCACAGGGCGCAAAGGTCGTCGATCTCCCCGGCGCCACGCTTCTCCCCGGGCTGATCGAAGGCCACTCGCACCTCTTCCTCCATCCCTACGACGAGACCAGCTGGAACGATCAGGTGCTGAAGGAGCCGCTGGCGCTCCGCACCGCGCGCGCCGTCGTCGCTGCGAAGGCGACGCTGCTTGCCGGCTTCACCACGACGCGCGACCTCGGCACCGAGGGCGCGGGCGATGCCGATGTCGGGCTGAAAATGGCGATCGACCAGGGAATCGTTCCCGGCCCGCGCATGCTCGTCGCGACGCGGGCGCTGGTCGCCACCGGAAGCTACGGCCCCAAGGGCTACGGCCCGGTGCCGCAGGGCGCCGAGGAGGCCGACGGCGCGACTCTGGTCGCGGCGGCGCGCGGCCAGATCGGGCGCGGCGCCGATGTCGTCAAGCTCTACGGCGACTATCGCTGGCAGCCGGGCGAGCCGTCGCGCGCCACCTTCAGCGAGGCCGAGATCGCCGCGGTCGCCGCCGCCGCCCACGACGCCGGCCGAACCGTCGCGGTCCACGCCTCGACGCCCGAGGGCATGCGCCGCGCCGCGATGGCGGGCGTCGACACCATCGAGCACGGCAATTCCGGGACGCTCGAGGTCTTCCAGCTGATGAAGGCCAGGGGCGTCGCCTTCTGCCCGACGCTCGCCGCGACCGACGCGATCGAGCGCTACAGGGGCTGGACCGGCGGCACGCCCGAGCCCGCCGCCGTCGCCGAGAAGCGCGCGAGCTTCGCCGCCGCGCTCAAGTCCGGGGTGCAAATCTGCGCCGGCGGCGATGTCGGCGTGTTCGCGCACGGCTCCAACGCGCGCGAGATCGAGTTGCTCGCCGCCTGGGGCCTGGGCAACCGCCAAGCCTTGATCGCCGCGACCTCGGGCAACGCCCGCGCCTTCCACCTCGAAGACCGCGGCGTCATCGCGCCGGGCAAGCTCGCCGACCTTGTCGCGGTCGATGGCGATCCGACGAAGGACATCGCCGCGCTCCGCCACGTTCGCCTCGTCGTCAAGGGCGGAAAGCCGGTCGAACCTTGACAAATAGAACCGTTAAGGTTAAATACCGAAGACTCGGCAAGGGGTGCCGTTGAACCTGAACAAGTGGACACGCATCATCTATTCAGGTGTCCCACCGTGTCCACTTGTTCATCTTCGGTCCCGATGACCGTCACGCGCTTCGCCCCCAGCCCGACGGGCCGCCTCCACCTCGGCCACGCCTTTTCGGCGATGCTCGCGCATGACTTCGCCCGCGAGCGCGGCGGGCGGTTCCTGCTCCGCATCGAGGACATCGACCCCGGCCGCTGCCGCGAAGACTTCGTCGCGGCGATCGAGGACGACCTGCGCTGGCTCGGCCTGGCGTGGGACGGACCCGTCCGCCGCCAGTCGGAACACCTCGCCGACTATGCCGCCGCGCTCGACCGCCTCGAGGGCATGGGCCTTGTCTACCCCTGCTTCTGCACCCGCAAGGATATCGCCGAAAGCGCCGCGGCGCCGCACGGCCCCGATGGCCTCGTCTATCCCGGCACCTGCCGGTCGCTCGCCGATCCCGACCTGTCGCGCCTCCACGCCTGGCGGCTCGACACCGCCGGGGCGTTCGCCCGAACCGGGCCGCTCGACTGGCGGAACGAGGGCGCGGTCGTCCACGCCGATCCGCTGCCGTTCGGCGACGTCGTCCTCGCGCGGAAGGACGCGCCGACCAGCTATCACCTCGCGGTCGCGGTCGACGATGCGCTGCAGGGCGTCACCGATGTCGTGCGCGGGCAGGACCTGTTCGCCGCGACGCACATCCACCGCCTGCTGCAGGCGCTGCTCGGGCTCCCCACACCCGCCTACCACCACCACCGTCTCTTGACCGGCGCCGACGGCAAGCGCCTCGCCAAGCGCAGCGGCGGGCCGACGCTCCGCGACCTGCGCGACGCGCAAGCCGATCCAGCCCGCATCCTCGCTAGGTTGCGCGAGGGGGCGGCAGTCCCCACAGTCGGTCCATGAACACCGCCCTCATCATCCTGATCGTCCTGTTCGCGCTCGCCACCGCCGCCGCGCTCGTCAAGGGCGTCATCACCATGGCGCAGGGCAAGGACATCACCGGCCGCCAGTCGAACAAGCTGATGAGCTACCGCGTCGCGCTCCAGCTCGCGACGATCATCCTCGTCGTCATCATGCTGGTCATCGCGCGCTCGCACCGCTGATGGTCAAGCTCAACAAGATCTACACCCGCACCGGCGACGACGGCTCGACCGGCCTTGTCGACGGCTCGCGGGTCGCCAAGCATGCCTTGCGCGTCGCCGCCTATGGCACGGTGGACGAGGCGAATGCCGTCCTCGGCCTCGCCCGCCTGCACAGCGCGGGCGACGACGATGCGATGCTCTCTCGCATCCAGAACGAGCTGTTCGACCTCGGCGCCGACCTCGCAACCCCCGACGGCATCGCCGGCGCGCTCCGCATCGTCGCCTCCCAGGTTTCCCGCCTCGAATCGGAGATCGACGCGATGAACGCCGATCTGGCGCCGCTCGCCTCCTTCATCCTGCCCGGCGGCGGCGCGCTGTCGGCGCACCTCCATCTCGCGCGCACCGTCGTCCGCCGCGCCGAGCGCATCGCGGTCGAGGCGGCGGGGGCGGAGGCGATCAATCCCCACGCCATCGCCTATCTCAACCGCCTCTCCGACCATCTGTTCGTGATGGCGCGGGCCGTCGCGGCGAATCACGGGGGTGATGTTCTCTGGGTGCCGGGAGCCACGCGTTGACTTCGCCGCGGCGCTTCGCGAAAACGCCGCCAAATTCCTGGGATAAGGACACGCCATGAAGGTTCTGGTGCCCGTCAAGCGGGTGGTCGACTACAACGTCAAGGTGCGGGTCAAGCCCGACGGCACCGGTGTCGAGCTCGCCAACATCAAGATGAGCATGAACCCCTTCGACGAGATCGCCGTCGAGGAGGCGCTTCGCCTCAAGGAAAAGGGCAAGGCGACCGAGATCGTCGTCGTCTCGATCGGCGACCCCAAGAGCCAGGAAACGCTCCGCACCGCGCTCGCGATGGGCGCCGATCGCGGCATCCTCGTCACCGCCGATCCGGCGCTGGAGCCGCTCGCCGTCGCCAAGCTGCTCGCTAAGATCGCCGCTGAAGAACAGCCCGGCCTGATCATCCTCGGCAAGCAGGCGATCGACGACGATTCGAACCAGGTCGGCCAGATGCTCGCCGCGCTCCTCGGCTGGGGCCAGGGCACCTTCGCCTCGAAGGTCGAGCCCGACGGCGACTTCGTTTCGGTCACCCGCGAGGTCGACGGCGGGTCGGAGACCGTGAAGCTTAAAGTCCCGGCGGTGGTCACCACCGACCTGCGCTTGAACGAGCCGCGCTACGCCTCGCTTCCCAACATCATGAAGGCCAAGTCGAAGCCGATCGCCACCAAGACGCCCGAGGATTACGGCGTCGACGTCAGCCCGCGCCTGACGGTTCTCAAGGTGTCGGAGCCCGCCAAGCGCCAGGCCGGCGTCAAGGTGAAGAGCGTCGACGAGCTGATCGCCGCCCTCAAGACCAATGGAGTCCTCGCATGAGCGTCCTCGTTCTCGCCGAGCACGACAATTCGTCCCTCAAGGACGCGACGCTCGCCACCGTCACCGCCGCCGGCCAATTGGGCGGCGAGGTCCACGTCCTCGTCGCGGGCTTGAACGCCCGGGCCGCCGCCGACGCCGCATCGAAGATCGACGGCGTCGCCAAGGTCCTCCTCGCCGACAGCCCAGAATATGCCGAGCAGCTGCCGGAGTCGCTCGCGCCCCTGCTCGTCGGCCTGATGGCGAACTACGACGCGCTCGTCGCGCCCGCCACCAGCCGCGGCAAGAACGTCCTGCCGCGCGTCGCGGCCACGCTCGACGTCGCGCAGGTCAGCGAGATCGTCTCCGTCGAAGGTCCCGACACCTTCACCCGGCCGATCTACGGCGGCCAGGCGATGGCGACGGTCAAGTCGTCGGACGCGAAGAAGGTCATCACCGTCCGCGCCACCGGCTTCGCCAAGGCGGGCACCGGCGGCTCGGCCCCGGTCGAAAGCGTTGCCGCCGGCGGCGACTCCGGCCTGTCGACCTTCGCGGGCGCCGAAACCTCGAAGTCCGAACGTCCCGAGCTGACCGGCGCCAAGATCATCGTCTCGGGAGGCCGCGCGCTCGGTTCGTCGGAGAAATTCCACGAGCTGATCGACCCGCTCGCCGACAAGCTCGGCGCCGCCGTCGGCGCGTCGCGCGCCGCGGTCGATGCGGGCTATGCGCCGAACGACTATCAGGTCGGCCAGACCGGCAAGATCGTCGCGCCCGACCTCTACATCGCCGCCGGCATCTCGGGCGCCATCCAGCACCTCGCCGGCATGAAGGACTCAAAGGTCATCGTCGCGATCAACAAGGACGAGGAAGCCCCGATCTTCCAGGTAGCCGACTACGGCCTGGTCGGCGACCTGTTCACGCTGGTGCCGGAGCTGACAGAGAAGCTTTGACCACCATCGGGGTCATCGGCGCCGGCCTGATGGGCAGCGGCATCGCGCATGTCGCCGCCCAGTCGGGCTATGACGTCATCCTCTCGGAGGTCGCGATGGACCGCGCCGAGAAGGGCCGCGCCTCGATCGAGAAGAACATGGCCCGCCAGGTGTCGAAAGGCACCCTGTCGGAAGCCGACCGCGACGCCGCGCTCGCCCGCATCCAGCTCACCACCGACACCGCGCGCTTCGCCGACGCGATGCTGGTGATCGAAGCGGCGACCGAGAACGAGGGGCTGAAGGCCATTATCTTCGCCGATCTCTGCCCGAAGCTTGGGGCCGACACGCTCCTCGCCACCAACACCTCGTCGATCTCGATCACCCGGCTGGCGGCGGGCACCGACCGGCCCGACAAGTTCGTCGGCCTGCACTTTTTCAACCCCGTGCCGCTGATGGCGCTGGTCGAGATCATCCGCGGCCTCGCCACCTCGAACGCCACCGCCGAGGCCGCCCACGATTTCGTGACGAAGCTCGGCAAGACCGCGGTCGAGGCCGCCGATTCGCCAAGCTTCGTCGTCAACCGCATCCTCTGCCCGATGCTCAACGAGGCGATCTTCGCGCTTGGCGAAGGCCTCGCCTCGGTCGTCGATATCGACAACGGCATGAAGCTCGGCGCCAACCACCCGATGGGCCCGCTGACCCTCGCCGACTTCGTCGGGCTCGACACTTTGCTCGCGATCATGCGCGTCATGCAGGACGGCACCGGCGACCCCAAATACCGCCCCGCGCCTTTGCTCGTGAAATACGTCGAGGCAGGCTGGTTCGGCCGGAAATCGGGCCGCGGCTTCTACGATTACTCAGGCCCGGAACCGGTCCCGACGCGCTAGCGGAGCGCCGCCCCTCACCGACCTCCGTTCGTGGTGAGCCTGTCAAACCGCGTGGCACGCAAGGCGGTGCGACACGTCCTTCGACAAGCTCAGGACGAACGGAGACTTGGGTTGGCCGCTACGCTTTCTGCGCGCCGCCCACCGACTTGATGAACTCCCAGACCTGCATCGGGAACGGCGACTGCGCCGCGCCGGGCTGGCCCGACCATTCGCCCATCTTGTCATAGAGCTTCGACGCCCCCGCCATCATCTCCGGCGTCGCGACCGCGGTGAACGGCGCGAGGAGCGCCTGCCACTCGTCGTAGAAGCCCTTGGCCTCCTCCGACGTCGGGTCCAGCGGGAGCGCCGCGGCAATCCGGCTGCCGAGGTCCATCCACTTGGCGTTGTACGCCATCGGGTCGAAATCGCCGGGCACGTCCTTCATCGTGGCGTTCCAGCGCGCCTGCTCCTCGGGCGAGAAATAGCGGTCGGCGGTGGCCTTCCAGGCATCTTCGGTCATGATCTGCTCTCCATCCTTGATCAGGGTGCAAAAGGTATCGATGTCGATCGCCCGGCCCGCTTCGAGCCGTGCCTTGGCCGCCCGCAGCGCCGCCTCCGCCTCCTCGACCCGCTCGCGCTCGACGCTCAGCGCCTCGAGCTGCGCGTCGATCAGGCGGGCGAGGTCGAAGCCCTGGCCGCCGAGCATCTTGCCGATCTGCGCCAGGCTGAACCCGGCGCGCTTCAGCGCCGTCACCTGGTGCAGCCGCGCGACCTCGGCGGGGCCGTAGCAGCGCTGGTCGCCCGCCGTCCGCTCCGCCACCACGAGCCCCTTGGCGTCGTAGAAGCGCAGCGTCCGGCTGGTCAGGCCGGTGCGCCTGCAAAGCTCGGTGATGGTCAGGCTCTTCGTCATGCGCCCCAGATACCCGTTGACGCAGGGTCAACCGCAAGCGGGATTTTTTGACTTGGGGAAAGCGCCCGCTATGGACACGCCGATGGCCGACCACGCACCCGATCCGCTGACCCTGAGCAAGGTCGAGACGCTCGTCGAGGCGCTGCCCTATCTGCAGGCCTATGCGGGCAAGACCTTCGTCGTGAAGTACGGCGGCCATGCGATGGGCGATCCCGCGCTGGCCGAGGATTTCGCGCAGGACATCGTGCTGCTGAAGGCCGTCGGCATCAATCCGATAGTCGTCCACGGCGGCGGGCCGCAGATCGGCGCGATGCTCAAGAAGCTCGACATCCAGTCGGAGTTCGTCGACGGCCTGCGCGTCACCGACGCCGCGACCGCCGAGGTCGCCGAGATGGTGCTGGGCGCGATCAACAAGGAGCTGGTGTCCTGGATCAACCGCGCCGGCGGCACCGCGGTCGGCATCTCGGGCAAGGACGCGAGCCTCGTCACCGCGACCAAGCTGACGCGGACCACGCGCGACACCGATTCAGCGATCGAGCAGGCGGTGGACCTCGGCTTCGTCGGCGATCCGGCGGTGGTCGACCGGCGCATCCTGGACATCATGGTCGCGTCCGACGTCATCCCGGTGATCGCGCCGGTCGGCATGGGCGCCGACGGCCACACCTACAATATCAACGCCGACACGATGGCGGGGGCGATCGCCGGCGCGGTGGGCGCGGCGCGGCTGTTCCTGCTGACCGACGTGCCCGGCGTGCTCGACAAGCAGGGCGGGCTGCTCACCGACCTGACGCCCGACGACGTCGCCGGCCTGATCGCCGACGGCACCATCCACGGCGGCATGATCCCCAAGCTCGAGACCTGCGTCACCGCGATCACCGGCGGCGTCGGCGCCGCCGTCATCCTCGACGGCCGCATTGCGCACGCGTTGCTGCTGGAAATCTTCACCCGTCAGGGCGCCGGCACGCTGATCCGCCGCCGCAAGGGGCGGAAGGCTTAATCCCCTTCTCCTCTTAAATCCCCTCCCCAGCGGGGAGGGGTAGGGGTGGGGAGAGACGAGGGGAAGGGGCTAGGAGCATACCGCCCAGCGGTGCACCCCACCCCTACCCCTCCCCTGAAGGGGAGGGGAAAGCGCAGCGATTGAGCTAAAGCTCGACCAGAAGGTTGGGCAGCTCGTCCGGATTGTGCTCACCCGGCGGGAAATGCGCCGCGAGCACCTGGCCGACCTGGCCGACCGCCGCGACGAAGCCGTCCGCCAGCCGCCCCTGCCTTGCCGCGACGACCAGGGCAGCGGTGGCGTCGCCCCAGGTCTCTGGCGGCACCTTGGAATAGATGCCCTCGTCGGCCACCACTTCGGCGATGCGGTCGTGGAGCGCGGCGTAAATCAGCACGCCGGTGCGCGCCGCGGTGACGTGCAGACCCTTCGACAGGAACTGCGCCATCGCCTCGGCATGGACGCGGTCGCGGCGGATGGCGCGCGGGGTCACCCAGGCGCCGAGCGGCGTCCACATGAGCAGCGCCAGCACGGCGAGGAAGGTCAGCGCCTGGAGCGCGGTCAAGGTCTCGACGATATGCCGAGGCTCGGGCGGCCCGGCGGTCCAGCCGTCGCCGAACGGCAGCCGCGCCGGGTCGAGGCCGGCGAGCAGCAGCAGCATCGGCAGCGCCAGCGCGACGAGGATCGCCCCGGCGAGCGCCACCTGCGGGTAGCGCGGCCGCCGGGTCTCGACGATCGCGAAGATCTCGCCCGAGGTCGTGTTTTCGGCCGCCGAGATGGCCTCGGCGATGCGCGCGTGGTCGGCTTGGGAAATCAGCATCACCAGCTCCCCGACGATCCGCCGCCGCCGAACGATCCGCCGCCGCCCGAGAAGCCGCCGCCGCCGAAGCCGCCACCGCCGCCGCCCCAGCCGCCTCCGCCGCCACGGCCCTGGCTCGCCGCCCACAGGATCATCGGCAAGGCGCCGCCCATCCCGCTTCCGCGATAGCGCCGCCCGCGCCGCCGGAAGATGGCGGGGACGATCCAGAACAGCAGGATGATCAGCCAGATGAAGGAATGGCCGCTGAACGACCGCCCGCCGCCGCTCCGGCTCGCCTGCATGTCGGCGGCGCGTTGCGCTGCCGCCTGCGCTTCGGCGGGCGACAGGCCGAGCTGAGCGACGATCGCGTCGGCGCCCGCCTCGATGCCGCCGGGCAGATTGCCGGCCTTGAAGGCGGGCAGGATCGTCCGCTGGATGATCAGGCTGGTGACCGCGTCGGTCAGCACGGACTCGAGGCCGTAGCCGACCTCGATCCGCACCTTCTTCTCGTTGGGCGCGACCAGCAGGATCGCGCCGGTATTCTTGCCCTTCTGGCCGATTCCCCAGGCCCGGCCGAGCTGATAGCCGTAGTCCTCGATAACCTGCCCCTGCAGGTCGGGCACGGTCGCGACCACAAGCTGGGTCCCGGTCTGCGTCTCCAGCCCCTGAAGCTTGGCGTCGAGCGCGGCCTCGGTCGCGGGCGGCAGCACGTTGGCGGCATCGACGACGCGGCCCGAAAGCGCCGGAAAGCTCGGCGCGAGCGCCGCTGCCGGGGCCGCGAGCAGGAGGAGGGCGAGGAGGGCTGTAAGAAAACCTCCCCCGCGCCGGGCGAGGGAGGTCATGATCAGAACTTCACCGCGGGCGCGGTCTCGGCGCCCGGCGTGACGGCCTCGAAGGGCGTCAGCGGCTTGGCGTTGTAGATGAACTTCGCGCCGATCATTGCCGGGAAGGTGCGGATCGTCGTGTTATAGTCCTGCACCGCCAGATTGTAGTCGCGGCGCGCCACGGTGATCCGGTTCTCGGTGCCCTCGAGCTGGCTCATCAGCGTCGTGTAGTTCGCCTGGCTCTTGAGCTCGGGATAGGCCTCCTGCAAACGCTGCAACGACAGGGTGACCCCTGCCTGCGCGCGCTGGAAAGCCGCCACCTTATTGGGGTCCGTCAGGTCGTCACCCGACACCTGGATCTGGTTGGCGGAGGCGCGCGCCTTCGTGACTTCGGTCAGGATGTCCTTTTCCTGCGCGCCGGCGGCCTTGACCGTCGAAACGAGGTTGGGGATCAGGTCGGCGCGGCGCTGGTAATCGTTCTGCACCTGCGCCCAGGCGGCCTTGGCGGCTTCCTGCTTGGTCGGCACGGTGTTGACGCCGCAGGCGCTCACGGACAGCGCGGCGGCGATCGGCAGGGCAGCACGGGCGAAACGGGTCATTCGTCGGTTCCTCATTGCAGGGCCGCAACGGATATAGAAACGCCGCGGCGGACTTAAAGGCCCATCAGGCCCAATACTTCGCGCCGCGACTTCTCGTCGTCGCGGAAGGTGCCCATCATCCGGCTGGTCGTCATGGTGACGCCGGGGGTGTTGACGCCGCGCGAGGTCATGCAGCCGTGCGCCGCCTCGATCACCACCGCGACACCGATCGGGCGCAGATGCTCCCAGATCGCGTCCGCGACCTCGGCGGTCAGCCGCTCCTGCACCTGCAGGCGGCGCGCGTAGCCGTGGAGCACGCGCGCGAGCTTCGAGATACCGACGACCCGGTTCTTGGGCAGATAGGCGATGTGCGCCTTGCCGGTGATCGGCGCCATGTGGTGCTCGCAATGCGACTGGAACGGGATGTCGCGCAGCAGCACGATCTCGTCGTACCCGCCGACTTCCTTGAAGGTCCGGCTCAGGTGGTGGCCGGGGTCCTCCTCATAGCCCTTGAAATACTCGCGATAGGCGCGCGCGACGCGCAAGGGGGTGTCGAGCAGCCCCTCGCGCCCGGGGTCGTCGCCCGCCCAGCGCAGCAGCGTCCGCACCGCGTCCTGGACGTCTTGCGGAACCGGCAGCTTCGCCTCGCCGTCATCGACCAGTTCACCCATCCGTCACCGTCTCCGCCTCACCGTCGCGCTTCGGCGTATCGAGCGCCCCGGTCTCGTTGTCCACCGCCTCGCGAATCCGCCGGTCGCCGACGCCGCCGGTGCCTTCGTCGATCGGGCCGTCGAGCGGCTTGACGTGCTTCAGCTCCATGATCCGGCTCCTAGCCCAAAGCAGGCAAGCGCGCGAGCGCCGGGGCCGGTTCCTACAAGACCATCCGGAACAGCGCCCCGCCGCCCGGTGCCGGGCGATGCGCGAGCGAGCCGCCGTGCGCCAAAACGATCTGGCGCGCCAGGCTCAGGCCGACGCCGGTGCCCGTCGCCTTGGTGGTGAAGAACGGCAGGAACACCTCCTCGGCCTGCGCCGCCGGGATGCCGGGGCCGTTGTCGGACACCTCGATCACCGCGCGCCCCTGCCGGTTGCGGTGCGCCGACAGGCTGACGCGCGGAAACGCCGCGACGCCGACCGCCGCCTCGGCGCCGTTGCGCAGCAGGTTGATCAGCAACTGCGCGATCAGGTCGGGATCGGCGAACACCTCCAGCGTCTCGGGCTCGACCTTGCAGGTGAGCGCGACGCGCTCCTTCGGCCAATCGGCCCGGAACAGCTGCGCCAGCTCACCAAACAGCGGCGCGACCGCCAGCGCCTCCCGCCGGATGATCGGCGAGCGCGTCAGCTGGCGGTAGTTCTGGACGAAGTGCATGATCCCGTCGGCGCGCCGCGCCACGGTCTCGACCGCGGCGCGCGCGTCGGCGAGCGCCGGGTCGTCGTTCTCGGCGAGCAGCTCGGCGGCGGTCTTGGCGAGCGAGGTGATCGGCGTCACCGAGTTCATGATCTCGTGAGTCAGCACGCGCACCAGGTCGCGCCATGCCGACATCTCGACCCCGTCGAGCTCGGCCTGGATCGGTTCGATCGCGATCAGGCGCAGCGGCGGATCGCCCGGCCGGCGAATCTCCGACACCGACAGCGCGGCGCGCAAGGGGGCCTCGTCGACGGTCATCGCGGTGATCCGCCGGCTGCCGGTCGCCGCCTCGGCCAAGTCCTCGGCGAAGCCCGCGCCATAATCGGCGGCGTCGTCGAGCCGGACGAGCGGGTGCGCCGCGAACAGCCGGCGCGCCGCCTTGTTGAGAAGCTCGACTCGGTCGTCGGCGTGGACCGTCAGCAGCGGCGTCGGCACCTCGTCGACCAGCGCCGCCAGCATGCGGTTGCCGTCCTGCGCCCGAGCCCGCTCCTCGCGCAGCTTGGCGACTGCGGCGTTCATGCTGGCGCCCAGCTCCTCGAAGCCCAAACCCTCGCGGCGATGGCCGAAGCTTTGCGAGAAGTCGGCGTAGGTCAGCGCCTCGACGAAGCGGCGAAGCTCCATGTTGGTGCGCTGGACGTAGCGCCAGAGGCTGGCGATGATGCCGACCGTCGCGCCCCAGGCAAGCAGGGTCGGCGCGCGGTAGCCGCCGGTCGCCAGCCATGCCAGCGCGGCGAGCAGCAGCACCAGCCCGACGATCCGCCACGCCAGGCCGAGCGCGAAGGCGCGGTCAAAGGCCATATTTCTCCATGCGCCGATAGAGCGAGGCGCGGGTCAGCCCGAGCTCGCTCGCCGCGAGCGAGATGTTCCAATTGTGCTTCTTGAGCGCGCGCTCGACGGTGGTGCGCTCGAGGCGGTCGAGGTTCAAATCGTCGGCGACGACGCTCGCGGCGCGCAGCGACGCCGGGGCGGCGGAGCGGTGCGGCAGCGGGAAGTCGTCCAGCTCATAGGCCGCGCCGGTGGACAGGATCACCGCACGCTCGGCGGCGTGCCGAAGCGCACGGATATTGCCCGGCCAGTCATAGTCCTGGAGCGCGCGCTGCACCGGCGTCGGGAGCGCCTTCAGGTCGCGGCCGTATTTGCGCGCATAGCTCCCGAGATAATGGTCGAGCAGCTCGGGGATGTCGTCGCGCCGGTCGCGCAGGGGCGGAAGCGCGATCTCGACGGTGTTCAAGCGGAACAGCAGGTCCTGCCGAAACACGCTCTCGTCGTTCAGCCGGTCGCCCGACAGGTTGGTCGCGGAGACGACGCGGACGTCGACCTCGATCGGGCGGTTGGCGCCGACCGGCGTCACCTTGCGCTGCTCCAGCGCGGTCAGCAGCTTGGGCTGGAGGTGGAGCGGCAGGTTGCCGATCTCGTCCAGGAACAGCGTGCCGCCGTCGGCCGCGGCGATGCGGCCGATGCGATCGGTTCGCGCGTCGGTGAACGAGCCCTTCACATGGCCGAACAGCTCCGAATCGAACAGGCTCTCGGAGACCGCGCCGAGATCGACGGTGAGTAGCGGCCGCGCGGCGCGGCGCGAGCGGCGGTGAAGCTCGCGCGCCACCAGCTCCTTGCCGGTGCCGTTCTCGCCGAGGATCAGCACGTTGGCGTCGGTCGGCCCGGCGCGCTCGATCAGCGACATCAGGTGCCGCATCGCGGGCGACGACCCGAGGATCGGCGTGTCCGACGCCGGCGCCGCGACTTCGGCGACGGTGGCGCGCGCGGTGTCGGCGCTGCGCCGGCTGGCGCGCAGTTGCGCCGCGGTGCGGACCGTCGCCAGCATGCGCTCGTTGGCCCAGGGCTTCGACACGAAGTCGGTGGCGCCGCGCTTCATCGCCTCGACCGCGATGCCGACGCCGCCGTGCGCGGTGATGACGATCACCACCGCCTGCGGGTCGATCTCCAAAATCCGCGCGAGCGCCTTGAACCCTTCCTCGCCGGACGTCGCGCCGCGCGCGAAATTCATGTCAAGCAGGATGACGTCGGGGTTGTGGCGGCCAAGCAACGCGGGCAGCTCGGCGGGGTCCTGCGCGGTCGCGATCTCGGCGAAGCTGCCGCGCAGCAGCATCCTTGCGGCGAGCAGGATATCGGGGTCGTCGTCGACGACGAGGGCGGTCTGCGAAGCGGCGGCCATGTCCGCAAATGTACAGGCCTTGTCCGGAAACGAACAGTCGGTTTCGCTGCGGCGCTGCTGACGTTCAGGTAAAATCGCGTTGAAACAAGCGATTGGGGAATTGGCACGGGTCGTGCGGAGGAGGGAGTGCGGGCAATCGGGCCTGCTTCGAACCCAACATTCGGAGAACGACAATGACCAACCTCAACCAGAAGCTGCTGTGCGGCGCCGCCGCCCTCCTCGCCGGAATGACCTGCGTCGGCGGATCGGTCGCCCGGGCGGAGACGCCGCGCGCCCGCGTCGTGTCCTACGCCGATCTCGACCTCAGCCGCGACGCCGGCAAGGCCACCCTGTTCAACCGCGTCCGCGCCGCCGCCTCGACCGTCTGCCGCGCCAGCGGCCGGACCCCGGCGGAGATCGCGGCCGAGAAGCGCTGCATCGACACCGCCGTCGCTGCCGCGATGACCAAGGCGGCGTCGCTGTCGTGACGCCGTCCGGGCACGCCGCCGGACGGGCCCCTCTCGCCCGGCGGCGTGACTACCCAGACTGGAAATGAAGGTATCATGAGCGTCGTGACATTGAAGCGGACCAGCAACGAAGCGGTGACGGGCAGCGGGATGGACCGCGTCGTCGCCAGCAACAAGCTGTCGACCCGGACCAAGCTGATTGGCGGCGGCGGCGCCGTCGCGGCGCTGGTCGCCGCCTTCGTCGCGTTCGCGCCGCTCGGCAACGTCCAGTCGGTCGAGGCGTCGCGAGTCACCATCTCCACGGTCTCGAAGGGCGTGTTCGAGGACTACCTGCCGCTTCGCGCCCGCGTCACGCCGCTGATCACCGTCTATCTCGACGCGGTCGAGGGCGGGCGGGTCGAGCAGGTGTTCGTCGAGGACGGCGCGCAGGTCGTGAAGGGCCAGCCGCTGGCGCGCCTTTCCAACGCCGAGCTTCAGCTGAACGTCCTCGCCCGCCAGACCGAGGTCACCCAGCAGATCAACGACATGCGGACGCAGGAGCTGGCGCTCCAGCGCAACAAGCTCGAGACCGAGCGCAACCTCGCCGATGCCGACTTCCAGCTTTCCAAGATGAAGCGCCAGCTCGATCGCGACGGCGCGCTGGTCCAGCAGGGCTGGGTCCCGAAGAAGACCTACAACGACACCAGGGACGAATACGCCTATCAGGCGCGCCGCCACAAACTGGCGATCGACAGCCAAACCACCGACGACAAGCTCCAGACCAGCCAGCTCCGCCAGATGCGCGCCAGCGCCATCCAGCTGACGCAGAGCCTGGAGGTCGCGCGCTCCAACCTCGATTCGCTCAACATCCGCGCGCCCGTCACGGGCTCGCTGTCGGGCTTCACCATCCAGATCGGCCAGTCGATGAGCCGCGGCGAGCGTCTCGGCCAGGTCGATAGCCCCGGCCGCAACAAGCTGATGGCGGGTGTCGATGAATTCTATCTCGGCCGCGTCCAGTTGGGCCAGACCGCGACGCTCGACTGGAACGGCAAGCCGTACAAGATGAAGGTCAGCAAGCTGTACCCGACGGTCAAGAACGGCGAGTTCGAGGTCGACCTGACCTTCGTCGGCGGCGAGCCGGCGGGCGTCCAGCGCGGCCAGACGCTGCAGGCCAAGCTGACGCTCGGCGACCCGGCGCCGGCCATCCTCATCCCCAACGGCGCCTTCTACAACGATACCGGCGGCGCCTGGGTGTTCGTCGTGACCCCCGATGGCGGCAAGGCGCAGAAGCGCAACGTCCGCCTCGGCCGCCGCAACGCCAATTTCATCGAGGTGCTCGACGGGCTGGAGCCCGGCGAGAAGGTCCTGACCTCGCCCTACACCGGCCTGACCGACAAGGACCGGCTGGAAATCGCCAAAAAATGATTCCGAACCAGGAGAACTCCCCATGTTTTCGATGCGCGCGCTGAGCAAGGTCTACCGCACCGACGAAGTCGAGACGACGGCATTGGACGCCATCGACCTCGACATTCACGACGGCGAGTTCGTCGCGATCATGGGCCCTTCCGGCTGCGGCAAGTCGACATTGCTGAACGTCATCGGCATGCTCGATTCGCCGTCGAGCGGCCAATATATCTTTCAAGGCACGGACGTCGCCGGCCTTCCCGAGGCCGAGCTCGCCAAGGTCCGCAAGAAGCACATCGGCTTCATCTTCCAGAGCTTCAACCTGATCGACGAGCTGTCGGTGCGCGAGAACGTCGAGCTCGCTTTGCTGTACCACGACATGCCCGCCGCCGAGCGCCGCCAGCGCGTCGACGCGGTGATGGACAAGGTCGGCATCGCGCACCGCGCCAAGCACCGGCCGAGCCAGCTTTCGGGCGGTCAGCAGCAGCGCGTCGCGGTCGCCCGCGCCGTCGTCGGCGCGCCGGCGATGATCCTCGCCGACGAGCCGACCGGCAACCTCGACACCGCGCACGGCGAGGAGGTCATGGGGATGCTTCGGAAGCTCAACGAGGAAGGCTCGACGATCGTCATGGTGACTCACTCGCCGAGCCACGCCGACTATGCGGGCCGCGTCGTCAACATGCTCGACGGCCGGGTGCTGGTGGAGCGCAAGCGCGCCGCCTGAACGAGAAAAACGGGGAGCAGGGCAATGTTGCGCAATTATCTGACGGTCGGCATCCGGGCGCTGGCGAAGAGCAAGACCTACAGCTTCATCACGATCTTCGGCCTCGCCATCGGCATGGCGGCCTGCCTGATGATCCTGCTCTTCGTGCGCTACGAGATGAGCTACGACCAGTGGCTCCCCGATGCCGAGAACACCTACCAGTTCCAGACCTGGTTCCACGACAAGGACACGGGTGAGGAAGGGCAGGGCCAGATGGCGCCCTACGTCACCGGAAAGACGCTGCAGAAGGACTTCCCGCAGGTCGCCGCGCAGGTCTACGCGCTGGCGAGTGTGCCGGTCTTCCTCAAGGACGGACAGCCCTCCGCCACCAAGGACTTCCTCTACGTCGACGGCGACTTCCTGTCGGTGGTCGATCTGCCGCTCGCCCACGGCAATCGCAATGCGCTTTCGCGGCCGAACAGCGCGGTGATGACCCAGGCCGAGGCGATCAAGCGCTTCGGCACCGACGACGTGGTCGGCAGGACCTTCAGCGTCATCAGCAAGGGCATCACCCACGACTACCCGATCACCGCGGTGCTGAAGGACCTGCCGAAGAACTCGCACTTGCGGCTGTCGACGATCGTTCGCGTCGAGATGGCGAGCTACATGGCGAAGGAGCCGCAGTTCCTCACCTGCTGGGGCTGCCAGTCGGGCTGGGTCTACTTCAAGCTCAGGCCGGGCAGCGACCCGCAGGTCATCCAGAACGGCCTGCAGGCGTGGGAGAAGCGCAACATCCCCGACGAGAACGCGGGCGAGGCGCGTTTCAACGCCGGCGACAACGCCGACTGGCATGTCGTCAACGTCCGCGACGTCCATCTCGGCAAGGCGCAACTCGCCGGCATGTCGCCGGGCAACGACCGGCGGACCATCGTCACCTTCGCGGTCGTCGCGGTGCTGATCCTCGGCATGGCGGTGATCAACTTCATCAACCTCGCCACCGCCCGCGCCAGCCAGCGGGCGCGCGAAGTCGCGCTCAGGAAGGTGCTCGGCGCGTCGCGCCGCCAGCTGGTCGCGCAGTTCATCGGCGAATCGGTGATCGTCGCGGTGCTGGCGATGGTGATCGCCCTGGCGCTGGTCGAACTGCTGATGCCGCCGTTCGCGGCCTTCCTCGATGCCGGCCTGAAGGTCAGCTATCTGGGAGCAGGCGGTATCGCGCTGCCGGTGCTGGCGCTGGTGCTGATCGTCGGCGTCGTCGGCGGGCTCTATCCCGCGCTCTTCCTGTCGCGCTTCCAGCCGGCGCATGTGCTGAAGGCCAACAAGTCGGGCGCCGACACGCCGGGCTCGGGCCGGCTTCGCAGCGCACTCGTCGTCGGCCAGTTCGCCGTCTCGATCGGCCTCATCATCTGCACCGCGGTGATCTACGCGCAGACCGTCTACGCCCGCACCTCGGACCCCGGCTACAAGCGCGAGCATATCCTCCAGCTGGACGGCCTCAGCCGCTACCAGCTGATCAACTCGGGCAAGATGATCCGCGACCGAATGATGCGGGTGCCGGGAGTCGACGCGGTCGGCCGCACCGGCATCGGCATCGCCACCGACAACCAGAACGGCACCGGGGTCATGATTCCCGGGAATCCGAAGCCTGTCGGGATCGGCAACTACAATGTCGATTCGGGCTTCAAGGACGCGATGGGCCTCCAGCTCATCGCCGGGCGCTGGTTCGAAGAAGGCCGGCCGATGGACGAGGCCAATCTGTCCTTCCCCAACAACCCCGACGAGGAGCGGGCGCTGGTCGCGCGCGGCACCAACGTCGTCCTGAACGAGCTCGCGGCCAAGCGCCTCGGCATCGCCAATCCCAGGGACGCGGTCGGCAAGCAGTTCCGCGCCGGCCTCGTCGAGAACGAGTTCGGGCTGGTGCCTGTCACCGTCATCGGCGTCGTCAAGGACGCGCGCTTCCGCTCGATGCACACGCCATTGGAGCCGATCATGTTCGTCGGCTCGCAGTTCGGTCACCAGTTCCTGATGGTCCGCTACCACGGCGACCCCAACGCGGTTCGCGCCGGGCTCGAGAAGGCATGGGCCGGCATCACCCGCGAGGTGCCGTTCGACGCCAAGTTCGACGAGGACATCGTCGGCGAGCTCTACAAGGCGGAAGACGCGCGGGCGAAGACTTTCGCGGGCTTCGCGATCCTCGCGGTGGTCATCGGCTGCCTCGGCCTGTTCGGCCTTGCGAGCTTCACCGCTGAGCGCCGGACCAAGGAGATCGGCATCCGGAAGGTGCTGGGCGCGCGGACGCAGGACATCGTCCGGTTGCTGGTCTGGCAGTTCAGCCGCCCGGTGCTGATCGCCAACCTGATCGCCTGGCCGGTGGCGTGGTGGCTGATGCGCGACTGGTTGAACGGCTTCGACGCGCGCATCGGCCTCAACCCAGCGCTGTTCGTCGGCGCCGGCGCGCTCGCGATGGTGATCGCCGCGGGCACGATCATTGGCCACGCGATGAAGGTCGCGCGCGCCAACCCGATCCACGCGCTGCGCTACGAATAAGAGGCCGGATCCATGTGGAAGAACTATCTGACCGTCGGCCTTCGCGCGCTCGCCAAGAACAAGACCTACACGTTCATCAACGTATTCGGGCTGGCCTTGGGCCTCGCCTCCTGCCTGCTCATCCTGCTCTTCGTCCGCTATGAGCTGAGCTACGACAAGGCGCTGCCGGGGGCCGACCGCGCCTATCAGTTCCAGGCCTGGTACAAGGGCAACGCCGAGGGCGATCCGCCGCTCAAGCTTCAGATGACCGCCTTCGTCTCGGGCACCATGCTCAAGAAGGATTTTCCGCAGATCGATCGGCTGGTCTACGCCGGCGCGGGTTCCCCGGTCATCCTTCAGGACGGCCAGGCGACGACGTCGGATCATTTCATCTTCGTCGACGGGCCGTTGTTCGACATCGTCCAGCTGCCGTTCGTGCGCGGCGACCGCGCCACCGCGCTCGCCAACCCCGGCTCGGTGGTGCTGACCGAGACCGAGGCCGCCAAGCGCTTCGGCAGCGAAAACCCCCTCGGCAAGACTCTGACCTTCGTCACCCGGGGCAAGTCGATCGACTATCGCGTGACGGGCGTCGTCAAGGATCCGCCGAAGAACAGCCATCTCGCGCTGTCGGTCATCGCCCGCTACGACGCGGTCAGCTTCAACGCCGAGCAGCCCGATTTCCTGAAGCAATGGGGCTGGCAGAGCGGCTGGGTCTACGTGCGGCTGAAGCCCGGCGTCGACGCCAGCACGATCAACAGCCAGCTGGCGGCGTGGGAGAAGCGCAACATCCCCGACGAGAGCACGGGAACCAACGAGCCCTATAACGCCGGCAAGGACCAGGACTGGAAGCTCGTCAACGTCCGCGACATCCATCTGGGCGAGGCGCAGGCTGGATCGATGACGCCCGGCAACGACCGGCGGACGATCGCCACCTTTGCGGTCGTCGCGGCGCTCATCCTCGGCATGGCGTGCGTCAACTTCACCAACCTCGCCACCGCGCGCGCCAGTCAGCGGGCGCGCGAGGTGGCGCTCAGGAAGGTGCTCGGCGCGTCACGCCGGCAACTGATCGTCCAGTTCCTTGGAGAATCAGTATTGGTCGCGGCGCTGTCGATGGTCGTCGCGCTGGCGATGGCCGAGCTGCTGCTGCCCTCGCTCAACAGCTTCTTGAAGGCCGACATGCACCTCGTCTATCTCGGCGAGGGCGGCCTGCTGCTGCCAATCTTCGGCCTGGTTCTGCTGGTCGGCGCGGCGGGCGGCCTCTACCCCGCCTTCTACCTGTCGCGCTTCCAGCCGGCCAAGGTGCTGAAGGCCAACAAGTCGTCCGCCGACGCGCAAGGCTCGGGGCGGCTTCGGGGCATCCTCGTCGTCGCTCAGTTCGCGGTGTCGATCGGCCTCATCATCTGCACCGCCGTCATCTACGCGCAGACCGTCTACGCGCGCACCGCCGACCCGGGCTACAAGCGCGAGGGCCTTCTCCAGGTCGAGAACATCAATCGCCGCGCCATCCTTCCGGTGGTCGACACGCTGCTCCACGAGATCGCGGCGGTCGATGGCGTCAAGTCGATCGGGCGCACCTCGATCGGCGTCGCCACGAGCAATTCAAGCAATCGCGGCGTCCTCGCGCCCGGCGCCGCCAAGAGCGTCAACATCGGCACCTACAGCATCGACACGGGCTTTCTCGCGACGATGGGGATCAAGCTCATCGCCGGCCGTAACTTCAGCGAGAGCCGGGCGATGGACAACAGCACGCTCCAGGGCTTCCCGCCGAGCGACGAGGACATCGCCGCGCTCGCCAAGCGCGGCTACAACGTCATCATCAACGAATTCGCGGCAAGGCGCCTCGGCTTCGCTCACCCGCGCGACGCGGTCGGGCAGACGCTTCGCAGCCAATCGGGCGACGTCGAGAAAATTGGCCTGACGCCGGTCACCGTCATCGGCGTGGTCAAGGATTCGCGCTTCCGTTCGGTTCGCGACCCTGTCGACCCGATCATCTTCAACTACGACACGCTCAGCCCCGACTATCTGATCGTGCGCTATTCGGACGCGCAGCCGGCGGCGGTGCGCGAGCGCATCGAGGCGGTGTGGAAACGGATCGCGCCCGACATCCCGTTCGAGGCGAAGTTCGCCGACGACATCGTGCGCGACCTCTACGACCGCGAGTCGGCGCGCGCCACGATCTTCGCCGCCTTCGCGGGACTTGCGGTGGTCATCGGCTGCCTCGGCCTGTTCGGCCTCGCGAGCTTCACCGCCGAGCGGCGAACGAAGGAGATCGGCATCCGCAAGGTCTTGGGTGCGCGCACGCAGGACATCGTCCGGCTGCTGGTCTGGCAGTTCAGCCGCCCGGTGTTGATCGCCAACCTCATCGCCTGGCCGGTGGCATGGTGGCTGATGCGCGACTGGCTGAACGGCTTCGATTCGCGCATTGGGCTCAACCCGGCGCTGTTCGTGGGCGCGGGCGCGCTCGCCATGATCATCGCCGCTTCGACGATCATTGGCCACGCGATGAAGGTCGCCCGCGCCAACCCGATCCACGCGCTGCGCTACGAATAGTCCCGCCTCGGGCGGCCTCGCGAGGGCCGCCCGCTTTTCGTGAGGGGCTCAGCCGGGCCGTTCGTCCTCGCCGCCGAGATGTTCGTCGGGGCCCGCCACGCCAACCTCGCGCCAGCCGGCGGTATCGTCGCCCGGCTGGTCGTCGCGTGCCCCGAAGGCATCGGTGCGGCTGCCGCCGTCGCCGGAATATTGGCTGGGCCCGCCGCCTGCCGGAGCGCCGTCGCCGCGGCCCCGGTCGGCGGCGCGCTGGCCATCGCGCGCGCCATAGCTGCGATCGCTGTCGGCGCGCTCGGGATTCTGCCTGCCCGCGTCGCCGCCGCTCTGCGCGCGGCCGAGCGGGCCGCGATTGTCTTCGATTCCCTCAGGCATGACGCTCTCCAACTGTGATGCCGACCAACGAACCCCTCGCGCCGCCGTTCCGGCGTGATATGGACGCCGCGGGAGGATTTCGATGACCGAGCAACGCTTTCCGGTTCCCGAAGCGGCCAAGGCGGGGACGCTTTGCGACGCCGCCGGCTACGAGGACATGTACCGCCGCTCGATCGACGATCCCGACGGCTTCTGGGCAGCGCAGGTCGGCCGGCTCGACTGGATTAAGACGCCGACCCGCATGGGCGACTGGTCGTTCGACCCGGTCAGCATCAAATGGTTCGAGGACGGCCAGCTCAACCTCAGCGCCAACTGCATCGACCGGCATCTCGCCAAGCGCGGCGACCAGGTGGCGATCGTCTGGGAGCCCGACGATCCAGCAGGCGCGGTGCGGCGCATCACTTATGCCGAGCTTCACGCCGAGGTCTGCCGCTTCGCCAACGTCCTGAAGGGCATGGGCGTCGCCAGGGGAGATCGGGTGACGATCTACCTGCCGATGATCCCGGAAGCCGCGTTCGCCATGCTCGCCTGCGCGCGGATCGGCGCGGTCCATTCGGTGGTGTTCGGCGGCTTCTCGCCCGAGGCGCTGGCCGGCCGCATCCAGGATGCCGACAGCCGCTTCGTCGTCACCGCCGACGAAGGTGTCCGTGGAAGCAAGCCCGTCCCTCTGAAAAGCGCGGTCGACCAGGCGTTGAAGGATTGCCCGAATGTCGGAGCGGTTCTCGTCGTCAATCACCGCGATACGAAGGTTGCGATGGCCAAGGGCCGCGATCGCTGGTGGCATGAGGCGCGCGAGGCGGTCTCCGCTGACTGCGAACCGGCGGTGATGAACGCCGAGGACCCGTTGTTCATCCTCTACACCTCGGGATCGACGGGAAAGCCCAAGGGCGTGCTGCACACGACGGGCGGCTACGCGCTCTGGGCCAACATGACCTTCGCCTACGTTTTCGACTATCGCGACGGAGAGCTGTTCTGGTGCACCGCGGACGTGGGCTGGGTGACCGGCCACAGCTACGTCGTCTACGGCCCGCTGTCGAACGGCGGCACGACCCTGATGTTCGAGGGCATCCCCAGCTATCCCGACAACAGCCGTTTCTGGGCGACGGTCGAGAAGCACAAGGTCGACATCTTCTACACCGCGCCCACCGCGCTCCGCGCGCTGATGCGCGAGGGCGATGCGCCGGTCGAGAAGCACGACCTCAGCTCGCTCCGCCTGCTCGGCACCGTCGGCGAGCCGATCAATCCCGAGGCGTGGCTGTGGTATCACCGCGTCGTCGGCAAGGAGAAGCTGCCGATCGTCGACACCTGGTGGCAGACCGAGACCGGCGGCATCATGATCTCGCCTCTGCCCGGCGCGATCGACTTGAAGCCGGGCTCGGCAACTAAGCCGTTCTTCGGCGTCGATCCCAAGCTGCTCGACGCCGACGGCCGCGCGCTGGAAGGCCCGGCGTCGGGCAATCTCGTCATCGCCTCTAGCTGGCCCGGACAGGCGCGCAGCGTCTACGGCGACCACGAGCGCTTCATCCAGACTTATTTCACGACCTACAAGGGCGTCTATACCACCGGCGACGGCGCGCGCCGCGACGAGGACGGCTATTGGTGGATCACCGGCCGGGTCGACGACGTCGTCAACGTCTCCGGCCACCGCTTCGGCACCGCCGAGATCGAATCGGCGCTGGTCGAGCACCCGGATGTCGCCGAGGCCGCCGTCGTCGGCGTGCCGCACGACCTGAAGGGCCAGGGCCTCTACGCCTACGTCACGCCCAACCAGGGTGCGTCCCCAAGCGAAGACGACTTGAAGAAACAGGTCCGCCACTCGATCGGCCCGATCGCCACGCCCGATTTCATCCACCTGACCCCCGCGCTGCCCAAGACCCGCAGCGGCAAGATCATGCGCCGCATCCTCCGCAAGATCGCCGAGAACGACACGAGCAACCTCGGCGACACTTCGACGCTCGCCGATCCTTCGGTGGTCGATGCTCTGATCGAGGGGCGAAAGAACCGATGACCGCCACGGTCGCCTGGGCGGGCAAGTGGATACAGGCGATCGTCGACGGCCGCTGGGAATATGTGAAGCGGACGCGCGAGGTCACCGCGGCGGTCATCCTGGCGCTGACTGACGATGAAGAGGTCGTGCTGGTCGAGCAGGAGCGCGTGCCGCTCGGGCGGCGTTGCCTCGAGCTGCCGGCGGGGCTGGTCGGCGACGACACGCCCGGCGAGGCGCCGTCGGTGTCTGCGGCGCGCGAGCTGGAAGAGGAGACGGGCTTCCGCGCCGCGCATTGGGAGGACATCGGCGAGTATTTCGCGTCGCCGGGGATGAGCGCGGAAGGCTTCCGGCTGTTCAAGGCAACGGGGCTGTCGCGGATCGGCCCGGGCGGCGGGGTCGACGCCCATGAGCGGATCGAGGTGCACGTGGTGAAGCTGGATGCGCTCGCCGCCTTCATCGCTGCAAAGCGCGCTGAGGGCTGCGCGATCGACGTCAAGCTGCTGGCATTGCTGCCTCTCGCGGCGTAATCGCAGGCTCATGGAACGCAGGCTTCCCCTCGCCCACAGCCTCGTGCTGGTCGGGCCGACGCTGCTCCTCGGCGGCGCGCTCTACCTCCAGCATTTCCACAATCTGCCGCCGTGCGAGATGTGCATCTGGCAACGCTGGCCGCACTTCGCCGCGATCGTGCTTGGGCTGTTCGCGTTGTGCGTGAAGAGCGCACGGCGGCCGCTGGTGATGCTCGCGGCGCTCGTCGTGCTGGTGAGCGCGGGGATCGCGCTCTACCATGTCGGGGTCGAGCAGAAATGGTGGCAGGGGCCGACCGCCTGCACCGCCAACCTGACGAGCGGCGCCGACATGCTGAAGAACATCCTCGCCGCGCCGGTGGTGCGCTGCGACGCGATCCCCTTCTCATTTCTCGGCCTGTCTCTGGCGGGCTGGAATTTGCTATTTTCGGGGCTGATCGGAGGGGCGGTGCTATGGTTGACGGCGCGCCGCTAGGGCGGCTTCCGGGCGACAGGACGCTCGACACCAAGTCGATGCTGCGCGTCGATCAAGCCGGCGAATATGGCGCGGCGCGGATCTATGCCGGGCAGCTCGCGGTGATGGGCAACCGGCACCCCTATGCGCGAGAGATCGCGCGGATGGCGGCGCAGGAGAAGCGCCACCTGTCGGCGTTCGACACGATGGTCTCTGAACGGCGGGTGCGGCCGACCTTGCTCCAGCCGCTGTGGCACGTCGGCGGCTTCGCGCTCGGCGCGGTCACCGCGCTGATGGGGCCGCGCGCCGCGATGGCGTGCACCGCGGCGGTCGAGACCGAGATCGACCGCCATTATTCGGAGCAGCGAGACGCGCTGTCCGATGGCGGCGATCCCGAGCTGGCGGCGACGGTCGCCGATTTCCAGGCGGACGAGATCGAGCATCGCGACACCGCCATCGCGCACCAGGCCGAAGAGGTTCCGGGCTATCCGCTGCTGGCCGGCGGCATCCGCGCGCTCTGCCGGGTGGCGATCGGCTTGAGCAAGCGCATCTAGGGCGCGGCTTCCAGCCGGTCGGGGATCAGCCGGCCGTTCCGCGTCAGGCGCGCGACGATGACCGCCGGATGGTCGCGCAGCAGCGCGGTCAGGCGCGGCGCGCTGGCTTCGGAAACGTAGATCTGCGCGCCGGCGAACAGCGGCGTCGCGGCGAATTCGGGGGCGTAGCGGAGCGCGAGACGGCTGACCGCCGGGTCGATTCGCGCCGCGCATCGCGCCTTCGCTGGAACGACCGAGACGGCGCGACCGTCGTCCTCCAGGCATAGCGCGCACGCAACGGCGTCTCGGCAGAGGTGCGCCCGGCCGCGCACCTGCCAGTCGTAGCGGAAGCGCACGAAATGGCCGCGCACCGGGTCGCGCGGGTCATAGCCGCTGACCGGGATGCGCCAGACGGTGGCGCCGCGTGCGCCTCGTTCAGCGCCCACGACTCCCAGCGCCAGACAGGCAATCGGCAGCAGCAGCGCGGCGGCGAGGGCGATGCGCCTCATGCGCGCGTCTTCCGGACGACGCGGTCCCACGCCAGCGCCAGCCCGACGAGCAGCGCCCCGCCCGCGACGAGGCCGATGCCCGTCGAGGCGAGCGAGCCGAACAGCTCGAAGTAGATGACGAACAGCCGCAGCGCGATCGCGGCGACCGCGATTCCGAACAGGGCCCGCCAGCCCTCCGCGCTGGCGGCGCGGGCGACCACCGCCCACAGCCCCAGAAAGGCGAAGGCGCCGAACAGCCGGGGTCCCAGCGCGTCGCCATGCGGGATGGCGATGGCGAGCGGCACCGCGATGGCGGCGGCCCCCAGCGCGGCGCGCAGTACCGGACTTCGCTTCGCGAGGAGAATCGAGACGAGCGAGACGCCCAGGGCCAGCGGCAGCCGCGTCGCCATCGCGGCGGCGTCGCGCGCCGGGACGGCGACCGCCCAGCCGAAGTGCGCGAGGCTCGCGCCCGCGAGGAGCAGCGCGAGGCCGGTGTCGCGGAGCCCGAGCGCGAATTGCCGGCGCTCGGGCGGCATCAGCAGCGAAAGCAGGATCAGCGCCGGCGGCAGCGCGGCTGGGAGGTTGCCGGCGAGGATGGTCGCGGCGCTCATGTCGCGCGGCATGTCACCGACATAGGCGACGGCGGCGACGGCGAGCTGCAGGCCCCAGCCGATCGCGGTGAGTCGGGTCGCCCCGGCGAGCAGGATCGCCGGGGCGACGAGCAGCGCCGACAGCCCGAGCAGGCTCCAGACCGGCTGGGGGATTTGGTAGATCTGGTCCTGCAGCGAGACGCCGGCGACAACGAGGCCGCCCAGCAGGAACAGCGCCGCCTCGCGCAACCGGGGCCGCCGTTCGGCGAACCACGCGACGGCGGCGGCGGCGATCGTCGCCGCGCCGTGAACGGCGAGCTTCAAGGCGGCGGGGATGACGTCCCAGTTCGCGGCGACGAGCAGCGACCCGCCGAGCGCCAGCGCTAGGAGCCCGATCGCCACCGCCGCCCAGCGCGCCAGCGGCCTCGCCTCGGCCGCCTCGTGCGCGGCGATCGCTTGGGCCGTCGCCGTGTCGATCAGGCCGGCGGCCTGCCAGTCGGAGAGCTTTTGGTCGAGCGCCACGGCGCCAAGGGTAGCAGCCCGCGATGGACCGGCGCTAGACCGCGTCGGGGCCGCCCTGGTCGAGGTGGAGGTAGCGCGCGGTGAAGTCGCCGACGCTCCGCAGGCGGTCCCAGTCGCCGATTCTAAGGCGGCGCTTGTCGCGATCGATCAGGCCGTCGGCCATCAGCGAGCGCAGCGTCCGGTTGACGTGTACCGAGGTCAGGCCGACCGCGTCGGCGAGCTGCTCCTGCGTCATCGGCAGATCATAGCTGTGATCCTTCGAGACACCCGCCGCCTCCATGCGGAGCGAGAATTCGCAGAGGATGTGCGCGATGCGGGCGCGGGCGTCGCGCCGGCCGACGTTGACGATCCATTCGCGGTAGACCGAGGCGTCGATCAGGGCATCGATCCACATCGCCCGGCCGATCGCCGGATGGGTGAGCGCCACGTCCTGCAGCGCCTTCGCATCGAACATCGCAACCTCGCAGCGCGTCAGCGCCTGCACATTATGGTCGGAAATCTTGAGGAACAGGTTCTGCAGATCGACGAAGTCGCCGGTCATGTGAAGCGACAGGATTTGCCGCGCGCCCTCGCTGGTGACCTTCTGGCGAAAGGCGAAGCCCGACATCATGAAGATGCAGCGCCGCGCCATCTCCCCCTCGCGGACGAGATAGGCGGCGGGATCGAATTTGGCGATGGTCACGGGCACTTTGGCGAGCGCCTCGCGATCGCCAACGGCGAGCCGGGCTCGCGAGTTCAGCCGCTTGACCAATTTATCGATTACGGGGTTTTCCGCCGCCATCACGCGTCTCCAGCCAGGGCGGGAGCGTGATCGCTACTCTCAGTCGCCAAAACCCGGATACGCGATTGGCGATGACTGTAATTTAATCCATGTTCTACGGATTACAACGAACATGGATTAATCAGACTATTATAAACCTATATTAGGATTCTCTACCGCTCTACTCGGTCAAATCTTCCCATGCGCCCTTGAGCTTGGCGAAGAATCCGGTCGACTTGGGGCAGCTGTCACGGGTCTCGAGCGCCTGCAGCTCCTCAAGCAATTCGCGCTGGCGCTTGCCGAGCTTGACCGGGGTCTCGAGGTCGAGCTGGACGACGACATCGCCCGCGCCATAGCCGTTGAGCACCGGCATGCCGCGCCCGCGCACCCGGACGTGGCCGCCGCTCTGCGTGCCGCTCGGCACCTTGATCGTCGCGGGCTTGCCGTCGAGGCACGGGACCTCGATCGTCCCGCCGAGGGCGGCGGTGGTGAAGGAGACCGGCACCTGAGCGAACAGCGTCGTGCCCTCGCGCTTCCACACCGCATGCGGGCGAATGGCGACGAAGATGTAGAGGTCGCCCGGCGGGCCGCCGAACGGGCCGGCCTCGCCTTCGCCGGAGACGCGAATGCGGGTGCCATCGTCGACGCCGCGCGGCACGTCGACCTTCAGGGACTTGCGCTTCTCGACGCGGCCCGCGCCGTGGCAGGCGTCGCACGGCTCGGCGATGATCCGCCCCGCGCCGCGGCAGGTCGGGCAGGCGCGCTGGACGATGAACAGGCCCTGCTGGGCGCGCACCTGTCCGGCGCCGCCGCAGGTGTTGCAGGCGCGCGCCGAGGTGCCGGGCTTGGCGCCCGATCCGCCGCACGGCTCGCATTTCGCCGAGACGTCGATCTCGATCGACACCGGCTTGCCGGTGAAGGCTTCCTCGAGGCTCAGCTCAAGGTCGTAGCGCAGGTCGCTGCCGCGGTTGGCGGCCTGGCGGCCACGGCCGCCGCCGCCCATGAAATCGCCGAAGATGCCTTCGAAGATGTCGGAGAAACCGCCGAAGTCGCTGGCGCTCGGGCCGCCGCCGCCCTGCTGGAAGGCGGCCTTGCCGTAGCGGTCGTAGGCGGCGCGCTTCTGCGGGTCTTTCAGGCAGTCATAGGCCTCGGAGATCGCCTTGAAGCGCGCCTCGGCCTCGGCGTCGCCGGGGTTGCGGTCGGGATGCCATTGCATGGCGAGGCGGCGGTAGCTGCTCTTTAGCGCCTTGTCGTCGGCGCCGCGCTCGCACTCCAGCAGCTCGTAATAGTCGATGTCGACGCTCATCGTGCCCCCGCACCTTCACGCATAAAAAACGGGCGGGACCGGCCCGTCGTGACCGACATGACCAGCCCCGCCCGCATCACTTACTTCTTGTCGTCCTCGTTCACTTCCGAGAATTCGGCGTCGACGACGTCCTCGTTGGAGGCGGTCTCGGCGCCGGGCGACGCAGCTTCGGCGGTCGCCGCCTCCGCCTTGTAGATCGCCTCGCCGAGCTGCATCGAGACCTGCGCCAGCGCCTGGGTCTTGGCGGTCATCGCGTCGGCGTCGCCGCCCTCGATCGCGGTCTTCAAGTCGGCGACCGCGCTCTCGATCTGGCCCTTCAGCGCCGCGTCGACCTTGTCGCCATGCTCCTTCAGCTGGCTCTCGGTCGAATGGACGAGGCTTTCGGCCTGGTTCTTCGCCTCGGCCGCGGCACGGCGCTTCTTGTCCTCGTCGGCGAACTGCTCGGCGTCCTTGACCATCTTCTCGATGTCGGCGTCCGACAGGCCGCCCGAGGCCTGGATACGGATCTGCTGCTCCTTGCCGGTCCCCTTGTCCTTGGCGCTGACATTGACCAGGCCGTTGGCGTCGATGTCGAACGTGACCTCGATCTGCGGCACGCCGCGCGGCGCCGGCGGGATGCCGACCAGGTCGAACTGGCCGAGCAGCTTGTTGTCCGCCGCCATCTCGCGCTCGCCCTGGAAGACGCGGATCGTCACCGCGCCCTGGTTGTCGTCGGCGGTCGAATAGGTCTGCGCCTTCTTGGTCGGGATCGTCGTGTTGCGGTCGATCATCCGGGTGAACACGCCGCCCAGCGTCTCGATGCCGAGCGACAGCGGGGTCACGTCGAGCAGCAGCACGTCCTTGACGTCGCCCTGCAGCACGCCGGCCTGGATGGCGGCGCCGAGCGCTACGACCTCGTCGGGGTTGACGCCGGTGTTCGGGTCCTTGCCGAAGAACTGCTTCACCACCTCGCGGACGCGCGGCATGCGCGTCATGCCGCCGACGAGGACCACCTCGGCAATGTCGCCGGTCTTGAGGCCGGCGTCGGCAAGCGCCTTCTTGCACGGCTCGAGCGTCCGCTTGATCAGGTCCTCGACGAGGCTCTCGAGATCGGCGCGGCTGATCGCCTTGACCAGGTGCTTGGGGCCCGTCGCGTCGGCGGTGATGAAGGGCAGGTTGACCTCGGTCGTCTGCGCCGACGACAGCTCGATCTTCGCCTTCTCGGCGGCTTCCTTCAGGCGCTGGAGCGCCAGCCGGTCGCCGCGGAGATCAATGCCTTCGGCCTTCTTGAAGGCGTCGGCGAGATATTCGACGATCTTGGCATCGAAGTCCTCGCCGCCAAGGAAGGTGTCGCCGTTGGTCGACTTGACCTCGAACACGCCGTCGCCGAGCTCGAGCACCGACACGTCGAAGGTGCCGCCGCCCAAGTCGTAGACCGCGATCGTCTTGCCGTCCTGCTTGTCCATGCCATAGGCAAGGGCCGCGGCGGTCGGCTCGTTGATGATGCGCAGGACCTCAAGGCCGGCGATCTTGCCTGCGTCCTTGGTCGCCTGGCGCTGCGCGTCGTTGAAATAGGCGGGGACGGTGATCACCGCCTGCGTGACGGTCTCGCCGAGGTACGATTCGGCGGTTTCCTTCATCTTCTGCAGGATAAAGGCCGAAATCTCGGACGGGCTGTAATCCTTGCCGCCGGCCGACACCCAGGCGTCGCCGTTGCCGCCCTTGGCGATCTTGTAGGGGACGAGCTCCATGTCTTTCTTGGTCAGCGGGTCGTCGAAGCGGCGGCCGATCAGGCGCTTCACCGCGAAGATCGTGTCGCCGGGGTTGGTCACCGCCTGGCGCTTGGCCGGCTGGCCGACGAGACGCTCGCCGTCCTTGGCGAATGCGACCATCGACGGCGTCGTGCGCGCGCCCTCCGCATTCTCGATAACCTTGGGGGTGGAGCCTTCCATGACGGCGACGCACGAGTTGGTGGTGCCGAGATCGATGCCGATGACTTTCGCCATGTCTGTTTAATTCCTCTTGGACCTGAATAGCTTCCGAGCCTCGCGGCGCCTCCGGTGAAGCGCGCCGCTCGGCGACGAGGGGGATGTAGGAAAGCTGCCGGGGGGGTGCAAGTGTCGCACCCCACCTTGCCGCATGGACGCCGCCCCGATCCGTTCGTTAAGCCCGGGCCATCATGAGGGACCAGACCACAAGGGCGCGCCGGCTCGGCATCGCCGCGTGCATCGCCGCGCTGGTGCTGCTCGTCGCGGCGCTGATCGTCGGCAAGACGGCCTATTCCGCGCCCTTCGTGCGTATAAGCGGAGATGACACGCAAGGGCGCTAGCAGAGGCCTGACGTTCGGCGAGATCGCCTTGGTCACCTCGGTGTTCGGTGGCGAGATCGACGTGACGCGGGTGCGCTTCCACCGCCGCAAATGGTGGTGGCTGCAGCCGAGGCGCGTCGTGATGGCGCCCAGTGGCGCGCTGTGGTTCCACCCCGAAAGCCCGGACTGGCGCGAGGACTTTTCGCGTGAATCGCTGGGCCTCCGGGCGTTCATCGTCCATGAGCTGACGCACGTCTGGCAGCACCAGCGCGGCGTGAACCTCACCCTCAAGCGCCCGCCGCTGGCGCGCTACCGCTATTTGCCGCTGACGCCTGGCAAGCCGTTCGCCGCCTACGGCATCGAGCAGCAGGCGGAGATCGTCCGCCACGCCTATGTGCTTCGCGAAGGCGGTCACGTGGAGGGCGCGCCCGATGCGAGCACTTACGCCGCGCTGCTGCCGTTCAGCATCGCTGCTCCGAATATCGACGGAGGCTTCCGCTCCTGATATACCGGCGCTGCTGACGGCGGGAGGGAATGCTCATGATTTCGCTGCTCTTGACGATGATGGCCGCTTCCGACGGCGGGGCCATTCAGACCGCCGCGGTCACCGCCGCCGCGCCGCAGGTCACCACTGTCGCCAAGGGCGAGGCCGGTGCCAACAAAATCAAGTGCAAGAGCAAGCCCAAGCTCGGCACCCGCCTGGCGCAGGTCAAGGTCTGCATGACGCTCGCCGAATGGAACGCCACGCGAACCGACCAGCAGCAGGCGCAGCGCGACATGACGAGCGGCTTCGCCTACTCGCCGAACGGACGCTAGGCTCAGCCCTTCGCCTTCGCGACGCTAACGAGCGACGGGCGAAGCAGCCTGTCCTTGATCGTGTAGCCGGCCTGCAGCTCCTGCAGGATGGTGCCGGGCTCCGATTCGTGTTCGACCTCGAGCATCGCCTGATGCTTGTTGGGGTCGAGCCGTTGGCCGATCGCCTCGATGCGCGTGACGCCATGGCGGGTCAGGACGGACGCCAGTTCCTTCTCGGTCATCTCGACGCCGGTGACGATCGTCTTGACCGCCTCGTCCTCGCGGACCGAGGCCGGGAGATGCTCGAGCGCGCGGCGGAGGTTGTCGGCGACGCCGAGCAGGTCGCGAGCGAAGCTGGTCGTCGCGTAGGCGGTGGCGTCCTGCTTGTCGCGCTCCAGTCGGCGCCTTGTGTTCTCGGTCTCGGCGGCGGCGCGCAGCAGGCGGTCCTTCAGCTCCGCGATCTCGGCGTCCTTGGCTGCGAGCTGCTGCTCGACGTCGGGCGTCTCGGCCGGGGTGTCGTCTTCGGGGATTGTGTCTTCGAATTCTTCGGTCATGCGATCAATCTGCTCAATGCGTTGGCGGTATAATCTACCATCGGGACGATGCGGGCATAGTTCAACCGCGTCGGCCCGATGACCCCGACGACGCCGACCACCCGGTCGCCGGCGCCGCGATAGGGCGCGGCGATAACGCTCGAACCCGAAAGAGAGAACAGCTTGTTTTCGGAGCCGATGAAAATCTTCATGCCCTGCCCTTCGCGGGCGAGGTCGAGGACGCGGATCAGCTCCTCCTTGCCGTCGAGATCGGAGAGAAGCGAACGGACACGCTCGATGTCGAGCGTGTCGTCGAGGAGATGGGCCTGGCCACGGACGATCAGCACCGGCCGCTGGTCGCCGTCCGACGACCAGACCGCGAGGCCGCGCTCGACGACGCCGCGCGCGAGCCCCTCGATCGCAGCGCGGTCGGCATCGACCTCGTCGCGCATCCGCTGCGAGGCTTGGCCGAGAGTCAGGCCGGTCAGCCGCGCGTTCATGTAGTTGGCGGCCTGGGTCAGCGCGGCGGGCGGGATCCCCGACGGCAGGTCGATGACGCGGTTCTCGACCGAGCCGTCGGCGCCGACCAGCACCGCGAGCGCCTGTGTGGCCGAGAGGGGCACGAAGGCGATCTGGCGGATGAGCGGCTCGGCCTTGGGCGCCAGCACGATCGCGGCGCAGTTGGAAAGGCCCGAGAGCACTGCGGTGGTGCGGGCCAGCACGTCCTCGATCCCGCTGCCGCGATGACTGGTCTGGCCCTCGATCGCCGTCCGCTCGTCGAGCGTCGGCTCGCTCGTCTGCATCATCCCGTCGACGAACATGCGCAGGCCCATGTCGGTCGGCATCCGCCCGGCTGAGGCGTGGGGGCTGGCGAGCAGGCCAAGCTCCTCCAGATCCTGCATGACGTTGCGGATCGAGGCAGGGGAAAGGCCAAGGCTGCCGAGCTTCGCCAGCGTGCGCGACCCGACAGGGGCGCCCGAGCCGAGGTACGACTCGACGATCTCGCGGAAGATGGTCCGCGCGCGGTCGTTGAGCTCGGCGATGGTGAGCGGCTGCATCGTGGGCGACTATGTAGGAAAAGGCTGGCCGCGTCTCAACCGCAGGGCTAAACCGCGCGCTTCTTATCAATGGAGACGACCATGCGCCCATCCGGCCGCGCGCCCGACCAGATGCGCACCATCGAGATGATTCCCGGCTTCTCGCGCCACGCCGAGGGCTCGTGCCTCGTCAAGTTCGGCGACACCCATGTGCTGGTGACCGCGAGCGTCGAGGAGCGGCTGCCGCCGTGGCTTCGCGGCCAGGGCAAGGGCTGGGTCACCGCCGAATACGGCATGCTTCCCCGCGCCACGCACACACGTGGCAACCGCGAGGCGGCGAAAGGCAAGCAGTCGGGGCGCACCCAGGAAATCCAGAGGCTGATCGGGCGCAGCCTTCGCGCCGTCACCGATCTGAAGCTGCTCGGCGAGCGCCAGATCACTCTCGATTGCGACGTATTGCAGGCCGACGGCGGCACGCGCACCGCGTCGATCTCGGGTGCTTGGGTCGCGCTTCGCCTCGCGGTCGACACTATCATGGCGAAGAACGGCCTGACCGTCGATCCGATCACCGCCAAGGTCGGTGCGGTGTCATGCGGCTTCTACGAGGGCAATGCGGTGCTGGACCTCGACTATCCCGAGGATTCGGCGGCCGAGACCGACGCCAATTTCGTGATGACCGAGGGCGGCGGAATCGTCGAGGTGCAGGCGACCGCCGAGGGCGCGACCTATGATGAGGAAGGCCTGCTTCGCATGCTGCGCCTCGCGCGGATCGGCTGCGGCGACATTTTCAGGCATCAGGCGGCGGCTGTCGGCAGGTGACGGCGCGCAAGCTGTTTCCCGGCCCGCTGGTGCTGGCGACGCACAATGCGGGCAAGGTGCGCGAGATCGCGGCGCTGCTCGGGCCTTACGGCATGGAGCCGGTCGCGGCGGGCGACATCGGCCTGCCCGAGCCCGAAGAGACCGAGGACAATTTCGCCGGCAACGCGCTGCTGAAGGCGCGCGCCTCGTCCGAAGGCTCGGGCATGGTGGCGCTGAGCGACGACAGCGGGCTCGAAGTGACGGCGCTCGGCGGCGAGCCGGGAGTCTATACCGCCGACTGGGCGACAAAGCCTGACGGCACGCGCGACTGGATGATGGCCATGGAGAAGGTCGAAGCGGCGCTGGGCGACGCCACGGACCGCTCCGCCGCCTTCGTCTGCACGCTGGCGCTGGTCTGGCCCGACGGCCACCCGGAAGTGTTCGAGGGCCGCGTCGCGGGCCACCTCGTCTGGCCGCCGCGCGGGGACAAGGGCTTCGGCTACGATCCGGTGTTCGTGCCGGTAGGCCATGACCGCACCTTCGGTGAGATGGAGCCGAGCGAGAAGCACGCGATCAGCCACCGTGCGAAAGCGTTCGAGAAATTGGTGGCGGCATGCCTTTAACTCCCTCGCCCGCTTGCGGGAGAGGGCGACTCGCTGGCAGGCGAGCGGGGTGAGGGAAACTGCTGACTCCGGCGCTGCTCGCGCTGACGCGCTTCGCCCCTCACCCCAACCCTCTCCCGCAGGCGGGAGAGGGGGTCAGCTCGCCGTCTACGTCCATTGGCCGTTCTGCGTCTCCAAATGCCCCTATTGCGACTTCAACAGCCATGTCCGCGAGACGATCGACGAGGCGGCGTGGCGCGATGCGCTGCTCACCGACCTGCGGCATGAGGCCGAGGTCACGCGCGGCGCCAGGGTCGGCAGCATCTTCTTCGGCGGCGGCACGCCGTCGCTGATGAGCGCCGGGACCGTCGGCGCGGTGATCGACGAGGTGGCGAAGCTGTGGGCGATCGACGGCGACGCCGAGGTGACGCTTGAGGCCAACCCGACCAGCGTCGAGGCAGCGCGTTTCGCAGGGTTCGCGGCGGCTGGAGTCAACCGCGTCTCGCTCGGGTTGCAGGCGCTTGATGATACCGCCCTGAGATTTCTCGGCCGTCCGCATGATCTCGCGACGGGCCTCAAGGCGCTCGACGTCGCGCTCGCCAATTTCGGGCGGGTGAGCTTCGACCTGATCTACACGCGCCCCGGCCAGTCGCTCGACAGCTGGCGCGCCGAGCTCACGCGCGCGCTCGGCTTCGGCACCGAGCATCTGTCGCTCTACCAACTGACGATCGAGGCCGGCACGCGCTTCGCGACGCTCCACGCCAGGGGCGAGCTGCCGATGCCGCACGAGGACATCGCCGCCGACCTGTTCGCGATAACGCAGGCGCTGATGGAGGCGGCGGGCCTCCCCGCCTACGAAACCTCGAACCACGCCCGGCCCGGCGCCGAGAGCCGGCACAATCTCGCCTACTGGACCTATGCTGACCATATCGGCGTCGGCCCCGGCGCGCACGGGCGGCGGGGCGGCGTCGCGACCGTGCGGCACAAGAAGCCGGAGAACTGGATCGCGGCGGTGGAAGCGGGCGGGCAGGGCATCGTCGAGACGACCCCGCTCGATCCCGCGACACGGGCGGAAGAGGCGCTGATGATGGGCCTTAGGCTGCGCGAAGGGATCGACCGCGCGATATTCGAGGCGCGGACGGGGTTGCCGCTCGAAGCGGCGATCAAGTCGTGGGCGCGCGATGAGTTGGTTGGGCTCGGTCTGATCGAATCTGATTCGCAGGGAATTCGCACGACGGCGGCTGGCCGCCCGCTCCTCGACGCGATCTTGGCGAAGCTCGCGGCCTGATCGTTTTCCGACGTCTAGCGGAACGCCCCCGGTGCCGCCGAAACCGTGATGAAGCCGCCGCTGCCGACCTGCTGCACCGCGAGGCCACGCTCCGCGACTCCGGCGCGGAAGCGGAAGATGCCGTCGATTCCGGCGAAGCCGTCGCGGTCGTCGAGCGCGGCGCGGGGGAAGGGCTCGCCGATCTCCCATTTGCCGGCGAGCGAGTTGACCAGCAGCACCGCGTCGTAGCCGAGGCTGGCGAGTCTCGACGGGGGACCGCCGAAGCGCGCGCGGTAGCGCGCCGACAGCTGCTTGAAGCGCTCGTCGGGGACGCTGGCGAACCATGCGCCTTTGAGCGCCGGGTTGCGGGTGACGCCGGGCTCGCTGTTCCACAGCTCGGGGCCGAGGAGGCGGACCTGGCCGGGCCCCGCGCCATATTGCTGCAAGGCCGGGGCGAAGGCGCCGGCGACCGCGCCCGAATCGGCGATCAGCAGAGCCTGGAAGGTCACCGCGCCCAGCCGCTGCTGGACCGGCGCGACGGTGCCGTCGGGGCGGACCATCCCGGCCTGCGCGGCGCGTGCCACCCGGGCCTCGTAGCCCGTCACGCGGCGGACGGCGGCGCCGAGCTTGGCGCGGTCGCGCGGGAAGGTCTCGATCGCTGTCACCTTGCCGCCCGACGACTGCACCGCCTTCATGAACGCCGCCGAGGCGCGCTGGCCGTAGGCGCCTGCGGGCACGAGCGCCGCGAAGGCGCCGACGCCGCGACCACGTGCATAAGCGACGACGCGGGCGATCGACTGGCCGGTCTGGAAGCCCATGACATAGGTGCCGCCGCCCGCGACGGTGGCGTCGTTCGAAAAGCTGACGATCGGCACGCCGGCCGCCTGCGCCGCGCCCGATACGGCGCGGACGTCGGGGGCAAGCAGCGGCCCCAGGAACAGCCTGTTGCCCTCGGCGATGGCGCGCGCCGCGGCGCCCGACGCGCCGCTGGCGGTGTCGTAGACCGAGAGCTTGATGCGCCGGTCGTTCGAATCGAGCAGCGCGAGGTTGGCGGCGTTGGCGATCGACTGGCCGACCGCGGCATTGGCGCCGGTCATCGGCACGAGCAGCGCGACCTTGTTCTGCGGCGGACCCGCTTCGGGCGCGGCGGCCGGCATCTCGACGGCCGGCGCGGCCTCGGCCGCCCTGGGCGGCGGCGGCGCCTGCTTGACGCGCGCGGTTCCCGAGCAGGCGGCGAGCGCCAGCATCATTGCCGTCGCCAGCCCGCGCATCGGGCGTTGCCGAAAGGCCCCGCCGTCGCTCATGATGCCCACATGGTCCTCCCTACAGCGATCGAAGCCCGCCTTGCGCCCGGCCTCTACATCGTCGCGACGCCGATCGGCAATCTCGGCGACCTGACGGCGCGCGCCGCCGACGTGCTGAGCCGCGCCGACCTGATCGCGGCGGAGGATACGCGGGTGACCGCCAAATTGTTGCGCCACCTCGGCGTCAAGCGGCCGATGACGCCTTATCACGATCATAACGCCGACGCCGCGCGGCCAGGTCTTGTCGCACGAATGGGATCGGAAGCGATCGCTTTGGTGTCGGACGCCGGGACACCGCTGATCTCCGATCCCGGCTACAAGTTGGTGCGCGACGCGCGTGCGGCGGGCGTGATGGTGACGACGTTGCCCGGCCCTTGCGCGGCGGTGGCGGCGCTGACGCTCGCGGGCCTCCCAACCGACCGCTTCCTGTTCGCGGGCTTCCTGCCGTCGAAGACGCACGCCCGCGACGAGGCGATCGACGAGGTCGCGGCGCTCCGCGCGACGTTGGTGTTCTACGAATCGGGTCACCGCCTCGGCGCGACGCTCGCGGCGCTTGCCGCCCGGCTCGGCGACCGCCCGGCGGCGGTGGCGCGCGAGATCAGCAAGCGGTTCGAGGAGTGCGTCAACGGCACGCTCGGCACCCTCGCCGCGCGCTATGCCGAGGCCGGGCCGAAGGGCGAGATCGTCATCGTTGTCGGCCCGCCTGGCGAGCCGGAAGCGGCGAGCGCCGACGATCTCGACGCGGCGCTGACCACGGCTATGGCGGCGGGATCGCTCAAGGCGGCGGTCGCCGACGTCGCGGAAGCGCTCAAGCTGCCGCGCAAGCAGGTTTACGCGCGGGCGCTGGCGCTGCGGGATGACTAGCCGCGCCACCCTCCCCGTTCGTCCTGAGCTTGTCGAAGGACGTGGTCGCTACGCCGTCGGAGGGCGCCACGTGGTTCGACAGGCTCACCACGAACGGAGGTGGGTTGGGCGGGGGAGGGGATGAGCCGCCAAGCCGCAGAGCGCGCCGGCCGGCGCGCCGAGACCATCGCGGCATGGTGGCTGCGGCTGAAGGGCTACCGTGTTCTCGCGCGCCGAGTCCGCACCCCCGTCGGCGAGATCGATCTCGTCGTACGGCGGGGCCGTACGCTGGCCTTCGTCGAGGTCAAGGCACGTCCCGACAAGTGGTCGGCGGGACACGCGGTCAGCGCTTTTTCGGCGCGGCGCATTTCGCGTGCGTCCAACCTGCTTCTCGCGCGTTTCGGCTCTCGATGCACAGGTGCGCGCATCGACGCGGTGCTGGTCTCGCCAATGGCGTGGCCGGTCCACATCGAAGGCGCGTGGTTCGGAGAGTGACCCATGAACGAGGCGGTTGCGCTGCTCGGATTGCTCGACGACGAGGCGATCCTGCTCGACGAAGCGGCGCTGGCCCTGGCCTCGCTCGACAGCCCGCAAGTCGATCTCGCGCCCTATGTCGAACGCTTGGGCACGATGGCCGCCGAGATCTTCGCGCGCGGCAGTCGGCTCGCCGGCGCGCGCGACCGCGCCGAGCTGCTCGCCGACGTTATTTCAGACGACCACGGCTTCCATGGCGACCATGAGAATTACGACGATCCCGCGAACGCCGACCTGATCTCGGTGATGGACCGCGGCCAGGGCCTGCCGGTCGCGCTGTCGATCCTCTACGTCGCGCTCGCCCGCCGCGTCGGCTGGGAGGCGCACCCGCTCAACACGCCGGGCCATGTCCTCGTCCGCGTCGGCTCCGAGCCGTCGTCGGTGGTGCAGGATCCGTTCGCGGGCGGCGCGGTGCTCGACGACCGCGCTGTGGCGCGGCTGATCGCGCGCATGCTCGGCAGCCATGTCGTGCCTGAGCCCGCGCATTTCGTGCCGCTCTCGAACCGCTCGGCGCTCGTCCGGCTGCTGTCGAACCAGGCGACCCGCGCACGGCGCAACGGCGACCTCGACCGCGCGCTGGAGCTTCACGAGCGGATGACCGCCTTCGCGCCCGCCTATACGGCGTTGTGGTGGGAGCGGGCCCGGATCGAACAGTTGCTCGGCAAGGCCGGCGCGGCGCGGGCGTCCTTGGGGGCGATGCTCGAGACGACGCGCGACAATGTCATCCGGGGCCGCATCCGCGCTGCGCTCGACGCGCTGGCCCGCTCGACGAACTGAGCCTCTTATTGCTATTTCTGATCCGCTCATCCCGAGCGAGGTCGAGGGACGCATGGCCTGTCCGTGCGTCCCTCGACTTCGCTCGGGATGAGCGGCATTGGGGCTTGGTTTAGGAGGTGGAGATGGGTTTGCGCGTCGCGGTCCAGATGGACCCGCTTGAGACGATCGGCATCGCGGGGGACTCGACGTTCGCTCTGATGCTCTCGGCGCAGGCGCGCGAGCATTCGCTGTTCCACTACGCAGCCGAGGACCTGAGCTGGTCGGACGGGCGGCTCTGGACCAAGGCGCATCCGGTGACGGTGCGGCGCGTCGCGGGCGACCATTTCACGCTTGGCGATCCGGTGAGGCTCGATCTCGGCGAGGACGCCGATGTCGTGCTGATGCGGCAGGACCCGCCCTTCGACCTCGGCTACATCACCGCGACGCATCTGCTGGAGCGGATTTCCGGCAAGACCCTGGTGGTCAACGACCCCTCGAGCGTCCGCAACGCGCCCGAGAAGGTGTTCGTCCTCGACTACGCCCAATTCATGCCGCCGACCTTGGTGACGCGCTCGCTGGAGGAGGCGAAGGCGTTCCTCGCCACCCACGGCGAAATCGTCGTCAAGCCGCTGCACGGCAACGGCGGCAAGGCGATCTTCAAGGTCGGCCGCGATGGCGCCAACCTGTCGGCGCTGATCGAGGTGTTCAACCAGACCTGGCGTGAGCCGCATATGATCCAGGCGTTCCTCCCCGCGGTGGCGGAGGGCGACAAGCGCATCGTGCTCGTCGACGGCGAGATCGCGGGGGCGATCAACCGGCTGCCCGGCGAGGGCGAGATCCGCTCCAACCTCGCGGTCGGCGGCTCGGCGGTGAAGACCGAACTGACGGCGCGCGAGCGCGAAATCTGCGAAGTGCTCGGGCCGGAACTGAAAAAGCGCGGGCTGCTGTTCGTCGGCATCGACGTGATCGGCGGCGAATGGCTGACCGAGATCAACGTAACTTCGCCCACCGGCATCGTCGCGATCGACCGTTTCAACGGCACCGACACGGCGGGGCTGATCTGGGACGCCATCGAAAGGCGCGTGAATGGCTGAGCGCCGCCGGGGCGGCGATCTCAAGGTGCTGGTGGCAACGCCGCTCGGCCTCGGCGGCAAGGGCGGCATCGACCGGATCATGGATTCGGTGCGCGGCGCTCTGGCCGAACGCCCGCGCGACGGCCTCAGCGTCGACTTCGCCGAAACACGCGGCAAGGGCTCGATCCTGCTGTCGCCGCTGGTGCTCGCCGCGTTCATCGCGCGGATGGCGGCGACGCGGCCCGATGTCGTCCACATCAACCTGTCGAGCCATGGCAGCACGCGCCGCAAGCTGATCGTCTCGCGTGCCGCCGAGTTGCTCGGCATCCCGACCGTCATCCACCTCCACGGCTCGCGCTTCCGGCAATATTGGGCGGGGGCGTCGCCCAAGACCGACCGCGCCATCGCGCGAATGTTCGAGGGCGCGGCGCGGGTGCTGGTGCTTGGCGAGGTGTGGCGGGCGTTCGTCGGCGCGCGCGCGGCCGGAGCGAAGATCGCCGTGCTCCCCAACGCGACGCCGCGGCCGACGCTGCCGCCGGTCGAGGGCGAGCCGGGCACGGCGCGGCTGCTTTTCATCGGACGCCTCGGCGCGCGCAAGGGGGTGCCGGAGCTGGTCGCGGCGCTCGGGCAGCTGAAGGACCTTCCGGGCTGGCGCGCGATCATCGCCGGGGACGGCGAGATCGGGGAGACGCGCGCGGCGGTCGAGCGGCTCGGGCTGGTAGAGCGGATCGCGGTGCCGGGATGGGCCGGGCCTGACGAGGTCGCGGCAATGATCGCGGCGTCCGATGTGCTGGTGCTGCCGTCCTACGACGAGAATTTGCCGATGTCGGTGATCGAGGGCATGGCGGCGGGCCTCGCGATCGTCGCGACGCCGGTCGGCGCGGTGGAGGATATCGTCACTGACGGCGAGACCGGGCTGCTCGTTCAGCCGGGCGATGTCGATGGGCTGGCAGCGGCGCTGCAGCGGCTGATCGAGGACCCTGCGCTCCGCGTCCGCCTCGGGGCGGCGGGCCGGGCGGTGCATCGCGAACGCCTCGACATCGCGCCCTATGTCGACCGGCTCGTCGCGATCTGGCGCGAGGCGGCGCGTTGAGCGGCCTGCGCTGGAAGCTCAACCGCCTGCGGACGATGGGCGTCGCCGAGATCGGCTACCGCGTCGAGCAAGTCGCGCACGCGCGACTTGAGAAGCTCGGCGTCGGTCGCGCCCGGCCGCAGGCGGCGGAGGGCGCGAGCGGCAGGCCAATCGCCGAAACCATGGGAGCGGGCATCGATCCGGCGCCCTACCGCGCGGCGGCGGATCGCATCCTGTCGGGCCGTTTCAAGGTCTTCGCGCTCGATGCCGATCTCGGCTTTCCGCCCGAGTGGAACACCGACCCAAAGACCGGAACGCATGCCCCGATGGGATTCGGCAAAACCCTCAACTACCGCGACGAGCGCGTCGTCGGCGACATCAAGTACCTGTGGGAGCCCAATCGCCACCTGGAGCTGGTGACGCTGGCGCAAGCCTACCGGCTGACCGGCGACCTGCTCTACGCCGAAGGTTGCCGGACGCTGGTCGAATCCTGGGTCGCGGCCTGCCCGTACCCGCTCGGCCCCAACTGGACGAGTTCGCTGGAGCATTCGATTCGGCTCGTGAACTGGAGCTTTGCCTGGGGCCTGCTCGGCGGGGATGCGTCGCCGCTTTTCGAGGGCCAGTCGGGCCGAGCCTTTCGCGAAACCTGGCTCGGCTCGGTCCGCCAGCACCTGCACTTCATCGCCGGGCATTTTTCGAAGCACTCGTCTGCGAACAACCATCTCCTCGGTGAGTATCTGGGCCTCTTCGTCGGCTCGCTGACCTGGCCGCTGTGGAGCGAAAGCGCCCGCTGGCGCGCCGTCGCGGCCAAGGGCTTCGAGGAACAGGCGCTGATCCAGAACGCGCCCGATGGCGTGAACCGCGAGCAGGCGGTCTATTATCAGCACGAGGTGATGGACATGATGCTGATCGCCGGGCTCGCCGCCCGCGCGAACGGCATGGATTTCGCGCCGCCCTATTGGAAGCGGCTGGAGCGTCTTTGCGACTTCATCGCCGTCTTCATGGACCGCGGCGGCAACGTGCCAATGATTGGCGACTCGGACGATGCGCTGATCGTACGGCTCGATCCGTCGCCGGACTTCGAGCCCTATCGGCCATTGCTGGCGGCGGGCGCGATCCTGTTCGGGCGTGGCGACCTCGCGGCCAAGGCCGGACGGATCGACGACAAGACGCGCTGGCTTTTCCCCAACATCGAGCTGCCGAAGGCGACAGTGCGCGAAACACGGACGGCGTTTCCCGAGGGCGGCTATTACCTCCTCGGCGCGCGCTTCGGCAGCGAGGACGAGGTCAAGGCGGTGATCGACTGCGGTCCGCTCGGCTATCTCGGGATCGCGGCGCACGGCCATGCCGACGCCTTGTCGTTCACGCTGTCGGCGTTCGGCGCCGAATGGCTGATCGATCCCGGCACCTATGCCTATCACACACAAAAGGCGTGGAGGGACTATTTCCGGGGGACAAGCGCCCACAACACGATCCGTGTCGATGGCGCGGACCAGTCGGAAATCGGCGGCGCCTTCATGTGGCTTCGCAAGGCCGATGCGAAGCTGGTCGCGCACGACTTCGATGGCGGCCTGTTCGAGGGCGAGCATGATGGCTATCGGCGCCTCGCCGACCCCGTGACACACCGACGCCGAATTCACTACAACGCGCACGACAACGAGTTTCGCGTGCGCGACCGGATTGTTTGCCGATCTTCACACGATATTGAGATATATTGGCAATTCAGCGAAATGTGCGACGTGCGGCTCGGGGAGGGCGGCATCGAGGCGCGGGTGGATGGCAGGCGGCTAACACTCGCCTGTGACGCGCCCGGGTTCACGCCCGCGCTGCTCATCGGCAGCGAGGCGCCGATCGGCGGTTGGGTATCGCGTGCGTTCGATGTGAAAGTGCCCGCAACGACCGGGCGCTGGGCCGGGCGAATCGAGGGTACGGCGGAGATCGAGACGATCCTCCGCTTGGAATAAAGGGGCGACATGCGGATCAGCGTCTTCGGGATGGGCTACGTCGGCGTCGTCGCAGCCGGCTGCATGGCGGCCGACGGGCACGAGGTGATCGGCGTCGATCCCAATGCCGACAAGGTTGCGCTGATCAACCGCGGCCAGACCCCGATCATCGAGAGGGACATCGGCGAGATCGTCGCCGAGGCGGTGAAGACCGGCAAGCTCCGCGCCACCCGCGACGTCGCCGAGGCGGTGGCGGCGACCGAGATCTCGCTCATCTGCGTCGGCACACCGAGCCAGATGAACGGCTCGCTCGATCTCCGCTACGTCCGCCGCGTCTGCGAGGAGATTGGCGCGGCGCTTAAACGCAAAGACGGCTTTCACGTCGTCGTCGCCCGCTCGACGACGCTACCCGGCACGATGCGCGAGCTGATCATCCCGGTGCTCGAAGAAGCCTCCGGCAAGAGGGCGGGTGTCGACTTTGGCGTCTGCAACAACCCCGAGTTCCTGCGCGAAGGCACCGCCGTTTACGACTATCGCAACCCGCCCAAGACCGTGATCGGCGAGACCGACGACCGCGCCGGCGCCATCCTAGCCTCGCTCTACGAAGGGCTGGACGCGCCGATGGTGAGGACGAGCGTCGAGGTCGCCGAGACGGTGAAGTACGTCGACAACGTCTGGCACGCCTTGAAGGTCGGTTTCGCCAACGAGATCGGCAATGTCTGCAAGGCGCTGGAGATCGACAGCCACGCGGTGATGGACATCTTCTGCAAGGACGTGAAGCTCAACCTGTCGCCTTATTACCTGAAGCCCGGCTTCGCTTTCGGCGGCTCGTGCCTGCCGAAGGATGTCCGCGCGCTGACGCACAAGGCGAAGACGCTCGACCTCGACCTGCCGATCCTGAACGCCATCCTGCCGAGCAACGCGCTCCAGGTCGAGCGCGGCTATGCGATGGTGACGGGCAAGGGAAAGCGGAAGATCGGCGTCCTCGGATTCAGCTTTAAGGCGGGCACCGACGACCTCCGCGAAAGCCCGGTGGTCGAGCTGATCGAGCGGCTGATCGGCAAGGGTTACGACCTCCGGCTCTACGATCGCAACGTCAACCTGGCGGCGCTGACCGGGGCGAACCGCGACTATATTCTCAACCACATCCCGCACATCTCGCGAATCATGGCCTCGTCGATCGACGAGGTGCTGGCGCATGCCGAGGTCGTCGTTATCGGCAACGGCGCCGCCGAGTTTCAGCAGGCGGTCGAGCGGCTGACGCCCGGGCAGCAGGTCGTTGACCTGGTGAGGATCAAGACCCGTCCCGAAGACGACAAGCAGTACGATGGCATCTGCTGGTAAGCGCCGCGTCCTGATCATCGTCGAGAACCTGCCGTCGCCGTTCGACCGGCGAGTGTGGCAGGAGGCGACGACGCTCAGGCAAGCCGGCTATGAGGTCTCGATCATCTGCCCTGCGGCCAAGGGTTACGAGAAGCGTTTCGAGCAGATCGACGGCATCGACATTCACCGCCACCCGCTGCCGGTCGAGGCCGAGGGCGCGCTCGGCTATGTCGCCGAATATGGCGCGGCGCTGTTCTGGGAGCTGTGGCTCGCGACCAAGATCGCGTTCGGGCGCGGCTTCGACGTCATCCACGCCTGCAACCCGCCGGACCTGATCTTTCTCGTCGGCGGCCTCTTCAAGCTGTTCGGCAAGAAGTTCATCTTCGACCACCACGACATCAACCCCGAGCTCTACGAGGCGAAGTTCGGCCGGCGCGATTTTCTGTACAAGCTGATGGTCGCGGCCGAGCGGCTGACCTTCCGCGCCGCCGACGTGTCGATCGCCACCAACGAAAGCTACAAGCGCATCGCCATCGAGCGCGGCGGCATGGACCCGGACAAGGTGTTCGTCGTGCGCTCCGGCCCGAAGCTCGACCGCCTCAAGATCGTACCGCCGGAGCCCGCGCTCAGGAACGGCCGCAAGCATCTCGTCGGCTATGTCGGCGTGATGGGGAAGCAGGAGGGGATCGACCTACTGCTGGAGGCCGTGCGTCATGTCGTGTTCGACCTCAAGCGCGAGGACATCCAGTTCGGCGTCGTCGGCGGCGGCACCTCGCTCGAGGAGATGAAGCGGCTGAGCGAGACGATGGGCGTCGCGCCCTACGTCACCTTCACCGGCCGTGTTCCCGACGCGGAGCTGCTGGCGATGCTCAACACCGCCGATGTGTGCGTCAATCCGGATGTGGCGAACGCGATGAACGATGCCTCGACGATGAACAAGATCATGGAATATATGGCGCTCGGAAAGCCGATCGTTCAGTTCGATCTCACCGAGGGGCGCTTCTCGGCGCAAGGGTCGTCTCTGTACGCCGCCAAGAACGACCCCAAGGACCTGGGCGACAAGATCGTCGAGCTGATCGACGACCCCGCCCGCCGCGCGTCGATGGGCGCGCTCGGCCGGGCGCGCGTCGAGACCGAGCTCGAATGGCGCTACGAGGCGCCCAAGCTGCTCGCCGCCTACGACGCCGCGTTCGCGAGCTGAGTCCGTGCGTATCGCCTTCGTCCTCAACTCGCTGCAAACCGGGGGCGCGGAGATCCACACCGCCGGGCTGGCGGCGGCGCTGCTGGCGCGGGGCCACGACTGCCTGCTGGCGCCCCTGCTGCCGCGCGACGAGATCGAGGCGGCAGGGGCGCTCCCGCGCGCCAATATCGATGGCAACGGGCTTGGCGACCTCGCGGCGATGCGGCGGCTGGCCGGTATCCTGCGCGGATTTCGCCCCGACGTTATCGTCGCGGTCAATGAACGGCCGCTGACCTACGCGCATCTGGCGCGCGCGCTCGGCGGCCCCAAGGCGCCGATCGTCGCGATCTATCACACCACCGATCTGCTGGGCGCGAAGCAGCGCTTCCTGATGCGGCTCGCCAAGCCGCTGTTCGCGCGGAGCGAGGCGCTGGTCTACGTCAGCGGCAACCAGCGGCGGCGATGGGAGCGCGACGGCCTCACCGCGAAGCGCGTCGAGGTCATCCACAACGGCATCGACGCGGCGCGCTTCTCGCCCGAACGCGCCGCGATTCTCCGCGACACGCAGCGTCGGTCGCTCGGCTACGCGCCAACGGACTATATCATCGGCATGAGCGCCGCTTTCCGGCCAGAAAAGAACCATGGCCAAGCGCTGGAAGCGCTGCGCCGGCTTCGCGATCGCGGCACGATGGCGCGGCTGCTTTTCGTCGGCGACGGACCCGAGCTCACCTCCATCCGCACTCAGGCTGTGGCGATGGGCGTCACCGAATCGGTGCGCTTCGCCGGGCGTCAGGCCGATGTCGCGCCGTTCCTCGCGGCGTTCGATGTCGGCTTGCTCACCAGCACCGCGGTCGAGACCTTCTCGCTTGCCGCGCTGGAGACGATGGCGATGGGCGCACCGATGGTGATGAGCGAGATCGGCGGCGCGTCGGAGATGATCGACGGCGTGAACGGCTGTCTGTTTCCGGCGCGCGACACGCCGGCACTTGTGTCGGCGCTCGAATCGCTGTCCGATCCCGCGGTGCGGCGCGCGGCCGGGACGGCGGCGGCGGAAACGGTGCGGGCGCGCTTTACGCACGAGCTGATGGTGGCGCGTTACGAGGCGCTGTTCGGGGAGGTCGCAGGGGCATGACACGGAACTGGCTGGCGATTCTTCTCCTGAGCGCGACCGCCGCGTGCGGCGCTGGCTCCGCCCCGGCGCGGCCTGCCGGGCCGCCCGTCGCCTTCACCGGCGCCAAGGGCATCAACCTGCACAACTGGTTCACCTGGCCCAAGCAGACCGCGCCGGACCGCTACGCCTCGCCGGCGTTCCAGAGCCCGGCGGGCGAGCTCACCCCCGCCGAGGCCAAGCGCCTCCACGCGCTCGGCTTCGACTTCGTCCGGCTGACGGTCGAGCCCGGCGTGTTCATGGCCGCGACGGGCGCCGACGCGCGCCAGGCCTTGGACGCGCTCACCGCCGGCATCGACCGGCTGCGCGCCGCCGGGCTGTCAGTGATCGTCGACATGCACCCCAACGGCCGCTTTCAGCCGGGCGTCCCGGTTCCCGGCAACGGCGCGCAGGCGCTCCAGCGCGGCGCGTCGGACCCGGTCGCCAAACGCTTCGAGGCCAGCGCCGCGGCGCTCGCGGGCGCGCTCGACAAGCGCTACGGCGGCAGCCGCGCGGTGGCGTTCGAACTGCTGAACGAGCCGAGCCTGCCCTGCGGCGCGGTCAGCTGGCGCGCCCAGCAGGCCGCGCTCCGCCGCGCCGTCCGCGCCGCCGCGCCGCGCCTGACGCTGGTGCTGACCGGCACCTGCTGGAGCAATATCGACGGCCTGACCGCGCTCAAGGCGAGCGACTATGCCGACCCGAATACGCTCTACACCTTCCACTTCTACGACGAACACCGCTTCACGCATCAGGGCACCGACAAGGGCGGGCCGGACAGCGCGACGAGCGGCCTGCCCTACCCTTGGGATGCACGGCCGCGCGCGGCGGTCGATGCCGATGTCGACGCGCGCCTGTCGCTGCTGCCAGATGGCGGCGTGTCCGAGCGCGCGGCCGTAAAGGCGAGCGTTGACAAATTCTACGAGAAGCGCTTCGACCGCGACGCGGTTGAGCGGCGGATGGATCAGGTTGCGGCCTGGGCCAAGGCCAACGACGTGGCCCCCGACCGCATCCTGATGGGCGAGTTCGGCGTCAACGGCAGCCAAGGGGCAGTGATGGGCGCGAACGAGGCGGACAAGCTGCGCTGGCTTTCCGATGTCCGCACCGCCGCCGAGGCGCGGGGCTTCCGCTGGGCGTTATGGTCCTATCGCGGATCTTCAAGCGATGGGTTCGGGCTCGACAGCGGTTTGGGGGCAGACCCGATGATGCTGCGGGCGCTTGGCCTCAAGTCCTGATGAGCGATCGGCAGCAGCGGAGGTCTAAAGGGGCCGATCGGCGAGTTAATATGGCATCTGGCACAAGCATCGGACCCTCGTTCTTTGGCTTGTTTGGCGCGAGCCACCCGTCGATAAGGTCCGACAGGCCGATCGGGGGATAAATTGAAAATTTCGATGGCGACATTCGGGGACCGGCTGTCCAAATTCAGCGGGATTGGCCCCGGTTTCGACTACTTACGCCTCGGGCTCGCGCTCGTGATTTTCAATGCTCATGCTGGCGCGATCTTCCGAGCGTCCAGCGCCGGACAAATCATCGTTGCAGCCAAGGCAAACGGTGCAAAGGTTGTCGAATGGTCAAACTGGCGCGAGCCAGTCTACGTCTGTCTCGTACCGATGTTCTTCGCGCTTAGCGGTTTCCTGGTTACCGGATCGGCATTCCGGACACGGAGCATTCAAACCTTCCTTGCTTTTCGAGTACTGCGAATTGTGCCCGCGCTTGCGGTAGAGGTATCGCTGTCAGCGATCCTGCTTGGAGCTATGTTTACGACACTCGACCTGTCGACTTATTATACGTCTGCGGGGTTTGTCCGCTATTTTGGCAACATTGCGGGCTTCGTGGAATTTTACCTGCCGGGAGTTTTCCAAAATTCGAATGTTCGCGGGGTCGTGAACAACTCGTTGTGGACGCTGCCCGCGGAGTTCTTCTGCTATGCGATCATGATCGGCCTGATGGCGTCACGCATTGCTTATAATCGCCGCATATTCTCATTTTTGTTTATCGCATTCACAGTCGGCATGTTGGCTTCGATCTACGTGTTGGATCAAAGCCCAAAGCACGGCAATCAGCCTGTCTGGCTGATCGTCTACTACTTCTTCGCTGGCGTTTTCTTCTTCCACTGGCGAGACCGTATTCCGTTCTCTACTCTCGGGACAGTCGCTGCCGGCCTCATCGCTTTCGCGCTGATTTATGTCAAAGCGCCGCTCGTCTTTGTACCCTTCTTTCTGACGTACTTTACGATCGGATTAGGCGTCTGCAGCTTCCCGGCCTTGCCGATCCTCGCTCGGAACGACTTTTCATACGGGATTTATCTTTATGGCTTTCCAATCAGCCAAGCCGTCAATCAAGTCATAGGCCGAAGCGGCCTGTCTCAGCCGGTGCTGCGCGGCGTAGCCCTGCTCATCACGGTAGCTTTCGCCGTCATCTCTTGGAACTTCCTCGAACGTCACGCGCTCGCGCAGAAGAAGCGGTTCGTGAAGAAGCGGCCTGCTGAGGCGCAAGTGGTCGAGAAGGCCAGCTCCACATGATGCAAAGAGAACTCTCGGCACGAACATCGCCCGATCGGCCAGCGATGGGTCGTATCTAGCTTTTCACGGCAGGCGCGGATAGTGCGAGCCGTTGCCTGACGAACAGCTCATCCCCGCACCAGACCGCCCCGTCCGGCGCTTCAATGCCGGCTTCGTAGCGGCCGGCATGGTCTATAATCAGGCGGTCACCGTGCTGTCGGGCGTGCTGATCGGGCGCATCGTGGGCGCGGCGGACTACGGCATCGCCAACATCGCCAAGAACCTGTTCCAGATCGCGGCGATCGTCACGCCCATGGGGCTCGACCTCGCGTTGCAGCGCGACCTCGCCAGCGGCCGCGCCGCCGATCCGCACCGGCGGGCGGTTCTCAAGGTCTTGCGGGGGCTTGCGTTCGCCGTCGCGCTGTTGCCTGCCATCGCCCTGGCGCTCGGTCTCGGTGGCTGGCTGGAAGCGCATGTCTATCGCTATCCGGCGTTCGGCTGGGTGCTGCTCGCGACTTTCGTGGCGCTGCCCTTCGCGACCGACGCGGCGGTGACGGGGGGCGCCTATCGCGGGATGCGTCAGCCGGGCGCCAGCATCCTCGCGACTTACGTGCTTCAGCCGACCGTCCGTGTCGTCTTGGTTAGTGTGCTTTTCCTCCTCGGCTGGCGCCTGTGGGCGATCATCGTCGCGACGACGGCGGCGGCGATCCTGTCCTGGGCCTATGTGTTCTTCCGCGCCCGGCGCGATTTCCCGACCGGGCGAGCGGCGTTCGCCGGGGCGTGGGGATCGGCGCGCGGCGTGCTCGGCTATTCCTGGGTGATGGGTGCGTCGCTGGTGATCACGATGGTCACCAAGTCGGTCGATGTCCTGATGCTCGGCCACTTCCGCCCGTCGGTCGAGGTCGGGCGCTATGTCGCGGTGCAGCTGCTCGTCGGCTTGCTCACGGTGTTCAGCGGCGCGCTCGGGCAGACGCTTGGCGCGGCGGTCGCTGATCGGTTCGAGGCGGACGACCTGCCGGGGGTCGAGCGGCTGCTGACCGACAATATCCGGGCGATCTCGCTGGTTTCGGCGCCGCTCTATGCGGTGATCTTGCTATGGGGCGATCGCATCGACCTTGTCCTCGGCAAATCGTTCACCGTCGACTATGTCGTCGTCTCACTGCTTGCGACGATGCAGCTGATGATCGCGGCGTTCAATTTCTCGGGGCTTGGCCTGTCGATGACCGGGCGGCAGGCGACCGAAGCGGGAATCTTGGCGATTGGCCTCGGCCTGACGATCATACTGTGCTCGCTCCTCGTGCCAGCCTACGGGCCGCGCGGCGCGGCCTTGGCGACGCTGGTGTCGATCGGCAGCGTCAACGCGCTTCGGGTGCTCGTCGTCCGGCGCGTGCTCGGCATCCACATCTTCCGGTGGCGCGCGCTGGCTCCGCTCGTCTTGGCGCTGGCCGCGGGGGTCGCGATCCGCACTGCCGCGGCTCCGATCGATTCGCGGAGCCTCCTATCGACGGCCGCGTCGGCGCTTCTCGCCATGGCGGTCTATGCGCTGGCGGGCTGGTGGCTGCTTCTCGATTCCGCCGAACGGACGAAGGCACGGGCCGTGGTCGCGCGCCGATCAGCGCGGGCGGGCAACCCGAAATAAGGCCAGCTTCACTCGGGCCTTGCACACCCAATAGCGATAGCGCCAGCCTGCGTCGGCCCGCCACGCAATCTTGAGGAAGCGGTCGGCGCTCCGATACAGGCCGGCCCGCGTCAACTTTCGCGCCACCGTGAGCGCGTTCGCGCCACGGCTGACGCGGAGGCTTCGGCGCGACAGGCCGCATGCCGAAAGCGCCCGGATGGCCCTCGCCATAGCGAGATATTTTGCGCGGTGATCGGTCACCAGGCGCATCGCCGAGCGCGCCTCGTCCAGGTAATAGCGGATCACCGGCTCGGAAAGGCTTCGCGCGACGGCGGTCGTTAGAACCTTGGTCCAGTAGATCCCATCCTCCTGATATGGCACCCCCTCGGGGAACCGCTGGCCGATCAGCAAGGCCCGTCGACCGAGCGCGCTCCCCGGGCGGATCAGGGGCCGCTGATAGCTGATATAATCCTCGGCATTGCGAAGCGGGCTGCCGGAGAAGTGCCCCGGCTCGTGCCGCGATTCTCTTCCGCCATCATTGTCGAGGCACGCCCCGACGATCAAGTCCGCCGTTGGGTCACTGTCCAACGCTTCGACCAGCCGGCGAAATCCTGGCGAGATCGCCTTGTCATCGGCGTCCATCAGATAAATGAGCGGGCAGGCCGCGGCGTCCAGCCCGAGATTGCGCGCGGCAGAGACGCCGCGCGCGGGTCCGGCGAATAGCGCCAGCGGTACGCCAATCCGGGTCGCTGCGGCCCGCGCCTGAGCGGCGGTGTCATCGGTCGAGCCATCGTCGATAAGGATGATCTCGCCGATCAGGTCGGCAACATCGCTAAGGCTTTCGATCGTCGGGCCGATGGTCGGCGCGGCGTTTCGCGCCGGGATTACGACGCTGACCAGTTCAGAACTCATGCCGCAGCTGCAGCCGTGTCGTTTTCGATCGTGGGGGGGGGAGGCGCACCCGATACGGCGATCAGCCGTATCGCCATCAGCACGGTCCAGAAATTCGATCCGGAAAAGGCGGCTTGGATGCTGTCGCTTTCCGAAAGGCCGCGCACGCAGAACATGGCAATATAGGCGAGCGCGAACAGCCTGTTCCGGCCCTGCAGGGTGGACGCGACAATGATCAGCGTGCCGATGAAGACTGCGAATGCCACGGCCCCGACGATGCCCGCCTGGACAAGGGTCGCGAGGTACACGTTGTGCGGATTGGGAACGAGGGTGGGGAAGAGGCTCTGCATATAGACCTCGTAGGTCGCCCAGCCGGGGCCGGCCGTAAGATGCGTGTTGATCAGGGCGAGCGTCGCCTGCCAGATGTCGGTCCGCCCGGTCAGCGTCGACAGGTCGGAGATCGTCTTGTTGCCCGCCCAGAAATTGTAGCTCGCGTGATCGAGAATCGAGAGCACGGCAGGACCGGCGGCGAGCGTGACGAAGACCAGAACATATACGGCGGCCGGAAGCTTTCCCCGAAAGCGCAGGATGCTTGACGAGCCCATGATGGCAGCGGCCAGCAGCAGAGTAAGCCACGACGTCTTCGACTGGCTGAGCAGCAGCGCCGTCAGGTTGATTCCCAAAAGGCCGTAGCGCTCCCAACGTGCGGCTGGCGGGAAGCTTATGAGCAGAAGCGTCGCGAAGGCGGAGACGGCGCCGAGGGTGTTTGGATGCGGAGTCGCGCCATAAAGCCGACCGGTAAAGAACGGCAGCAGCGACTGGTAGGATTCCAGGACCGCCGCCTTGTAATCGACGATGATCATAAGAATCGACAAGGCCGCCGGAATGCTCGCAGCGCGCGCGAAGTTGACCGCCAGCGCTCGGGTGCCGACGAGGCTCGGCATCGCAACCAGCACAAGCGCCGCCACGGGATAGAGCATCTTGTGATCGAACTCGAACCAACGGTCGAAGCCTGCCGGCATTAGAAAGCAGACGAAATAATATTGCAGGGTGGCGACGATGATGATGACCGAGATCCGGCTGACCGGTCCGCGAAGGCCGATCTGAATCGCGGCGACCAGGCACAGGCCGAGACTGATGGTGTTGGCGAGACGTCCCGCCCAGGCATCGGAAAGCGCCTCGGCCGCCCTGATATCCGCAGCGAGACTTAGGTCGCGGCCAGACAGCATGTAGACGAGCGAGCCCGCCGCCGCGACGACGAAGAACAGCAGGATGTCGGGCGCGATCCGCTTGTTGAACACCAGCATGAAGACGCCGATGCTGCCGGCCACGGCGATCAACACCGCGATCAGCGCGAACAGCGCCGTGAAGGTGTAAGTCATCCCGCCGGTCCTTCAGCCGGCGCGATCAGAAGATCCGGGCTTGGACGACGATCTCATCGCCCGGGCGCACCGCGTCGGCGCGGCTGGCGTTGACCTTGGCGCGGCGGCCGTCGGGGCCGGTTCGGAAGATGTCGACATTGCTTTCGCTGCCGCGCGGCGTGACGCCGCCCGCCACCGCGAGCGCCTGGCCGATCGTCAGGCCGGGCGTGATCTGGAACTCGCCGGGGCGCTGGACCTCGCCGCGCACGTACATCCGCGCCGCCTTGTCGACGAACACCCGGTCTCCGCCCATCATCTGGAGGTCGGCTGAATCCTTGCCATTGAACAGCGTCGCGAGGTTGACGGTCAGCCGCTCGGGCCCGCGCGGGCCGTCGCGGAGGACGGTGACCTCGTCGGCGCCGGTCGGCTGGACGCCGCCGGCCTGCGCGACGAGCTCCGACAGCCGCAGGCTGCCGCGGTCGATCGGGTAACGGCCGGGCCGGAACACCTGCCCCGCGACCGAGACGATTTTCGAGCGGTAGTCCGCGACCAGCACGTTGATCTGCGGCGCCTTGAAGAAATTGCCCTCGCGGAGCTTGCGCTCGAGCATCCGTCCGATCTCGAACGGCGACTGGCCCGCGACATCGACGGTGCCGACCAGCGGGTAGCTGATCTTGCCCGTCTCGGAGACCTGGACGTCGAGGCTGAGCTCGGGGCTCTGGAAGGCGGCGATCCGCAGCACGTCACCGCTGCCGACGCGATATTCCTGCCCGGCCGGGGCGATGCCCTGCGCCGCGGCCGGCGCGGCGCCACCAAACGCCAGCGCCAGCAGCGCCGCCCGGATGAGCAGGCGGCGCATCAGCGCAGCCCCTCGACGCCGCGCGCCACCGCGGCCTTGTCGTCCTTGGCGGCGGGCGTGGGCGGCGCGGCCGGCGCGGCGGCGGGCGCCTCATAGCCCTTCTTATACTCGATCTTGGCGCCCTTCTTGACCTCGGCGATCTGGTCGCGGATCGCCTTCGCCTGCGACTGCTGCTTCAGGAAGGTCTCGATGCGCGCGCGCGACCGCTCGTAGTCGACCGGCGAATCCTGGATGTTGCGGACCTCGATGAAGTGAAGCACCGGCCCGGTCTGGTAGAAGGCCTTGTCGCCGACCTTCATCTTGGCGAACACCGGCACGATCTGCAGCGGCAGGTCCTCGGCCGAGCGGATCGAGGTGCCGGCGGCGCCCTGCACCTTGTCGGCCTTCAATTTCGCCATCAGCCCGGCGAGCGACGAGCCCTTGCCGTTGAAATAGTCGCGATAGGCGATACCGGCCGCCGGAGTCGCCGGCTGCGCCGCGATCTCGGCCAGCGCATAACGGCGGCGCTCGCCGAACAGCCCGGGGTTGTCGTCATAGAACTTGCGGATGTCTCCCGGGCTCGGCGCCTTCAGGTTCCCGATCTTGCGCTGCAGATAGGACTGGGCGAGCACGCCGCGCCGCGCCTGGTCGAGCCGCTGCATGATCTGCGGGTCGCGGTCGAGGTTCTCGGCCTCCGCCTTCTGGACGAGGACTTCCTCGTCGATCAGCGTGTCGAGAGCCTGCTTCTGCACCGCCTTGGGGTCGACGCCCGGCGGCACCTGGACGTTCTGAAGCCGCGCGTTGAGCTGGTGGATCGTCAGTTCCTTGCCGTTGACGGCCGCGACGACCTGGCCCTTCTTGCCGCCCTCGGCCGAGCCGCAGGCGGCGAGGGTGACGGTGGCGCTCGCCAGCAGCAACGCGGTTCGCAGGTTCAGCATCTCGGCCCCTTAACCAGTTCGATGGCGCTTATCCTAGCGGCAAGCGGCATCGACCGGAAGAGCGGGCGAAATCCGCCGCATGCAAATAACCCCTTGCGCGCGGCGGGTGTTTGCCGCCAGTTGAAAGGGGCCAAGGGGTTGGCCCGCTTTAACGTTTTGGGGAACACAGGGGCAGACGATGACGCCGCGCCTGCTTCGCGCCAATTCCAGCCTTGTCGAGTGGGCGATCTCGCTCGCCCTGCCGCTGGTCGAGGTGGCCTCGCTGGTCGCGGCGGCGCGCTACAACCATGAACGGTTCGACGCGCCCGAGTTCGCGCTGTCGATCATCACCTTCCTGCTCGCCTTTCCGGGGCGCATCCGCTTCGGCATGAGCTTCACCGGCGTCGCGCTGCGCGAGCTTGGCGCCTGGGTGCTGAAGGTCGCGCTGCTCATCATGATGATGGTGGCGACGGGCACCGAGGACCAGTTCGACCGCGAGACGCTGTTCACCTGGGCGATGTGGACCCCGGTCCTGCTGATCGCAGGGCATGAGCTGCTGCGGGTGTTCCTGCCGACCATCGGCTCGTTGAAGGGTTTCCGTTCGGCGGTGATCGTCGGCGCCACCGCCACCGGCCAGCGGCTCGCGGAGCTGATCGGCGACCAGTCCTATCTCGGCATCCGGCTGATGGGCTTCTTCGACGACCGTACCGACGACCGGCTGACCATCCCGGCGGGCCAAACCCTGCTTGGCCGGCTGGAGAAGGTCGCCGACTACGCCCGCGCCGAACGGGTCGAGGCGATCATCGTGACGCTGCCGATGTATCAGAGCCCGCGCATCCTGGCGCTGCTCGATTCGCTCCGGGACACCACGGCGTCGATCTACTTCGCGCCCGACGTCTTCACCTTCGACCTGATCCAGGGCCGTACGAGCGACATCGCGGGCGTGCCGATCGTCGCGGTTTGCGAGACGCCCTTCTACGGCATGGCGGCGGTGTCGAAGCGGACGCTGGACCTCGTCGGCGCGAGCGTCGCGCTCATCCTGCTGTCGCCGCTGATGATCGCGGTGGCGCTCGCGGTCCGCCTGACCTCCAAGGGGCCGGCGTTCTTCCGCCAGCGCCGCTACGGCCTCGATGGGCGCGAGATCACCGTCTACAAATTCCGCTCGATGACGGTGATGGAGGACGCCGAGAACGTCCCCCAGGCGAGCCGCAACGATCCGCGCATCACCCCGCTCGGCGCCTTCCTTCGCCGCACCTCGATCGACGAGCTGCCGCAGCTGATCAACGTGCTGCAGGGCCGCATGAGCCTCGTCGGCCCGCGCCCCCACGCGGTGTCGCACAACGAGACCTATCGCGGCATGATCAAGGGCTACATGATCCGCCACAAGGTGAAGCCCGGCATAACCGGCTGGGCGCAGGTCAACGGCGCGCGCGGCGAGACCGAGACGCTCGACAAGATGGAAAAGCGGATCGACTACGACCTCGAATATCTTCGCAACTGGACGCTCAGGTTCGACATCTTCATCCTGGTCCGCACGCTGTTCGTCGCGTTCCGGCAGGAAGAGGCCTATTAAGGCGAGACCTGCGGGCCGCCGAACACCAGCGTTAGCGTCGCCGAGGCGGTCGACGCCGTGTAGTCGAGCTGGGCGATCGTCGAATGGCGCGTCTCGCGCCGGACGGTCAGGTCGAGCCGGTTGCCGAGCCGCCAGGCGTAGCCGCCCGACAGCGCCACCGACCGGTTGTGGTCCTTGCGCCCGATCGTCGGCGCGACCAGCGCGAAACCCTCGTAGTCGCGCGTCGACCGCTCGGCCTCGAGCCGCAGCGTCACATAGTCGCGCGGGGCATATTGGATCGAGCCGTTGACGACGTCGCTGGTCACGAAGTTCGTCTGGATATCGTCCTGGCCGGTCAGCTCGCGCCGCGCGAAGACTTGGAATGCGAAAAGAGGGCTCGGCCGGTAGTCGATCACCAGCCGGCCGGTGAACCCCGAGAAGTCGCGAGCACTCAGTTGCTCGACCTTGCGCTCGGTATAGGCGAGCCGGCCGGTGAGTGCGGTCCGCGAGCCGAGCGGGAAGATCACCGAAGCTTCGATCTCGTCCTGCCGGAAGTCGTTCCGCACCGGCAGCGGCACGCCGCCGATGATCACGGCCTGATCGGTGGGGAAGTCGGTCTCGTTGCGCCTGACCCCGAGCCGGAACTCCCCGGCGTTTCGCAGCGAATAGCCGAGGCCGCCGGCATAGACATTGGAGGTATAATCGGCGACCTCCAGCGAGATCGCGCTGTTGTCCGCGTTGGTGTAACGATAGCTGCCGTAGGCGAACCAGTCCGAGCCGGGACGGTAGCGCGCCTCGAAGAACGGCTGGCGGACGGTGACGATATTGCGGCCGAGCTGGCGGAACTCGGCGAAGCTCGTCTGGCGGCGTTGCAGGTCGTAGCCCGCCGAGCCGGAGAATTTCGTGCCGACACGCCAGTTCCAGGTGCCGGTCGCGGCGATGCCGGTGAACGACAGGTCCTTGTGGTCGCGAAAGTCGTAGCGCGTCGCGGCGGCGTCGATGACGAACTGCTGCAGGCTGAGGTTGGCCTCGGCGCGCACGCCGGCCTGCGCCTGCAGGATGAGGTCGTTGCGCCCTCCGTCGCTCACCGGCTGCACGCCGTCGGGCAGCCGGAAGACATTGCTGTCATAGACCATGCCGCCGAGCGCGCGCAGCACCAGCGGGTCGGCCGCCGCCGGGCTGGCGAGGAGCGCCGCGAGGAGAAGCGGGCGCTTCACCAGTAAGTCCATTGGCGGGTCGTCATGATCCACAGGCCAAGGCCAAGATTGCTCACCCCGTGCGCGATGATCGCCGGCCAAAGCCGGCCGAAATGGCGGTAGAGCCAGGTGTAGGCGAGCCCGGCGACGGCGCCCGCGAACACCTCCGAATGTTCGAGCGCGAAGGGGATGATGCTGAGCAGCACCGCTCGCCAGCTGACGGCGCGCGGCGACAGCCCAAGGAAATCGGCGCCGTCCAGCCAGCGCATGACGAAGCTGCGCCAGAACAGCTCCTCCATTACCGGGACGATCAGCGTCGAGCCGGCCGTCCTGAGCGCCACCCAGCCCCAGAGCACCTGGCCGTCGGCGGCGACCGGCGCATAGCCCTTGCTGTCGGCGAAGCGCAGCAGAGGCGTGTCGATGCCGACCCACACCGCGAGCACCGCGAGGCCGATCGTCACCGCGACGAGCAGCTCGCCGCCGTCCGCGACGATCGGCTCGCGCAGCTCGGAATAGCTGCGGCGGAAGATCCAGAAGGCGATCAGCGTCGCGACGATGATCAGCGGATAAAGCGTCAGCGGCAGCCGGTCGCCGGGCCAGGCGAGGTTGATCGCCGCGAGCGTCGTGACGTAGGCGGCGAAGGGCGCGATGCGCGCCGCGGCGCCAGCCGGCAGGGCGAGCGCCAAGCGGGTCAGATCCCGGCCACGCGCCGTCGCGTCTCGGCGGGCAGCGAGTCGAGCATGGCCGACAGGAAGCGCGCCAGCGTCTCGTAGGACTTGCCCTCGTCGGGTCCGATCAGCGAGGCGCGGACCAGAAAGCCCTCTGGCACGACGCCCTTGAGGCCGAGCTGGATCTGGCGCCAGCGGAGCGCGCTGCCGAAGTTGGTCACCTCGCCGCTGGAGCTCAGCCAGTAGAGGATGGGCTCGGTGCGCGGTCCCTGCGTCGCGTAGAGGCGCTCGGCGGTGATGGGCGCATAACGTCCGGGGAGCGCCGCGCTGCCACGCCTGGCGACCTGGAAGCCTTGGGCCGCGTAGCAAACCTCGGGCTGGTGCGCCTGCAGGCTCTCGGTCTGGCGCGATCCGTAGGCGATCACCAGCATCACCGCGCCGCCGTCGGCATCGCGATAGGTGCGGGCCAGCGTCTCGTCGTAGATCTGGTTGATCGTCGCCTGCAGCGCGTCGTCGGGGAGCAGCGGCGTGACGCTGGTGTCGGCGCTCCAGCCCGCGAAGCGCAGCGGCACGTTGCCGGCGAGGTCGGGCGGCTGGACTCCGCCCGCCGGGCGCGGCACCGCGAGATAGGCGGCGGCGGAGCCAACGGCCATCAGCCCGCCCGCGACGATCGCGCGGCGCGTCGGTAGCCCGTCAGTCATCGCCGCGCTTCCGCTCGATCATCCCGAACAGCCCGTCCATCGCCAGCAGCATCACCAGCGCGACGAGAAACAGCGTCATGCCCGCGAAGCCGTGGAGAAAGCCCTGACCCGCCTCGTCGCCCATGTAGAAGGTGACCAGCATCAGCACCATGACGCGGATGACGTTGGCGGCGATGGCGATCGGCAGCACCGAGGCGAGCAGCGCCCAGCGCCGCCACGCATGCTTCGGCCGCACCAGATAGAGATAGAACAGCCCGAGCGCGCTGAGGCTGAAGATCGAGCTGAGGCCGGAGCAGGCGTCGGCGACGAGGAGCTGATATTGCCCGACCTGCAGGATCACGCCCTGCCGCGCCACCGGCAGTCCGAACGTGGCGAGGATGCCCTCTGACAGATAGGAGACGAGGATCTTGAGCGGCCCGGTGATGCTGTCGACCAGCGGCCCCGGCGGCGGCACCGCGAACAGCAGGAACAGGATCGGGAACTTCAGCCGGCGGACGGCGGCCCAGCCGAACACCACCGCGATCGCTCCGGCGAGAACGAGGATCTGCGAGCCGAGCTCGAAGATCGTGACGAACTGCGAGCGGCCGAAGATGTACGCCAGCACGCCGAGCCCGAGCAGCGCCCAGCCGCCCGCCCCGGCGGGCCTGCTCTCGGGCGCGGTCGGCAGCGTCTTCCACAGAATCCACAGCGACAGCGCGATGACGATCGGGCCGTGCGCGAAATCCTCGCGCTGCCAGATGCTGTTGCCGAAGCGCCAGTAGCTTGGAATGTAGAGCGCCGCGAGGCCGAGCAGCAGCGGCAGCCAGAGCGGGCCGCGCAGCGCGCCGAGCCTGTCGCCTGCCGCCGGCGTGGCGGATTCAGCCTCGAGAGTCGGCATTGCGCGGTAGCTCGTTGAGAACGGTGCCGAGCACCGCGGCGCCCTTGGCGCCCAGCTGCTCGGCGAAGTCGCGCGTCGCCGCGATCTTGGCCTTGTGCTTGCGGGCGGCGAGCAGCACGCTGCCGACCTTGGCGCCGATCAGCTCGGCATCGGCGCCCTCGGCGCCCGCCGGCGTGTCGAAGATCGTCACGTCGTGGCTGCCGCGGACCTGGCGGACCAGCGTGCCGAACTCGTCCTGGCTCAGCAGTTCCTCGGGGTTTGGCGGGATCGGTCCGGCGGTGAGGATCGAAAGGCGCGGCAGCGGCGTCGCCTGCTCGGGCCGGTCGCCGCTCGGGCGTCCCGACAGGATCGTCGACAGCCCTGAGCGGTTGGCGACGCGGAACAGCTCGTGCTGCACGGGCGCGCGCAGGTTCGCGTCGACCAGCAGGGTGCGCGCGCCGAGCTGCGCGAAAACCACCGCGAGGTTGGCGGCGAGGAAGCTCTTGCCCTCGCCGGCGATCGTGCTGACCACCGCGAACGACTGGCCGACGGCTTCCGACGGCCAGCGCAGCAAAATCTGGCTGCGAAGCGAGCGGATGAGCAGCGTCGTGGGATGCTCGGGCTCGAACGCCGCGATCACCTCGGGCGCGATGCGCGGGTCGCCGGGCGTGAAGACGTCGAAGCTGAACTGGCGGGCGAGCGCGGTCGCGATGTCGGCCTCGGTCGCGAAGCCCAGGGTGACCGCGACATCGCCGTAGCGCGCGCCGGTCTCGCGCTGGGCGCGGGCGATCGTCTCGGCCTGGTCGGGCGTGATCGTCCCCGCCTCGACCAGCAGCATGCCGAGCGAGCCGAGCGCCGGCGCGTCGGCGCTGCGGCCGCGATCGGCGCCGGTCGCGCCCTGCGGAGTTGCCCGAACCCTCATGCCTCGGCCCTCCTCGGGATCATCCGGCGGAGGAACTTCATGACACGCCCCTCGCCGCCCCGCGACAGGTTGGCGAGCAGCGGAATTCCCGGCAGGTCGAGGTCGGCCTCGGAGCGGACGCGGCGGTCGGCAAGCTCGGTCAGCAGCGCCGCGGTGACGCCGAGGAAGGCGCCGGCGAAGATCGCGAGCAGCACGTTCAGCCGGATGATCGGGCTCGACGGGTCGGTCGGCTCGGTCGCGGGCGTCAGCACCGAGACGTTGGTCTGCTGGACCTGGGCCTCGAGCTGCGACTGATTCAGCCGCTGAGTCACCACGTCGTAATTCTTTTGCGCGGCATCGACGTCGCGCTGGAGCACGGTCAGCGTGTCGCGCTCCGACGAGGCGGCGAGCACGCGGCGGCGCTGCTCGTTGAGCGAGGCGCGGAGCGACGCCTCGCGCCCGGCATCGGCGCGGCTCGCCGAAGTGACCGCCGAGGCGGCCTGGCGCTCCTCGCCGCCGAGGCGCGCGCGCAACTCGGCGAGCTGCGCCGCCTGTTGCTGATATTGCGGGTGGTTGGGTCCGAGCCGGCTCGCCAGCTCCTGAAGCGCCGCCGACTGGCGCGCCACGTCGGCGCGCAGCTGCTGGACGACCGCGCTGTTGAGCACCTCGGGCGAGCTCGCGGCGCTGCCGCTCGCCTGAAGACTGCGCGCGCCGCTGCCCGCGCTTTGGACTTGCGCGCCGGCAAGCTGGGTCGACAGGTCGGCGAGACGGGCGGTCTCCACGTCGTAATTGCTGGCGCCGGCGATGCCCTTCTCGCGCTGGTAGGCGGTGAGCTTGGCTTGCGCCGCGAGCAGGTTCTTGCGGAGCTGCGTCACCCGCTCGTCGAAGAAGCTCGCATATTGCCGCGCCGGCTCGACCCGCAGATCGAGGTTGGTCGCGACATAGGCGTCGGCGAAGGCGTTGGCGATCAGCGCCGCAAAGCGCGGATCGATGCCGGTGAAGGAGACGTTGATGACGTTGCTCTCGCGCGACGGCCGCACGTCGAGGTTGCGGCGAAGCGCTGTCGCCAGCCAGGAATCGATCGTTCCCTTGCCCTTGGTCGCGTCCCGCCACTGCTCGACGATCGCCGGGCTCGCGTCCATGCCCGTCGCCTTGATCACCCGCGTCGCGACGCGGTCGCTCTGGATGATGTCGACCTGGGTCGCGACATAGCTTGGCATCAGCGCGCCCGGCGTCAGCGTGCCGTTGACCGGGTCGGCGCCCTGCACGTCGATGATGACGGCGGCGGTCGCGGTATATTGGCGGGGCAGCAGCAGGCTGACGACGGTGACGAGCGCGACCACGGCGGCGAGCACCGACGCGACGATCCACCAGCGCGCGCGCAGGATGAGCAGGAAGGTCTGCGGCGTCATTTCCGGTTGTCACCCCTCCGCGCGCAGGTGCGCACTATCGCCCGATACCGCGCAAGCGCCCCCCGACTCAAGCGCCAGCTTGGCTTGTCCTCGGGGCGGCAGGAGGAATAGGGTCGCAGCCAAAGGTTAAGGGGAGTTTCATGGAGCTGACATCAGCCGTCGCCGCCGTCGTCACCGGCGGCGCATCGGGCCTCGGCGAGGCGACCGCCCGCGCGCTCGCGGCGAAGGGCGTCAAGGTCGCGCTCTTCGACCGCTCGGTGGAGCGCGGGCAGGCGATCGCCGCCGAGATCGGCGGCTTGTTCTGCGAGGTCGACGTGACCAGCGACGCCAGCGTCGACGCGGGCTTCGCCAAAGCGCGCGCGGCGCACTGGCAGGAGCGGGTTCTCGTCAACTGCGCCGGCATCGGCAATGCGATCAAGACCGCGAGCCGCGACAAGGCGACCGGCGAGGCCAGGCACTTCCCCCTGGATTCGTTCGACAAGGTCATCCAGGTCAACCTCGTCGGCAGCTTCCGCTGCATCGCCAAGAGCGCGCAGGGCATGCTTTCGCTCGATCCGCTGGACGACGGCGAGCGCGGCGCGGTGGTCAACACCGCTTCGGTCGCCGCGCAGGACGGCCAGATCGGCCAGGCAGCCTATTCGGCATCGAAGGGCGGCATCGTCGGCATGACCCTGCCGATCGCCCGCGATCTGATGAATGAGGGCATCCGCGTTAACACAATCCTGCCCGGCATCTTCGCGACACCGCTGATGCTCGGCATGGGGGACAAGATCGTCGACGCGCTGTCGGCGACGGTGCCGTTCCCCAAGCGGCTCGGGCGGCCGCCCGAATATGCGGCGATGGTGATCACGCTCATCGAGAACGGCTATATGAATGGGGAAAGCATCCGCCTCGACGGCGCGATCCGGATGCCACCGCGTTGAGCGGGCCGCTCAAGGGGCTTCGGATCATCGAGCTGGCGGGCATCGGCCCCGGCCCGTTCGCGGGCATGATGCTCGCCGACCACGGCGCCGAGGTGATCCGTGTCGAGCGCCCCGGCGGCGCCGCCCGGGTGACCGGCGACCCGGCGAAAGACGTACTGCTGCGCTCGCGCCGAGTCCTTCGCGCCGACCTGAAGAGTGCCGAGGGCGTCGCGGTGGTCCGCGCGCTGGCGGCCGGCGCCGACGGCCTGATCGAGGGATTCCGCCCCGGCGTGACGGAGCGCCTGGGCCTTGGTCCCGACGTGCTGCTGGCCGACAATCCGAAGCTCGTCTACGGCCGCATGACGGGCTGGGGCCAGACCGGGCCGCTTAGCGCCGCTGCCGGCCACGACATCAACTATATCGCGGTCGCCGGGGCGCTCCACGCCATCGGCCGCGCCGGCGAGCGGCCGGTGCCGCCCTTGAACCTCGTCGGCGATTTCGGCGGCGGCGGGATGATGCTGGCGTTCGGAATGCTCGCGGCGCTGCTCCACGTGCGCTCGGGCGGGTCCGGCCAGGTCGTCGACTGCGCGATGACCGACGGCGCGGCGCTGCTGATGGGCATGATGTGGTCGTTCCGCGCGCAAGGGGTGTGGGCCGACGAGCGCGGCGCCAACATGCTCGACGGCGCCGCCCCCTTCTACGACACCTACGAAACGCAGGACGGCCAATATCTCGCCGTCGGCCCGATCGAGCCGCAATTCTACGCGCTTCTGCGCCGGCGCCTCGGCCTCCACGAGGATTCGGGCTTCGACCACCAGTTCGACCGCGCCGCCTGGCCGCGCCTCAAGCAGAAGCTCGCGGCCCTCTTCGTCACCCGTCCGCGCCACGAATGGTGCGCGCTGCTCGAAGGCGACACCTGCGTCGCGCCGGTGCTGTCGATGGAAGAAGCGCCCGCGCACCCGCACAATGCGGCGCGCGGCACCTTCGTCGAGGCGGGCGGAGTCACCCAGCCCGCCCCCGCCCCGCGCTATTCGATCACCCCGACCGTGCCGCCCCGGATGATGGCGCACGGCCAGGACGACACCGATCAGATCCTCCGCGAGCTTGGAAGCAGACGCCCATGAAACCGCAGATCGCCGCCGCCCTGATCGCGCTGACCGCCACTGCGGCGCAGGGCGAGAAGCTGACGCCCGAGCGCGTCTACGCCAACCCCGATCTCTCCGGGCCGAGAGCGCGCGGCGTCAAGCTCGCGCCCGACGGCAGCCTCGTCACTTATCTGAAGGCCAAGGCCGACAACCAGCGCGTCACCGACCTGTGGGCGGCGAGCACCAGGGGCGGCGCGCCGCACCTGCTGGTCGATGGCGGCGCGCTGATCCCCAAGGGCCGCGTGCTGTCGGAGGCGGAGAAGGCGCGGCGCGAGCGGCAGGGCATCCAGACCAACGGCGTCGTCGATTACGACTGGGACGAGCAGGGCCGCTTCATCCTCGTCCCCGTCGAGGGCGACGTCTGGCTGTGGGAGCGCGCCTCGGCCAAGGTCCGCCAGCTGACCGCGACTCCGTCCGACGAGATCGACGCCAAGGTGTCGCCCAAGGGCGGCTTTGTCTCCTTCGTCCGCGACGACAATCTCTACGTCATGCCGTCCGCCGGCGGCGCCGAGCGGGCGCTGACGACCGATGGCAGCGAGCTCAAGAGCTGGGCGACCGCCGAGTTCATCGCGCAGGAGGAGCTGGACCGCGACACCGGATACTGGTGGTCGCCCGACGAGCGGCGAATCGCGCTCGCGCACGTTGACCAGTCGGGAGTCGACGTGGTGCCGCGCGCCGACATCACCGCGACCGGCGCGACGATCGTCGAGCAGCGCTACCCGCGCGCCGGCCGGCCGAATGCCGTCGTCGACCTCTACATCGCCGATATCGCGACGGGCGCGCGCAGCAAGGTCGATCTCGGCCCCAATTCCGACATCTACCTCGCCCGCGTCGACTGGGCGAAGAATGGCCGCACACTCTACGTCCAGCGCCTGAGCCGCGACCAGAAGCGGCTCGACCTGCTGTCGGTCGATCCCGCGACCGGCGCGTCGAAGGTGATCCTCAGCCAGACCAGCCCGCACTGGGTCGAGCTCAGCCACGACTTCACCGCGCTGAAAGGCGGCGGCTTTCTGTGGTCGTCGGAGGAGAGCGGCAACCGCCACCTCTACCGCTACGCCGCAGACGGCGGCGGCGCGGTCCAGCTGACGCACGGTGACTGGCCGGTGCACGCGCTGCTCGGCGTCAACGAGAAAGCCGGGACGGCGATCTTCGACGCCTCGATGGACTCGCCGATCGCGCGGCGGATCTACCGGGTTTCGTACGCGACGCCCGGCGAGCCGGTGGCGCTCATTCCCGGCGGCGGTTGGTCGGAAGGCACGGTGGTCAGCAAGACCGGCGGCTTCGTCGGCAACTGGTCGAACGCCGGCACGCCGCCGCAGACCGGCCTCCATGACGCCAACGGCAAGCGCCTGCGCTTCATCGAGGAGAATGCGCTCAAGCCCGGCCATCCCTATCGGCCCTATGCCGGGCGTTTCCCCGCGCCGACCTTCGGTACGATACCCGCCGCCGACGGTCAGAAGCTGTGGTGGAAGATGCGAACCCCGCCGGGCTTCGACCCCGCCAGGAAATACCCGGTGATCGTCCAGGTCTACGGCGGCCCGGCGGGCGCGCTGGTCAACCAGGCCTGGGCCAGCCCCGCCGACCAGCTCTTCCTCGAGGCGGGCTATATCCTGTTCTCGATCGACAACCGGGGGACGCCCAACCGCTCGGTCGCCTTCAAGACCGCGCTCGACCGGCGCTTCGGCGCCGTCGAGGTCGAGGACCAGCTGGCGGGCGCGAAATTCCTCGCGGCGCAACCCTTCGTTGATGCGGCGCGGATCGGCGTCACCGGCTGGTCTAACGGCGGCTACATGACGCTGCTGCTTCTGACGGCGCCCAACTCGCCCTTCGCGGCGGGCGTCGCCGGCGCCCCGGTCACCGACTGGAGCCTCTACGACACCGCCTATACCGAGCGCTACATGGGCACGCCGCAGGACAATCCGCAGGGCTACGCCGGCGCCGAGGTGCTGAGCCGTCTCGACCGGCTGAAGCCCGGCGCGCTGATGCTGCTCCACGGCATGGCCGACGACAACGTCACCTACGACAACTCAACCCGCGTCATGGCGGCTCTGCAGTCGAGGGCCATTCCGTTCGAGACGATGCCCTATCCGGGCCTCCGCCACCGCGCCGGCTGGACGCAGATGGACTATCTCCATCGCATCCGCACGACGCTCGACTATTTCAACCGCAAGCTCAGCCCGACGCCTGCGCGTTAGACGGCCTTGCAACCGTCCTCCTCTCCGTTCGTCCTGAGCCTGTCGAAGGACGTGGTCGCTCCGACGTCGGAGCATGCCATGTGGTTCGACAGGCTCACCACGAACGGTCGTGAGTACGGAACCTAGCGCTGCCGCGACTTGCGCAGCCGCAGGCCGACGAACAGCACGGTCGGCCAGAACAGGGTGTTGAGGATGTCGCTGCTGGTGTCGGCCCAGCGCCACGAATGGTAGTGGAGCCGGTCGAGCACCTCGTTCGCCAGCTCGGCAAGCGCGACGGCGGCCAGCGGCCAGGGCGTTGACAGCGAGCGGCCCGAGATCACCCGGGCGATCAGCAGCACCGCCATGCCGGCATGGATGTGGAGCAGCGTGTCGGCCATGCCGGTGCCGTCGCCGATCGCGGCGATCAGCCGGGCATAGAGGCCGGGGATGTCCATCTCAGAGCCGGCCGATCAGCGCCTGCGCGGCTCCCGGCGCGCGCACCTTGGCGCCGCTGATGAAAAAGACATAGACGTCGCGCGCGGCGCCGTCCGCCGGCGCGTCGGCGACATAGTCGAGCCCGTCCGGGCGGCCGCCCCCCTCCCAGGTTCGGGCAATCGTCGCCCAATTGTCTATCTCTTCAGCGTCGTAGCCCGTCTCCAGCTCCTCGCGGCAGCCCTGTAGCCGCGCATACATGAAGTCGGCGGTGGGGTCGGCGATCACCGGCCGGTCCTTGCCGTCGGCGAAGACGATCGCGACGCCCGCCGCGCGCGCCATGTCGACGAACTGCTCGCACCGGAACGTCTCGTGCCTCGGCTCGATGACGTGGCGGAGGCGGATGCCGTCGCGCTCGGGCGGCAGCAGCTTCAAAAAACCTTCAATGTCTTCGGCCACGAACTGTTTGGTCGCGGCCAGTTGCCACAGCAGCGGCCCCAGCTTGTCGCCCAGCTCGGTCAGTCCCTGCTCCAGAAACCGCTCGACCGACTCGCCCGCCTCCGCCAGCACGCGCCGGTTGGTGCAGAAGCGCGACGCCTTCACCGCATATTGGAAGCCATCGGGCGCCGCGTCTCGCCACTTGCGCCAGCTCTCGGGCTTGAAGCGCGAATAGAAGGTGCCGTTGATCTCGATCGCCGTCAGCTTCGAGCAGGCGAACGCCTGCTCGTCGGCCTGCCGCAGTCCCGCCGGATAAAACACCCCGCGCCACGGCTCATAGGTCCAGCCGCCGATGCCAACGCGGATCAAAGGCGGTTGCCGTTGTTGTCGACCAGCACCTCGCGCCGCCCGACATGGTCCGGCGTGCCGACGAAGCCGTCCTTCTCCATCCGCTCGATCAGCCGCGCGGCATTGTTGTAGCCGACGCGGAGCTGGCGCTGGAGGTAGGACGTCGAGGCCTTCTGGCTTTCCGCCACCACCTGGATGGCGCGGCGGTAGATGTCGCCTTCCTCGTCGCTCGGATCGAGGTTGAGGCCGAATTGGTCCTCCGAGTCCGCTGGCTCCTCGGTGACCGCCTGGACGTAGTCGGGCATGCCCTGCTCGCGCCAATGGTCGGCGACGCCCTCGACCTCTTCATCCGAGACGAACGGCCCATGGATGCGGCTGATCTGCTTGCCGCCCGGCATGTAGAGCATGTCGCCCTTGCCGAGCAGCTGCTCGGCGCCCTGCTCGCCGAGGATGGTGCGGCTGTCGATCTTCGACGTGACCTGGAAGCTGATGCGGGTCGGCAGGTTCGCCTTGATGACGCCGGTGATGACGTCGACCGAGGGGCGCTGCGTCGCCATGATCAGGTGGATGCCGGCGGCGCGCGCCTTCTGCGCCAGCCGCTGAATCAGGAACTCGACCTCCTTGCCCGCCGTCATCATCAGGTCGGCGAGCTCGTCGACAACGACGACGATCAGTGGGAGGGCCTCGAACTCCAGCGTTTCGACCTCGTACACCGGCTGGCCGCTGTCGGCGTCGTAGCCGGTGTGGATGCGCTTGGAGAACGGCTGGTTCTTGGCCTTCGCCTCGCGCACGCGCTGGTTGAAGCCGGCGAGCGAGCGGACGTTGATGCTCGCCATCATCCGGTAGCGATCCTCCATCTGCTCGACCGCCCATTTCAGCGCACGGATTGCCTTCGCCGGCTCGGTGACGACCGGCGACAGCAGGTGCGGGATGCCGTCGTAGACCGACAGCTCGAGCATCTTGGGGTCGATCATGATCATCCGGCACTGCTCGGGCGTCAGCCGGTAGAGCAGCGACAGGATCATGCAGTTGAGGCCGACCGACTTGCCGGAGCCGGTGGTGCCGGCGATCAGCAGGTGCGGCATCGGCGCCAAATCGACCACCACAGGGTCGCCCGCGATATTCTTGCCGAGCACGATCGGCAGCGCCGCCGACTGGTCCTCGAAGCTCTGTGAGCACAGCAACTCGGAGAGGACGACCATCTCGCGGTTCTTGTTGGGAAGCTCGATGCCGATGACGTTGCGGCCCGGAACGACCGCGACGCGCGCGCTGATCGCGCTCATCGAGCGCGCGATGTCGTCGGCCAGGCCGATGACCCGGCTCGCCTTGATGCCGGGCGCGGGCTCCAGCTCGTACATGGTGACGACCGGGCCGGGGCGAACCTCGGTGATCTGGCCCTTGACGCCGAAGTCGTCGAGCACCGATTCGAGCAGCCGGGCGTTCTGCTCCAGGCTGGCGCGGTCGATCTTCGGGCCGGTCGATTTGGGCGGCGGGCTCAGGAGGCTGAGCTTCGGCAGCTCGTAATTGTCGCCGAGGTCGAGCGTCGCCTGCCGTTCCTTCGCCGGGCGCTGGCTCGGCTGCGCGGGCGCGGCGCGGGCGAGGATGCGCGAGCGCGGCGCTGCGGCGGTCGCGGCGGTGACACTGTCATCGCGGGCGTCGGCGACGACGCGCGGCAGCGGGCGGATGATGTTGCCCGCCTCGTCCTCGTCGTCGAAATCGTCATCGGCTTCGGCGCGCTCGCCGCGCGCCAGCACCCGCTTCCAGTCGGTCCGGTCGACGCCGAGGCCCCAGGCCAACAGCGGCAGCGCGAGCAGCGACAGGATGAGCGCGGCCGCGATGTCGATCGCGACCGGCAGCACCTGCGGCATCAGGGCGCCGACCGAATCGACCCCGCGGTGCGCGAGCAGCCCGAGCACGCCGCCATAGCCCGACGGCAGGAAGCTGGCAGGGACAGGAAAGGCGGTGCCGAGCGCCGCGGCGGCGATCATCGTGCCGGCAAGCGTCGCCGCCACGTAGCGGCGCGCCGACTCGAGATGCTGGCCGCGCGCGATTCGAATGCCGACCGAGGCAACCAACGGCAGCAGCAGCGCCGCCGACAATCCGAAGATCTGCAGGTTTAGGTCGGCATACCACGCGCCGAAACCGCCGAGCGCGTTGGTCGCGAGGCGCGAGGTCGCGGTGTTGAAGGAGGGGTCGGCCGAATTGTAGGTCGCCAGCGCCAGCGCCAGCACGGCGGCAAGCGCGACGATGGCCGCGCCGCCCGCAACGCGTCCACCGAGCCGAAGCCCGCGCACCCATGCTTCGGGCATCAGCGCCGCCCGTCTCACCGCCGCCTCGCGCGCCATCTCAATCCCCCGGCCTTAACCGTTAAGAATCCTGAATCATTCGGCGGGCGGGGTCAATGGCTCCTAGGAAAAACGGCCGGAGGACTGTGTCCTCCGGCCGACAGTTATTGGACCTTGTGGTCCCGAGCGAGCACGGGAGCCCTAGGGCCACCCGAGCCTGCACACTCACACATCGTGCCAAGTGACATTTCCGAGACAAACCGCCTGCCTGGCGCGCCTAGCAAATAAGCAGGACCGAATCGTCGCCTAAAAATTAGTCAGAAGTTTCTCCAGCGCGCCGGCCCGTGCAACTTTCGCTCCCGCGAGAGGCCTTCTATGAAAGGCTGATGCACAGCGACGCAATCATCGTCGGCGGCGGTCTTGTCGGGATGACGCTGGCCCTGGCGCTCGACGCGCACGGGCTCGAGGTCGACGTCATCGACAGCGCCGACCTCGGGGCGACCCTCGCGCCCGGCTTCGACGGCCGCGCCTCCGCCATCGCGTCGGCCTCGGGCAAGATGCTCCAGGCGATCGGCCTTTGGGAGGAAATCGCCGGCGAGGGCTGCCCGATCCGCGCCATCCGCGTCACCGACGGCCTGTCGCCGCTGTCGCTGCACTTCGACGCCGAGGCCGAGGGCGACCCGCTCGGCACGATGTTCGAGAACCGCCGCCTGCGCGCCGCGCTCATCGACCGCGCCGCCGCCGCGCCCGGCGTCCGCGTCCACGCCCCCGCCAGGCTTCGCGACCTGGCGCGCGAAACCGGCGGCGTCACCGCGACGCTCGACGACGGCACGATCCTCCGCGCGCCGCTGGCCGTCGCCGCCGACGGCCGCCGCTCGGCGCTCCGCGAGGCGGCTGGAATCCGTGTCGCCAGATGGAATTATGACGGTGCGGCGATCGTCACGATGATCGAGCACGAGCGCCCTCACGACAATGTCGCGTTCGAGCTGTTCTACCCGACCGGCCCGTTCGCCCTTCTGCCGATGCAGCCCGGCAACCGCTCGGCGATCGTCTGGACCGTCCGCGCCGACGCCGCCCAGGCGACGCTCGGCCTGCCCGAGCGCGCCTTCCTCGCCGAGCTCGACAAGCGCACCGGCGGTTTTCTCGGGGCGCTCAGGATCGTCGGTCCGCGCTCGACCTACCCGCTCGGCTTCCATCACGCCGAACGCTATGTCGCGGATCGCCTGGCGCTGGTCGGCGACGCCGGCCACGGCATCCACCCGATCGCGGGGCAGGGACTCAATATGGGCCTGCGCGATGTCGCGGCCTTGGCGCAGGTGCTGGTCGAATCGGCACGCCTCGGCCTCGACCTCGGCGGCCCGGAGGTGCTGGAGCGCTACCAGCGCTGGCGCCGCCTCGACAACGCGCTCGTCGCCGGCGTCACCGACAGCCTGACCCGCCTGTTCGGCGTCCCCGGCCGCCCCGCCGCCGCCGTCCGCCGCCTGGGCCTCGCCGCGGTCAACCGCGTGCCGTCCTTGCGCCGTCGATTCATGGCCGAAGCACGCGGTGAGACGGGGGAGCTGCCGCTGCTGCTGACCGGGGCGCTGGTTTAAGAAAACCCCGTCATTCCGGCGAAAGCCGGGATGACAGACAAGGGGTCAGGCCTCATCCCGAACGTCCGCCTCGGCGATACTTTCGTCGACGAGGCCGCGCCGCAGCATCCACCAGTAGACGAGGATACCGGGAAGCGCCGCCACGGTGGTGAGCAGATAGAAGTTCACATACCCAAAGGTCTCGATCAGCCGCCCCGCTGTCGTCCCCGTCAGGAACCGACCAACCACCGACGCGGCCGCCGAGATCAGCGCATATTGCGAGGCGGTGAACCGCAGGTCGGACAGCGCCGAGAAATAGGCGACCACCGTCACCCCGCCGATGCCGCTGGCGAAATTCTCGAAGCCGATCGCTCCCGCCATGCCGGCGTTCGAATGGCCGAGCGCCGCCAGCCCCGCGAAGCTGAGGTTCGAGACCGCCATCAGCCACAGGCTGACCATCACCGATCGCTTCAGCCCCATCCTGGCGTAGATCACCCCGCCGACGAAGATGCCGATGAGGTACGCCCAGAAGCCGAAGCCGACGTCGTAGATCGCGATCTCGTCGTTCGAGAACCCGAGATCGACGAACAGCAGCCGGAACGTGAGATTGGCGAGCGTGTCGCCGATCTTGTGGAGCAGGATGAACAGCAGCACGAGGAGCGCGCCCTTGCGCCCGAAGAACTCGGCCAGCGGCCCGACGATCGACTGCCCGATCGCCCCCAGCCGGCTGCGCTGCACCGGATCGCGGTGGCGCTCCGGCTCGCCCATGATCAGCCCCACCAGCATCGCCGGCAGCGCAAAGCTCGCACAGGCGAGATAGCCGATCTGCCAGCCGTAGCGCCCCGCCAGCACCAGCGCGAGCGCGCCTGCCGCGGTCGACCCGATCCGCCAGCCATATTGCGACATGCCCGATCCGGTGCCGAGCTGCTCCGGCGTCAGCACCTCGATCCGATAGGCGTCGATCACGATGTCGAAGGTCGCGCCCGCCACGCCGACGAGGATCGCCGCATAGGCCGTCGCGATCAGGTCGGCGCGCGGATCGACCAGCGCGAGGTTCACCACCGCCGCCATGACGAGCACGCCCGCCAGCAGCAGCCACGACACCCGCTGCCCCAGCCGCCCGATCAGCGGCAGCCGCACGCCATCGACCATCCACGCCCACAGGAACTTCAGATTGTAGACGAGGAAGGCGAGCGTGAACGCCGTCACCGCCTTCTTGTCGATCCCGTCCTGCGCCAGCCGCGTCGTCAGCGTCGCGCCGATCATCGCATACGGGAAGCCCGACGACACCCCAAGAAATAGCGCCGCCACCGGCCCCGCCTCGGTATAGGGCCGGACGCCTTCGGGGATGGAGCGGCGCCAGCCGAGGGGGGCGGTTGTCATGCGCGCCAACTTAGCCTCCCCATCGCCCCTGTCACCCGCGATCTTCCTCCCCTCGCCCGCCTGCGGGAGAGGGCGACTCGCGGCAGCGAGCGGGGTGAAGGGAACCTCTGAGTCCGGCGCCGCTCGCGCTTCGCGCCGCGCCCCTCAGGTCGGCGTCCCTCACCCGCAAGCGGGAGAGGGAGTAGGATCACACGCCGAAGGTCACATGCCCCTCGGCGTCGATCTTGAACGCCGGGTTCCAAGCGATCTCCCACATGTGCTCGTCGGGATCGGCGACATAGCCGCGAAAGCCGCCGTGTGGCGGCGCGTCTGCGGGCCGCAGCAATTTGCCGCCAGACGCCGCGAGCGTGTCGATTAGCGGCGTAACCTCGGCCTGCGTTCCGACATTGTGCGCCAGCGCAAACGCACCGCGCTGCGGCAGACCGGACGTGTTGCTGTCCTTCTCCAGCGCCGAGGTCAGCCAGGTGCCGAGCACCAGGCCGTTCATCTGATAGAAGACGATCTCCTCATTCTCGAACACCGGCGTCCAGCCGAATCCCTCGACATAGAAGCGCTTCGACCGCGCGAGATCGGCGATGCCGAGTGATGACCGAGACTTGCTGCATGGTCACACAGTTTTATATGCTGCGACGACTTGGTCTAGCGAGCGAAAATCGGCTGGTAACATCGTGTGCACCTCCAATACGGCTAGGGGGAGATGCAAGGTCCGTCTTTCGCGTGCCGGTGTGTGAAGCATAAAGGTAATATCGACCAGCCGTTGATCGGGCGGGTCAGTATTACCCAAAGACAAAACATAGCCAAACGGAGAGAAAGCGATCTCCGCGTAGACTTTCGCATTTCCACCGTCGTCCAAATCTAAATTTGATGTGATCCCCGACTGCCTTGCTGCTGAGGAATCTGGATGAATATAATACGCAAACAGGCGGATTGAGTCAGGTGAACCCGCCTGTTCGCGGTTCAAAATGAGTCGTGGCAACTCGGGCAAGTTTTTGAAAAGGGAAGGTCCACAGGCACTCGCAAACATCGCAAGTATCTGTTTGCCAACCGGAAGAACCTCGATTTCGAAAGGCTGCCTCGTTAGGCGCCCGGGCGTACCGTAGATGTGCTGCCAACCCTGTTTCGCCCATTCGATATAAGCTGGCACGTACCAGCCACCAGTTAGCTGGTTACAAGAAATGCAAAGACTATGTCTTCCAGCTCCTCGCTGGTTTTGCTTTGTCGGTGGGTTTTGCGCTTCTTCGAATGATTGAGCTCGAATAAGATAATCAATATCTGCCTCGAGTATCGTTCGTTCGTTGAACGCGCCTTCCGGAGGCACATGCTCGTAACTGAGTTGGCCCTCGTTTCCGCAGATGCAGCACTGGCCTATAACTTTACGAGCCATCTGTCCTCTCTAGCTCGACCAACACTTACATAGGTTGGCGAGGCCGACACAAGAATCCCTAACATACCTGCTTCGACGCCCTGCTCCGCCCGCCGAATTGCGTTATATCCGCCTAATGGACGCGATCACCCCGCCCCGCCGCCCGACCCCCGGCCAGCTCGCGCTGGCGCGCGCCATCCCGACATACAAGCCGGATGCGGCGCGGGTCACCACCGTTCCCGCCACCGACTACACCTCGCCCGAGCGCTTCGCCGCGGAGTGGGCGAAGATCTTCCGGCGCGAGCCGCTGGCGCTCTGCCCGTCGGCGCTGCTGCCCGAGCCCGGGATGGCGGTGACGCACGACCTTTACGGCCTGCCGATCCTCGTGACGCGCGACGGGCGCGGCGCGGCGCGCGTTTTCCTCAACGTCTGCCGCCATCGCGGCACGCGACTGGTCGAGGCGGAGGGGCCGACGAAGGCGCCGCGCCTCGTCTGCCCCTATCACGCCTGGGCCTACGGCCTCGACGGCCGGCTGGTCGGCCTGCCGCGGCCCGAGAGTTTCCCCGATATGGACAAGGGCGCGCTCGGCCTCGTGCCGCTGCCGGGCGCCGAGGCGGGCGGGCTGATCTGGGTCGGGCTCGACAAGGACAGCGCGCCCGATTTCGCGCAAGTCACTGGCGCGCTGGCGGCGGACTTCGAGGCGCTCGGCATGGACGGCATGCACCTTTATGCGCGCGCCACGCACGAGGTGCCGGCCAACTGGAAGCTGATCGTCGACGCCTTCTCCGAAAGCTACCACGTCCAGCGGCTGCACAGCGCCACCATCGGCCCGTTCTTCGCGGACTCGGTCAATGTCGGCGACCTGATCGGCCGCCACGTCCGCTCGGCGGTCGGCCGCGCCGATTTCGTCAGCGCGGCGGGGACCGAGGACCTCGCGGCGCTCCGCTCGGTCGTCACCTATGCCTACCAGCTCTTCCCCAACACCATCGTCATCGCCAGCCCCGATTATGTGAACGTCATGGTGCTCTGCCCGCGTGCCGCCGACCGCACGATCGTCGAGGACTTCATGCTGATCCCCGAAAAGCCCACCAGTGCGAAGGCCGAGGATCATTGGCGCCGATCCTTCGAGTTGCTCGACAAGGGTGTCTTCGCCGCCGAGGACTTCCGCGCCGCAGCACTCGGCCAGCAGGGCCTGGCGAGCGGCGCGATCGCCGAGACGATGGTCGGCGGGCTCGAGCAGGGCGTCCGGCGGTTCCACGACATGGTCGACGCGGCGCTTCGAACGGCTCCCTGACCGGGGCGGACTGGAAGGTCGCCTGGTCAGCCCCGGGCCGACAGCGCCCGCCCCAGCGCCTCGCGCCACCCGCCCAGCAACCGCTTCCGCGCCGCCGCGTCGCTCCTGGGCTCGAACCTGTCCATTCGCCTGGCCAGCGCCGCCACGGCCTCCGGCCCGTCCCACAGCCCGACTCCGATGCCGGCGAGGAAAGCTGCGCCGAGCGCCGTCGTCTCGACCATCGCGGGGCGCTCGACGGGCGTGTCGAGGATGTCGGCGAGGAACTGGCAGAGCCAGTCGTTGGCCGCCATGCCGCCATCGACGCGGAGCGCCGCGAGCTTGGCCGCGCCGTCGCGCGTCATCGCCTCGACGAGGTCGAAGGTCTGGTACGCCACCGCCTCCAGCGCCGCCCGCGCGACGTGCGCGGCGGTGGTGCCGAGCGTCAGGCCGGCGATCAGCCCCCGGGCGCGCGGATCCCAGTGCGGCGCCCCAAGGCCGACGAACGCCGGCACCATGTACACCCCGCCGTTGTCCGCGACCCGAGTCGCCATGTCGTCGGTGTCCGAGGCGTGGGTGATCAGGCCAAGGCCGTCGCGCAGCCATTTCACCGCCGCGCCCGCGACGAAGATCGAGCCTTCGAGCGCGTAGGCGACCTTGCCGCCGAGCCGGTAGCCGACCGTCGTCAGCAGCCGGGTCTTCGGCCCGACCGCCGTGCCGCCGGTGTTCAGGAGCATGAAGCAGCCGGTGCCGTAGGTCGCCTTGGCCGACCCCTCGGCGAAGCACGCCTGCCCGACCAGCGCCGCCTGCTGGTCCCCCGCCATCCCGGCCACGGGAATGCTCGCGCCGAACAGCGCGGCGTCGGTGTCGCCGAACGCGCCGGCGTTGTCGCGCACCTCCGGCAGAACGGCGTCGGGAATGCCGAACAGCGCCAGCAGTTCGGGGCACCAGCGCTGCGCGTGGATGTCGAACAGCATCGTCCGGCTGGCGTTGGTGGCGTCGGTGGCATGGACCGTGCCGCCGGTCAGCCGCCACAGCAGGAAGCTGTCGATCGTCCCGAACGCCAGCTTGCCCGCCTCGGCGCGAGAGCGCGCGCCTTCGACATTGTCGAGCAGCCAGGCGAGCTTGGTCGCGGAGAAATAGGGGTCGAGCAGAAGCCCGGTCTTCGCCTGCACCAGCGCCTCATGCCCCTCGGCCCTGAGGCGAGCGCAGGCGTCGGCGGTCCGCCGGTCCTGCCAGACGATCGCGCGGTGAACCGGCTCGCCCGTCGCGCGGTCCCACAGCACCGTCGTCTCGCGCTGGTTGGTGATTCCGATCGCCGCGATGTCACCCGCGCTCAGCCCCGCCTTGGCGATCGCCCCGCGCGCCGTCGCCAGCGTGTCGCGCCAGATGTCCCCGGCATCGTGCTCGACCCAGCCGTCCGCCGGATAATGCTGCGCGAACTCGGCCTGGGCGGTCGCGACAGGCTCGCCGGCCTCGTCGAAGACGATGCTGCGAGTCGAGGTCGTGCCTTGGTCGATCGACAGGATGTGCCGCCCTGCCATCACCCCTCCCCAAGATAGGCGCGCAGCCGCTTCGCGGTTTCGTCGCCCGTGTGCATTCCGATCTTGGTGCGCCGCCACAATATGTCCTCGGCGGTGCGCGCCCACTCGTGCGCCACCAGATAATCGACCTCGCGCGCCGTCAGGCCGGCGCCGAAATCCTCGCCCATGTCGCCGTCGCCGATGACGGTCTCGATCATTGTGCCATAGGCGCGCGCCATGCGGAGCGCGGTGAAGTCGCCAAGGAACGGCCAGCGCGCCCGCACGCTCGCGAGGAAAGCCGCGAAGTCGCCGCCCGGCAGGTCGCCGCCCGGCAGCGGCGTGCGGTCGGTCCACGCGGGCTTCATCGGCCACACGAACGGCTTGATCTTCGCCAGCGCATGCTCGGCGAGCTTGCGGTAGGTGGTGATCTTGCCGCCGAACACCGACAGGATCTGCGGCCCGCTCTTGGTCCCCAGCTTCAGCACATAGTCGCGCGTCACCGACGCCGCGTCGGCGCGCCCGTCGTCGAACAGCGGCCGCACGCCCGAATAGCTCCGCACTACGTCCGACGGCGCGACCGGCGTCTCGAGATAGCGGTTCACGCTCTCGCAGAGATAGGCGACCTCCTCGTCGCTGATCCTGGGCGCCGAGGGATCGCCGGTCCATGCCACGTCGGTCGTGCCAATCAGCGTGAAGTCGCGCTCGTAAGGGATGGCGAAGACGATCCGGCCATCGGGGTTCTGCAGGATGAAGGCGTGCTCGCCCGGCAGCGCCCTCGGCACGATGATATGGCTGCCCTTGACGAGGCGCGGCGGCCGCTCGGCTTCCGCCCCCGCGACCTCGCCGAGCACCGTCCCGACCCACGGCCCGGCCGCGTTGACGATCGTCCCCGCCCGCACCTCGCTCCGCGCGCCCTCCGCCTCGATCATCGCCGCCCAGGCGTCGCCGTCCCGCCGCGCCGCGCCGAGCTTCGTCCGCGTCCGGATGACCGCACCCTTCTCGCGCGCGCCGATGGCGTTCAGCACGACCAGCCGCGCGTCGTCCACCCAGCAGTCCGAATAGACGAACCCCTTGCCGTCGCCTTTCAGCCCAGCGCCATAGGGCCCGGCGAGCGACACGCCCTGCGACCCCGGCAGCGTCATCCGCCCGCCGATATGGTCGTAGAGGAAGAGGCCGAGGCGGATCATCCACGCCGGTCGCCCGCGCTCGGGCAGCGGCATGACGAAGCGCATCGGGTAGATCAGGTGCGGCGCCAGCCTCAGCAGCCGCTCGCGCTCGATCAGCGATTCGCGCACCAGCCTGAGCTCGTAATATTCGAGGTAGCGCAGCCCGCCGTGGATCAGCTTGGTGCTGGCGGAGGAGGTGTGGCTGGCGAGGTCGTCCTGCTCGACCAGCAGCACCTTGAGCCCCCGCCCCGCCGCGTCGCGCGCGATGCCGCAGCCGTTGATGCCGCCGCCGATGACGAGCAGATCGAAGCTGTCCATGCGTCCGGCAACCCTCCCGTAACTTCACTAGCTGCCTGCCCGACGAACGCATCTAGCCGATGCGATTTCGGAACGGTATCGAAAGCATCATGAATCTGATCTCATCCAGCCAGCCGTTCCGGGCGAAGCGCTGGCCGGGCTATCTGCTGGCGGTCGGGCTCAGCCTGCTGGCGTTATGGATCCGCTTCCGCATCGGCCCGTCGCTCGCGGGCTTTCCCTTCCTCACCTTCTTCCCCGCGGTCGTCATCGCTGCCTTCCTCGGCGGCCTCGGCCCCGGCATCGTCGCGGCGGTCCTCTCGGGCGTGCTCGCCCGCTATTATCTGATCGAGCCGGCCGGGCAGTTCGTCCTGGCCTGGCCCTCGGGCGCGATCGCGCTCGGCTTCTACGCCTTCACCACCGGGACGATCGTCGCGCTGATGCACGGTATCCTGGTCGCGCACGAAGTACAGGCGCGGAACGAGACCGAGCTTCGCCGTCTCAACGCCGAGCTTGCCGACCGCGTCGCCGAGCGCACTGCGGCGCTCCGCCTCGAGATCATGGAGCACGGCGAGGCGCAGGCGCAGCTTCGCCAGATGCACAAGATGGAATCGATCGGCCAGCTGACCGGCGGCATCGCGCACGACTTCAACAACATGCTGGCGATCGTCATCGGCTCGCTCGACATGGCGAAGCGCCGGCTGGCGGCTGGCAAGCTCGACAAGGCGGAGGCGTGCATCGACAATGCCAGCGAGGGCGCGCGGCGCGCCGCCGTCCTCACCGCCCGCCTCCTCGCCTTCTCGCGCCAGCAGCCGCTGGCCCCGCAGTCGCTCGACGCCAACAAGCTGGTGAGCGGCATGTCGGAAATGCTGCGGCGGACGATCGGCGAGCCGATCCGCGTCGAGACCGTTCTCGGCGGCGGGCTTTGGCATGCCTTCGCCGATCCGGCGCAGCTCGAAAGCGCCATCCTCAACCTCGCGGTCAACGCGCGCGACGCGATGCCCGATGGCGGCAAGCTGACGATCGAGACCGCCAACACCGATCTCGACGACCGCTACGCCGCCTCGCACGCCGAGGTCGAGCCCGGCCAATATGTGCTGGTGTCGATCACCGACACCGGCACCGGCATGGGCCCGGAGGTGATCGAGCGCGCCTTCGACCCCTTCTACACCACCAAGGGCGTGGGGAAGGGCACCGGCCTCGGGCTCAGCCAGGTCTTCGGCTACGTCAAGCAGTCGCGCGGCCATGTGAAGATCTATTCGGAAGTCGGCGAGGGCACGACGGTCAAGATCTACCTGCCGCGCCACCTCGGCGGCGGCGCCGCGAGCGACCCCGGCGGCGCGGCGGACCGCGAGGCGCTGCCGCTCGGCAGCCCGGAGATCATCGTGCTGGCGGTCGAGGACGACGCTGAGGTCCGCCACATGACCGTCGATGCGCTGCGCGAGCTCGGCTACACCGTCGTCCAGGCGAGCGACGCCAACCAGGCGCTGGAGCAGCTGGCGGTCCAGCCGCGCATTGACCTGCTGTTCACCGATATCGTCATGCCCGGAATGAACGGCCGCCAGCTCGCCGACAAGGTCCGCGAGGCTCGGCCGGAGACGCGCATCCTGTTCACCACGGGCTACACGCGCAACGCCGTCGTCCACAACGGCATGCTTGACGCCGGCGTCGCCTTCCTGCCCAAGCCGTTCACCCTCGAGCAGCTCGCGACCAAGGTCCGCGACGTTCTCGCGGGCGTCGGCGCCAACCGCCGCGGCTGAAGCGCCGGTTCGTTCAGATAGGACAAATGGTGCCCAGAAGAGGACTCGAACCTCCACGGCCTTGCGACCGCCAGCACCTGAAGCTGGTGCGTCTACCAATTCCGCCATCTGGGCACGGGGTAGGCGGCGGGGACTAGGGCGTGCGCCGAAGGTTGTCAACGCGCGCCCCGCTTGTCATGAGGGCGGCGATTCCAGGCGAGCGAGGCGAGATATGGACGGCCTGATTACCGTCGTCGGCGGCAGCGGCTTCATCGGGCGCTATGTCGTGCAGGAGCTGTGCCGGACGGGCGTGCGGGTTCGCGTGGTGACGCGCGAGCCGACGGGAGCGGCCTATCTGAAGCCGTTGGGCGGCCTCGGCCAGGTCGAGATCGTCGCCGGCGACGTCCGCCGCCCGGCGACCCTGGCCGCCGCCTGCGATGGCGCGGATGGGGTCATCAACCTCGTCGGCATTCTCGCCGAGGGGTCGGGCGGCGGCTTCACCAGCATCCATGCGCGCGGCGCGGAGTCGGTTGCCGCCGCCGCGGCGCGCGCCGGCGCGTCGGCCTTCGTGCAGATTTCGGCGATCGGCGCCGATCCGGAGTCGCCATCCGCTTATGGGCGTTCGAAGGCGCAGGGCGAGGCGGCGGTGCGCGCGGCCTTCGCGGGCGCGACGATCCTGCGGCCATCGATCGTCTTCGGGCCTGAGGACGCCTTCATCAACCGCTTCGCCGGCCTCATCGCGATGGCGCCGGTGGTGCCGGTCGTCGCGCCCAGGGTGCGCTTCCAGCCGGTTTATGCGCTGGACCTCGCGCGGGCGATCGTCGCGGCGGTCGGCGACCCGGCACGCTTCGGCGGCCGAACCTATGCGATCGGCGGGCCCAAGACCTACACGATGCGCGGCCTGATCGAGTGGATCATGGCCGAGACCTATACCCGCAAGGCCGTGATCGAGGTGCCGGACGGCATCGCCTCGCTGCTCGCGACCCTCACGGGCTGGCTGCCCGGCGCGCCGATCACCCGCGACCAGCTCGCGATGCTCGGCCGCGACAATGTCGCCGAGAGTGACGGGCTCACCGCCTTCGGCATCCGCGCGACGCCGCTGGAGGCGGTCGCGCCGGCCTATCTCGTCCGCTACCGCCGCCACGGCCGCTTCAATCCCGGCCCGGCGGCGAATTGATGGCGGGCGATTTTCTCGACGCGGCATTGCTCGGCGTCGTCGAGGGGCTGACGGAATTCCTGCCCGTCTCCTCGACCGGCCACCTCATCCTCGCCGGCGCGCTCCTCGGCTATGACGAGGAGAAGTGGAAGGTCTTCAATGTTGTCATCCAGCTGGGCGCGATCCTCGCGGTCGTCGTGCTCTACTGGCGGACCTTCTGGGCGGTGCTGATGGGCCTTGTCCGGCGCGAGCCGGCGTCGTGGCGCTTCCTGCGCAACATCCTGCTCGCCTTCCTGCCCGCCGCGGTCGTCGGCCTCGCGGTGCACAAGCAGATCGAGGCGCTGCTCGGGCGGCCCGATGTCGTCGCGGTGGCGCTGATCGCCGGCGGCGTCGCGATCCTGCTGATCGAGCGCTTCGCGAAGCGGGGCGATATCGCTGGGGTCGCCGACGTGCCGGCCAGCCGCGCGCTCGGCATAGGGATCATCCAGTGCATCTCGATGATCCCCGGAGTCAGCCGCTCGGGCGCGACGATCATGGGGGCGCTGTCGCTCGGCATCGAGCGGCGCACCGCCGCCGAGTTCAGCTTCTTCCTCGCGGTGCCGACGATGCTCGGCGCGACGGTGCTCGAGCTCGCCAAGAACGGCCATGCGCTGGGGCAAGCGGGCGAGGTCGATCTCGCGACGATCGGCGTCGGTTTCATCGTGTCGTTCCTCGTGGCGATCGCGGTGATCCGCGCATTCGTGGCGATCATCTCGCGAAGCGGGTTCGCGCCCTTCGCTTGGTACCGAATCGTCGCCGGCTGCGCGGCCCTACTTTGGCTCTCGATGAAATAGGACCGATATGATACAAATTGAGCTGGGAAATAGATAAAAAGATCGGCTTTCCTATTCTTCATGAACGATTAGTTACCATTTGCTGACCTATATCACTTTACCCTCCCTCCGGCTTGCGCTATGCGACTCGCAGCAATCTTGGGGTCGCGGGCATGGCGAACGAAACGATGTTGCGCTTCACGCGCGTCGGACAGGAATTTCCTGACAAGCGCCTCGCCGAGGCGCGGGCCGCCGATTTCCTCGAAATCGCCCGCCCCTATTTGACGCCCAAGGCGGAAGAGCAGTCGGCACGCTGCTCGCAGTGTGGCGTGCCTTATTGCCAGGTCCATTGCCCCCTCCACAACCATATTCCCGACTGGCTGAAGCTCACCGCCGAGGGGCGGCTGGAGGAAGCCTACGAGCTGTCCAACGCGACCTCGAACATGCCCGAGATCTGCGGCCGCATCTGCCCGCAGGACCGCTTGTGCGAAGGTAATTGCGTGATCGAGACCGCCGGGCATGGCGCGGTCACCATCGGCTCCGTCGAGAAGTTCATCACCGACACCGCGTGGGACATGGGGTGGGTCAAGCCGCTCGTCCCCATCGCCGACCGCTCGGCCCAGTCGGTCGGCATCATCGGCGCCGGCCCCGCCGGCCTCAGCGCCGCCGAGCAGCTGCGGGTGAAGGGCTACGAGGTCCACGTCTACGACCGGCACGACCGCGCCGGCGGCCTGCTGACCTACGGCATCCCCGGCTTCAAGCTGGAGAAGGCGATCGTCGGCCGCCGCGTCGCGCGGCTTGAAGCCGGGGGCATCGTCTTCCATCAGGAGTTCGAGGTCGGACGCGATGCGACGCTCGACGCGCTTCGCCGGCGCCACGACGCGTTGCTGGTCGCGACCGGAGTGTACAAGGCGAAGGCGATGAAGGCGCCGGGCATTGGCGTCGCCGGCATCATCCCGGCGCTCGCTTATCTCACCGCCTCCAACCGCAGGGGATTCGGCGACGCGGGTGTAGAGGTTGTGGACTTGGACGCGGCGGGCAAGCGCGTCGTCGTCATCGGCGGCGGCGACACCGCGATGGACTGCGTCCGCACCGCCGTCCGCCAGGGCGCCGCGAGCGTCACCTGCCTGTACCGCCGCGACCGCGCCAACATGCCGGGCAGCCAGCGCGAGGTGACCCACGCCGAGGAGGAGGGCGTGCGCTTCGAATGGCTCTCCGCTCCCGAGGCGTTTGAAGGCGGCGACAGCATCACCGCCGTCCGCGCCCACCGCATGCGCCTCGGCGCCGCCGACGCCACCGGCCGCCGCGCACCCGAGGCCGAGCCGGGCTCGACCTTCCGCGTCGACGCCGACCTCGCGATCATGGCGCTCGGCTTCGATCCCGAGGAGCTGCCCGAGATGTTCGGCGCGCCCGACTTGGGCGTCACCCGCTGGGGCACGCTCCGCATCGACCACAAGACCGCGATGACCAGCCTCGACGGCGTCTTCGCCGCCGGCGACATCGTGCGCGGGGCGTCGCTCGTGGTCTGGGCGATCCGCGACGGCCGCGACGCGGCGGCGGCGATGCATGGTTATTTGGCGGCGAAGGCTTCGGCCTCGGCGCTCAGCAAGGCGGCCTGATCATGACCTGCGTTTCCGAAGCCGAGCGCGCGCGCATCGCCGAGGTCGGCATGTACCGGCCCGACATGGAGGGCGACGCCTGCGGAGTCGGCCTGATCGCGGCGACCGACGGCAAGGCGTCGCGGCGGGTCGTCGTCGCGGCGATCGATGCGCTGAAGGCGGTGTGGCACCGGGGCGCGGTCGACGCCGACGGCAAGACCGGCGACGGCGCGGGCATTCACGTCGAGCTGCCGATCGCCTTCTTCCACGAGCATATCGAGCGCGCCGGCCACAAGCCGAAGCCCAATCTGACCGCCGTCGGCATGGTGTTCCTGCCGCGCACCGATCTGGCGGCGCAGGAAGCCTGCCGGACGATCGTCGAGTCGGAGATCATCGGCTTCGGCTACACGATCTACGGCTGGCGCCAGGTGCCGGTCGACACCGCGGTGATCGGCGACAAGGCGATGCTGTCGCGCCCCGAGATCGAGCAGATCATGATCGCCGGGCCGCTGCCCGGCGAGGGGGTCATCGAGGCGTTCGAGAAGGACCTGTTCCTGATCCGCCGGCGCATCGAGAAGGCGGTGATCGCGGCGCAGATCAATGGCTTCTACATCTGCTCGCTGTCGTCGCGCTCGATCATCTACAAGGGCCTGTTTCTCGCCGAGGAGCTGTCGGTCTTCTATCCCGACCTCGCCGACGAACGCTTCAAGTCGCGCTTCGCGATCTACCACCAGCGCTATTCGACCAACACCTTCCCGCAATGGTGGCTGGCGCAGCCCTTCCGCTGCCTCGCGCACAACGGCGAGATCAACACGATCCGCGGCAACAAGAACTGGATGAAGAGCCACGAGATCAAGATGGCCAACCTGTCCTTCGGCGAGCATAGCGAGGACATCAAGCCGCTGATCCCCGCCGGCGCCTCCGACACCGCGGCGCTCGACGCGGTGTTCGAGGCGATCGTCCGCTCGGGGAGAGACGCCCCGACCGCCAAGCTCATGCTGGTGCCCGAGGCGTGGAACGAGGACACGACGATGCCCGACACGCATCGCGCGATGTACGCCTTCTTCGCCTCCGTCATGGAGCCGTGGGACGGCCCCGCCGCCCTGGCGATGACCGACGGGCGCTGGGTGCTGGCGGGCGTCGACCGCTCGGCGCTCCGCCCGATGCGCTACACGCTGACCGACGACCATCTACTGATCGTCGGCTCGGAGACCGGCATGGTCGTGGTGCCCGAGCACAAGGTGCTCAAGAAGGGCCGGCTCGGGCCAGGCCAGATGATCGGAGTCGATCTCGACGAGGGCAAGTTCTACGAGGACCGCGCCGCCAAGGACCGCATCGCCGCGTCGCACGCCTTCGGCGACTGGGTCGAGGACTTCTCGACCTTCGCCGACCTGCCCGGCGGCGACCTGCCCGAGCCGCAGCCCGCCTTCGCGCGCGACGAGCTGCGCCGCCGCCAGATCGCGGCCGGGCTCACCATGGAGGACATGGAGCTCATCCTCACTCCGATGGTCGAGGACGCCAAGGAAGCCGTCGGCTCGATGGGCGACGACACGCCGCTCGCGGTGATCTCGAGCAACGCCCGCTGCCTCAGCCATTTCTTCCGGCAGAACTTCAGCCAGGTCACCAACCCGCCGATCGACTCCTTACGCGAGACTCGGGTGATGAGCCTGAAGACGCGCTTCGGCAACTTCGCAAACATCCTCGATACCGACGCGCGGCAGAGCGGCGTAATGGTGCTCGATTCGCCGGTGCTGACCAACAAGCAATGGGGCCTGCTGCTTGGCCATTTCGGAAGCTCGGCGGCGGTCATCGACTGCACCTTCGACATCGCCGGCGGCCCCGATGCGCTGCGCCAGGCGATCGCCCGAGTCCGCGCCGAGGCCGAGCACGCGGTGCGCTCGGGCAAGAGCCAGCTGTTCCTGACCGACGAGAACCAGTCGGCGAGCCGCGCCGGAATCACCATGATCCTCGCCACCGCCGGCGTTCACACCCATCTCGTCAGGAAGGGCCTGCGCTCCTTCGCGTCGATCAACGTGCGCTCGGCCGAATGCCTCGACACGCATTATTTCGCGGTGCTGGTCGGCGTCGGCGCGACGACGGTAAACGCCTATCTGGCGCAGGAGGCGATTCTCGACCGCCAGACGCGCGGGCTGTTCGGCGACCTGACGCCCGACGCCTGTGTCGCGCGCTTCGTCAAGGCGATCAACGACGGCCTCCTGAAGATCATGTCGAAGATGGGGATCGCGGTGATCTCCTCCTATCGCGGCGGCTATAATTTCGAGGCGGTGGGACTGTCGCGCGCGCTGGTCGCCGACTTCTTCCCCGGCATGCCCGCCAAGATCTCCGGCGAGGGCTTCTCCTCGCTGCACCTGAACGCCCGGCTGCGTCACGACAAGGCGTGGGACGAGGCGGCGATCGCGCTGCCGGTCGGCGGCCTCTATCGCCAGCGCGCGGGAAGCGAGGCGCACGCCTATTCGGCGAACCTCATGCACCTGCTGCAGACCGCCGTCGCGACCGACAGCTATTCGACCTACCAGCAGTTCGCGCGCGGCTGCCGCGACCTGCCGCCGGTCTATCTGCGCGACCTGCTCGAGTTCAACTTCCCCGCCGAGCCCGCGCCGATCGACGAGGTCGAGTCGATCTCGGAGATTCGCAAGCGCTTCATCACGCCGGGCATGTCGCTGGGCGCGCTCTCTCCGGAGGCGCACGAGACGCTCGCCATCGCGATGAACCGCATCGGCGCCAAGGCGGTGTCGGGCGAGGGCGGCGAGGACAGCGCGCGCTTCCTGCCTTACGAGAACGGCGACAACGCCAATTCAACGATCAAGCAGATCGCGAGCGGGCGCTTCGGCGTCACGGCGGAATACCTCAACGCCTGCACGGAGATCGAGATCAAGGTCGCGCAGGGCGCCAAGCCCGGCGAGGGCGGCCAGCTGCCCGGCTTCAAGGTCACCGAGATGATCGCGCGGCTTCGCCATTCGACCCCCGGCGTCACCCTGATCAGCCCGCCGCCGCACCACGACATCTACTCGATCGAGGACCTGGCGCAGCTGATCTACGACCTCAAGCAGATCAACCCGGACGCGCGGGTGTGCGTGAAGCTGGTCTCCTCGGCGGGCATCGGCACCGTCGCGGCGGGCGTCGCCAAGGCGCATGCCGACGTCATCCTGGTCGCCGGCAACGTCGGCGGCACCGGCGCTTCTCCGCAGACCTCGGTCAAGTTCGCCGGCACGCCGTGGGAAATGGGCCTTTCCGAGGTCAACCAGGTGCTGACGCTCAACGGCCTTCGCCACCGCGTCAAGCTGCGCACCGACGGCGGCCTCAAGACCGGCCGCGACATCGTCATCGCCGCCATCCTCGGCGCCGAGGAGTTCGGCATCGGCACGCTGAGCCTCGTCGCGATGGGCTGCATCATGGTGCGCCAATGCCATTCGAACACTTGTCCCGTCGGCGTCTGCACGCAGGACCCGGCGCTCCGCCAGAAGTTCACCGGCAGCCCGGAGAAGGTCATCAATCTGATGAGCTTCATCGCCGAGGACGTGCGCGACATCCTCGCGCGCCTGGGCGTCCGCACGCTTGACGAGCTCATCGGCCGCACCGAGCTGCTCCGCCAGGTCAGCCGAGGCGCCGAGCATCTCGACGACCTCGACCTGAACCCGATCCTCGCCAAGGTCGACGCGCCCGACCACGCGCGGCGCTTCAAGCTCAACACCTTCCGCAACGAAGTCCCCGACAGCCTCGACGCCCAGATGCTGATCGACGCGCAGCCGCTGTTCGAGCGCGGGGAGAAGATGCAGCTGACCTATTCGGTGCGCAACACCCACCGCGCGGTCGGCACCCGGCTGTCGTCGGCGATCACCCGCCAGTACGGCATGAGCACGCTGGCCCCCGGCCATGTCGACATCCGCCTGCGCGGCAGCGCCGGCCAGTCGCTCGGCGCCTTCGCGGTGCAGGGCATCCGCCTGGAGGTGTTCGGCGACGCCAACGACTATGTCGGCAAGGGTCTTTCGGGCGCGACGATCGTCGTCCGTCCGATGGTCTCCTCGCCGCTCGCCTCCCAGGACAACACGATCATCGGCAACACCGTGCTGTACGGCGCGACCGCCGGCCGGCTGTTCGCGGCGGGCCAGGCGGGCGAGCGCTTCGCGGTGCGCAACTCGGGCGCCACCGTCGTGGTCGAAGGCTGCGGCGCCAACGGCTGCGAATATATGACCGGCGGCACCGCTGTCATCCTCGGCCGCGTCGGCGACAATTTCGGCGCGGGCATGACCGGCGGCATGGCCTTCGTCTACGATCTCGCCGGCGACTTCTCAGCCCGGGTCAACCCCGACAGCGTCGTCTGGCAGCGCGTCGCCTCGGCGCATTGGGACGGCGCGCTGCGCGGCCTCGTCGAGGAGCATGTCCGCGAGACCGACTCGAAATGGGCCGCCGAGCTGCTGACCGACTGGGACCGCGCGGTCGGGCGCTTCTGGCAGATCTGCCCCAAGGAAATGCTCGGCCGTCTCGCTTATCCGCTGGACGAGGCGGCCCTCGTCGCCGCCGAATGATCGATATCGCCGCGCTCGAGGCGAGGCTGCGCAAGGCGGCGCTGGCCTATCCCGAGAGTGTCGAGGACCATCCATGGGGCGAAAGCGCCTTCAAGGTGCGCGGCAAGGTCTTCCTGTTCCTGGGGTCGCACAAGGACGGCGAACTCGGCCTGTCGCTGAAGCTGCCGGCAAGCCGCGACTTCGCGCTGGTCTTCGATTTCGCCTCGCCGACCGGCTACGGCCTCGGCAAGAGCGGCTGGATCACCTGCCGGATCGGCGCGGACAGCGATGCCGATCCCGACCTGATCCTCAACTGGCTCGACGAGAGTTGGCGCGCCATCGCCCCAAAACGGCTGTCGGCGTCGCACCCGGCCACCTGAACCGTTGCCGACCGCCAGCGCCGCGCTATGGTGCGGCCGTTCATGTGGCAGCTTCACCAATATCCCCTGTGTCCGTTCTCCCGGAAAGTGCGGTTCGCGCTGGCCGAGAAGGGAATCGCCGTCGAGCTCGTGCGCGAGAACCCGTGGGAGCGGCGCGACGCCTTCATCGAGCTGAGCCCCGCCGGCCAGACGCCGACACTCGTCGGCCCGCAGGCGACGACGGTGCTCGTCGATTCGGTCGCGATCTGCGAATATTTCGAGGAGACGGTCGAGCGCATGCCGCTGCTCGGCGCGGGGCCGGTCGAGCGCGCCGAGACGCGGCGGCTCGCGGCCTGGTTCGACCAGAAATTCTATGCCGAGGTCGGCGTGCTGCTGCTCCAGGAGCGGATGTTCAAGCGCGTCGTCCAGCGCACGTCTCCCGACGCCGGGCTGTTGCGTCAGGCAGCGCGCGCGGTTGAGACGCACCTCGATTACATCGAATATCTGCTCGACCACCGCCGCTGGCTCGCCGGCCAGACCTTCGGCCTCGCCGACATCGCGGCCGCGGCGCACATCTCGATCGCCGATTATCTGAACGGCATCGACTGGGCAGGCCACAACCAGGCCAAGCAATGGTATTCGGCGATCAAGTCGAGGCCCTCCTTCCGCCCGCTGCTCGCCGAGCGGATGGAGGCGCTGGCGCCGCCGCCGCACTACGACAAGCTGGATTTTTAGGTTCTCAAAGCTCTGTCATTCCCGCGAAAGCGGGAACCCAGTCGCTCCAAGCTAAAGCCGGCGCTGCCGTGTTCTATTCTTTAACCGCTGGGTTCCCGCTTTCGCGGGAATGACAGGCTTTGGTGGGTTGAGTGTTGCCACGCTAAAAGAGGCGTATGTCCGCCGACCTCCGTCAGTGCCTCGAAGCCGAAGCCCGCGCCCTGGGCTTCGCCGCATTCGGTGTCGCCCCCGCCGACGCCGCCCCCGAATCCGCCCAGCGCCTGCGCGACTGGCTCGACGACGGCTGCCATGGCGAGATGATCTGGATGGAGGAGACCGCCGTCCGCCGCTCGTCGCCGGCGGCGCTGTGGCCCGAGGTCAAGTCGGTGATCATGCTCGGCCTGTCCTACGCGCCCACGCTCGATCCGCTGCGCCACCGCGACCACCCGGACACCGGCATCATCTCGGTCTACGCGCTCGGCGGCGACTATCACGACATCGTCAAGCGCCGGCTGAAGACGCTCGCGCGCTGGCTGGTCGAGCAATCCGGCGAGGCGGTGAAGGTGTTCGTCGACACTGCGCCCGTGCTCGAAAAGCCGCTCGCCGCCGCCGCCGGGCTCGGCTGGCAGGGCAAGCATTCGAACCTCGTCAGCCGCGAGCACGGCTCGTGGCTGTTCCTCGGCGCGATCTACACGACGCTCGATCTCGGCGCGGGCGAGGCCATCGCGCAACCCAAGTGCGGCAGCTGCTCGGCCTGCCTCACCGCCTGCCCGACCGACGCCTTTGTCGGCCCCTACCGGCTCGACGCGCGGCGCTGCATTTCCTACCTGACGATCGAGCACAAGGGCCCCATCCCGCTCGAATTCCGTGAAGCGATCGGCAACCGCATCTACGGTTGCGACGACTGCCTCGCGGTCTGCCCGTGGAACAAGTTCGCGGCGTCCGCAGCCGACATCGCCTTCGCGCCCCGCCCCGAGCTCGCCGCCCCGGCGCTCGCCGATCTGCTCGATCTCGACGACGCCAGCTTTCGCGAGCTGTTTGCCGGCTCCCCGATCAAGCGCATCGGCCGCGACCGCATGGTGCGAAACGCGCTCATCGCGGCGGGCAACAGCGGCGACCGCGCGTTAGCGCCCGCCGCCGAGCGCCTGCGCCAAGACCCGTCCGATGTCGTGCGCGACGCCGCCGACTGGGCTCTGGCGCGGCTGGCCGAGCCGGTCCCGACTCTCTAAGAACGCCTTGTTCACCTCCAGACTCCGTTCGTGGTGAGCCTGTCGAACCACGAGATCGCACCGCCTCGCGAACCTCGTCCTTCGACAAGCTCAGGACGAACGGGCGTGGGAGTTTAGGAAAGGATTTCCATGACCGACGCCCTCGACGTCCTCTCGATCGGCAACGCCATCGTCGACGTCATCGCGCCCGCCGACGATGCGTTTCTTCTTCAGCAGCAACTCGACAAGGGCTCGATGCGCCTGATCGATTCGGCCGAGGCCGAGCGGCTCTACGCGCTGATGCCGCCGGGCCGCGAGGTCTCGGGCGGGTCGGGCGCCAACGCCGCCGCCGGCATGGCGGCGCTCGGCGCCAGGGTCGCATTCATCGGTCGAGTCGCCGGCGACCAGCTCGGCGAGGTCTTCCGCCACGACATCCGCGCCGCCGGCGTCCACTTCGAGACGCCGTTCGCCGACACCGGCAACCCGACCGCGCGCTGCCTGATTCTCGTCACCCCCGACGCGCAGCGGACGATGAACACCTTCCTGGGCGCCAGCCAGGACCTGACCGAGGCGGACGTCGACTACGGCCTCGTCGCGAACGCCAAGCTCACCTATCTCGAAGGCTATCTCTGGGACCCCCCGGCGCCGCGCGCCGCGATGGCGAAGGCGCTGAAGGTCGCGCACGAGGCCGGCCGCAAGGTCGCCTTCACGCTGTCGGACAGTTTCTGCGTCGATCGCCATGGCGACGACTTCCGGCGGCTGGCGGGCGGCGAGGTCGACATCCTGTTCGCCAACGAGGCCGAGATCACCGCGCTCTGGAGCGCCACGGACTTCGATGAGGCGATCCGCGCCCAGCGCGGCAAGCTCGGTATCGCGGTCATCACGCGGTCGGAGAAGGGCGCCGTCGTCCTCGCGGGCGACGAGACGATCGTCGTCCCCGCCGAGCCCGCCGCGCGCGTTCTCGACACCACCGGCGCCGGCGACCTGTTCGCCGCGGGCTTCCTCTCGGGCCTCGCTCAGGGCCGTCCGCTCGCCGACTGCGCGACGCTCGGCGCGGTCGCCGCCGCCGAGGTCATCTCGCACTATGGCGCGCGGCCCGAGGCGGACTTGAAGGCGCTCGCCCGGGCGCGGCTTGGCTGATGCCGATCGGGATCGAGGATTTCGCCGCAGTCGACATCCGGATCGGCACCGTCGTCGCCGCCGAACGCTTTCCGGAGGCGCGCAAGCCCGCGCTCAAGCTCACGATCGACTTCGGCGCGGAGATCGGCTGCAAGCGCAGTTCGGCTCAGATCGCGGCGCTCTACGCGCCGGAAGCGCTGATCGGCCGGCAAATCCTCGCGGTCGTCAACCTGCCGCCGCGCCAGATTGGGCCCTTCATGTCCGAGGTGCTGACGCTTGGCGTCAGCAACCGCGACGGCGATATCGTGCTTGTCGCACCCGACGGGGCGGTTCCGAACGGCGGCAGGCTGCATTAGCCGCCGTGGCATGCGAAAAGGGCGCCGCGTGAGCGGCGCCCTTCGAAAGCTCGTTCGGAAGAACGAGTTACATCGGCGAGCCGTTCGACTGCCACGTCGCCAGCTCGTCGCCGCTGACGCGGAAGTCGCGGTTCGCGTCGGCCTTGCCGAACGCCGCGGCGGTCTGGTTCAGCACGTCGGTCGCGGCGTTGTTCGACTTCTTCGAATAACGCTCGCGCGCCACCGAACCGCCCGACGCCGGGGCCTGCGAGGCCATGACCATCTGGCCGAACTCGAGCGGCGTCAGCGCGCCGTCGTTGTTGGTGTCGAAGCTCGCGAGGTTGGCCGTCGTGCCCGACGACGAGGAGTCGGCGGTCTGCATCGGCGTCGTCGTGTCGGCCGAAGTGGTCGTCGCGATGGCGGCGGTGGGCGCCGCGATCGCTGCGTCGCCATTCGGCGAAGCCGTGGTCGACACGGCGGTGACCTGACCATCGGTGGTCGCGCTGGTCGTCTGCACGTTGACCGGCGCCGAGGTCACGACCGTCGACTTGGTTTTCTCGATCTTCTGGCCGTTGACGTATTTCACGGTGCGCTTGACGGGAACATCGGCGGCGACCGAGGTCGTCGCGGTGCCATCGGCGTTGACCGTCGTCTTGACCAGATCCTGGCCGTCGGCGGCGCGAACCGTGGTCGATGTCTTGACGGCGCCGTCGGTCACCATCGGCGCGGCGGTCACGGTCTCGGTGACCGAGTTGCCGGTGTCGGAGACGACCTTGGTGGTCGGCGAGGTGGAGGCAACCGTAGTCTGCGTACTGGCGCCGTCGCCGGTGACGGCGGTGGTGCCCGTGGTGACGCTGGTCTGGGCGAGCGCCGAGGTGCCGCACAGCAGCGCGGCGGCGGTCGCGGCGATTGTCAGGGAATGCTTCATCTTACTCTCCTTGGGGTGTACCGGAACTCGAACCTTTGTCGGATGCGCCGGACGAAACGTGGCCGGCCCCCCATCGGGCTGGCGGACAATGGTGCGTAAAGAACGTTGCGTCCCCGTTCGGGTTCCGATTCGGGTCCGAATTGATTAGAGGGAGCGCGCCGCCCCCAAGGAGCTCTCGATGATTCCCCGCTATTCGCGTCCCCAGATGGCCAAGCTCTGGGAGCCCGAGACCCGTTTCCAGATCTGGTTCGAGATCGAGGCGCACGCCACCGACGCGCTCGCCGAGCTTGGCGTCGTGCCGAAGGAGGCCGCCGAGGCCGTCTGGGCGCGCGGCGGCTTCGATGTCGCGCGGATCGACGAGATCGAGCGCGAGGTGAAGCACGACGTCATCGCCTTCCTGACCTCGCTCACCGAGCATGTCGGCCCCGAGGCGCGCTTCGTCCACCAGGGCATGACCTCGTCGGACGTGCTCGACACCTGCTTCAACGTCCAGCTCGTGCGCGCCGCCGACCTGATCCTCGCCGATCTCGACGAGCTTCTCGCGGTGCTGAAGCGCCGCGCCCTCGAGCACAAGCACACGCCGACGATCGGCCGCAGCCACGGCATCCATGCCGAGCCGACGACCTTCGGCCTGAAGCTTGCCCAAGCTTACGCCGAGTTCGCGCGCTGCCGCGAGCGGATGGTCAATGCGCGCGAGGAGGTCCGCACCTGCGCGATCTCCGGGCCGGTCGGCACCTTCGCCAGCGTCGACCCGGCGGTCGAGCACCATGTCGCCGAGAAGATGGGCCTGAAGGTCGAGCCGGTCTCGACCCAGGTCATCCCGCGCGATCGCCACGCAATGTATTTCGCGACGCTCGCCGTGGTCGCCTCCTGCGTCGAGCGCCTCGCGATCGAAGTCCGCCACCTGCAGCGGACCGAGGTTCTGGAGGCCGAGGAATATTTCTCGCCCGGCCAGAAGGGCTCGTCGGCGATGCCGCACAAGCGCAACCCGGTGCTGACCGAGAATCTGACTGGCCTCGCGCGCATGGTGCGGAGCTACGCGCTGCCCGCGATGGAGAATGTCGCGCTGTGGCACGAGCGCGACATCAGCCATTCGTCGGTCGAGCGGATGATCGGCCCCGACGCGACGGTGACTCTCGACTTCGCGCTCGCGCGCCTGACCGGCGTCATGGACAAGCTGCTGGTCTATCCCGAACGCATGCAGAAGAACCTCGACCTGATGGGCGGCCTCGTCCACTCGCAGCGCGTGCTGCTGGCGCTCACGCAGGCCGGCGTCAGCCGCGAGGACGCCTACCGCCTCGTCCAGCGCAGCGCGATGAAGGTCTGGGAATCGGACGGCGCGCTCCACCTCGTCGAGCTGTTGAAGGCCGATTCCGAAATCAGCGGCTGGCTGATGCCGGCCGAGCTCGACCAATTGTTCGACCTCGGCCACCATCTGAAAGCCGTCGACACGATCTTCGACCGCGTCTTCGGCGCCTGATTCCCCTCTCCCGCTTGCGGGAGAGGGCGACTCGCCGGCAGGCGAGCGGGGTGAGGGAAACCGCTGAGTCCGGCGCCGCTCGCGCTGGCGCGCCACACCCCTCACCCCTCACCCCGACCCTCTCCCGCAAGCGGGAGAGGGGGTAAGTTAGCCTCCGCGCTTCGCCTTCCACTGGGCGCGCATCGCGGCGCGCTCGTTGGCGTCGATCTTGCCGTCCTTGTTGGCGTCGACCCGCGCAAAGCGCTCGTTCGACTTGGCGGCCATCTCCTCGCGGGTGATCCGGCCATCGTTGTTGCCGTCCAATCGCGCGAAGCGCTTGCCCGCCATCTCGGCGGCGCTGACCGCGCCGTCGTGGTTGGCGTCCATCCGGTCGAAGCGCTTGGCGGTCGCCGCCTGCGATTCGGCGGCAGTGACGGCGCCGTCGCCGTCGGCGTCGACCGTCTTCATCCGGCCGCCATGATGCCCGGCCTGCGCCAGCGCGACGGTCGAAACCAGCGCCGCGGCGACGCCCAGAAAAATTGCCTTACGCATAGATACTCCCAGATCTGACCCAGAAGCGATACGCGCCGTCTCTGCTCAATCCCCCGGCTCGTGCGCCTCGACATAGGCCTTGGGGTCCTTGTTGACCGGGCGGATGCCGGTCAGGTGCGCCGCCTCGAAGCCCGCGAACTGCACCGCCAGCGCATGCCGCACCGCAAGCGCCGCGTTGCGCCGGAAGTCGGTCAGCCCCTGCCGCTCCTCCTCCGCCATATGGTCGGCGTTGGCCTTGTTCGCCTCGTTGATCGCCAGGAACCACTCGTCGCTGCCGACGGCATGCTTGTCGACCGCCGCGCCGGTGTCGCGAATCTCGTTGTGGTCCTTGATCGCGTCCTCGGTTTCCTCGGCGGCGCTGTCGGCGTCGCCGCCGCCGGTGCCGACCTTCATCAGTTCGGGGTAGAAGAACCGCTCCTCCGCCTCGGCATGGACGTCGAGCAGCGCCTGCAGCCGCTTCCAGATCGCCGACAGCGCCTCCGTCTCGCCGCGGTCGATCTGTTCGATCATCGCGAACAGCCGACGCTGCTCGGCATGGTCGTCGAGGATGAGCTGGGTGATGTCCATGCGATGTCCTTTGCCCGTGTGAGGACCGCTCAACGCACCGGGCAGCCGACAGTTGAGTTTCTACGTGCCACCGATTTTGGCGGCGGTCACGCCACCCCGTGCTTGCGGAAATGCGCCAGCAGCTTCGCCCAGCCGTCCTTCGCATCCGCCGCGTTGTAGCTCGCGCGGTAGTCGGCGTGAAAACCATGTTCGGCGTCCGGATAGACGTGGATCGAGGACTGGGACTTGCCCGCCGCCTTGAGCGCCGCGGTCATCGCCGCCACGTCCTCCTGCGTTATGCCCTTGTCGAGCGCCCCATACAGCCCGAGCACCGGCGCCTTCAGCTCGCTGGCGCGCGCGACCAGCGGCTTCAGCTGGCCGTACCAGGCGACGCCGGCGCGAATGTCCGGGTTCACCATCGCCGAGCGCCAGACGACCGAGCCGCCCCAGCAGAAGCCGGTGATTCCGATCCGCTCGCCCTTGACGAACTTCGCCGCCTTGAGCCACGCCGAGGCGGCGCGCACGTCGCCGTCGACCTGCTCGACGCTCGCCTGCTGGACGATGGGGATGATCTGCTTGATGTCGCTCATCGCCGGCAGGTCGGCGCCCGAGCGGTAGAAGAAATCGGGCGCGATCGCGACATAGCCGAGCTTCGCCAGCCGCCGGCAGACATCCTTGATATAGGCGTGGATGCCGAAAATCTCGTTGACGACGATCACCGCCGCATGCCGCCCATTGCCCCTGGGCCGCGCGACATAGGCCGGCAGCGGCTTCGCCGCGCCGTTCGGAATCAGCACCTCCTCGATCGTCAGCCCCGTATCGGGCGTGACCACGGGAGCCGCCTCGGCCGAGATCGCCGCCAGCGCATAGCCCGCGAAGAACATCGAGGCCGCGGCGCGCCGCGTCAGGTGGAAATCCTCAGGGAGCGAGCCTTCGGGACGTGTGAGGGTTTGCATGATGGCCTCCTTTGGTCACTACCCCCAAAAGCTAGGCGAGGAGCCGGAGCCGCGCAACGCGGGTGCGTCGATGCCCGGCGCTGTCACCCCACCCTGACCCTCCCCATCGAAGGGGAGGGGACGCCCTTCCCGAATCGCACGGAATAGTCCCTCCCCCTTCGATGGGCGTTGTTATATTTCCCGTACCCAAAGGGGGGAGAAGATTGATGGCATCTGCTCTATCCGCCAAGCACTTCCACGACGAAAAGGCCGCTTACGCCTTCGTGGAAGCCTGCATTTGGCCGAGTGGCCCAGTTTGCCCGCATTGCGGCGGGATGGAGCGCATCGGCCCCTTGGGCGGCAAGTCCACCCGGATTGGGGTTTACAAGTGCTATCAGTGCCGCAAGCCGTTCACTGTGAAGATCGGCACCATATTCGAATCCTCCCACGTCGGGCTTCACCTATGGCTTCAGGCGATGCATCTGTTGTGCTCGTCCAAGAAGGGCATATCTTCCAACCAGCTTCACCGGACCTTGGGGGTTACCCTAAAAACCGCATGGTTCTTGTCGCACCGAATCCGGGAGGCGATGCGCTCCGACGATCTCTCCCCGTTCGGGGCCGGGGGCGGCTTCGTGGAAGCGGACGAAACCTACATCGGGCGCGACAAGTCGATTCCGCGCGAGCGTGGTTATGAACATAAGCACAAGGTCGTGTCGCTGATCGATCGCGCCACGGGCCGCGCGCGATCCATGGTCGTGGACAAGGTGACAATCGCCAGCATGACGCCCATTCTGGTCGAGAACATTGCGGCGGAGGCGAACTTGCTAACCGATGATGCCGGGGCATACTGTCATATGAGCAGGCACTTCGCTTCGCACCGCACCACTCTTCACACCAAGGGCATCTATGTGGACCGCGCGAACCCGCTGGTCCACACCAATACCGTGGAGGGCTATTTCTCGATCTTCAAGCGCGGAATGAAGGGGGTGTACCAACATTGCGCCAAGAAGAACCTGCACCGCTATCTGGCGGAGTTCGACTTTCGCTACAGCCACCGGTCTGCCGTCGGCCTGAACGACGAGGCCCGTGCGACCGCTGCGCTTCGTGGCGTTGTGGGTAAACGCCTGACCTATCAAGCGGCTCGGCTTTAAGGATAGCGGCATGCCAAAGAGAAGCGACCCGCCATTATCGGCGCAGGAGCAGAGCGCCCGGTTCCTCCAGGCGATGCGCGATATCGAGGCTGCGGACGATTTGAGGCCGGATGCTGAAGCCGCGTTCGAGCGAACGTTGCGTGGCATCAAGAAACCTCCCAAGCCGCCTGACGGGTAAGGCGCTGCGGGCGGGGTAATGCACCATAAGCTGTGCTTAGCCTACGCGAGGACAACTATATAAAGCGTTCTTTATGTTCGTTTCCGTTGCCGAACGATCACAGTTAATCGGTGAATCATGCCGGATTGGCGGTCGAGACTCGACTTTGCCAGCGCGGGAACAGATGTAGGCTGGCGATAGGTTTGGACCGGGGCCTCCTACAGCCCCGGTCCAGATCATCCGCAAACGGGTGTAGCCGCAGCGGACGAGCACAACGGCGGACCCACTATGGTCCTTTAGAAAGCACGGTCAAGGCGGCTGCACACTAACCCTCTAGAGTGAGGATTTTGTGCAATGGCCTACAACTTGTTCATCGCCTACGACCTGGATGCACCGGGTCAGAACTACGACGCTGTGCAGAATGCCATCAAATCTCTCGGTCAGTGGTGGCAAGCACAGTATTCGCTATTCTATGTGCACACCCAACACAGCCCCCGCGAAGCCTTCGCTCTGGTTCAACCGGCGATGGACGCGAACGACAGACTGGCTGTCATTAACTGTGCCAGCGATCTCGGGGCTATTCTTACGACTTGGGACCGCCCGCCCATCGACGAGATAAACGCCATCTGGCTCGCGCCGTAGGGCGAAGCGATCTGGGGTGGGTCCGCCTATCTCTGGAAACATGGGGTATCCTAATACCACACGGTATCAGGATACCCCAAGCGGTATTTAGCGATGCCGCAAACCCAAACCCACATCAATCGCCGCCCGACTGACATAAATCAGTCGGGCCGCTTTGGATGTATCTGGACAGATAGCCGGACACAGGGCATCGTGGCCGCGCTGTCTCGATCTTAGCCGTGAGGGACAGTGGTGCATGAGGCACCGAACAGAGGGTCACTGACCGTAAGGTCGGGTGGCCTGCGGAATACAACACCTAAGGGAAACACGCAGGGCGTGTGTTCCTCTGTTCGCACGCGGCTAACCGCCCGGCTTGGGGCCGGTGGCGCGCGGCGGAGACGTGGCATGGACTGGATTCAGATTATGGTGCTGTCAGCAGCTGCTAGCTGCGTGTCGATTTGGGGCGTCAGGACGCTAACAGCCCTTGAAAAACTAGCGAATGATCTTGCGGAACAACGAGCCGTGCTCGGCAGAATCGTTGAGAACACCGGCAGAACCGGCAACGCTCTGGAGGATATCCCCACCTTGGCCGCGTTCGCGAAGAAGAAGATCAAGCAGAAAGCCGAAACCGACTTTTATGCCGAAATCGCCCAGATTCTGATAAACGATCGACCGAAGGACGGGGTGGCGCAGTAGCTCAAGAAGCGCCTATCGCCCGGCAGGCGACGAACCTAGAGCGTCGCAGACCGACCTGTCTTCAAGGATGCGCCAATGGACTCCGCCGTCATCTGAGCGCCATATCTTTCCATCACCGTGTGGAGGGCAGCTCATGACAGACATAACACCCAACCCGGTCCCGTTAATCGATGACCCCCATGCGCCCGAAGTTTTTGCGACTGTCGCCACTGGCTTCCTGCTCTTGAACGGGAACATCTCAATTACCTTCGAATCTGCGCGGTCGGATTACTCAACTGGAATCATCAATCGCGTGGTCATGGCGCGTTTGGTTATGCCAATCCCCGGCGCGCAGGGCCTGGTCGCCGGCTTAAACGATTACTTGGAACGGCAAGGCCTGAGCCCCTCGCAGGCCATCGTCGGAGAAATGACGCCGCAGTAATGCCTTGCCCTTTGGGTACGGGATGTATGATAAGGCCCTTCGATGGCGGAGGTTAGGTGGGGGTGACACCGCCGGGCATTTGCAACCGGCAGCGACCTTGGACGCTCCAAAACAAAAAAGGCGGCTCCGCGAGGAGCCGCCCTTCTGTCTCGAACGCTTGCGCGCGCTTAGAGCGACTGGATGCTCGTCGCGGCCTGCTTGCCGCGGCGGTCCATCTCCAGCTCAAAGCTGATGCGCTGGTTCTCGTTCAGCGTGCCCATGCCCGACCGCTCGACGGCCGAGATGTGGACGAAGGCGTCGGGCTGGCCGTCATCGCGCTGGATGAAGCCGAAGCCCTTCTGGCCGTTGAAGAACTTCACGGTGCCCTCGTAGCGGGTGCCATCGTTCTCGCGGACTTCGCCGCCACCGCCGCCACGCGGGGCATCGCCGTAGCCGCCGCCGCGCGGGCCGTCGAAGCTGCGCTCGGGGCGCGCCTTGGGCTCGATGATGTCGCCCTCGATGACCAGGTCGGTCGCCGAGATGCGGCCGTTGCGGTCGGTGAGCGTGAAGGCCAGCTTCTGCCCTTCGGCGAGCTCGCGCAGGCCGATCTGCTCGACCGACGAGATGTGAACGAACACATCCTCGGCGCCATCGTCGCGGACGACGAAGCCGAAGCCCTTGGCCGCGTTGAAGAACTTGACCGTGCCGGTCGCATTGCCGACCGCGATGCCGGGCGAGAAGCCGCCGCCGCGGGGCGCGCCGCCGCCGGCGCCGCCGCCGAAGCCACCACCGCCGCCGAAGCGGCCGCCGCCACCACCGCCGCCGCCGAAGCGGTCACCGCCGCCACCGCCGAAACGGTCGCCGCCGCCGCCGAAGCGGTCACCACCGCCGAAACGGTCGCCGCCACCGAAACCGCCGCCGCCGAAGTCGCGGTCGCCGCCGCCGCGCTTGTCGAAACCACCACGTCCGGCTCCGCGCCGGCCTTTATCGAAGCTCATCTTGGAATTAGTCTTTCGTCTTGCCTGATCGATCGCCCGCGGACAGCGCCTCCGCCCGCCAACATCCCAACGCCCACGGCGAGCAAAAGCTGCGCCATCTCGCGCCCTAGCCGAAAATCGCATTGGGCGCGAGGTGATTCAGCAGGGGCTGTGGATAGAATCTGAATCGGCGATGTACGGCGGCAACGCTCGTCAGCCGCGGCGTTCGATCAGGCCGACCGCGCGCTCGGCGAGCCTCGCCAGCGCCGCTTCTTCCTCGGGCGTCAACGGCGCGCGCGGCGCGGTGTCGATCACGCACATCGCGCCGAGCTTGTGGCCGTCCGACGCGGTCAGCGGCGCCCCGGCGTAGAAGCGCACGGCCGGCCCTCCGGTGACCAGCGGATTGCCCTCGAAGCGTTCGTCTGCGGTCGCGTCGGGGACGACGAAGGGCGCGTCGCCGTGAATGGCGTGGGCGCAGAACGACACGGCGCGCGGCGTCTCGCGAGCGCCGATGCCGACCTCGCCGACGAAATACTGGCGGTTGCGGTCGACGAGCGAAATCGCCGCCATCGGCGTCCCGAACGCCTCGGCCGCCTCGCGCGCCAGCGCCTCGAACGCCGGCTCATCGCCGCGGTCGAGCGCTCCGCTGGCGTCGAGCGCAGCCTGCCGCGCGCTCTCGTCGGCGGGGCGTTTCGGGGGCGAGAAGAATTTCAGGTTCATGCGCGTTTCCTGCGATCCGGGTCCACGGCCACGTCGGCAGGCTCCGCGCGGTCGTCGTCGTTCGAATGGGCGATGCGAAGGGCGTTCTTGCCCGCCCGCTTGACCTCGTAGAGCAGCGCATCGGCGAGCGCGACGAGCGCCTTCTCGTCGGTGCTGCCGCCGCTGACGATGACCACGCCCATGCTGCACGTCACCGCATAGGGCAGCGCGGCGAGCGCCGCGGTCAGCCGGTCGTGGCGCGCCTCGGCCGCCGCGAAATGGTCCGCGCCGGCCTCGCCGACCTGGATCAGGACGAATTCGTCGCCGCCGATCCGCGCCAGCGCATCGTCCGGATCGAGCTCGGCGGTGGCGGCCCGCGCGAAAGCGCCCAGCACGATGTCGCCGGCGGCGTGGCCGTAGGTATCGTTGACCGCCTTGAAGCCGTCGAGGTCGACATAGGACAGGATGATCACGTCGCCCTTGCGCCGCGCGCGGCTCAGCATCGCGGTGATCGCGTCCTGGAAGGCGCGGCGGTTGAGCGCGCCGGTCAGGCCGTCGGTCCGCGCCAGCGACCGCTCGCGGTCATAGGTCCGGCGCATCGTGCCGAGCAGCCCGGCGATGATCGCGTTGGAGAGGAATCGCGTCGCGACGTTCCACAGCTGCGCGGCCGGGCCGTCGATCGTCCCGCTCCGGACCTGGATCAGCGTCCACAGGATGGCGCCGATCGCCGCGACCAGATAGCCCGCGCGCTTGCCGAGCGACCACGCGCACAGGCAAACCGGCAGGACGTAGAAGGGGCCGTAGTGATAGTCGGGCGGCGAGACGGTGTCGCCAAGCGCCAGCAGCGCCATCATCGCGGCGGCCATCCCCAGCGCCGCCGGCCTCGGCAGGTCGGTCAGCCAGCTCGCCAGCCCTTCCATCAGCCGACGCCCGAGCCCGGGGCTCGCCGTGCCGTCAATGCCGTGCATCGTTGCTCCCTTTTGGCCGCGCCGCCGAATGCGTCTGGCGCTTTAGCGTTTGCAGCCCTTGTCCCACGCGACTAACCACGCGGCGATGACTGTGTTCCTTCATGAAGGCGACCTGCCCGAGGGCGTGCTCGCCGACGGCCCGGTGGCCGTCGACACCGAGGCGATGGGCCTCCACAATTACCGCGACCGGCTCTGCCTGGTGCAGATCGCCGACGGGCGCGGCGACGAGCATCTCGTGCGCTTCGACGCCGGCAAGTACGAGGCGCCAGTGCTGAAGGGCATCCTCGCCGATCCCGGCCGCCTCAAGATCTATCATTTCGCGCGCTTCGACATCGCGATCATGAAGCTCTACCTCGGCGTCATGGCCGGGCCGGTCTATTGCACCAAGACCGCGTCGCGCCTCGTCCGCACCTACACCGACCGCCACGGCCTCAAGGACCTGATCCGCGAGACCATCGGCCAGGACATCTCGAAGCAGCAGCAGTCGTCCGACTGGGGCTCGCCGGTGCTCACCGACGCGCAGAAGGACTATGCCGCCTCCGACGTCCGCTACCTCCACCGCGTGATGGAGGTGCTCGACGAGCGGCTGGCGCGCGAGGGGCGGACGGCGCTGGCGCGGGCCTGCTTCGACTTCCTGCCGCATCGCGCCGAGCTCGACCTCGCCGGCTGGCCCGACGAGGACATCTTCGCGCACGTCTGATGCCAATCCTCTAATGAACATCGCGGTTCCGACATCGCGCCAGCGCGCGGCGCTTCCCGGCAGCCCCTACGACCGGCTGGTCTCGGTGGTGAAGATCCTGCTGCCCGTCGCCGCCCTCGCGGTTTTCGCCGCGTGCCTGATCTGGCCTTTGACCGCGCGGCAGGAATTCTCCTTCATCCTGTCGAAGGACCGGGTCGCCGAGGCGAACGAGCGGCTGCGGGTGTCGCGCGCCAAATATCGCGGCGAGGACAGCAAGGGCCAGGCGTTCGAGATCACCGCGGCGAGCGCGGTCCAGAAGTCCTCCGACGTGCCGATCGTCGAACTGAGGGACATCGCGGCGACCTTGAACGCCACCGACGGCCCGGTCCACGCCACCGCGCAGGCGGGGCGTTACGACATGGAGCACGACCGCATCACCGCCGAAGGCCCGGTCAACATCGACTCGGCCGACGGCTCGCTCATTCGCACCCGCGACGTGTCGCTCGACATGGCGAGCCGCGTCGTCACCGGCGACCAGGGCGTCTCGGGCAAGCTCCGGCTCGGCACCTTCCGGGCGGAGCGGCTGCGCGCCGACGTCACCGGCCGAGTCGTCAAGCTCGAAGGGCGCGTGCACTTGCACATCGTCCAGCCGCGCGCCTAAGGACGGCGCCATGCGACCCCTCCTGCTTCTCGCCGCGATCCTGCTCGCCGCCGCCGCTCCGCGCGTCGCCGGTCCCGCCACCTCGGCGCTGAAGAACCATGACACCCGCGCGCCGATCGATATCGACGCGGCGCGGGTCGAGGTGCGCGACAAGGACAATCAGGCGATCTTCACCGGCAACGTCCACGCGGTGCAGGGCGACATGAAGCTCGATTCGCCGACGCTGCGCGTCTTCTACGAGAAGAAGTCGGGCTCCGATCCCGAGATTCAGCGCATCGACGCGCAGGGCGGCGTGACTTTGACCTCGCCGTCGGAAACCGCGCGCGGCGCCTACGGCGTCTATGATGTCGGCGACCGCCAGCTGACGATGATCGGCGACGTCGTGCTCAACCAGGGCGATTCGGTGCTTCGCGGCCAGCGGCTGGTGATCGACCTCGAAAGCGGTCGCTCGACGCTCGACGGCGCTTCCGGCGGCGGCGCGGCGGGCGCCGGCGGGCGGGTCACCGGCCGCTTCATTGTGCCGCAACGCCGCACCACGCCTTGATTTTTTCAGGCGAACGCTTGCTACCGTAACATTCTCCCGGCTAAGAATCCCGCCAGCGCATGCATGAAGCGCGCCAAGTGGCGCGCCGCGCGAGTGGGTGACAGGGAATATGGCCGAGGCGGCGGTCCTCGAACGGGCGCAGGGCGTGGTCGAAGGCGACGGCCTGACGATCGTCTCGATCGGCAAGTCCTACGACAAGCGCGTCGTCCTGCGCGACGTCTCGCTCCACGTCGACCGCGGCGAGGTTGTCGGCCTGCTGGGGCCCAACGGCGCGGGCAAGACGACCTGCTTCTATTCGATCATGGGCCTCGTCCTCCCCGACCAAGGCCGCATCCTGCTCGACGGCACCGATATCACCGGCCTGCCGATGTACCGCCGCGCCGCGCTCGGCCTGGGCTATTTGCCGCAGGAAACCTCGATCTTCCGCGGCCTGACGGTCGAGCAGAATATCATGGCGGTGCTCGAAGTGTCCGAGCCCGACCGCGCGGCGCGCCGCGAGCGGCTGGAGACGCTGCTCGACGAATTCTCGATCACCCGCCTGCGCTCAGCACCCGCCATGGGCCTGTCGGGCGGCGAGAGGCGGCGCTGCGAGATCGCCCGCGCGCTCGCCGCCAACCCGTCGATCATGCTCCTGGACGAGCCGTTCGCCGGCATCGACCCGATCTCGATCGGTGACATCCGCGACCTCGTCGGCCATTTGAAGGACCGCGACATCGGCGTCCTGATCACCGATCACAACGTCCGCGAGACGCTCGACATCGTCGACCGCGCCTGCATCATCTACGATGGCGCGGTGCTGTTCGAAGGCGCGCCCGAGGCGCTGGTCGCCGACGAGAACGTCCGCCGCGTCTATCTCGGCGAGAGCTTCGAGCGCTAAGTCATGGCGCTGGGTCCCCGCCTTGACCTGAGGCAGAGCCAGCAGCTGGTGATGACGCCGCAGCTGCAGCAGGCGATCAAGCTGCTGACGCTGACCAACCTCGAGCTCGAAACCTATATCGCCGAGGAGCTGGAGAAGAACCCGCTCTTGGAATCAGGCGAGGAGCGCGAGCCGCAGGCGGTCGGCGAGGACGGCGGCGAGGCCGACTTCTCCGACACCCCGAGCGAGGGCGATGGCTTTGACGCCGCCGAACCGACCACTGCCGACCAATTGATGTCGAACGGCGACAGCGCCTCGGATGCCCCCCTCGATGTCGATTACGGCGCCGAGACCTTCCATCACGACAGCGTCGCCGACAGCCCGGGCGCCGGCCTCGACGGCTCGCTCGGCCTCAGTGGCGGCGGCGCGGTCGGCAGCGGCGGCGGCGACGGCGGCGAGGGGTTCGAGGCGCTGCTCACCGAGGACCAGTCGCTCTCCGACGTCCTGACCGCGCAGGCGGGCGCGGCGTTCGACGGCGCCGACCTGGCGATCGCCCGCCACCTGATCGACCTCATCGACGAGGCTGGCTATCTCACCGGCGACCTCGCCGAGGTCGCGGTCCGTTTGGGCGTCCTGCTGCCCGAGGTCGAGCGCGTGCTGCGCGTCATCCAGACCTTCGAGCCGACCGGGGTCGGCGCGCGCAGCCTCTCCGAATGCCTCAAGATCCAGGCGCGCGACGCCGACCGGCTCGACCCGGTGATGATGCGAATGCTCGACAATCTGGAGCTCTTGGCGCGCGGTGAGATGGCGGCGCTCCGCCGCATCTGCGGCGTCGACCAGGAAGACCTCGTCGACATGGTCCGGGAGATCCGCACCTACAATCCCAAGCCGGGCCTGCTTTACGGCGGCGAGCGCACGCAGGGCGTCATCCCCGACATCTTCGTGGCGCGGCTGCCGGCCGGCGGCTGGGCGGTCGAGCTCAATTCGGCGACCTTGCCGCGCGTCCTCGTCAACCGCGCCTATTACGCCGAGCTCCAGGCCGGCGCCGGCAAGGCCGACAAGACCTTCCTCACCGAATGCCTCGCCTCGGCCAACTGGCTGACCAAGGCGCTCGACCAGCGCGCCCGCACCATCGTCCGGGTCGCGACCGAGCTCGTCCGCCAGCAACAGGGCTTCTTCGAGCAGGGCGTCCACCAGCTGAAGCCTTTGAACCTCCGCGCCATCGCCGACGCGATCAGCATGCACGAATCGACCGTCAGCCGCGTCACCTCGAACAAATACCTCTCCTGCGAGCGCGGCCTGTTCGAGCTCCGCTATTTCTTCACCAGCGCCATCCAGACCGCCGACGGCGGCGACGCCGCCTCATCGGAAGCGGTCAAGGACCGCATCCGCACCCTCATCGCCGCCGAGACCGCGAGCACCATCCTCTCCGACGACAAGCTGGTCGACGTGCTGAAGGACGAAGGCTTCGACATCGCAAGGCGGACGGTCGCCAAATACCGCGAGTCTTTGGGCCTCGGTTCAAGCGTCCAACGCCGCCGCTCCGCCCTCCTCGAAGGCGCCCGCGCCGCCTAAAAGCCCCCTCTCCCGCAAGCGGGAGAGGGCTGGGGTGAGGGGCGAAGCGCGCCAGCGCGAGCAGCGCCGCCCTCAGAGCTTTCCCTCACCCCGCTCGCCTGCCGGCGAGTCGCCCTCTCCCGCAAGCGGGCGAGGGGAGTCGAGCGCGGCGAGGATTGTTTCGATCACGCCGCTGGTGTTGGTAAGCGCATCCGTGTTCCAGAACCGAAGAACCTCAAACCCCTGCCGCTCAAGATAAGCGGTCCTCGCCCGATCATAATCTTCCCGTTCGGCATGCTGGCTACCGTCAAGCTCCACAATCACCCGCGCCTCAACGCACAGGAAGTCGGCGATATAAGGCCCAACCGGAACCTGCCGCCGAAACTTGTGCCCACCCTGCTGGCGATTCCGAAGCGCGTTCCACAGCTTCCGCTCCGCATCCGTCTGCAAGCGCCGCAATTCGCGCGCCCTCGGACTCGCTCTCTTCGGAACCGTCGCCATCCCGCACCATAATCCCCCTCTCCCGCTTGCGGGAGAGGGTTGGGGTGAGGGGCGAAGCGCGCCAGCGCAAGCAGCACCGCCTCAGGAAAACTCCCTCACCCCGCTCGCTGCCGCGAGTCGCCCTCTCCCGCAAGCGGGCGAGGGGGGTGGGCTAAGGCCGAAGGCTGGCGCCGCCCAGAACAAACCACGAAAATCCGTTGCAATGTAGGATTTCGCCTGATCTAAACTCATCGATGACCCACCCTCGCCGCACCCGAACCGACGGCTGGACCCTTGCCCGCCGCAAGGGCTTCATCGATGCGCTCGCCAAAACCGGCAATGTCCGCGCCGCCGCCGAGGCGGTCGGCATGTCCGCGCAGACCGCCTATCGCCTGCGCAAGCGCGATTCGGGTTTCGCCGCGGCGTGGGACGCGACTTGCGGCCAGCGGATCGAGCAGTTCCACGATCTTGCGCTGGACCGCCTGGAGCACGGCAACGCCGTCCCGCTCCTCTATCACGGCCGTGTGGTCGGCTACCGCATCGAGCAGGACGACCGGCTGCTGATGGCGATGCTCCGCAGTTCCACGCCGCCGTCGCGCAAGCGTCTCGCCGGCGAGTTCCATCGCACGGCAGTCGATAAGGTTACGGAACGCCGCGAAAAACTGCGGAACGCGTAACCATTGTAACCTTCGCCCGCGTCTCGTGTTATTCGGAGGCCATGCCGGGCGCTCACAAGCGCCCCACCAGCACAGGACCTCCTCCCATGCCGACCGAAGACCAGCTGACGGGCGTCCCCGCCCGCGCGCAGAAGCACAAGGCGACCACGATAGGCGGCCGCAAGCTCCACCCGTCGACGATGATGATGGGCCACGGCTACGACCCCGTGCTGTCGGAAGGCGCGCTGAAGCCGCCGATCTTCCTGACCTCGACCTTCGTGTTCCAGACCGCCGCCGACGGCAAGCGCTTCTTCGAGGGCATCACCGGAGTCCGCCCCGGCGGGGCCGAGGGGCTCGTCTACGGCCGCTTCAACGGCCCCGACCAGGAAATCCTCGAGGACCGGCTGGCGCTGTGGGAGGAGGCGGAGGACGCGCTCGCCTTCTCCAGCGGCATGTCGGCGATCGCCACCGTGCTCCTGGCCCACGTCGTGCCGGGCGACGTCGTCGTCCACTCCGGCCCGCTCTACGCCGCGACCGAGACCTTGATCGGCCGCATCCTCGGCAAGTTCGGCATCACCTGGCTCGATTTCCCGGCGGGCGCCGAGCAGTCGGAGATCGAGGAGGTGTTGCGCGCCGCCAGGGCCAAGGGCCGCGTCGCGCTCATCTACACCGAAAGCCCCGCCAACCCGACCAACGCGCTGGTCGATATCGAGGCGGTCCGCGACGCCCGCGCCGCGGTGCTCGGCGGCGACGACTATCAGCCGCCGATCATCATCGACAACACCTTCCTCGGCCCGCTCTGGCAGACGCCGCTCAAGCAGGGCGCCGACATCGTCATCTACTCGCTGACGAAATATGTCGGCGGCCACAGCGACCTCGTCGCGGGCGGCGTTCTCGGCACCAAAGCGGCGATCAACCCGATCCGCTCGATGCGCAACACCATCGGCACGATCACCGATCCGCACACCGCCTGGATGCTTTTGAGGAGCCTCGAGACGCTCGAGCTCCGCATGAGCCGCGCCGGGGAGAACGCCAAGCTGGTCTGCGAATATCTCCGCGACCACCCGAAGGTCGAGCGCGTCGGCTATCTCGGCTTTCTCGAGGAAGGTAGCCGCCAGATGGACATCTACCGTCGCCACTGCACCGGCGCCGGCTCGACCTTCTCGGTCATCGTCAAGGGCGGCGAGGCCGAAGCCTTCCGCCTGCTCGACAACCTCAAGCTGGTGAAGCTCGCGGTCAGCCTGGGCGGCACCGAGAGCCTCGCCAGCCACCCGGCGGCGATGACCCACCTCTCGGTCCCGCAGGCGCGCAAGGACGAGCTCGGCATCTCCGACAACCTCGTCCGGGTCTCGATCGGAGTCGAGCACCCCGACGACCTGATCGCCGACTTCGAGCAGGCGCTGGCGGCGGTCTGAATCGAAAAGGGCGGCCCGCGAAGGCCGCCCTTTTCGAGGTTGGTGGAGCCGAGGGGGATCGAACCCCTGACCTCTACAATGCCATCGTAGCGCTCTCCCAGCTGAGCTACGGCCCCACATCCTGTCCGCCCTGATCCGGGCGGCGCATCGCTTACGGCAAGGCCTTTAGCCTTGCAAGAAGATCAAACCTCGTCGTCGTCGTCGTTCGCGACCACCGTGGCGAGATCGTCGTCGCCGTCGAGCTCGTCCGCCGAGTCGGCGGGAACCTCCTCGCCGGCCTCGATGTCGAGATCGTCGTCGTCGGCCAGCACGTCGTCACCGCCCTCCGTCTCGACGGCCTTGGGCTTGGCGGCCTCGAACGGCAGCGGCTGCTTGGACTTCAGCATGGGTTCCGGCGCCCAGGCATTGCCGCAGGCGATGCAGGTCACCGGCTCGTCCTTGCCAAGGTCGTAAAAGCGCGTGTTGCACTTCGGGCAGGCACGCTTGGTGCCCCACTCGGGCTTCACCACAAATCGTCTCCAATCAAAATAGCTGCGGCCCGCGCGGGCGGGCCGGACAGGCGGGGGTGCCTTGCCATAGCGACACCCGGGTGTCAAAACCAAAGCCCGCCCGATTTCGGTCGCGCCGCGCCGCTTTTCAAGACCTCATAATGACCCCGCCCGCCTCTCCAGCGCTCTGCCTTCGCGCCCCCGCCGCGCTCTGCGGCCGCGTCCGCATCCCGGGCGACAAGTCGATCTCGCACCGCGCGCTGATGCTCGGCGGCCTGGCGGTCGGCGAGACGGTGATCGACGGCCTGCTGGAGGGGGAGGACGTGCTCGCCACCGCCGCCGCGATGCGCGCGATGGGCGCCGAGATCGGCCGCGAGGACGGCGGGCGCTGGCGCGTCCACGGAGTCGGAGTCGGCGGCCTGCTGCAGCCGCGCGAGCCGCTCGACATGGGCAATTCGGGCACCTCGACCCGCCTGCTGATGGGCGTCGTCGCCAGCCATCCGATCCGCGCCACCTTCACCGGCGACGCCTCGCTGTCGAAGCGTCCGATGGCGCGGGTGATCGCGCCGCTGTCGGCGATCGGCGCGCGCTTCGAGGCCAGTCCCGGCGGACGGCTGCCGCTCACCGTCCACGGCGCCTGCCCGGCGATCCCGACGCGCTACGTGCTCCCGGTCGCGTCGGCGCAGGTCAAGTCGGCGGTGCTGCTCGCCGGGCTCAACACGCCGGGCCGCACCACGGTGGTCGAGCGCATCCCGACCCGCGACCACAGCGAGCGCATGCTCGCGGGCTTCGGCGCGGTCATCGAGAGCGGCGAGACGCCGGACGGCCGCGAAATATCGATCCTTGGCGAGGCCGAGCTCCGCCCGCAGGCGATCACCGTCCCCGGCGACCCGTCCTCCGCCGCCTTCCCGATGGTCGCGGCACTGATCGTCCCCGGCAGCCGCGTCACGATCGAGAATGTCGGCATCAACCCGACCCGCGACGGCCTGATCCGCGCGCTCCGCGCGATGGGCGCCGATATCGTGCTGGAGAACGAGCGCGTCGTCGGCGGCGAGCCGGTCGCGGACCTCGTCGTCTCGCACTCGCCGCTCACCGGCATCGAGGTGCCGCCCGAATGGGCGGCCTCGATGATCGACGAATATCCGATCCTCGCCGTCGCCGCCGCCTTCGCCGAAGGCCGAACCACGATGCGCGGGATCGAGGAGCTGCGAGTCAAGGAGTCGGATCGCATCGCCGCGATGGCGGCGGGCCTCCGCGCCTGCGGGGTCACGGTCGAGGAACTGCCGGACGGCCTGATCGTCGAGGGCCGGGGCGGCGCGCCGGTGGCGGGCGGCGCGACGGTCGCCACGCATCTGGACCACCGCATCGCCATGAGCTTCCTGGTGCTCGGCCTCAACGCCGCCCACCCGGTGACGATCGACGATGGTTCGCCGATCGCCACCAGCTTCCCGGGTTTCGTGGGCTTGCTCGAAAGTCTCGGCGCTCAGGCCGCGTAGGGCTCGTCCGAGTTCCACACCGTCCGCCAGCCGCCGTCGGGCCGCTCGACGAACACCCGCGCCGGCCGCCCTTCGCCCGCGGCGGCGCGCGCCGCGTCGGTGGCGGTCTGCAGCGCCATGAAGCCGGTGCCGAAGTGGCGCACGCGCCCGCCGAGGTCGAGCCGCCACCCTGCCGGCACCTTCTCGACGAACAAGCTCAGCCGTTCCAGATCTTTTGACCCGTGACTGCGGGGCATCCAGTTTTCTGCGATCGCACTCATGCACTCACTCCCCACGCGGCGCATTCGTTCGGGCGCCATGGAAACAACGGCCAGGGAGCGAAGTAGTCGGGGTTCGATCCATTGCGGACCAAAAAAGACTGATTCAAATCAGTGGCTGGCGGGCAAGAATCGGGACTATACCGGGATGACGTCCCCGGCATCTGCCAGCTGCGATAACGATGGCGATGTCCGCCTTCTCGAGTTGGGGAATATCGTGACGAGTCCATTTGATCTGGCGGGCCGCGTCGCTGCCGTCACCGGGGCCAACACCGGCCTTGGACAAGCAATCGCCGTGGCGCTCGCGCAAGCCGGCGCCGACATCGCGGCGGTCGGGCGGAGCGTCCCCGCCGAGACCCGCGCGGCGGTCGAGTCGGCCGGGCGGCGCTTCGTCTGGATCGAGGCCGACCTGTCGACGATCGAGCCGTGCGGGCGCGTCGTCGCCGAAACGCTCGCCAAACTGGGCGGGCTCGACATCCTGGTCAACAACGCCGGCATCATCCGGCGCGCCGACAGCGTCGACTTTACCGAAGCCGATTGGGATGCGGTGGTCGACACGAACCTCAAATCGGTGTTCTTTCTGACTCAGGCGGCGGCGAGGCACATGCTGCCGCGCGGGGAGGGCAAGATCATCAACATCGCCTCGATGCTGAGCTTCCAGGGCGGCATTCGCGTGCCGAGCTACACCGCGTCGAAATCCGGCGTCGCCGGGCTGACCAGGCTGCTCGCCTGCGAGTGGGCGGGAAGGGGAATCAACGTCAACGCCATCGCGCCCGGCTATTTCGCGACCGGCAACACCGCCGCGCTCCAGGCCGACGAAAGCCGCAACACGGCCATCCTCGACCGCATCCCGGCAGGGCGCTGGGGCGTGCCGGAGGACATCGGCGGCGCGGCGGTGTTCCTGGCGTCCGACGCCGCGGCCTACGTCCACGGCATCGTCCTGCCGGTCGACGGCGGCTGGCTGGCGCGCTAGGAGGCCCTAATGGCCAAGGTCGTCACCTTCGGCGAGTTGCTGCTGCGCCTCGGCGCGCCTGGCCGCGAGCGGCTGCTGCAGACGCCGCGGCTCGATGTCTTCGTCGGCGGCGCCGAAGCCAATGTCGCGGTCGGCCTCGCCAGGCTCGGGCACGATGTCTCCTATGTCTCGATCGTCGCCGACAATGCGCTCGGCGAGGCGGCGCTCGGCGAGCTCCGGCGCCACGGCGTGTCGACCCGGAATGTCCGCCGCGCCCCCGGCCGGATGGGGCTGTTCTTCCTCGAGACCGGCGCCATCCAGCGCCCGTCGCAGGTTCTCTACGACCGCGCCGGCTCGGCCTTCGTCTCGGGCGACCCGGAGCTGATCGACTGGGATGTGGCGCTGGACGGCGCCGACCGCCTCCACATCAGCGGCATCACGCCGGCGACCGGCCCCGGCGGCGCGGCCGCCGCGAAGCGCGCCGTCGCGGCGGCCAAGGCGAACGGCGTGCCGGTCTCCTTCGACGGCAACTACCGCCCCAGCCTGTGGGCGGGGTGGGATGGCGACGCGCCGTCGATCCTGCGCGAGCTGGTCTCGGGCGTCGACCTGCTGTTCGGCGACCACCGCGACGTCTCGCTGCTCCTCGGCCGCGAGATCGGCGCCAAGGCCGCCGACGCGGCGGCGTTCGACGCGTTCCCGAATCTTGAGGTCATCGCCTCGACCAGCCGGACGACCACCAACGCCGATCACAACCGGCTCTCGGCCCGGCTGGCGACGCGCGACGGCGTCGTCACGGCGGGGCCGGCCGAGGTTGGCCCGATCGTCGATCGAATCGGTGGCGGCGACGCCTTCGCGGTCGGAATTCTGGACGGACTGCTAGGCGGTCGCGAACCGTCCTTGACGGTCAGGCAGGGGCTCGCGACTGCGTGCCTCAAGCACACGGTCCCGGGCGACCTCTGCCTGGTCGAGCGCGCCGAGATCGAGGCCCTGCTCGCCGAACAGGGCCTCGACGTCCGCCGCTAGTAGCGCCAGTTGCGGTCCTGCAGGTTCCGCATCGCGACCTCGCGGTTGCGCGCGAACTCCTTCCGGCCGATGTCGCCGTCGCGGTTGGTGTCGAAGATGCGGAGCAGCGCCGTCTGGGCGCGCCGGCCCTCGTTGTCGCTCAGGCGGCCATCGGAATTGGCGTCGTAACGGCGCAGCACCCAGTCGCGGACCTGGGCGTCGTCGCGCACCGTCGCGTCGATCTGCGTCCAGCCGTCGCCGTAGTAACGGCCATAGCGGTCGCGGTAGGCGTATTGGTCGTTGTTATAGGCGTCATCGTAATAATGGTACGTGCCGCCATTGTCGTAATAGCCGTACTGGCGGTCGCCGTAATTGACCCGCGCGTCGCGCTTGTCCTTCGACAGCAGGCCGACGATCGCGCCGCCGACGGCGCCGATCGCGGCGCCCTCGATCGGGTTGATGCCGTTCGCCACCGCGCCGACGCCCGCGCCGACCGCGCCGCCGATCGCAGCGCTTCCGCCGACGCTTTGCGCGACGCTGGGAGCCGCGGTGCCGAGAACGGCCGCCGCGACGAGAAGTGAAACTGTCCGACGCATGCCGGTATCCTTTCGAATGTGGAATGACCCGGGCGCTGTAACGAACCGCCGCCCGCAATGTTTCGTGCGATGACAGGCGTGGCGCGCCGTGGCATCGTCCGGATGGGGAGGACGAGGCTTGCGCGAGAAGGAGCTTCGGCTGGCGCTGGTCTGCTACGGCGGGGTCAGCCTCGCGATCTACATGCACGGGATCGTCAAGGAGGTATGGAAGCTCCTCCGTGCCTCGCGCGCCGCGCAGGACCGGCGCTGCGCCGGGGCGCCGGCGGCGCTCGAGGACAGCGAGGCGGCCTATGCCGCGCTGCTGGACCATCTCGCCCCGCAAGTCGACATTCGAGTCCTCGTCGACATCATCGCGGGTGCGTCGGCGGGCGGGATCAACGGCGTCTTCCTCGCCCACGCCATCGCCGGCGGGCACGACATGGAGCCGCTCCGCGACCTCTGGCTCGACGACGCCGACATCGAGCGGTTGCTCGACCCCGACGCCGCGCCGAGCTCGCGCTTCTCCAAATTCTACGCCGCGCCGCTGGTCTGGCTGGCGGGCGGCAAGGCGCTCGACGTCGACAGCATCCCGGAGCGCGAGACCCGCGACGAGGTGACGGTGAAGCTGTCGCGCTTCATCCGCTCGCGCTGGTTCGAGCCACCGTTCTCCGGCCCCGGCTTCACAAAAGTGCTCTACAAGGCGCTGGGCGCGATGGAGGCGGGCCAGCGCGGCAAGCCGCTGCTGCCCCCCGGCCAGCCGCTTGATCTCAAGGTCACCGTCACCGATTTCCGCGGCTACCCGGAGCGGCTGGTCATCCACTCGCCGCCCGAGATCGTCGAGACCGAGCACCGGCTGGTCGTCGCCTTCCGCGACGACGGCCGGCCGGCCGAAGGCGGCGAACGCGCCATCGGCAGCCGCGCCAGCCTTGCCTTCGCGGCGCGCGCCACCGCCTCCTTCCCCGGCGCCTTTCCGCCCTTCGGCGTCCGCGAACTGGACGGCGTGCTGCTCGAGCTCGGCCACGGCTGGGCGGACCGGGACGCCTTTCTCGCCACCACCTTCCCGCGCCGCGCCAGCAACCCGGAAGGCGCGATCCTGATCGATGGCTCGGTGCTCAACAACGCGCCCTTCCGCCCGGCGATCGAAGCGCTCGGCAACCGCCCGGCGCACCGCGAGGTCGACCGCCGCTTCGTCTATATCGATCCAAAGCCCGGCGGCCGGCTGATCGGCGCGGGGAAGGCGTCGGCCGGCGAGCCCCCCGGCTTTCTCACCACCATCCTTCGCGCGCTCTCCGACATCCCGCGCGAGCAGCCGATCCGCGACGCGGTCGAATCGCTGAACAACCTGTCGGAGCGCGTCCGCCGCCTCCGCCGAATCGTCGCCAGCATGCGCGATGAGGTCGATGCGGCGATCGAGCGCGCGCTTGGGATGACGGTCCGCAGCGCGACGCCCGAGCGGCTCGCGATCTGGCGCGACAAGCTGCAGACCGCCGCCGCGCACGACGCGGGCTACGCTTTCGCCGCCTACGGCCATTTGAAGATCGGCCAAGTCGTCGATTGGGTCTCCTGCACGCTGACGCTCGCCGGAGGCCCCGCGGCGGTTGAGCGGGCGGGCGCCGTCAACGCCAAGGTCTGGGATCATGCCCGGAGCATCGGCGTCGACCGTGTGGCCGCCTCGGGCCGCGAATCGCTGCCGCCCGAGACGATCGCCTTCCTGCGCGGCTTCGACCTGCCGTTCCGCGTCCGCCGCCTGCGCTTCGTCATCCGGCGGCTGAACGAGATCGTCGCCGAGCTTCCGGCGAACGCGGCGCGCGGCGCGCTCGACCGCTTCAAGACCGCGCTCTACGCCCAGCTCGCCCCTTTCCTCGACCGCCGAACCCCGGCCTTCCTCGGGGCGCAGGCGCTGCCCGATGTGCTCGCCAATCCCGCCGCCGCGCTTGCCGCGCTCGGCGCCGCGCTGAAGCTCGCGGCGCTCGACGCGCAGGCCGAGGCTGCTTTCGCCGGAGCGCTTGCCGACAAGGACCTCGACCCGGCGCACCGCCGCGCGCTGCTCCTCGCCTGGCTCGGCTTCCCCTTCTACGACATCGTCACGCTGCCGCTGCTGCAGGGCGAGGGCTTCGACGAGTTCGACGCGGTCAAGGTCGATCGCATCTCGCCCGACGACGCCAAGGCGCTCCACGTCGACGGCAAGCCGACGGCGCTCAAGGGCGCGCAGTTCAACGGCTTCGGCGCCTTCTTCTCGCGCGCCTGGCGCGAGCACGACTATCTCTGGGGCCGCCTCCACGCCGCCGACCGCCTGATCGACATCGTCGCGAGCACCGCCCCCGAGCCGCCCGAACCGTGGGTGCTGGCGGCGCTCAAGACCAAGGCCTTCACCGCCATCCTCGACGCCGAGCGCGAGCACCTGCCGCATGTCGGCGACCTGATCGGGGCGCTGCGCGCGACGTGTGGCGTGCCTTAGTCAGCGCCTCGGTGCCCAGCCCATGATCGCCAGGGCGTTGCCGTCGGGATCGGTAAACTGCTGAAGCATCAGCTGGCGACCGTCGCGGCGGTCGACGACTTCGACACCGCCAACCAAAGTAGCGCGCAGCCCTTTGAGCCGTGCGAGCTGCACGTCGAAATGGGGTGCGTCGAAATAGAGAATCGAGGTCGAGGCCGCTTCCGCTCGCGCAGGATCGAGCGCGACCATCAAGCGCGTGCCCGCCACATCGAAGAACGCCATATTATTGGCGACGAACAGCATCGGCAGCCCCAACGAGTCACGGTAAAAGCTGATCGCGCGCCCGAGGTTGGTGGTCGTCACCGCGACCTGCTGGAACTGTCGCCCGCCGAGCCCGACCGATAGGCCAACCGGCGGCGACGCGAAGGCAGTTTCGCCAAGGATGAGCGCCGCAGCCAGAGCCAAATGGCCTGCAAATCTGATATCACGCATCTCGATCATCCCGCTTTTCCTTGCCCTGTAGTGCCGTGACCGGCTGGATTTGTGACATCAGCGCCAGCGGGCGGTCTTCGTTATCGTGGAGGAAGGCCATCCATTCCTCGACGCCGTCGCCGTGCGTGTGGATGAGGTGGGGTGCGCTCACGAAGCGCGCGCCGCGACTTTCGAGCCGCCGCTGCGCCGCATGGATATCGGCGACTCGAAAATACAGGATCGATGCCGCCGCGCCGCCCTCCTGAGACAGCAGAAGTCGCACGCCATCGCAGTCGAAGAACGCCAGTCCCCCAAAGCTGTAGAGGTGCGGCAGCCCGAGGACATCGCGGTACCAGCACGTCGCCGCATCGATATCGGCGACGCTGCGAGCCACTTGCCCGAGCGCCCCCAGCGCCACGCCATCGTCGTCACCCCGGCGATGCCGCGCCATTTCGCTGTCAAGACGAACCCCCTCCCATTGGCGAAGCTCGGACCGCCTCGCCAGTCCGAGCTTGCCGAGGGCGTTGGAGACGTGAAATTTCACCGCATCGATGCTGACGCCTTGGCGCTCGGCGATGGCTCGGTTGGTCAGGCCGTGGCGTACCGCCTCGACGACGCGCCACTCGGCGGGGGTAAGCTGATCGGGATGGGGCGGTCGCCCGCGTTCGCGTGTCATGCCTATGGTTTAACGGGTGCGGTCAGATATTTCCCTACCCGTGCCCGCGCAGTTATCCACATGACCGTCCCCGCATTCGTCCCCGGCTATTTTGGCCGGCGCGGTGGCGGCGAATCGGCGTTGCTGCGATAAGCGCCATATGGTCACTCCGCATCTGCGTCCCGTCCCGTCCGAGCCGCCCGCCGCGGTCTCGCTTCCGCATAACGACGCCGCCGAGCAGGCACTCTTGGGCGCGCTGCTCATCGACAACCGCCTGGCGGAGGACGTCCAGCTCAAGATCCGGCCCGAGCACTTCCACGTCCCCGTCCACGGCCGCATCTACGCCGCGATCCTGAAGCTCATCGACCGAAACATGATCGCGACTCCGGTGACTCTGAAGCCGTTGTTCGACACCGATCCCGACCTCGCGACCGCCGGCGGCGCCGCCTATCTCGCCGATCTCACGCAGAATTCCGCCGCGCTGATCGCCGCTAACGACTTCGCGCAGCAGATCTACGACCTCGCCCTCCTCCGCTCGCTGATCGTCGTCGGGCGCGACATGGTCACCGCCGCGGTCGACACCGCCGGCGACATCGAGCCGCAGCAGCAGATTTCCGACGCCGAAATGGCGCTCTACCAGGTCGCCGAGCAGGGCGACGTCGGCGGCACCGCCAAGGATTTCCGCCAGTCGGCGCACCTCGCGGTCCAGATGGCCGAGCGCGCCTTGAAGTCGGGCGGCCACCTGTCGGGCATCACCACCGGGCTGGAGGGCTTGAACGCCAAGCTCGGCGGCCTCCACCGCTCGGACCTTGTGATCCTCGCCGGCCGTCCCGCGATGGGCAAGACCGCGCTCGCCACCAACATCGCCTTTTCCGCCGCACAGCGCCTGATCCGCGACCGCGAGGTGAGCGACTCGCCGCACGAGTCGTCGGGCGCCGGAGTCGCCTTCTTCAGCCTCGAAATGTCCGCCGACCAGCTCGCGACTCGCATCCTCGCCGAGCAGTCGGGCATTTCGTCCGAGGCGCTTCGCATGGGCAAGATCAATCAGGACGAGTTCCGCCGCCTCGCGCGCTCGGCAGCCGACCTCCAGGATCTGCCGCTCTACATCGACGACACCCCCGGCCTGACGATCGCCGCCCTCCGCACCCGGGCGCGCCGTCTCAAGCGCCAGAAGGGCGTCGGCCTGATCGTCGTCGATTACCTCCAGCTCCTGACCGGGTCAGGCCGCAATTCGGGCGACAACCGGGTGCAGGAAATCTCCGAGATCACCCGCGGGCTGAAGACCCTCGCCAAGGAACTGAACGTCCCCGTCCTCGCCCTCTCGCAGCTCAGCCGCGCGGTCGAGCAACGCGAGGACAAGCGCCCCCAGCTCGCCGACCTTCGCGAATCGGGCACGATCGAGCAGGACGCCGACATCGTCCTCTTCGTCTACCGCGAGGAATATTATCACATGCAGAAGAAGCCCGAGGAGGGCAGCGAGAAGTTCACCGCCTGGCTCGAAAAGGGGGAGCGCATCCGTGGCCGCGCCGAGTGCATCGTCGGCAAGCAGCGCCACGGCGCCACCGGCATCGTCGACCTGATGTTCCACAAGGAAAGCACCAAGTTCAGCGACATGGCGAGCGACGCCTATATCCCCGAGCGCCGCTACGAATGAGCCGTAGCGCCGAAGTCGACGCCTATATCGCGGCGCTCCCGCCCGAGCGCGCCGCGCGGCTGTCGGCGATACGAGATGCGGCGCACGCCGAATGGCCCGACATCGCCGAGCGCATCGAATGGAAGATGCCGGTGTTTCAGCGCGGCGAGCGCTGGTTCGCCGCCGCCAGCCAGAAGTCCTACCTTTCGCTCTACCTGCGCAACGTCGACCTCGTGTCGCGCATCGTCGCGACCGACCCCAAGCTGAAGCAAGGCAAGGGCTGCCTCAACGTCCGCGACACCGCCGCGCTGCCGATCGGGGCGATCCGCGAGGGGATTCGCGAAGTCCTCGCCTAGATGGCCCCTCCCTATGGAGGGGAGCCGGAGGAGCCCGCGTAGCGAGAGAGGGAGGGATCGCTTCGCGTTGCCAATCCGCCCCCCCGCCCGTATCGCTCGCCAACCGATGTCTGCCCCCTTGCGCCTCTCGATCGATCTCGCCGCGCTCGTCGCCAACTGGCGCTGGTTCGCGCGAGCATCGGGCCCGGCCGCCTGCGGCGCGGCGGTCAAGGCCGATGGCTATGGGCTTGGCGCGAAGGCGGTAGTCGCGGCGCTGGCGAAGGCCGGCTGCCGCGAGTTCTTCGTCGCCACGTGGGACGAGGCGCGCGCGCTCCAGCCGCTCGGCGCGGGGCTGAGCCTCAAGGTCCTGCACGGCATCCTGCCCGCCGACATGGGCGACGCGCTCGCCGAAAGGCCGATCGCCACGCCCGTCCTAAACACGCCTCTCCAGGTCGTGCGCTGGCGCGAGGCGGCGCCGGGCCGGCCGTGCGATGTCATGGTCGACACCGGCATGAACCGCCTGGGGCTGTCGGTCGCCGAGGCGCGCACCGGCCTGCTCGACGGCCTGGCGCTCGACACGCTCCACAGCCATCTCGCCTGCGCCGACGAGCCGGGTAGCGCGATGAACGAGATGCAGCGCGCCGCCTTCCTGTCGGTGCCGACCACCGCGCGCCGCGCGCTCGCCAATTCCGCCGGCATCTGCCTCGGCGCGGACTATCACTTCGATCTCACCCGCCCCGGCCTTGGCCTCTACGGTGGCGTTCCGCATCCCGCCGCCGAGGGCCATGTCGCGCAGGTCGTCACGCCGCAGGCGCAGATCGTCCAGCGCCGCGACATCGCCGCCGGCGAGCATGTCGGCTACGGCGCGACCTTCACCGCCGCGCGCCCGACCCGCGTCGCCGTCCTCAACCTCGGATACGCCGACGGCTATCTGCGCGCCTTCTCCGCCGGGCGCGGGCACGCGATCGTCGATGGAGTCGCCTGCCCGGTGCTCGGCCGCGTCTCGATGGACCTGACCGCGATCGACGTCACCGACGCCGGACCGGTCTCGGAAGGCGACTGGATCGACATCGCCTACGACCTTCCCGCCGAGAGCGCCGCGTCGGGCCTGACGCAATATGAGTTGCTGACCGGCCTCGGCCCCCGCTATCAGCGCCGCTACGCATGACAGGGGCGCGCATCATCCGAACCGTCGTCGAGGCGCTCGCCGCCGTCGGCGCGCTCACCATCGACGGCTTCGCCTCGATCGGCCGGGTCGCGATGTTCGCCGGCCGCACCGCCGCCGCCGCCGTCCGTCCGCCTTACTACCCCGCGCGCCTCTTCGAGCAGATGCTGACCATCGGCTATTTCTCCTTGCCCGTCGTCGGCCTGACCGCGCTCTTCACAGGCGCGGCGCTGGCGCAGCAGATCTTCACCGGCGGCAGCCGCTTCAACGCCTCCTCCACCGTCCCCGCCGTCACCGTCATCGCGATCGTCCGCGAGCTCGGCCCGGTGCTCGGCGGACTGATGGTCGCCGGCCGCGTCTCCTCGGCGATGGCGGCGGAGCTCGGCACGATGCGCGTCACCGAGCAGATCGACGCGCTGACCACGCTCAGGACCGACCCCTATCAGTATCTCATCGTGCCGCGCGTCATCGCGGCGGTGATCGTGCTGCCGGTCCTCGTCCTCGTCGCCAATGCCATCGGGGTGTTCGGCGGCTATGTGCTGGCGACGCAGAAGCTCGGCTTCAACGCCGCCTCCTACATCAGCGTGACCCGCCACTATCTCGAGATCGGCGACATCGGCATGTCGCTGATCAAGGCGGCGGTGTTCGGCGTCGCGATCGCCATGATGGGCTGCTACCACGGCTTCAACTCGAACGGCGGCGCCGCCGGCGTCGGCCGCGCCACCACCTCGGCGGTGGTCTCGGCGTTCATCCTGATCCTGCTGTCGAACCTCGTCATCACCCTGATGGCGTTCGGCGGATGAGCGACGTGTCCGTTCCCAAGATCGAGATGCAGGGCGTCACCAAGCGCTTCGGCCGCAAGACCGTGCTCGACGGCCTCAACCTCACCGTGTCGCCCGGCGAGTCTTTGGTGATCATCGGCGGCTCGGGCACCGGCAAGTCGGTGACGCTGAAGTGCATCCTCGGCATGATGCGGCCCGATGCGGGCCGTGTACTGGTCGACGGCGTCGACGTCACCAACCTGAAGGGCCAGGCGCGCACCGACTATCGCGCGCGCTTCGGCATGCTGTTCCAGGGCGGTGCGCTGTTCGATTCGCTCCCGGTCTGGCGCAACGTCACCTTCGCGCTGACCCAGGGCAAGAACCGCGACCCCAAGCGCCTGCACGCGCTGGCGATCGAGACGCTCGCCCGCGTCGGCTTGGGGCCGGAGGTCGCCGACCTGCGCCCCAACGAGCTGTCGGGCGGGATGCAGAAGCGCGTCGCCTTGGCGCGCGCCATCGCGCCCCGCCCCGAGATCATCTTCTTCGACGAGCCGACCACCGGCCTCGACCCGATCCGCGCCGATGTCATCAACGACCTGATCGTCACGTTGGTGCGCGATCTCGGCGTCACCGCCGTCACCATCACCCACGACATGGCGTCGGCCCGCAAGATCGCCCACCGCGTCGCCATGCTCTACCAGGGCCGGATCATCTGGGAGGGGCCGCGCGACCGGATGTATTCGAGCGGCAATCCTTACGTCGACCAGTTTGTCGAGGGCCGCGCCGAGGGGCCGATCAAGACCGGGTTGGTGCAGGCCGGCTGACCGCGGAGACCGAAAATGCGCTTCGACCGACGGCTGTTCCTCGCGGCGCTTGGCGCCGTCGCCGCCGCCCCGACCGCCGCCCGTTCCGCCAGGCTCCGCCAGCCCGACCCGGCGCTGTGGGACCCGAAGGGCCTGCCGCTCCGCGAGGGTTTCGCGCCCGGCCCGAACGGCCGCGTCTACCACCGCGTCTACGGCAAGCCCGGGCGCACCCCGGTCGTCGTGCTGCACGGCGGCCCGGCGGGCGAGCATCTCTACATGCGCCCCTATGCGGCGCTCGCCACCGATCGCCAGGTCGTTCTTTACGACCAGAGCGGCTGCGGCCGCTCCGACAGCCCGGCCGACCTCAAGCGCTACACCGTCGACCGTTATGTCGCCGAGCTCGAGGCGCTGCGCGCGCATCTCGGCTTCGGGCGGATGATCGTCCTCGGCCACAGCTGGGGCGGCATGCTGGCGCCCGCCTATGCCGCGGCGCACCCGGAGCGTGTCGCCGGCCTCGTCCTCGCTGGCACCGCTACGCGCTGGCGCGACTTCGAGGATGCCGCGCAGGTCTGGCTCGCCGAGCTCGGGCCGCAGGCGGTGGCGACGGTCGCGCGCGCCAAGCGCACCGGCCGTACCGATGACCCCGCCTACGGCGCGCTGCTCCAGCGCTATTACGCCCGCCACCTCTGCCGCCTCGATCCGACTCCGGCATGGTTCGACGCCGAGGGCGAGCGCGTCGGCCGCAACCCCGTCTACGTCTATTTGAACGGGCCGAGCGAGTTCCAGTTCACCGGCGCCTTCGCCAGCCTCGACGGACGGCGTGCGCTCGCCGGCATCCGAGCCCCGACGCTGGTCACCTGCGGCGAGTTCGACGAGGGGCCGGCGTGGGTCGCGCGCAAGATCGCCGCGCTGGTGCCGGGCGCCCGGCTTCAGGTCTTCGACGGCCTGTCGCACATGAGCCATATCGAGGATCCCGCGCGCGTCGTTGGCGCGACGGGCCGCTTCGTGCGGACGATCGCCTAGAGCAAAATCCGATTGCCTTAATCGGCGTGAGTGAACTCGGCACGAAAGCCCTCTAGCTGCGCAGATAACGCCTGGCGATCAGAGCTATCGGCAAGCCGACGCAAAGCCAGTGCGAGAACAGCGCGTTGCCGACATGCCAGAGGTCGATCGTCGGCAGCTTGCCGAAGCGCGCCGGCACGACGACGAAATACATCACCAGATAGATCGCGAGGCCGTAGAGCAGGCCGGCGATGACCGCGTGCCGCCGCAACGCCGGGAGCCGCGCCGCCGCCAGCACGAATACCGTCGCCATGATCGCCATCAGCGCGAAATGCACCGCGAGGCCGAGCAGCGCGGTGGCGTTGTCGGCGGGCAACCCGTCGCCGAACGGCCCGCTCGCGACGTAGCGCAGAATGACCCCCGGAGTCGCCCCCGCCATGCCGCCGAACACGAAGGCGCTCAGGATGTCGAGCGTGCCCGCCACCGCCGTGGCGGCGATGACGGCGCGAGCTATGTTGTTCATTCCACTCTCCCCAAATTCCCAGTCATCGGGAAGAATGTCTCATGATTCATGGCGATTGTCTTGCCCCCCTCCTCTCGCTATGTTCCCTCTCTGTTTCGCTCCAGCCGGAGTCCTCATGGCCCGCCCCGCCGTCCGCTACGTCTGCCACAGCTGCGGCTCGGCCTTCGCCAAATGGGCGGGGCAATGCCCCGACTGCAACGACTGGAACTGCATCCATCAGGAAGCCACGGCGACGATCACGCCGTTCTCCGCCAAGCAGTCGCTCGCCGGCGGCGGGCGGCATATCGAGCTGTCATCGCTGGCGCACGCGACCGAGCCGCCCTCCCGCCTGTCGACCGGCATCGCCGAGCTTGACCTGGCGCTGGGCGGCGGCCTCGTCGCGGGCTCGGCGGTTCTGGTCGGCGGCGATCCCGGCATCGGCAAATCGACCTTGCTGCTCCAGGCCGCGGGCAAGATGGCGAGCGCCAGCCTGTCGGTCGCCTATGTCTCGGGCGAGGAAGCGGCCGACCAGATCCGCCTGCGCGCCGCGCGGCTCGGCGTCGCTAAGGCGCCAGTGGCGCTCGCCAGCGCGACTTCGGTGCGCGACATCCTGACAACGTTGTCCGCGGGACTACCGCCCGCCCTCCTGATTATCGATTCGATCCAGACGATGCACTCGGACCTGCTGGAGGGCGCCCCCGGCACCGTCAGCCAGGTCCGCGCCGCGAGCCAGGAGCTCATCCGCTACGCCAAGATGTCGGGCTGCGCCGTCATCCTCGTCGGCCACGTCACCAAGGACGGCCAGATCGCCGGCCCCCGCGTGCTCGAGCATATGGTTGACGCCGTGCTTTATTTCGAAGGCGAGCGCAGCCACCAGTACCGCATCCTCCGCGCCGTCAAGAACCGCTTCGGCGGCACCGACGAGATCGGCGTCTTCGCGATGGGCGCGGGTGGCCTCGAGGAAGTGACCAACCCCTCCTCGCTGTTCCTGACCAGCCGCGACGCGCCGGTCTCGGGCTCGGTCGTCTTCCCCGCGCTCGAAGGCACGCGCCCGGTGATGGTCGAAATCCAGGCGCTGGTCGTTCGCCTTGCCTCCGGCGCGACGCCGCGACGCGCCGTTGTCGGCTGGGATTCGGGCCGCCTCGCGATGGTTCTGGCGGTGCTGGAGGCGCGCTGCGGCCTCAACTTCTCGACCTGCGAGGTCTACCTCAACGTCGCCGGGGGCCTGCGCATCCAGGACCCCGCCGCCGACCTCGCCGTCGCCGCCGCGCTCATCTCCGCGCTCTCCGAAACCCCGGTCCCGACCGGCGCCGTCGTCATGGGCGAAATCGCGCTCTCGGGCGAAGTCCGCCAGCCAAGCCACCCCGGCATCCGCCTCAAGGAAGCCGCCAAACTTGGTTTCGATACCGTAATGATGCCCGCCGGCGCCAAAACCCACATGAGGACCGTCTCGGTCGTCTCGCTTGGCAGCCTCGTTGACCATATGACCGGGCGCGGCTGACCTTGGGTCTCCGTTCGTCCTGAGCTTGTCGAAGGACGTGTCGCTCAGCAATCTGAGCATGCCACGTGGTTCGACAAGCTCACCACGAACGGAGGTTTGAACAGTCCTCGCCGAAGGCCTAATTGTCCGCCATGACCACCTTCGACATCGTCGTCCTGATCATCATCGGCTGGGCCGCCGTCGCCGGGCTGATGCGCGGTTTCGTCTGCGAGGTGTTGTCGCTCCTCGCGTGGGTCGCCGCCGTCGCCGCGCTCCGGCTGTTCCACACGCCGGCCACCGCGCTCGCGATGACGTTCGTCCACACCGAAACCGGGGCCGCGATCTTGGCATTCGTACTGCTGTTCGCAATCACCTTCTTCGGCTTCAAGATGGTGGCGCGAAACCTCGGCGCGCGCACCCGTACTTCAATCCTCGGTCCGATCGACCGCGCGCTCGGCCTCGGCTTTGGCGCGATCAAGGGGTTGATCGTGGCGTCCTTGCTCTTCCTCCTGATCAACCTGTTCTTCGACATGGTGTGGGGTGCTGCGACGCCGAAGCCGGCCTGGGTCACCGCGTCGAGGACCACGCCGCTGCTCCGCCTGTCGTCGGCCGCGATCTCGGACTTCGTCGAGAAGCGCCGCCACGCCCCGCCCGAAGCGTCGGACCAGCCGAGCTACGGCGACAAGGCCCGCGCCGCGCTCGGCGACCTCGCCGAAAAGGCCGCCCCGACGAAGTAGGCCCGCCGCACAAATCTCCGTTCGTCCTGAGCCTGTCGAAGGACGAGATCGCACCGCCGCGCGGGCAACGTCCTTCGACAGGCTCAGGACGAACGGCGTTGGACGCTGGCACGTCGCCTTGGCAGCCGCTACCACGCGCACCATGACCATCCAGCTTTACGACACGCTGACGCGCGCCAAGCAGCCGCTCGTCCCCGCCGATCCGTCGCGGGTGACGATGTATGTCTGCGGCCCGACGGTCTACAACCGCGCCCACATCGGCAACGCGCGGCCTGCGGTGGTGTTCGACCTGCTCGCCCGCCTGCTCCGCCATACCTATGGCGCTGAGAGCGTCGTCTACGCGCGCAACGTCACCGACATCGAGGACAAGATCATCGCCTCGGCGGCGGCCGAGGGCGTTCCGATCGAGACGATCACCAGCCGCTACGAGGGCCATTACCTCGCCGACATGGGGGCGCTCGGCGTCGCCCCGCCCGACCGCGCGCCGCACGCCACTGCGCACGTCACCGGCATGGTCGCGATGATCGCTCGGCTGATCGACAAGGGCCACGCCTACGCCGCCGAAGGCCACGTGCTGTTCGACGTCGCGAGCGATCCCGATTACGGCGCGCTCTCCCGCCGCCCGCTCGACGAGATGATCGCCGGTGCCCGCGTCGAGGTTGCGCCCTACAAGCGGAGCCCTGCCGACTTCGTGCTGTGGAAGCCGAGCAGCGACGACCAGCCCGGCTGGCCGAGTCCGTGGGGCCGCGGCCGCCCCGGCTGGCACATCGAATGTTCGGCGATGATCGAGAGCGAACTGGGGACGACGATCGACATCCACGGCGGCGGCCTCGACCTGCAATTCCCGCATCACGAGAACGAGCTCGCGCAATCCACCTGCGCCCACGGCGCGCCGCTGGCGAAGATCTGGATGCACAACGGCTTCCTGTCGATGGGCGACGAGAAGATGTCGAAATCGCTCGGCAACGTCGTGCTGGTCGAGGAATTGCTGGCCGCCGGCTGGCACGGCGAGGTGCTGCGCCTGGCGTTGATCAGCGCGCACTACCGCCAGCCCCTGGTGTGGACCGACACGCTGCTCGCCGAGTCGAAGCGCCGCCTCGATCGCCTTTACCGCATGGTCGGCGACGACACCGCGTCGGGCGCCGCACCGCATCCAGAGCTGCTCGACGCGCTGTCGGACGACCTCAACACGCCCGCCGCGCTGGCGGTGCTGGAGAAGCTCCGCGGCGCCGTCGCGCACAGCACAGCGCTGGCGCACGACCAGGCGACCCTCCGCGCGTCCGCCAATCTGCTCGGCCTGCTGCAATCCAGTCCCGAAGAATGGTTTCGCGGTGCCGGAACAGAGGAAGGCGATAGCGCGATCGACGCCAAGATCGAGGCGCGCAATCAGGCGCGTGCGACGCGCGACTTCGCCACCGCCGACCGCCTCCGCAAGGAGCTGGAGGCCGAGGGCATCATCCTCGAGGACAGCGCGAGCGGCACGACCTGGAAGCGGTCGTAAATGCCCTCCTCTGACTCCGTTCGTGGTGAGCCTGTCGAACCACGTGGCAAGCACGGCCTCCGAGCAACTACGTCCTTCGACAAGCTCAGGACGAACGGGATTGTTGGGGCGTTTGTAGCGCTGCTGGCGCTGATAGGTTGCCAACAGACTCCAGCTCAAGCTCCCGCCGCGACGACGGCTGTCCCCGCCATCGACCTGCTGATCGAGCATCACGATTCCGATCTCGACTTCAGCTGGTTCGCCGCCCCGCAGGCCGCGACCCAGCCGGCGCTGCTCAAGCTGATGCGCGGCGAGACGCTGCACGAGCTTGCCAAGGCGCGCGTCGCCGCCGCCAACGACCGCAAGGCTCGGCCCGCGGATGCCCCATTCTTCAAGCACCAGTTCGGCGAAAGCTGGACCCGCGCGGCCGAGACGCCGCGGCTGCTCGTGCTGTCCGCCGAGCTCGACACCTTCACCGGCGGCGCGCACGGCATGCATGGCTTCGACGCGGTGATCTGGGACAAGCAGGACGCCGAACGCCTGCGCTTCGCCGACCTGTTCGACGGCTGGAGCAAGGCGCGCGCGCTGCTCACCGCCAGCTACTGCAAGGCGCTCGACGAGGAGCGCAAGCGCCGCCGGCCCGAGCCCTTCACCGGCGCCATGTTCAACGACTGCCCCGCGATTGACCGGCAGGTGCTCGTCCCGACCGGCGACGTCGACGGCCGCGTCATCGCCATCAAAATGCTGATCGGACCGTATGAGGCCGGGCCTTATGCCGAGGGCAGCTATGAGCTGCTGCTCGACCTGCCGCCCGAGGTCGTCTCGCTGGTCAAGGCAAGCTATCGTCCGGCGTTCGGCTACAGGCAGCCCTAGCGGACGAGCGGGCGACCCTCCGAGCCGGATTTTGCGGCCGTCTCGACGGTCTCGTTCTCCGGCACGTTCCGCCGAAGCTCATCCAGCCACAGCCGCGCATTGCCGTCCGACGGCGCGCGCCAGTCGCCACGCGGGCTGAGCGACCCCGCCGCCGAAACCTTTGGCCCGTTGGGCATCGCCGAGCGCTTGAACTGGCTGGTGCTGAAGAATCGGAAGAGGAAGGTTTCCAGCGTCTTGCGGATCGTCGCGAGGTCGTAGGCCGGACGCTTGTCCTCCGGATAGCCCGGCGGCCACGTTCCGGCGCCGGCATCGCTCCACGCGCGGTGCGCGAGAAAGGCGACCTTCGAGGGCTTGAGGCCATAACGCGCGACGTAGTGCAGCGCGAAGTCGTGGAGGGCGTAGGAGCCGAGCTTGTCCTCGGTGCTCTGCAGCTGCTCGCCCGGCACCAGCTCGGGTGAGATCACGGTATCGAGCACCGAACGCAGGGTCGCGCTCGTCGCGGCATCGAAGATGCCCTCGGCCGCGGCCCAGCGGAGGACGTGCTGGATCAGCGTCTTCGGCACGCCGCCGTTGACGTTGTAATGGCTCATCTGGTCGCCGACGCCATAGGTGCACCAGCCGAGCGCCAGCTCGGACAGGTCGCCGGTGCCGAGCACCAGCGCCTCGCGCTGGTTGGCGGCGCGGAACAGCAGGTCGGTGCGCAGCCCCGCCTGGACGTTTTCGAACGTCACGTCATAGACCGGCTGGCCGTCGGCGAAGGGATGCCCCAAGTCCTGGAGCATCTGCTCGGCGAGCGGCCGGATGTCGATCTCCTCCGCCGTGATCCCGAGCTGGCGCATCAGCGCCCAGGCGTTGGCCTTGGTGCCCTCGCTGGTCGCGAAGCCCGGCAGGGTGAAGCCCAGGATGTCGGTGCGCGGCCAGCCCAGGAGGTCGAAGGCGCGCGCCGCGACGATCAGCGCGTGGGTCGAATCGAGCCCGCCCGAGACGCCGATCGTCAGCCGCTTGATGCCAGTGGCCTTGAGGCGGCGGATGAGGCCGTGGACCTGGATGTTGAAGGTCTCGTAGCAGTCCTCGTCGAGCCGGCCGGCGTCGCACGGCGCGAACGGAAAGCGGTCGACCGCGCGCTCCAGCCCGATGTCGCCCTCGGGCGGCTCGAAGCGAAACCTGACGCGCCGGAAGATGTCCTCGGGCCGCCCGCGCACCGTCGCCGCGTCGTTGAACGTCCCGGTGCGCAGCCGCTCGAGCAGCAGCCGCTCGACATCGACATCGGCGACCGTCATGTCCGCGTCGAGCGAGAAGCGCTTGCCCTCGGCGAGGCAGGCGCCGAGCTCGTGGATGCAGCACTGGCCGTCCCATGCGAGGTCGGTGGTCGATTCGCCCGCGCCCGCCGCGGCATAGACATAGGCCGCCCAGCCGCGCCCCGACTGGACGTCGCAGAGCTGCCGCCGGGTCGCCGCCTTGCCGACAGTGATGTTGCTCGCCGACAGGTTGCAGAGGATCGTCGCGCCCGCGAGCGCGCCGATGTCGCTCGGCGGCGACGGCGCCCACAGATCTTCGCAGATCTCGGCATGGACGACGAACCCGTCGATCCCCTCGGCCTCGAACAATAAATCGACGCCGAACGGCGCGGTCAGCCCAGCGACGGTGATCTCCTGCCCGACGCTGTCGCGCCCTGATGCGAACCAGCGCTTCTCGTAATATTCGCGGTAGTTCGGCAGGTGCGTCTTGGGCACGACGCCGAGCAGGCGGCCGCGATGCACCGCCACCGCGCAATTGAACAGCCGCCCCTCACGCGCGATCGGCGCGCCGACCAGGAGCATCGGGTTGAGGTCGGCGCTGGCCTCGACCAGTTTGCCGATCGCCGCCTGCACCGCGTCGAGCAACGCCTGCTGGCCGAGGAGATCGTCGATCGCATAGGCCGACAGCCCGAGCTCGGGAAACACCATCAGCGCGACGCCGCGCTCATGCCCGTCGCGCGCCTGCTCCAGCGTCGCCGCGAGATTGGCCGCCGGGTCGCCAATCGACACGACCGGCGTGCACGCCGCGACGCGGACGAAGCCATGCGAATAGATCGAGCGGAAATCGCGCATGGCCGTTCTTTAGCGCAGTTGGTCGCCGAGCGGCACCACCGTCGTATGCTTCACCTGGTCGAGCGCGAAGTGCGAGGAGGCGGTGGCGACCGACGGGTGGCCGAGCAGGCTGCCGCGCAGGAAGCGATCATAGGCCGCGACATCCTCGACGACGACGCGCAGCAGATAGTCCCAGTCGCCCGACATCGAATAGGCGTCCATGATCTCGCCGCGTCCGCGCACGAACTCCTCGAACGAATCGCGCTGCTCGCGCGCATGCCCCCGCATCCGCACCTGGCAGACGACGTTGACCCCGCGCCCGACGCGCTCCGGATCGACCAGCCGCACCGCGCCGAGCAGAACGCCCGCCGCCTGCAACGCCTTGATCCGCCGCCAGCACGAGGCGGTCGACGCGCCGACGGTTTCGGCGAGCGCCGCATGGCTGATCGTCGCGTCGGCCTGCAAGGCCGCGAGGATGCGGCGGTCGATGGCATCGAGCTGATGCGTTTGTTTCATACGGCGCGCTATAGCCGAAGTGCGCTGATCAGCAAGTCGCGGGAACCGCTGAAGACTGGAATCCGCTCATCGAACAAATATGCGAGTATCTCGTCATGGCTTCTCCCGCACTCGCCCGCCCCGATCATGCCGCCACGGACTGGACGATTCCGCAGGGCTGGGCGGACTACAGCCCGCAGGAGCACGCGATGTGGGACCGGCTGTTCGCGCGGCAGGCGGCGATGCTGCCGTCGCGCGTCGCGCCCGAGTTCATCGCCGGCCTCGACATCCTGCGCATGTCGAAGCCCGGCATCCCGGACTTCGAGGAGTTGTCCGAACGCCTGATGAAGGCGACCGGCTGGCAGGTCGTCGCGGTGCCCGGGCTGGTGCCCGAGGACGTGTTCTTCGACCATCTCGCCAACCGCCGCTTCGTCGCGGGCAATTTCATCCGCACCCCCGACCAGCTGGACTATCTCCAGGAGCCCGACATCTTCCACGACGTGTTCGGCCACGTCCCGCTGCTCGCCGACCCGGTGTTCGCCGACTACATGCAGGCATACGGCCAGGGTGGCCTGCGCAGCCTCGAATACGGCTCGATCGACAAGCTGGCGCGGCTCTACTGGTACACCGTTGAGTTCGGGCTGATCCGTTCGGGGGGCGACTTGAAGCTCTACGGCGCCGGAATCGTCTCGTCCTACGGCGAGAGCCTGTTCGCGCTCGACGATCCGAGCCCCAACCGCCTGGGTTTCGACCTCAAGCGCGTGATGCGGACGAAATACCGGATCGACGACTACCAGCAGAACTACTTCGTCATCGACAGCTTCGACGACCTGCTCAAGCAGACGCTCGAAACCGACTTCGCTCCGCTCTACGCCGAGCTGGCGACGGAGCCCGACCTCGACATCGCCACCATCCTGCCGACTGACCGGGTCTATACCCGCGGTACTCAGGCATACGCCCGTGAGAAGGACGCCCAATGACCCATGACAATCCCCTCGGCCTCGACGGCTTCGAGTTCGTCGAGTTCACCGGCCCCGACCCGCAGGCGCTGGCCG
>CAXTKD010000004.1:0-206552 GCA_964244885.1 uncultured Sphingomonadaceae bacterium | reverse complement strand
TCGTCAGGCTCATAACCTGAAGGTCACAGGTTCAAATCCTGTCCCCGCAACCATCACAACACCATATCCGGCTCCGGCGTCTCGCTGGGGCCGGTTTTGTGCGAGTGCGATCAGCCGCGCGAGACGGCCGCGCACCTCGAGGTCGACGCCGCGGCCTTCGGCCTTCGGAAGGCGACGATCGAATCGAGCAGCCCTCGCATGATAGCCTTGGCCTCGACGTGTCCCGCCTGCGGCTGCTCCAGCTCGACGCTCAGCGCATCGATGCGCCGGCGGTAATCGTCGGCGATCCCCGGATGGAGGGCGATGACGGGCGTCGCGTCCAGCTCGCGCAGCTGGGCTGCGGTCCGATCGCGCTCCGCGCTTTCGAGGCTCAGCAGTTCGCGGACCTCGGCGACGTCGCCGGCGCCGTCGGCGATCGCCATGGCGAGCCGCTTCACGCGGCCGTCGGCCCTGGCATGGGCGCGCTCGATCGACGCGCGCTGTCCGGCGCGCTCGACGCGGTCGCGCTCGAGCCGCAAGTGATAACCCTTCACGAACTCGGCTACGGCCTCGGGCTGCAGCAGCCGATCGCGGAGCGCGCCGATGACGCGCGCCTCAAGCGACTTGTTGCTGATCGTCCGGTTGTTCGCGCAGCTGCCGGATTCCTTATGGCGGCTGCAGCCCCACTGCTCGGTCCTGGTCGTGACGTAGCTGCCGCCACAGATCCCGCACGAGAGGAGGCCGCTGAACAGGCGCCGCGGGCGGTTGCGCTGCTGCAAGGGGCGTTCCGCCTGGCGGTCGAAGATCTCGACCGCAGCGCGCCACGTCGCATCGTCCACGATGCGCAACTCGGGCTTGTCGAAAATAACCCATTCCGCCACGGGGTTCGGCCGGGCGACCCGCTTCCGACTTTCAGGGTCGCGGTGCATCGCCTGCCGATTGTAGACGATGCGGCCGCCACCTGCTTAGGCGATCAAGTTCGGCCGCGATCGCGTCAAACCTGCGTCGGCGTCGGGCGCTGCCGACGGTTCGGTGGCACCGGGACGAGATGGTCGTTCGGATCGGTGGCAAGCGGATATACCTGTGGGGTGCCGTCGATGACGAGGGCGAGGTGCTCGACATGCTCGTTCAGAAGCACCGCCACAGGCAGGCTGCGACGAAGCCCTTGTGCAAGCTGCTTGGCAACTGCGGCATCCGTCGAGAGACGATCACCACCGACAAGCTGGCATCCTACCGCGCCGCGCTGCGCGATTCCGGGATGGCCAGCCGCCACCGGCCGAGCGGAATGCGCGAGAACAACGGCGCCGAGAACTCCCACCTCGCCACCCACGCCGCGATCTACAACACCTTCTACATTCAACCGCATCTCGTCTCCCGCTGCACGTTGCGCATCGCGAGAGCCTAGGCTCACTAGGCGTGGACCGCAGCGACCATCTCGGCCGAGATCGGGGGGAAAGGGGGCGCTTGCGTCCCGGGCCAGTTAATGGGTCAGTTCCCCGCAGAAGGTGCCACTCGAACGATTCAGCGCTGAGCTTCGGCGAGCGCCATCAGCGCCAGCAGACCGACAGTCAGCCCCTTCACGCTTTCGCCCTTTTCGACATCGATATATTCGTCGGGCGCATGCGCGCGACCTCCCTTCCCCCCTGATCCAATAGTGATCGCAGGAATGCCCAAACTTATCGGCATGTTGGCGTCGGTCGATGAGGCTTTGAATTCCGGCGTATACCCTTGCGATCGAATCGCGGCGGCAGTTAGCGCGGCAATCGATGAGTCCGCAGACGTATTGCCTGCGGGCCGGTCGCCGATCTGCTTCTTGTACGCGCGGATCTGGCCCTCGCGCGTCGAGCGCGCCGCGTTTTCATCTGCAACGGCCTTGTCAACGATGTCGAGTAGCCGCTTGTCGAGCGCATCGAGTTCGGCCGCGCTCTCAGAACGCATGTCGAATTCTATGAACACGGAATCGGGGATCGAATTGACCGAAGTTCCCCCGCCCGTAAGGGCTGCGGCATATGTGGTTTTTGGGCTCGTAGGCGGCGCGATCTGATAGAGGTCGGTAACAGTCTTCGCCATTGCGACCATGGGGTTGACTAACCCGAACGCGCCAAAGCTGTGGCCGCCCGGTCCATTGAAGATGATGCGATATCGCTTCGACCCAACGGCACCGTTGGTCACGTCCGCAGGGTTGATGCCATCGACCGAAACGAACGCGGCCGCCCGACCCTTGTAGAGACCTTTAGTGAAGAAATGGCGGACGCCGCGCAGGTCACCCTGTCCTTCCTCCCCTACAGACGCCAGGAAGACGATATCGTGTTTGGTCTTCACCTTCGCGGCGTCAAGCGCTCGCGCATAAGCCAGAAGCGCCGCGAGGCCGCGCGTGTCGTCACCGATCCCGGGCGCCGAGAGTTTCGTGCCCTCGCGCTTTACCTTAACGTTGGTACCTTCGGGAAAGACCGTATCGAGATGCGCGGAGATCACGATAACCTTTTCGCCGGCGGGGCCGGTGCCACGGCGGACAGCGATGACGTTGCCGACCAGGTCGGTCTCGATCCCGGTCAGTCCCAGCGCCGCGAACTTTTCGCGCACAGCGGCGCCACGCTTCGCTTCGCCAAACGGGGGCGACGGGATCTCGGTTAATTCGACTATTTCTTCGACGAAACGGCCATGCTCCCGATCGAGGGTCGTCGATGCCTGCTTCCAGGCCGCTGACGCGCGCAAGGCGGCGATGGCGCGGTCCGCCAGGACACCCGATTGCGCACTCGCGGCCACTGGGGCGAAGAGCGCGATCGCGCATGCGATGCGGAGCGCGGTCGAAAACGGCTGACGACGCACCGCGATTACTTCTTGCCGAGAGAGAGGCCGCTGGAACGCTGGTTGATGCGTGGACCCCGACCACCAGTGTCGAGGATGCGAATGAGGTTTCCGGTTTAGGAGATGCGCGCCAGCGGATTCATGTCCAACTGCATCGTGTCGCCCTCCTTGCCTCACCTGGCTCGAGTCTGGAAAACAGTGCCGTTGGTTTAGTCGGGGGGGGAGCTCTTTTTCATGCTTATGATTGAAAATTGGCCGGTTTTCGCCATCTTGGAGATGCGAAGGCGCGCCCTGCACCTGTGCGACCTTCGCGCTTGCGGCAATGTCCTCGGTCGATGCTGGTCGGACTACATGGCCCGGATTGCTGGGATAGTGATCCATCGGGTCGGTGTGGTAAAGCGCATTGATCTCGTCACCCTTCAATAGTTGAGGGCAGCCGACAATCGAGGCTAAGTCCTCGGTACCCGCCATCAAAATTTCTCCGTTGATCGACGTGAACGGCTCGGCTTTCCAGCCAAGACCGACGACATGCCAATCCTGGGCATCAATGCGCCTTCTCACCACGAACATAGTTGTTCGCTGTGTGATCACCGCCAAGCCAACGGTCGAGTTCCTCGCGCGCGAGCCGTGCCTTGCGCGGGGCGTCGGCGATCGCATCGTCGTCGTCGACGGTGAATTCGATCAGCATCCCGCTGGGATCCTTCACATAGACCGAACGGCAATAGCCATGCTCGAGGATATAATGATCGGGTGTGGTGTATCCTGCCGCCGCCAGGCGCTTCTCGATTCCGGCCTGCGTCCGGGCGGACACGTTGAGCGCAATATGGTGGAAGGGAGTCTCGGCCATCCTCGGTCCAAATTCCGCCGCGTCGTTCGCGTCGGCAAACTGGAAGAACGCCAGCGCGCTGCCGTCCTCGAGCCCAAAGAACACATGGCAATAAGTGCGTATCTTGCCGAACAGGTCTTCGCGCTCAGTCCAGGTAGCCACCAACGGCAATCCGATAAGGTCCTCATAGAAAGCCCGCGTCGCCGCCAAATCACGCGTTACATAAGCTGTGTGGTGCAGCCTTAGCGGCCTGCGCTCATCGAGCATTTCTACCTCCATCCCTGACCCAATGGTTTGCCTCTCCACCTCGGTGATCACGCGGCAGGACCTAGGCGTTGTCTCGCAGATTTCGCATCTACAAACTTTAATTGTCAACAGAAAATACGAATAACGGAGGCTATTTCGTTATGCGAAACTTTGGCTGCAAATATCCCCTAGCCAGGCATTCCTGCCCCTTCGACAGCCATATCAAGCGCTCACGGTAAATCTTTTTAATGCAACCGGGTCGTGTCGCCCGTGCGAATTTACAGATCATCAGCTGTAAAACATTCGTTTGACGAACGTAAGTTCGCTATGCGAATTACAAGTATCTTAAACGAGTGTTTAGAGGTCGCACGTCCGTGACGAACTCAAAGGAGTGGGGATGCTTAAAGGTCTGGTCGTGCTCGAGATGGGCACATTCATTACTGGGCCAGCGTGTGGCATGCTGCTGGCCGATCTAGGCGCCAGTGTGGTCAAGATCGAACGGCCTGAGACGGGTGATCCGTTCCGGTCGTTCAACGGAACGCTCTACGCCCCACACTTTCAAACCTATAACCGTAACAAGCGCAGCATCACGCTTGATACACGCAATGTTAGCGACTTGGCCGAATTCGACCGCCTGGTGCTCGCCGCCGACGTCTTTATCCAGAATTTCCGGCCCGGCGTTGCCGAGAAGCTGAACGTCGGCAACGGACGGCTGCGAGAACTTAATCCGCGCCTTGTCTATTGTTCGATCTCAGGCTTCGGCGCCTCGGGGCCCGATCGCGACCGGCCCGCTTTCGACACCGTGGCGCAGGCCGCGAGCGGCTTCCTGAGGCTTCTGGTCAACCCCGCCGCGCCGCGCGTGGTGGGTCCCGCCATCGGTGACGCGATCACCGGCTTTTATGCCGCGCTCGGCGTCCTCGCGGCGCTACAGGAACGCAGCGGATCGGGCAACGGCCATCTTGTTGAGACGTCGATGTTCGAGGCGATGTGCCACTTCAACTTAGATGACTTTACTCATTATTTCTCGGCCGATCAGGTGATGACGCCATTCAGCCGGCCTAGTGTTTCACAATCCTATGTGTTCGAATGCCAGGACGGGCAGTGGATTGCACTCCACATGTCGTCGCCAGCCAAATTCTGGGACAATCTCGCCGCGTCAGTTGGCGATCCCCAAATGATGCAGCGGCCGGAATTCTGTAGTCGGGATGCGCGGATCAGCAATTACGACAAAGCGGTCGCACATCTTGCGAAGCGTTTTCGGGATGCGCCGCTGCACGTCTGGGAAGAACGGTTGCGCGCCGGCGAAGTCCCGCACTCGCGGCTAGGCACCCCCCCAGATATCGTCGAATCTGAACAGGCCCGGCATCTCGATCTCACGGTGGCCGCCGAGCATCCCCTGGGTGGCACCTTCCGCACGATTCGCTCACCGCTGACTTTCGACGGCCGCCGCCCGTCGAAGGTCAGCGCGCCGCCACTGCTGGGCGCCGATAACAAAACGATCTTGGTGCGCGACGGCTGAGCCACAGTCCTGCGGCCCTACGGAGCGTTTCGATTTGCGCACGCTTCTAAAGCGTTGCACAGCTTGGCAATGTCGATTGAAGGCGAATCGGGTCGCAAGGATCCTGAATATCTCTCCACGCTGGAGCGCGGCCTAAGCGTGCTTCGTGTGTTTGACGAGCATCATTCCGAAATGCAACTGAGCGAAGTCGCCGCCGCGAGTGGGCTCAACCCGGCCGTCGCGCGGCGCTGCCTCAATACGCTGGTGAAGCTCGGCTATATCGCCAAGCATGGCCGGCGTTTTCTGCTACGGCCGACGGTGCTCGAGTTCGGCAACGCTTTCCTCTCTTCGATGCGGATGGATCAGATCATCGATCCGTTCATCCAGCGCCTACGCGACCAGACGGGCGACAGTTCCTCGATGGGCGTGCAGGCGGGGCACGATGTTCTCTACGTCGCGCATGCTTCGACTGACCGTCGGATAAAGATCGGCGCGCATGTCGGGGTACGCTTTCCCATCCACGCGACATCCATGGGCAAAGTACTAATCGCATTCCAAAAACAGGACGCAATCGAGCAATATCTAGCTGACGCACGGATGCAGGCCTTTACCGACCAGACCCTCGTCGATCCCTACATGATCTGGGCGCGATTAAAATCGATCCGCTCGCAAGGGTATGACTCGGCGCTTAACGAACTCGATTATGGCATCGTCTCGATCGCTGTGCCGATCTATGGTCCCGACCGTGACGTCGTCGCCGCGATCAACTGCTCGACATCGACGTCACGCGTGGCACAGGAAGAACTTATCAAGACGCGGCTGCCGCTGCTCGATCAGGCTGCAGCTGAGATAGAGGCCGCGCTGCAGCGCTACCCCACGTTACTACGGGCTCTAAGCAAATAGTACTTCGATATGCGGACATAATTTCGTGAGTTGGTAAGTCTTAGTCCACTAGCTATTCCCTTGGGAGTCGGTCACGGGCCAGCGGCGTCGATCACGTCCCGATGGGGACATGGCCAGTCGGCAAATATCGCCGGCTGGTCCTAGGACCACCTAGGGGGATGACTCGATTCTGGTGGGAACATCCCATGTGGCCCGCAGTATCACCACTGCCTTGATGGCGACGAGACTGAAAGCGAATGGCGATCACGACGTGCTCGCCGGTGCCTTGCTGGTGTCCCAATATCGGTAGCTCATCGGAATCACGATGCTTCTTCATCGGATTAATCGCGATCAAGCTAGCCAGCCCTCTTGCTGTAACTGGCGCCAAATCTTCTTGACGACCGCGCCGCCGCGGGCAGCTACCCGCGCTTGGTCGTCGACGACCAACCTGCCGTCGCTGATCTGCACCACGCCCGCCGTCATCACGGTCCGCACCGACAGGCCGTTTGCGTAGAGCAAGTTGTTGAGCGGCTGCGGCGGCGCGAAGCCAGGGCCGGTCAAGAAGCCCGACAAATCAATTGATGTAAGGTCCGCTTTCGCGCCCACTTCGATCCGGCCGAGATCGCGTCGGCCCAAGCCATTGGCGGGATTGAGCGTGGCCGAGGCGATCATGTCGGTCACAGTGGGCCTCTTGACCGGCACAGGAGAACTCGCCGCAATCAGCGCATGGCGCGCGCGGCCATAAAGCAGCGCGAGCTTCATGTTCTCGACCATGTCGTTGCTGTGCGTATCGACGCCGATCGAGCTATTGATGCCGGCAGCCAGCGCCTCGATATAGGGCTGTCCGGCGCTCCCTGCCCCGGCGCCGGCGCCCGACGGACAATGGGCAAAGGTGAACAGCGGCTTCCTTGCAAGGAACGCCGTATCCGCCGACACGTCCCAGCCGGACATGTGCGCGCCGAATAAGCGCTGGTCGTAGAGGCCGAACTGGTCGATCCATTGCACCGGCCCCTTGCCCCACAATTTGCGGATGCGCTCAGCATCCGCAATGCCGGTGGCAAGATGGGTGTGAATGCCGTTACCCAGCTTCAATCCCGCGGCGGCGACGGCGCGCAGCGTTTCGGGGGTGTGAGTCTCGGGGCCGTGCGGCGTGATCATCGGGCGGATGAGGCCGCCCTCGGCGCCGTTGACAGACAGAGCGAAGGCGAGGTTGGCGTCGATCTCGGCCAGCGTCTCGGCGACAGAATCGAACAATATCTGATCGTCCTTGCGCCGCCAGATCGGCATTAGCCGCGCCCAACCCGGCACCATGCCGCCGGGAAAACCCCGCACACCCCACCGGCGAGCGACACGCACATAGGATTTCGCTTGCTTGAGCGACACCGACTGTTCGACCTGCGTCGTGCATCCCCCCCTCAGCAGCTCGGCGAGATTATAGGCGGTGAGGGCGTCGAGATCGTCGTCGTCGAGCGTCTCCATGATCGCCAACGGTCGCGCATATGGCCGGCCGCTTTCGATCAAGCCGCGCGTCGGCGATCCGCATGCAGTATGGGTATGGCCCGAGATGAGGCCAGGCAAGAGGAATTGGCCGGGCATCGGCAGGCGTTCGTCGCGGCCCGAAATCCGGCCCTCGACAATACGGACGATCGTGTCGCCTTCAACGACCACAGAATGGTCGTGCAGCACCTCCAGCTTACCGGCGCGATAGGCGAGCAGCAAACTCGGCTCGATGATCAGCGGCCCACGCTTGCGCGCGGGCCGCATCGCGGTGTTGCGAGCAGATGCTGGTTCGGCGAGCATCGCCGCAACCGAACCGCCGGCGATCGCGGCTAGCATAGTACGGCGGCCGAATCCGCCCGGCTCTTCGCCGGGCGCTGTAGACGAGCTGGCCTGACAGATTGCGCAGCCGTGACCCGCAAGATGAATATGCCCATCCGTCATCGTAAGCTCACCTTGTTGGCATTACCCCCGTTAGGGAGGGACATGTTCCTTCCCCAGGGGACTAGAAGCTAACAGTGGCGCGCACGCCGTAAGTGCGCGGGGGTTGCAGATTTACATAGACGAGGCGCATCAGGGCGTAAGTGCCGCCCGCAGTCAGCACGGCCTTGTCCTCGATATTGTTGATATAAGCGCCCAGCGACCAGGCCTTGTCCGGCGCCATGTACGTGAGCGAAGCGTCGGACCGGGTATAGGCGTTCTGGCGATGCTCGGGCTGGTACGAGATCGAACCATAATAGTGTGAGGAGAAGTGCGAAGAGGCGTTGAATAGTAGCTCGGCATCATTGCCCAAGGGAAGTACGTGATCATAGCTCACCGTGCCTGACCATTTCGGCGACCGAGGCAATTCACGGCCGCTGCAATCAACATTCACCCGCGGCGGCGCGCCCGAAATTGCACATGTGCTAAAGGGAATCGAAGCTGGATGGTAGACGAAATTGTTCACCTTGGCATCGACATAGCCGATACGCGCGCCAAGACGGATCATACTGGTCGCTTGGAAGGCCATGTCGAAGTCGAGGCCTTTGATCGTCGACTTTCCGATATTCTCGGTTACGAACACGCTTCCGAGAACGCCGGGGGCGATCTGGCCGGTCGACAGGAATCCGACCTGCTGGTCAACATAATCCCAGTAGAAGCCTTCGATGTTAACCTGCATGCGATTGTCTAAGAAGCGGTTCTTGATGCCAACCGTATACGCCGTCAGCTTTTCGGGGCCGAAGGTGTTCGGCGCAACGATCGGGCTGAACCCGCCGCCCTTGTACCCGCGCGAAACGTTCGCATAGGCCATGGAACGCGGCGCGACATCGAACTCGGCACCAAACTTCCAGGAGGTACTCTTGAACGACACGTCGCCTGCGAACGGCACCCGAATCCCGGCAATCGGACAGAAGGCCCCACTGCAGAACACGGTGCCGGTCTGCTTTTTGTCGTCCTTGGTGTAGCGCGCGCCAGCGGTCAGCCGAAGTTCGGGCGTGACACTATAGGTCCCCTGGCCAAACAGCGCGTAGCTCTTGCTGTCGAGATCGCCATAGACTTCTTGGTTGAAAAGGCCCTCCGTGTAAGAATAGAAGTTATCTTGTGTCTCGTGAAAGTAATAGGCGCCGATAACCCAGTTGAATACGTCGGTCTTGTTCGACAACCGAGTCTCAAGAGAGCGCTGCTTGGCTACGTCCTTGATCGCGCCGAGCACGCCGTTGGGATAGAAGATCGTGTCAACCTTCGAGCGGCGGTAATCGGGCACCACGGTCAAGTCGGCGAACCCGAGATTCCAGACCAGCGTAGCGCGGATGTCAATCGTGTCGTTATCGACGTAGCCGTCGTTCTGTGGGAGCGGTATCTGGCCGCCCAGCGCCGGACCATACCGAGCCACGGCGGTGTCCCGGAAGATTGCTTGTGCGCGTGGATCGCTCGGTCCAACCCAGTCGTTCTTAAGCGAGCCGACGGTCCAGGTCTGGCCCATGCCCTTCTGCTGGTAATAGTCGCTCGACAGCAGCAGGCTGAAATCATCAGACGGCTCGAACAGCAGGTGGCCGCGTAGCGAAAAGCTGTCATCATCGTTATAGCCATCGGACAGATAGCCATCATGTTTCACATATTGGCCGGCAACGCGCGCCGCGACGACATCCGACACAGGCACATTAATCGCCGCATTAAGCTTGAATGCGTCGTAATTGCCGACTTCGAGAAGACCCTGTGCCGACAGTTCGTTGAGCTTGGGCTTGCGGGTGACGATGTTCATGGCACCGCCGGTGGCGTTACGACCGTACAGCGTACCCTGCGGCCCTTTCACGACCTCGACGCGATCAAGATCGTAGAAGGCGCCACCGATCGCGCTGGTACGCGCGATATAGGCTTGATCGACATTAACCGCGACGGCGCCCTCTGTATAGGAGCTGGCCGCATTGGCGCCGACGCCTCGGATATAGACCTGCGTCAACGTGCCCCCCAAAGAAATCTCGAGGCCAGGCACCAGCTTGGCAATATCGGTGACTTTAGTGACGCTTGCTCGGTCGAGCGCGTCGCCGGAAACCGCAGTGATTGCCAGCGCCGATTTCTGCGAGCTGCTTTCCACGCGTTCCGCGGTAACGACGATATCCTCCAACGCGGGATCGGCGGCCGGTACATCGGGTACCGTGGCCTGCGCCCAAGCGGAGGCTGACGTATTCAAAAGTGCCAACGCGGATGCTGCCGCCATCATTTTCGGCTTGAAGGAAATCATAAGAACTCCCCTTGTTTCAAAGCATCGTATCTACGACTGATGTCTTGTTATTTCGATTATCGAAATATTATTCGAAAGATAGCGTTTTGAATATTTCTGTCAAGCCCGTTGCGCGGAGCGTAAACGTCTCAACGGGCGCATGAATTTCAAAACGGCCGAATCCAGAGGTTCGTAGAACCGGGGATCAGAAGTCTAATTTTGCTGAGGAGACGCGTTAGCCTGCGGTCGCCGCAGAGCGCGCCCGGCACTTGCATTCGAACTAAAAACCTATGTGTTCGAGGCTAGTTAAGTTGTCTGCGGGCATGATGATTGGCTATCTAGAGTCTGTCCTTTCTTGATTGAATCGACTGGGGATTCGCGAGCGGGTCGAGATGTGATTCAAGCTGCGGGCTGGTTTGGAGGCCGGCGGCTATGGCGAGACCCTTTTCAAATGATCTGAGGGAGCGGGTTGCCGGTCGGGCCGCTCGTGTCGGGAGACGGCCCGCCTGTTCGGGGTGAGCGTGGCGAGCGTCGTGAAGTGGTCGCAACGGCACCGCGCGACCGGCAGTGCGGCGACCAAGGCAATGAGCGGCAGGCGGCGTCCGGTCCTGGAAGCGGAGCGGGGGTGGCTGCTCGCGAGGCTGGCCGAGCAGCCGGAGCTGACGGTACGAACGCTGGCGACCGAGCTGGCGGACCGAGGCAAGCCGGTCAGCCCCAACACGGTCTGGGTGCTGCTGCGCCGTGCTGGACACAGCTTCAAAAAAAACGCTGTTCGCCACCGAGCAGGATCGGCCGGCGATCGCCAGGAAGAGGAGCCTGGCGCGGACCGCGCGGATCGCTTGGCGGGCCGCCTTGCCTTTGTGGCTGCCCAGGTTGTCGAGAATGACGACGTCACCGGGGTTCGGGGTCGGCACAAGGCATTGCTCGACCCAGGCGGTGAAGGTCTGGCCGTTGATCGGCGCATCGAGGACGTAGGGCGCGTCGATCCGATCGCACCGGAGTGCCGCGATGAAGGTCATGGTGCGCCAGTGGCCGTGTGGGGCTCTGCCGATCAGCTTATGCCCGCGCGGTCCCCAGCCGCGTAAGGGAGTCATGTTGGTGCTGCCCAGGTTTCGTCGACGAAGACGAGGCGCCTGGGATCAAGTCGGCCTTGGTACTTGCGCCACTGTGCCCGTCGCCTGGCGCCCTACTCGCCGGACCTGAACCCCATCGAGCAGGTCTTCGCCAAGCTCAAGCATCTGCTCCGCAAAGCCGCGGAGCGCTCCGTCGAAGCCACATGGAAACGCATCGGATCCCTGCTCGACGCCTTCCCACCACACGAATGCGCCAACTACCTGCGTAACAGCGGATACGCTCACACATGAACAGGATAAACTCTAATCGTCGCTCGAGGACGCAGATCGTCCGAGGGAGCCGTATTTTTGCTGTCGGACGGTATGTCGCATATCGATGACGCGGGATCATCTTCCTGTTAGATCGCGCTCTGCGGGTGCGCGATGCCTGTCAAGTATGGATCGCCCAAGACGATCTGAAACCGTGTCGTCACTTGAACAGCCCGACGTGTTTAACCCGATCTTCGCAAGATCGCGGCAAACGCAAGCCGGATCACACGTTTCTGTTCGCGGAGCCAATGCGATTGGCTACTGACGGTCAATCGCGGTACGAGCGCACCAGCATCGCATAGCGCTTTATCTCGTCCGCCCTCGTCCTCGACCGCGGCTGCAGCTTCTTTGGGATACGGCGATCGCGTTTGATTATGTCATTACGATAAACGTGGCTGGTCGGCGTCCGGCAGTTAATCGTAGCGACCGCGGTGTCCTTGCGCGCGAGTTGGCAGGCGATTTTCTGGCTTCGAACCGCCTTCGCGATCCGCATATTGCATTCTGCCAAACCCTTCCTAATGTGAAATTCCATTCGCTGAACGAAGTAAAGTTCGTATAGTGAAGTTGCAATGAGAGGTCCAATGGGCAAAAGCAGGATTAGCGTCATCACGCATGACAGGATCGAAGTACGTGGCTTCGATCTGGCCAGTGAGTTGATCGGCAAAATTTCATTTACCGATATGTTCATACTGCAGACGACCGGCACCAAGCCGACGATGCTTCAGCGCGCGCTGATCGAAGCGGTGATGGTCGCGATCATGGAACATGGCGTCGTGCCGTCAATCGTCGCCTCTCGACTCACCCTGCTCGGCGCACCGGAGTCACTCCAAGGCGCGGTGGCGGCCGGATTGCTCGGGGTCGGCGACCGCTTCGCCGGCACCGCAAGCGAGTGTGCAAAAATACTGCAACAAATCGCGTATTCTGCTCCCGCCGACAAAGTAAAGATTGCTGCCGCGATCGTCTCCGATCATCGCGCACGCAAAAAACCTGTCCCGGGCTTTGGCCACCCGAACCACAAGGGCGGCGATCCGCGCTATTCGAGCCTGATGTCAGTCGCGCGAGAAGCGGGAGCCGAAGGCCTCTATCTCAATGCGTGCGACATCCTGCACGACGCCGTAAAAGCCAGCGCCGGCAAACCCATTCCCACTAACGTCAGCCTGGCGATCGGTGCCGTGCTAGGCGAGTCCCGCTTGCCGATCGCGATCTTCCGGGGTGTCGTCCTCGTTGCGCGTTGCGCGGGGCTCGTAGGCCACCTTGCCGAGGAGATGGTCGATCCGGTCGGTAACGATATGTGGAAAGCGGCCGAAAATGTCGTGGCGGTCATCGACTAGACGACGGTCGGAAGCGAGATATCACCGGCAGCCTCACCGTGGCGCGCATTCCGGGCAAGGAGAGTCAACAGTTTGTTTGCCGACATTCATCCGCAAATCGACCGGCGCGCGCGAATGGTTACGAACTTTTGCCGACGATGCCGAGCTGACCTATGACTAAGGGCTATATCGGCGGCGATCAGAGCGCGACTTCTTCATCTGCTATTTCCAGCGGATATCGCTCGGCGCCGCGCGACCCAAGCATGCCACGCCTAACGGGCACATGCTTCCTGTACGCAGCCGAATGCGCCAAATATAACATGTTTAAAGGCTGGAAGTTTGGCCCAATGTGCTGGGCGAGACTGTGACCAACATTCCTAATATACTTGCACCAAATTTCTTCATCGAGAGACCCGACGGAAGGCTCGCGGCCTTCCGGACGGGGCGAGGCCCCGTTCTTCTTTTGCTCCACGGATGGAGTCTTGATCGACGGATGTGGTTTCGCCAAATTGACGCTTTTGCAAAGACCTTTACCGTTGTCGCACTCGATCGCCGAGGTGCGGGCAAAAGTACCACCGTAGCAGACATCTCTCTAGAACTCGACGATATAGATGCCGTGCTCGCAGAGGCCGACGCTAACACAGCCTACATCGTTGGCATGTCGCAAGGCGGTCGAGTCGGCTTGCGATACGCCTCCACAAGGCCTGGAAAAATCAGGGGGCTGGTTTTGCAGTCAGCGCCACTCGATGGACTATCTCAGCCAGCGGCGGACACCGACGCTATCCCTATTGAGTTGTATCGCTCACTCTCACGAAGCGGCCAGTTGGAAGAGCTGCGGCATCACTGGAGCAAGCATCGCCTGATGACCCTACCCAAGAATGACGTTCAGTTGCAGCAGCAGATCAGGGCAATATTACAGGACTGCCGCTGGCCGGAAATTCTCGCTACTAGGGCGCTGGTGCCCTTCTCAAATTGCATCGCAGCGGGACTGCATCGGATCCCTTTTCCTGTATTTGTGGTGACGGGAGAGCACGATCCAAATTGGCTAAAGGCTGTCGCACATCGCATCGCGTCCGATGCCCCCCGTGCCGCGCACGCAGTCATTCCGGATGCCGCTCATTTATCAAATGCGACGCACGCCGCAGTATACAACCACTTGGTGGCATCATTTTTTGGAAAATTTCGGTCTAGGGCCTGTTAAGATTCATCGGGAGTTGATGACGGCGGCGGCAGCGCGATAGATCATGGCAGTGAAGCTCTGGCCCGTTTGTCAGCGCGCATGGCGGTGCGTTTGAACTCTTTGATTTTACGCAAGAAGCTTTCGATGAGGTGTCGCTACTTATAAAAAGCTTTATCGAGGGTCGGGCGGCGTTGGCGTCTTGGCTGCTGGGACATGACGATCTCTGCACCCATGCTCGTTAAGGTCGGCGATGATGTGATTGCTGGAGACTAGGCACTCGCTGCCGAAGTCAACGCCAAGGTGGCGACTGTGGCGGCAGAGCTTGCTGCCAATTCACTTCCCTCGCTCATCGAGACCGACCAGCTGATGAAGGATGCCTTCGCGATACAGGCGGCACTTCGCGGGGATCAGAAGTGTTTCAAGCGGCAACCGACGTTACCGAACCCGCGGCCGCGCTCCCCTCATTAGGCGCGCGCACCTGATTGGGGCTCAGCTGTAGCAGGGCGACCTGCGTAATCGGGGCTATCCACGGCATCGCCTCGCGGTGCGTAGCCTCAAAGCCGTCGATGGCACTGTCTTGGCCCAGCGAGCGGGCGATCTCGTCGGTTCCGGACAGCAGATCGGTGCGGCGCTGGGGATCGACAGTGAAGCCGTAAGTGCTGCCGCCGGCCTCGATGGACAGCGATACCAAATCGACCGTCATGCGCGCATTGGAAGGATCCGCCGCTATTGCCATCAAGGTAGCGACCAACGCCTTATCTAGGGCGATAGGCAGTATGCCGTTCTTGAAGCAGTTGTTGTAGAAAATGTCGGCAATGCTTGGCGCGACGACGCAGCGGATGCCAAAGTCGAGCAGCGCCCAAGGCGCATGCTCGCGGCTCGATCCAGTGCCGAAGTTCGGCCCGGCGATCAGGGCGCCGGCGTGGTCCCACGGAGCCCGGTTGAGAACGAAGCTGGCATCTTCGCGCATCGTCGCGAAAAGCGCTCCTCCCAGCCCGGTCCGCGCGATCGTCTTCAGGAAGCGCGCGGGGAGGATCTGGTCGGTATCGACATTCGCTTTGGGAAGCGGCGCGGCGATAGCCGTCAGGCGGTCGAACAGCATCATCGAAGCATCTCGCGCACGTCAACGCACACGAGACCAGTTTCATATTGCCGGTTGATGCTGCCTAACTTCGTCGTTCGGATAACAGTGATTCAACGGACGTGAGTCAGACACCACCCATCACGAGCTTCACACTGGTTCATTGCTGCAAGGCAGCATAGACATCAGCGATGCGGATCGCGATCATCGACACTAGCACGACGCGGGCGGCGATCATATCCGAGGGGTTGCGTGACGCCGGATTGGCGGATTTGGTCGTGATCGACCCCGCCGGGCCACTTGCCGCGCAGATTGAGGCGGCGGTGCCCGAGGTCGTCCTCATCAACCTGGAAAACCCCAGCCGCGATCAGCTCGAGGACTTCTTCTCGATGTCGCGCGTGCTGAGGCGGCCGATCGCCATGTTCGTCGATCAAAGCGACGCTGAAGCGACGATGGCGGCTGTTGATGCGGGCGTATCGGCCTATGTTGTCGATGGGTTGGCCCGGCAGCGGATAAAGCCAATTCTGGACCTCGCGGTGCGCCGATTCCAGGCCTATTCTCGACTTCAGGCCGAACTGGCCGACGCCCGAAATGCCTTGGCCGACCGCGTGACGGTCGATCGCGCCAAAGCAATCTTGATGAAGCGTCGCGGGATCGATGAGCCCGCCGCTTATGCGCTGCTACGCAGCCATGCGATGCAGTCTAATCGCCGCATTGCCGAGATCGCCGAGGCGATCGTCACCAGCGACGCGCTGTTGGGAGAGCTGCCATGACCGCCGAACGCTTCCGCATCGGCTTCCTTCCGCTTGTCGACGCCGCGTTGCCGATCCTGGCGCACGAACAGGGTTTCGCGGCCGCCGAGGGAATCGAGATCGACCTGGTGCGCGACGTGACCTGGGCAGCGGTGCGCGACCGGCTGCTTTACGGCCATACCGACGCGGCGCACATGGTCGCGCCGCTTGCGATCGCAACCGCTCTGGGGCGGGGCCGGCCGCCGATTCCGATGGCGGTGCCATTCGTGCTTGGTTTGAACGGCAACGCGATCACGCTGTCCGTCGCGCTGGGCGAAGCGGTTGGGCTGGGTGACACGCTCGGCGATCCAATGGCGGTAGGTGCAGCGCTGAAGAATATCGCCACGGCGCGCGCGGCGGCGGGCCGGCGGCTGCGCTTTGGCGTGGTTCATCGCTATTCGAGCCACAATTATATGCTGCGCTACTGGCTGGCGGGGGTGGGAATCGAGCCAGACCAGGATGTCGAGATCGTCGTCACCAGTCCGCCGTTCGCGGCCGACGCGCTGGCGGCCGGCGAAGTCGACGGCATTTGCGTCGGTGAGCCATGGAACGGCATTGCGGTTGATCGTGGCGTCGGCCGGATTGCGCTCGCCACGGCCCAGATCTGGCGGCGCGGCGTCGAGAAGGTGCTCGCGATGCGCGCCAACACCGCGACCGAGCGGCCCGACGCGGTCGCCCGCCTCGTCCGCGCGCTGCATGCAACTGCGGCTCATTTCGTGCGCGCCGATACGGTCGAGGAGAGCGCGGCGATCCTCGCCCGGCCGGCCTATATCGACGCGCCGTTCGATGCGATCCTTCGCGCCATCACCGATCGCATCCGCCTGACACGGGGGGCGGCGCCAGTCGTCTATCCCGATTTCATGTTCCAGCATCGTGAGGCGGCCAACTTCCCCTGGCGGAGTCAGGCGGCGTGGCTCTATTCGCAGATGGTGCGGTGGCACGCGACGCCGTTCAGCGCCGGCGACGCCGCCATAGCCGAAGGCGTCTTCCGCCCCGATCTCTACCGCGTCGCGCTGGCGGGCTCGGGCGCCCCGCTGCCCGGCGCCAGCTCGAAGCTCGAAGGCTCGCTCGACGCGCCAGCCGGCGTCGGCTCGACCCAGGGACGGCTGATGCTCGGCAGCGACCGATTCTTCGACGGCCGCGCCTTCGATCCCACCGACATTCCCGGCTATTTGCAGACGTTGCGCTAATTGCAATTGCTGCACATGCGAAATGCCCTTGTGCACTGCGATAGAATCGGGCAGTTTTCGGGTGTCCGGCGATGATGCCGGTCGCGAGATAGACGCGACGCCGCCTCCAACGCCGGGGGTGAAGTCGCGAAGGCGCCGCTAAATAGGTCGGCGCCGGTTAGGCAACGAAGCCGTCGGGATGCAGCCACAGGGCCGCCGTCCCGGCGGCTTTTTTCTTGTTCAGCCCACATGGGGGACATGGCATGGCGACGGCAGCATGGATTGACGAGACGACCGCATCGCGGCGCGGCTTTTGGGCCAGCGGGCATACGCCGACGCTGATTGCTGCGTTCCTGTATTTCGATCTCGCGTTCATGGTTTGGGTGCTGCTCGGGCCGCTCGCGCCCGAGATCGCCAAAACATTGGCGCTGACCCCGGCGGAAAAGGGGTTGATGGTTGCAACGCCAACGCTGGCCGGCGCGATCCTGCGCGTTGTCAATGGCCTGCTGGTCGATCGGATCGGGCCGAAGCGGTCGGGCGCCATCAGCCAGATGATCGTCATCGGCGGGCTGCTGTCGGCGTGGCTGCTTGGGGTTAACAGCTTCGCCGGCACGCTGGCGCTGGGGGTGATCCTGGGCTTCGCCGGCGCGAGCTTCGCGATCGCGCTGCCGCTGGCCAGCCGCTGGTATCCGGCCGAGCATCAGGGCAAGGCGATGGGCCTTGCCGGCATGGGCAATTCGGGCACCGTGCTCGCCGCCTTGTTCGCGCCGACCTTGGCCAAGCTGTTCGGGTGGAACGCGGTGCTCGGCCTCGCCTGCATCCCGCTGTCGATCATCCTCGTCGTCTATCTGGTGTTGGCCAGGGATGCTCCGAACGCGCCCGCGCCAAAGAGCTGGGCACAATATTTCATCCCGCTGAAACAAGCCGACGCTTGGTCGCTAATGGGCTTCTATGCGGTGACGTTCGGCGGATTCGTCGGGCTGGCGGCGTCGCTACCGATCTACTTCACCGATCGTTTTGGGCTGACGACGGTGACCGCAGGCTATTGCACCGCCGCATGCGTCCTCGCCGGATCGCTCGTGCGGCCGATGGGCGGTGCGCTGGCCGACCGGGTCGGCGGCGTGAAGGCGCTGACCGGCGTGTTCGTCGTCGCCGCGATCGCGCTGGTGGGGGTCAGCATGGTGGGCACCGTCGGCGCGGCGCTGGCCTGTTTCGTGGTGGCGATGCTCGCCCTCGGGACCGGTAACGGATCGGTTTTCCAGCTCGTGCCGCAGCGCTTTTCCGCCGAACTCGGGGTGATGACCGGGCTGGTCGGCATGGCTGGCGGGGTTGGCGGCTTCTATCTCGCGTCGTCGCTCGGCCTCGCCAAGCAATGGACCGGCAGCTTCTCGAGCGGGTTCCTGATCTTCGCCGGCCTAGCCGTGGTGGCGCTCGCCGGACTGACGCTCGTCAAGGGCGGCTGGCGCGCACGTTGGGCCACCGCCGACGGCGTGCGGATCTGATGCGCGCCGCCCTTCTCCTGGCCGGAGCGACGCTCGCCGCCCCGGCCACCGCGCAGACCATCACGCCGCTTGCCGAAGCACGGCTACGCTATGAGAACGTCGATCAGGCGGGAATCGCGACCGAAGCCGGCGCGGTGACGGCGCGGATCCGCGCGAGCGTGCAGGCTAAGAAAGGGCCGTGGTCGGCGCTGGTCGAAGCGCAGGGTGATCTGGCGATCGTCGGTGACTACTACGACGGCCTTAACGGCGCGGCGACCCGCCCGCTGGTCGCCGATCCGCAGAGTATCGCGCTGTACCGTGCTCAGCTGCGCTACCAGACCAAGGCACTGGCGGTGACCGCGGGGCGCCAGCGGATCGCGCTCGACGACGAACGCTTCGTCGGCGCGGTCGGCTTTCGCCAGAACGGCCAGACCTTCGACGCAGTGCGCGCCGAATGGACCGGGGTGAAGGGGCTGAAGGCCGACGTCACCTATGCGTGGGGCGTCCGCACGATCTGGGGTATCGATGGCGTCGGCGCACGCCAGCAGGCGATCGGCGGCGACAATGTGTTCGCCACCCTCAGCTACGCGACGCCGATCGGTGCGATTACCGGCTTCGCCTATCTGGTCGATCAGGACGAGACCGTGGTGCAGGGCTTTCGCCTGTCGAGCCAGACCTACGGCGGGCGCATCGCCGGGATGCGGCCGATGGGCAAGGCTAAGCTGGCGTACCAGGCCAGCTATGCGCGCCAGTCCGCTTATCATCACAACCCGAACGCCTATGCGGCCGATTATTATCTGGCCGATGCCTCGATCGACCTGAACGGGCCGAAGCTGGGCGTCGGTTACGAAGTGCTCGGTGCCGATCGCGGCGTGGCGCTGACCAGCTTCCAGACCCCGCTCGGTACCAACTTCAAGTTCCAGGGCTGGGCCGACAAGTTCCTGACCACACCCGCGGACGGTGTGCGTGACCTCTACGGCAGCGCCGGCTGGGGCTGGAAAGCGATCGGCACGCTCAAGGCGGTGTCGCTGCAAGCCGTGTACCACCGCTTCGAGAGCGACCGGTTGGTCCGCCATTACGGCAACGAGATCGACCTTCTGGCCTCGGCCAAACTCGGCCGCACCACAGCGAGCGTGCGCTACGCCGGCTACGACGCCGACACGTTCGCCACCGACACTCGCAAGTTCTGGCTGCAACTGGATTGGACGATCTGATGGAACATCAACCTATGGTCGTGGCCCGCGGCGACCCGCGGGAACATCTGGTCGTGATCGGCAACGGCATGGCCGGCTGCCGCGCGGTCGAGGAACTGATCGCGCGCGATCCCGCCCGCTACCGCGTCACGATCTTCGGCGCCGAGCCCCACGTGAACTACAACCGCATCATGCTGTCGCCGGTGCTGGCGGGCGAGAAGACGTTCGACGAGATCGTCATCAACGACCGCGCCTGGTACGCCACCAATGCGATCGAACTTGTCGTGAGCGATCCGGTGCAGGCGATCGACCGCACCGCGAAGACGGTGACGGCGCGCTCGGGGCTGACCGTGCCCTATGACCGGCTGCTGATCGCGACCGGTTCCGATCCGTTCATCATCCCGGTGCCGGGCAAGGACCTGCCCGGCGTGATCAGCTTCCGCGACATGGCGGATGTTGATCAGATGCTTGCCGCTGCCGGGAAGGGCGGCGATGCGGTGGTGATAGGCGGCGGCCTGCTTGGGCTGGAGGCGGCGCATGGCCTGACGCTGCGCGGCATGAAGGTGACGGTGATCCACCTGATGCCGACGCTGATGGAGCGCCAGCTCGACGAGGCGGCGGGCTGGCTGCTCAAGTCGGCGCTGGAAGCGCGCGGCCAGACGATCCTGACCGAAGCGAACACCGCCGAGATCGTCGGCGACGCCCGTGTCGAGGGCGTGCGGCTGAAGGACGGCACGCTGATCCCGGCGAGCCTGGTCGTGATGGCGGTCGGCATCCGCCCTTGCGTTACGCTGGCCCGCGAGGCGGGGCTGGAGATCGGGCGCGGGATCAAGGTCGACGACCATATGGTAACCTCCGACCCCGCAATCCTAGCGGTCGGCGAGTGCGTCGAGCATGACGGCAATGTCTACGGCCTCGTCGCGCCGTTGTGGGACATGTGCCGTGCGCTCGCCGACGGGCTGGTCGAGACGCCGTCGGGCTATCGCGGGTCGGTCACCTCCACCAAGCTCAAGGTCGCGGGGCTCGACGTGTTCTCGGCCGGCGATTTCTCCGGCGGCGCAGGCGCGGAAGACATCGTCCTGCGCGATGCGTCGCGCGGCGTTTATAAGCGCGTCGTCGTAAAGGACGACCGCATCGTCGGCGCGGTGTTGTACGGCGATACCGGCGACGGCGGCTGGTATTTCGACCTGCTCAAACGCGGCGAGAACATCGCCCCCATCCGCGACATGCTGATCTTCGGCCAGTCTTTCGCCTCTGGAGGAGGCGCGGCGGACCCTAAGGCGGCCGTTGCGACTCTCTCCGACGAAGCGGAGATCTGCGGCTGCAACGGCGTGTCAAAGGCTGCGGTGTGCCGGGCGATCGTGAACGGCGCGGTCAGCCTCGATGCGGTGCGCTCCACCTGCAAGGCCTCGGCAAGCTGCGGATCGTGCACCGGCGCCGTCGAACAGTTGCTCAGCCTAACGCTCGGCGCCGATTATGGTGGCGAACGGACGGTCAAGACACTGTGCAAATGCACGACGTTCGGCCACGACGACGTCCGCCGCGAGATCGTCGCGCAGGGCATGCGGTCCATCCCCGAGGTGATGCAGAAGCTGCACTGGTCGACCCCGGACGGCTGCTCGGGCTGTCGGCCGGCGCTCAATTACTACCTGCTCTGCGCGCTGCCGGGGGACTACAAGGACGACCAGCAAAGCCGCTTCGTCAACGAACGGATGCACGCCAACATCCAGAAGGACGGCACCTATTCGGTCGTGCCGCGGATGTGGGGCGGCATCACTTCGCCGCGCGAGTTGCGCGCAATCGCCGACGTGGTCGAGAAGTTCAACGCGCCGCTAGTCAAGGTGACAGGTGGCCAGCGGCTCGACATCTTCGGGATCAAGAAGGAGGATCTGCCCGCCGTCTGGGCCGATCTGGGCGCGGCGGGCATGGTTTCTGGCCACGCCTATGGCAAGTCGCTGCGCACAGTGAAGACCTGCGTGGGATCAGACTGGTGCCGGTTCGGCACACAGGATTCGACCGGCCTCGGCGTAAAGACCGAACAGATGACCTGGGGCAGCTGGATGCCGCACAAGTTCAAGATCGCGGTGTCCGGTTGCCCGCGCAACTGCGCCGAGGCGACGATCAAGGATTTCGGCATTGTCTGCGTAGACTCGGGTTACGAACTCCATGTCGGCGGCAATGGCGGCATCAAGGTGCGCGTCACCGACCTGCTCTGCAAGGTCGCGACCGAGGAGGAGGCGATGCATTACTGCGCCGCCTTCATCCAGCTCTACCGGGAAGAAGCACGCTATCTGGACAGGACCGCACCGTGGATCGAGCGCGTCGGGCTCGACTATGTGAAGAGCCGCATCGTCGACGATGCCGAGGGGCGCGATGCGCTGGCCTCCCGCTTCTTTTACTCGCAACGCTTCACGCAGGACGATCCCTGGGTCGCGCGTGCCGCCGGCGAGGCGCGCGAGCAGCATGCGCCGATGGCGCGCTTCACGCCTGTGGATCAGACGAGGGAAATGGCATGATCGGCGACTGGCTCGACATCGGCTGGGTCGATGAGATTCCCGTGCGTGGCAGCCGTACCGTGCAGGTCACGGGTGGCGAAGACATCGCGGTGTTCCGCACCGGCGACGGCAAGGTCTTCGCGCTGGCCGATCGCTGCCCGCACAAGGGCGGGCGCCTGTCGCAGGGCATCATCCACGGCGGCGCGGTGGCCTGCCCGCTGCACAACTGGCGCATCGCGCTCGCGACCGGTGAAGCGCTGGGCGAGGACAGGGGCTGCACACCAGTGATTCCGGTGAAGGTCAGCGGCGGCCGCGTCCTGCTCTGCCGCGCATCGACGATGGCGGCAGCGGCCTAGATGACGCCGGTGCGCACCACCTGCGCCTATTGTGGCGTCGGCTGCGGCATCGTTGCGACGCCGGCCGGTGGGCGCTCAGTTCAGATCGCGGGTGATCCCGATCATCCCGCGAATGCGGGGCGGCTCTGCTCCAAAGGCACGCATCTCGGTGAAACGGTCGGTCTCGAGGGCCGCCTGCTGCATCCGATGATCGGCCGCAAGCGCGCCACGTGGGACAAGGCGCTCGACCTCGTCGCCAAACGCTTCCGCGACACGATCGCGCAGCACGGGCCGAACAGCGTTGCCTTCTACGTCTCGGGCCAGTTGCTGACGGAAGACTATTATGTCGCCAACAAGCTGATGAAAGGCTTCATCGGCTCGGCCAACATCGACACCAATTCGCGGCTGTGCATGTCGAGCGCAGTTGCCGGCCATATGCGTGCGTTCGGCGAAGACATTGTTCCCGCCAGCTATGACGACCTCGACGCCGCGGATCTGATCGTGCTGGTCGGATCGAACACCACTTGGTGCCACCCGGTCGTCTATCAACGGATCATGGCTGCGCGGGAACGCCGTGGCACCAAGCTGGTAGTCATCGACCCGCGCCGCACCGAGACCGCGGACGAGGCAGACCTGCATCTTGCGATCCGCCCTGGCAGCGATGTCGCGCTGATGAACGGCCTTCTCGCATGGTGCCGTGCGCAGGGTCTGCTCGATGACGCCTATCTCGCCGCGCACGTCGCGACGCCGGAGAATTTCTGGGACACGCTCGGGGAGGGAAGCGACCTGTGGTCGGTGGCGCGCATCTGCGATGTGCCGCCATCAGACCTCAGGCGCTTCTTCGAGCTGTTCGCAGCCACCCCGCGCACCGTTACGATGTTTAGCCAAGGCGTGAACCAGTCGCTGTCGGGCACCGACCAGGTTAACGCGATCACCAACCTGCACCTCGCGACCGGCAGGATCGGCAAGCCCGGCGCGGCGCCCTTCTCGATCACCGGGCAGCCCAATGCGATGGGTGGGCGCGAGGTCGGCGGGCTCGCCTCGACGCTCGCCGCGCACATGGACTTCACGCCTGAGAACGTCGCGCGGGTCGGGCGCTTCTGGGCGGCGCCCAACATGGCGGTCAAGCCGGGGCTGAAGGCGGTCGACCTGTTCCGCTCGCTCGGAGACGGCCGGATCAAGGCCCTTTGGGTGATGGCGACCAACCCCGCCGTGTCGATGCCCGATGCCGGCCGCGTCCGCGAGGCGCTCGCCCGGTGCCCATTCGTCGTCGTCTCCGACGTCGTCGCCGACACCGACACCAGCGCCTATGCGCACGTCCGGCTGCCCGCCGCCGCCTGGGGCGAGAAGGACGGCACCGTCACCAATTCGGACCGCACCGTCAGCCGCCAGCGCGCCTTCCTGCCTTTGCCCGGGGAGGCACAGCCGGATTGGTGGATCGTCGCGCAGGTAGCGCGGCGGATGGGATGGAAGACCGCCTTCTCCTACGATCGCGCCGCTGACGTCTGGCGCGAGCATTGTCGGCTGTCGACCTATGAGAATCGCGGCGCGCGGCTGTTCGCGCTACCCGGTCATGCCGCGATCGGCAACGCCGCTTACGACGCGATGGACCCGTTCCGCTGGGGAGGTATGCCGTTCGCCGATGGGCGCTTCCCGACGCCGGACGGACGGGCGCGGCTGGTGCCAGTGGTTCAGAAGCCAGTCGCGGCGCCGCTCGCGAGCTGGCCGATGACGCTCAACACCGGGCGCTATCGCGACCATTGGCACACGATGACGCGCACGGGCCTCAGCCCCAAACTGGCGCGGCACCGCGAGGAGCCGTCGGTCGAGATCCATCCCGACGACGCGGTGCGGCTTGGCATTGATGACGGGGGCCTTGCCCGCGTGGCGACCCCCCAGGGTGACAGCTTCTACCGCGCGGCCGTCGTAGCGACCCAGCGCTTGGGCGAGCTGTTCGTGCCGATCCACTGGACCGATCGCACCGCGACCGGCGGGCGCACCGGCCTGCTGCCCCGACCACTCGCCGATCCGATCTCCGGCCAGCCAGGCTTCAAGTCTACGCCGGCGCGGATCACGGCGGTCACGGCCGCTTGGCGCGGGTTCGTCGTCCTTCGCGGCGAACTGGCGACAAGGCCCGATTGCCTGTGGGCGACACGGGTTGCCGTGCCGTGCGGTACGGCGTGGGACCTGGCAGGGGATGGCGACACTACCGCGCTCGACGCCTTGCTACCCAAAGGTCAGCGGCTCGAAGCAGTCGATGCGGCACGCGGATCGCGGCGGATCGCGATCCTCGACGACGGGCGGCTCGCAGCCGCGTTGTTCGTAACCCGCGACGGCGCGCTTCCGTCGCGCGACTGGCTCGTGGCGCAGCTGTCAGGGGCTGTCGCCGCTCCAACGTTGCTCGCGGGCTGTGCGCCGGGTGTGCAGGTAGACCGCGGTGCGATCGTCTGCGCCTGCTTCGATGTCGGACTCAAGACCATCCTCGCCGCCATCGCCGAACAGCGGCTGGCCGACGTCGCCGCGATTGGCACGGCGCTGAAGGCCGGCACCAATTGCGGATCATGTCGCCCCGCGCTCGCCAAGATTCTTGTCATGGAAGGTTCCTCTCATGCCGCATGACTTCTTGCCCGGCACCGTCTGGCTGGTAGGCGCCGGCCCTGGCGACCCCGATCTGCTCACGCGCAAGGCCGAACGCCTGATCGCCGCCGCCGACGTGATCTTCCATGACGCGCTCGTCGGCCCCGGCGTGCTCGATCTGATCCCCGCCGGCATCGAGCGGGTCAGTGTCGGCAAGCGATCGGGCCGCCATTCGAAGGATCAGGGCACGATCGACACCTGGCTGGTCGAATCGGCGCGCGCCGGCCGCCGCGTCGTTCGGCTGAAGGGTGGCGACCCATCGATGTTCGGCCGCTCGACCGAGGAGATGGATGCGCTGCGTGCGGCGGGCATTCCCGTCCACGTCTGTCCGGGCGTCACGACCGCGAGCGCGGCGGCGGCGTCGGCCCGGCTGTCGCTGTCGCTGCGCGGCATCGCGCGGTGTGTCCAGTTCGTCACGGCGCACAGCCGGCGCGGCGCGGCGCTAGACCTCGACTGGCGCTCGCTTGCCGACAGCCAGTCGACGCTGGCGTTCTACATGGGGCGCGAGGCGGCCGGCGAGATCAGCCGTTCGCTGATCGGCGCCGGGCTACCGGCATCCACCCCGGTGCTGATCGCCTGCAACGTCAGCCTGCCCGACGAGAAACTGCTCCACACGCGGCTGGACCTTCTCGCGCTGGCGACGGGCGCGATGGCATCCGATCTCCCGACGCTCATCCTGATCGGCGACGCGGTCGGTTATGGCGGACCGCAATCGAAGATCCGCTTGGAGGCAGATGCTCATCGCGCCATCATCCTCAGGTCGAGGTTATGCCGGCTGAGGTTCGAGCGCACGACTAAGCGAGGGGCCCACCGCAAGGACGAGCGCGATGCCCGTCGCGGAAATGGCCGCCTGCAGAAGCCAGAAGCGCGCCGGTCCGAGCGCCTCATAGAAGGTGCCGATCCAGCCGACCAGCAGCCCGGTCGCGAACATCGTGAGAAACACCGTGCCCATCAGAGTCGCGTTCACTTTGGCAGGGGCGCCCTGGGAGACGAGGGTCAGCAGGGTCGGCCAATAATAAAGGAAGCCCACCCCTTGTATCGCAAAGGCGAGCAACGGAAGCCAGATCGGGACCTTGCCGTGGCCGGCCAACATCTCAGCCAGGCCGAGCAGCAAGGCGGCAGCGGTCGCGATCGCGGCACCATAGCCGATCTTGGCGACGTCGCCGGGCTCGGCGGCGCGCGCCTCCTGCCAACGCCACAGGCCTATCAACGCGGGAGCTGCGAGGATCGATACCAGCGAGTCGATCGAGTTGAACCATGCCGCCGGAACCGCTCCCAGCGGCGTCGCCAGAGCCACTCGCGTCTCCACCCAGACGATGCCGACATTGTAGAATTGGTAGAAGGAAACCGAGTGGAAGATGGTGATCGCCATGATCGCGATCAGCAACAAGATCGTGCGCCGTTCCGCTGGCGACAGCGGGACGGCGACAGTTGTCCTACGACGGCCGATGGGGCGATCGGGCGGCAGATATTTCTGGCCGGCGAGATAGGTGACAAGCGCGGCGAGCATCAGGACGCCCGCAGCAGCGAACCCTGTGTGCCAACCATAGAGTTGCGCCAGCAGCCCACACACCAACGGGCCGGCGACCGCGCCGACATTGATGCCCATGCTGAAGGTCGTGTAGCCGCGTGTGCGCATCGCTTCGTCGTCGGCCGCGTAAAGGCGCCCGACCTGCGCCGAGATGTTGCCCTTCAGGCAGCCGGTTCCGATGATGAGGAGCAGCATGGCGGCGAGGAAGCTGGCGTCGAATGCCATCGCCAGATGGCCGGCGCTCATCAGCAGCGCGCCGACGACGACCGTGCGCCGCGTCCCGAACCAGCGGTCGGCGACCCAGCCGCCGATGATCGGCGTGAAATAGGCAAAGCCCGTGTAGAGGCCGAAGACCTGCGAGGCGAAGGCCTGGGTCGATAGCGGGCCGAAGACGCCCTCCAGCGCCGACTTGAAGCCTCCTAGGCCAAGGACATTCTCGGCATGGCCCGGCAGCAAGAGTTGCTGGGTCATGTAGAGCACGACCAGCGCGGTCATGCCGTAGTAGCTGAAGCGCTCCCAGGCCTCGGTGAAGGCCAGATAGGCAAGCGCCTTAGGGTGTCCGAAGAAACCATCCTCGGGACGCGCCGCTACGTTCGCAATGGTCGCCATGATTCCCCTGGCACCTTCGATGGTCGGGTAGTTTCTAATGAGCAAGCGATTTAGCTCTAGCCGGGCTTAATCCGTCATCCGGTGATCCGCCGTTTCCGGACCGGAGGCTGCCCGGCCGACAGGCAGCAGATATGCCAAACACCGACCGCCTCATTGCCACCAAAAGCAGTCGCTATCATCGCCCGTTGAACTTCAGCTTACGGTACCGGCCGGCCCGCTGAGTCCCCAACGGCGGCGGTTCAGAAGACCGCCGGTGCTAAACTTTGTGAACGGCGGGTATTGGGATCGCCGCCCCTGAAAGCCCGCTTTCGGGACCCTAGACTGCCGGCCGAATGACCACAGAAAGGGGCGCAGTCAGGGCACCAAAGTCCGCCACCGCTCAGGCAGTCGACCATTCTTGCGAAACGATCGAAGAAACTCAAAGCGGGGAGTTCCCGCTTCGGCGGCGGCCATAGCGCCATCGGGGGTGATGGCGAGGGCTTGCGAACCCGGCCCGGTATAGGCCGGCCAGGTCGGGAGGCCTGAACGGTTGGGGTCGCCATTAGTCGCGAAGTTGGTCCAGTAAGTCATCATTAGTTCGGAAATGGCGCGATCGCGGTCGCCCGGCTCGCCAGCGCCGCGCCCGAGCATCGGCGAGCCGAGATTGCCGAACACGTACTTCACTTCGGCTGTATGGTTTGCGATCGGCGAATAAGGTGAGGTGAATGAGAATTGGTAGGCGTAGACGCCGGTGCGCCGAACCTTCTGCTGGAGCGCGAGCAACTCCCAGGTCTGCTGCGAGATGATGAGGTCGCCGACCAGCGTGCCGGCGGCCGATGCCGGATTGGCGGGGGGATAAACGATACGGGCCTGCGCCATCCGGTCCGCGCCGAACACCTTGGCAGCGGCTGACTGGAATGCTTGGGGCGTGTCGTGCGGCAGCGCACGTGACAGGAACAGCGGCGTCTGCTCCTCGGCATTCCACCCGGCAAGGAGCGGCACCTCCGCGGCGGCACCCCGCGCGATCGCTGCCGCAGGTGCTTCGCGCAGCACATAACCGTCCACGCTCGGCGAGAAGGCTGTCGTGCCGGGATCCAGACTGAAGTCCCAGCGCCCGGCCGCGTTGAGCCGCTCTGCGGGCATGGCCCGCAGAGCGGCCAAGCCGGTCGCACCCATTTGCTTTTGGAAAGCGATGCCTCGAGCGAGCGCCTCGGTATGCGTCGCAAGCGATCCATGCTCGCTGTCCCAGAAGGCGCCGCTCTCGGCGATCGCCTTGGCGAACAGGCCCTTGGCCCGCGGCGAAGCCATCAGGATGCCAACTGCGTGCGCCCCGGCGGATTCGCCGAAGATCGTGACGTTCGCCGGATCGCCGCCGAACGCGGCGATATTGACGCGCACCCAGCGCAGCGCGGCAATCTGATCCTGCAGCCCGAAATTGCCCGAGGGCGCTCCCTCGCGGTCCAGCGCTGGATGCGCCATGAAGCCGAGCACGCCGAGCCGGTAATTCAGACTGACGACAATCACGCCGTGCTGCGCCAGCTTAGTGCCGTCATAGCCGGGCTGCGCGGACGAGCCAAACTCGAAGCCGCCGCCATGGATCCAGACCATCACCGGGCGCTTGGCCTTGGCGCCTGCGGATGTCCAAACATTGAGGGAGAGGCAGTCCTCGCTCTGCGGCGTGGCCGGCGCAGGGAAGGGCAGCGGCGAAGCCAGGCAGGCCGCTCCGAACCGCGTCGCATCACGCACGCCGGTCCACGTCGCCGCCGGCTGAGGCGAGCGCCAGCGCAGCGGCCCCACCGGCGGCGCGGCATAGGGGATCGCTTTGAATGCGAGGACGCCGCCATCCGACGCGGCACCACGGACTGCGCCCGATCGGGTGATGACATCGACCGGCCTCGCCATCGCGGCTACCCCCATGGTCAGCAGCACGGCGGCAAGCGGCGGGATGAGACATCTCATGATCGACCTCTGGTTTGAAGACGGCCCGATGACGCGACGTCAACCACGTGACGCCCCTGGGCGCGCGTCCGCTTCGCTCATGAATGCGGCCAGCAGCGGATTAAACGCGGGCATGAGGTTGGGGAAATGATTGGGCGACGCGACAATCTCGTGTCGACCGCCGCCAACCGAGGCCGCCCGCGCACCGACCGCGTCGAAGGCGGGGCTCCATCCGCCGGTCACCACCAGCAGCGGGATGCCGGCCTGCCTTATCGCATCCAGCTCGCGGCGAAGCGTCGCCGCGTCGGGCACCTTCAGCTTCGCGATGCCACGGCCCATCGCCTTCATTTCCTCCTGGCTCGCCCCGCCGCGGATCTCGCCGGGAATGCCCACCAGCTTGGCGAAGCGCTTAGCGCGGCGCTCGGCCGAAAAGGAGAAGATCATCGTCGCGACCAGCTTTAGCACGAAGCGCCTTACGCGCGGATCGTCGATCGCGAGCTTTTGCATGCCCGGTTCGATCAAGGTGAGCGAGCGCACCGCCTCCAGCCGCCTCGCGGCGGCGGCGAGCGCGACACAGCCGCCGAACGAATGGCCGACGAGATGCGCGCCGTCGCCGAGCAGATCCGCGACCCAGGCGCCATCGGCTTCGGCATCGTCAGGACGGCCGGGGGCGGGGCTGCGGCCGTGGCCCGGCCGATCGGGAACGATCAGCTGCCAGCCCTCGGCCGCCAGCGCTTGCTGGGCTGCGAAATGATGGGCTCCGCCGACCATGCTGCCCTGCGCGCTTCCGTGGACGAGCACGACCTCACGCCCCGAATGACCCCAGCGGGCGACATGGATATGGTCCAGGCTCGACATGGCTTTCCTACGTTGGGGATGTGGCGGTCGGTGCAGACCTATTGGGCGTGCCGCCCGTCAGCAGCACGAGCCCCGCCAGCACGGCGCTTGCGCCGAAGGTCGCCGACACGCCGGCATTACCAAAGCCCGCTGCGAACAGCCATCCTGCGATCAATGGCGCGACGGCACTGCCGATCCTGCCGATGCCGATGACGAAGCCGGTGCCCGACGCCCGGCCCTCGGAGGTGAAGCTGACGGCCAAGGTAGCGTACAGTCCCGCAATAGCACCGAAGAGGAAGAAGCCGCATACTCCGGCGGCCAAAATGAGCAGAGGCAAGGACGCCGGCGTCATGCCGAATGCCGCGGTCGCGAGGCCAAGGCCGATCATCGTTGCGACGGTCAGCCGGTTCAATCCCGCACGGCGCGCGAGCCAACCGAGAACGACCCCGCCCGCAATTCCCGCCAAGTTGGCGACGGCGGCCACGAGGCTGGCGGTCGATGGCTCAAAGCCCGCCTCGGCGACCATCTGCGGCAGCCAGCTCAGCACGTAATACACCGCCATCACGAACAGGAGGTTGGCCAGCGTGACCCGGATTGTCGTCCCGAGCTGACGCGTCGCGAACACCGCAGCATAGCTCGCGTTGGCCCGGGCCGCCTCGGGCGGGAGAGCGATCACCGGCTCCATGCCGCAGCGCGCAAGCAGCGCGTTGACGCGCGCAAGAGTATCGCCGCGCCGCCGCGCGAGGAGAAAGGCGAGCGGCTCTGGCAGAAATAGCAGGACGACGGGAATGAGCAGGCCCGCCGCAACGACCCCGGCGAGGAACACGGAAGGCCAGCCATAAAGCCGGAGCAGGACCGCCGACGCCAGCCCGCCGACCAGCCCGCCGAGCGGATATCCCATCGCCATCAGCGCCAGCGCCATCGCGCGGCGCCGGTCGTTGGCGAACTCGGCCGCCAGCGGGTTGATGACCGCGACCATCGCGCCGATGCCAAGCCCGGTCAGCACGCGCCATGCGACCAGCTGGGGCAGCGACGCCGCGAGCGCCGAGAGCAGCATGCCTGTCGCCATCAGCGCGAGGCTGCCGAGAACGAGCCGCCGTCGACCGATGACGTCCGCGAATGGCGCGAGCACGAGCGAGCCGAGCGCCATGCCGGCGAGCCCCGCCGACAGCAGCCCGCCGAGCGCCGCCTTGCCGATACCCCATCCCTGCGCGATCGCGGGGGCGGCAAAGGTCACGGCCAGCACGTCATAGCCATCGAGCGCGGACAAGGCGACCGTCACCGCCACCGCCGCCCCTTGCGCGCGGCTCATCGGCGCCGCGTCAAAGCGCTGGCGGAGATCGCCCGGGGCCACCGTCAAGGACAAGGGCGCCGCTCCACAATGGCCGCGGCGATCATCGCGTGCACCGACCCGGCGGACGGGTAAACGCGGCCGATCTCGCCATGCGCGCCGGGGGCATTGTCGGGCTTGGGCGGACCTTGGTCGTCAAGCGGTGACCGACTCCCGCCGGTCGGCCTGGAATGCCTCCGCGTCGGCCTCGTAATTGTGTACGAAGTCGTGCGGCACCTCGGGACCCCAGTTGGCGAGGCTGTCCTCCATCCCGTAATTGGTCGGCGTCCACAGCGAATAATCGTCGATATGATCCATGTCGGAATAATATTCGAACCAGCTGCCCCAGGGGTCCTGGATGTAGTGGAAGAAGTTGGACCCGATCGTGTGGCGGCCGAAGCCCCAGTCGCCGAGCCCCGCCTTGGCGAGCAGCGCGCGGCCGCCGCGGCCGACCTCGTCGGGGTCGCTGACCTGGAAGCTGGCATGGTGGAAGCCGACGCCGGGCGATTTCGCGAAGGCGACGACATGATGGTCGCTGTCCTTGCGCGCGCAGCAGAAGGCGATGATGTCCTGCGCCCGGTCGGCCAGGCCCATGCCGAGCGCTTCCGTCACGAACGCGACGCTTGCCGGCACGTCGGGGCTGAACACCAGGATGTGCCCGAGCCGCAGCGGTTTCGCCGGAGCGTAGGACGCGCCGGGCAGCATCGCGGAGCGGCGCTTGCGGACGACCAGGCCGGGCGCGTTGACCTGGAACGGCGTGACGGCTTCGAGCTCCGGATCGGCGGGGCGCTCGGCCAGGTGGATCAGCATGCCGTGCGGATCCTCGACCCACAGGCCGTTGTCCTCGAAGCCCTCCGGCGGAGCGACCACCCGGCCGCCCTGGCCAGGGATCTTCTCGGCGATCTCGTCCAACCGGTCGGCGCGAAGCGAGATGTGATGGAGCCGCTTCCTGGCCGACCCGCCGAGCAGCACGACCGAGTCGCGGTCCTGCCCCGGGCAGCGCAGCCGCGCGACATCGCCCGCGACATCGGCGACCAGCCCGGCATCGGTGTAGAATTTCACGCCCGCGTCGAGCGACGGCACCTCCAGCGTGACGGAGAGGGGGCCAAGGACCGGCATGACTGACTTCCCTCGTTTTGGCGCCCGGCCTCAGGCCGCCGGCGCGACAACCCTGTTCTCGATCGCTCCGATGCCGTCGATCTCGCAGCGGACGACATCGCCCGGCTGGAGGAAGGTCGGCGGCTCCCTGCCGACACCGACGCCTTCGGGCGTTCCGGTGGCGATCAGGTCGCCCGTCTCGAGCGTGAAGGCGGTCGAGAGATAGGCGATCTGCGCCCATAGATTGTGGAGCATCTGGCCGGTGTTGTTGCTCTGCCGCAGCTCGCCGTTGACGTAGCAGCGCAAATCCAGCGCATGCGGGTCGGCGATCTCGTCGGCGGTGACGATCCACGGCCCGATCGGCCCATGCGTGTCGAACGACTTACCCATGGTGAAGGTCGGCGTGTGGAACTGCCAGTCGCGCGCCGAAACGTCGTTGGCGACGAAATAGCCAAACACATGGGCCTTGGCGTCGGCCTCGCTCACCCGCTTCGCCGGCGCGCCGATCACCGCGCCGAGCTCGACCTCGTAGTCGAGCTTCTCGGTGACGCCCGGATCGATGTCGTCATAGGGTCCCGCGATGCAGGTCGTCTGCTTGTTGAACCAGGTCTGGTGCTTGGCGCGTGCGACGCCGAGCTTGTCGGCCTCTTCCAAGTGCTTGGCGTAGTTCATGCCGATCGCGAGATATTTGCCGGGCCGCTCGATCGGGGCGAGCAGCTTGAGACCATCGAGCGCCAGCGTCGGAGCCGCGCGCTCAACCAGCTCGCGCACCGCGTCGAGCGCCGCGGCTCCGCCACCGGCGATCGCCCGAACCGTCGCCCAGCGGCAACCGGCGGCGGCGAGATCGACCACGCCGTCGCCCTTCACCGCACCGATCTTGGCACCCTCGTCTTCGAACCGTATCAGTTTCATTCGAAATTCCCGCTATCCACGGCCGGTCAGAATTTGACCGACGCGCGGACACCATAGGTCCTCGGCGCCGTCGAGCCACCGACCAATGCATTGGCGAGGGGATGCGTCACCGCGAAGTTGAGGATTCGGTCGTTCTCGATGTTGCGAACGAAGCCCGCGATCGACCAGCGGTCGTCGGCCGGACCAAAGGAAAGCTGCGCATTGGTCATCCAGGTCGATCCGACCCGCTGCTCGGGCAGGAATTCGAAGCCGACCGTGCGGCCGCTCTTGTACTGCGTGTCGCCGCCGACGACGAGCTTGTAGTCGCCGACCTCGAACGTCTGCTGCGCCGCCAGGTTCACCGTCCATTTCGGCGAGTTGTACGCCTGTGTGCCGGCGCAATTGACATTGTAGAACGCCGGGTTGGCCGACAGCGCATAGGCGCAGCCGGTCAGCGGCGCGCCGGTCGCGGAGCCCTGCTGATAGGTGAAGAAGCGGTTCTTCGCGTCGAGATACTGGACGTCGGCGCTGACGAGCGTCGTCGGCGTCACGAGCACGCGCCCCTCGACCTCGACGCCCTTGATCCGCGAGGTCCCGATGTTCTGGATGAACTGCGCGGTGCGGCCGCTGAGATCGAGGCCGAGATGCGAAACCTGCTGATCCTTATAGTCCCACAGGAAGCCCTCGACGTTCAGCTGCACGCGATTGTCGAGGAAGCGGTTCTTCAGGCCCACGGTGTAGGCGGTGATGAGCTCGGGCTGGTAGGTCTCGAAGCCCAGCGCCGCCGAGAAGCCGCCCGAGCGATAGCCCGATTCCACCGTCGCGTAGAGCAGCGACCGATCCGCGACATCGAATTCCACGCCGCCATGATAGGTCAGACGGTCGTTGGTCAGCCGGTTGTTGTAGGCGCTGTCGCTGCGCACGATGATCGCGCCCGAAGCGCCCTGGGGAATCGGCACGGGGCCGGCCGGCACCGGGAACGGCACCTGCGAGATGTTGTCCACGGTGGTGAACAGCCGCGCGGTCGGGCAGGTCGGAACGCCGGCGACCCGCACCATGCAGACCAGGTTGAGCGCGATGCCCGTTCCGACGAAGCTCTTGATGTCCTTGGAATAGCGCAGGCCGCCGACCAGCCGGAGCCGGTCGGACACATGCGCCGTCAGCCGCCCGAACGGCGCGAACGAGCGATTGTCGTATTTCTGGACCAGGAAATTTTCCGCGGCCGACAGATTTAGCGCCACTCGCGCGTTGATCGAATCGTCGTAGAAATAGCCGCCGACGATATAATCGAAGATGCCGATCCGCTCGCCGGTGAAGCGCGCTTCGATGCTGAACTGCTCGTCCTTCTCGCGGTTGCGGTAGGGGAAGGACGCCGCCTCGGCCAGATAGTTCAGCGATCCATAGCGCCACGCCGGAATGATCGTCAGCGTGCCCGCGCCGGTGTCGTAGTCGATTTGTGCGTTGGCGCCGTAGAAGTTGTTGCTCTGAAACGGATAGGGCGAGATCGCGTCCAGCCTGCGGCCCGCGACGGGGACGAAAATATTGGAACGATAGGCCTGCGCCGCCGGCGTATAGACCCCTTCGTCCAGCCCCGTCGTCGGCTTGAAGGTCAGATAGGCGCCGGTGGCCGGGTTGAAGAGATAGTTGCTGACATAGGACACGCCGGCGCCGACGCCGCCGACATGGCTATAGTCCCCGGCGACCCGCACGGTCAGGGCGGGCGTGAGCGCCGCCTTCATCTGCAGGCGCAGCGACGTCGTCTTGTCGTCCGATGTCCCGTCGCTGAGATAGCCGTCATGGCGCGACGTGCTGGCGGAGGCGCGGAGCGCGCCATTGTCGCCCAGCGGCACGTTGACCGCGCCTTCCGCCACCACGGCGTCGTAATTGCCGTAGCTCGCGGTCGCGTAGCCCGACAACTCGCCGAGCTTGGGCTGGGTCGGGATCACGTTGATCGCACCGCCCGTCGCGTTGCGGCCGTAGAGCGTGCCTTGCGGCCCTTTCAGCACCTCGATCCGGTCGAGGTCGTAGAACAGGCCGTTGGTCGAGGTCGGGCGCCCGAGATAGACGCCGTCATAGTTGAACGCGATCGCCGGATCGCTGTTCGGAGTCAGCGTGAAATTGCCGACGCCGCGCATGAAGATCAGGTTGCCGGTGCTCGACGGCTGGATGGTCAGCGCGGGCGCGAGCTCGCCGAGCCGGTCGGGCTGGGTGATGCCCGCGGCGACGAGGTCAGAGCCCTGGACGACGCTGACCGCGACCGCCGCGCGCTGCAAATTCTCGGAGCGCCGCTGCGCCGTCACGATAATCTCCTCGAGACCTTCCTGGCCGGGAGTCGCATTGGCGGACGCCGCGTCGGCGGAGGACGCCGCGCCCTGCGCCAGCGGGGTCGCCTGCGCCGTCGGGTCGGCCTGCGCGCGCGCGGGGGCTGCGGCGAAAAGAACCGAAACCATCACGGACGATGCCGCCAGCAGCCCGAACTTGCTTGAGACCTTCATAGCCCCTCCTCCTCCATGTCGATCGGACGTCTGCGCGCCCCGGTACGGCTTTCTAACCGAGGTGAGGCGATAGGAAGCGATGGCAAAACGTCGAGGGTGTTACTGATCCGGTATCATTCAGACGAACGGTGATCGGGCAATCGCCTGCCCGATCCCCCTTCACTGGAAATTGACCGCGGCGGTCACGCCGTATGTACGCGGCGGCTGGCCATAAGAGGTCGGATATCCGATCGCCTGGCTCGACGCATTGAAGATGATGCGTTCGTCGAGCAGGTTCCGTCCCCAGACCGACACGGTGTAGCGCCGGTCCCGCGATGTCCACGCGACCGAAGTGTTGATCAGCCCATAGGAGGGCTGACGGATGAAGTTGTCCGCCTCGATGTAATAGTCGCCGTTATACGATCCGGTGACGTTGAAATGCAGCGATCCGAAGCTGAACTCCTGCTCGTAATCGCCCGATAGCGAGGCGACGAACTTCTGCGCCTGGGGAATGCGGTTTCCCGTTGCGTCGATCGGAAACAGGGTGGCGCCGCCATCCGCCCGAGGCGCGCTGCCGACGGCGTTCCTGTAGTCGGTGAACTCGGTGTGGAGCGCCTCCAGGCCGCCCGACAGACTAAACTCAGGGGTCAGCCGCGCGTTGAAATCGACATCGACACCGTAGAGCTCGGCTTTGGCGCCGTTCACGATACTCTGCGTGACGCCGACGAACTGCGTGATCTGGAGGTTGCTGTAATTGTAGTAGAAGCCGCCGACGTTGAAGCGCAGGCGGCGGTCGAGGAGCTCGGTCTTGAACCCGGCCTCATACGCGTCGAGCCGCTCGGGCAGATAGGCTGGGTTGGATGGGTTCAGGATATTGAAGCCACCGCTCTTGATGCCTCGGTTGTAGGAGACGTAGCCGAGAACGTCGGGCCCGAATTGATGGTCGAGCGCGACGCGCCATGTCGGCTTCTTGATCGTCAGCGCACCTGGCGTGAAAGGCACGTTGACCACCGTGCCGTTGTAGCGCGTGCTGCGGATCAGCCCGTCGTGCAGTTCGCGCTTCTCGTACGTCCACCGCGCCCCGAGCGTGAGCTTGGTGCCCTCGAGCAGCTCGATTCCGACCTGGCCGAAGGGGGCGATGGACTCGGTGGTTTCGGCGGCGAACGTATCGGTCTGCTGGTTCACCGTCGGCGGCGCCACCGCCGCGCGGTAGAAGGGCGGGAAGAAGTTCCGCTGTACCTCGTTCGCCAGGCGATTGTGGTAATAGAAGACGCCGGCGGTCCAGGTGAAGCCGGCGCGGTTCTGCGAAATCAGCTGGAGCTCCTGGGTGAAGTCCCGGTTGGGCTGATTGCCCGGATCGACCCGGACGTAGAACACCGGAACGCCGACCGGCGCATCGTCGAACAGATAGCTCGATGATCCCTTGCGATAGGAGGTGATCGAGACGAGCTTCGCGAAGTCGAAATCATGATCGATCTCGAGGCTCGCGCCGCCGCCCTTGAACGCCGTGTAAGGCTCGATCTGCGAGAAGGTGTCGAACTTGCTGCCGAGAGCGCCGATCGGCCGGATCAGCGTCGTGCCCGGATAGGGCACGAAGGTGAAGGCGCGTTCGCGCCGGTCCATGTAATCGCCGATGACCGTGATGTCGGTATCGTCGCCCAGCTCGGCCCGGAGCTTGCCGCGCATCGAGAGCGAATGCTGGAGCTTGAAGGTGTCGTTGCCGGTCGTGAGGTTGGTTCCGTAGCCGTCGCCCTGGCGGGCATAGTCGATCGAGACGCTGGCGGCGGCGCCGTCGGAGAGTCCTCCGGAAAGGAAGGCGCCGGTCCGCAAGGTCGCGTAATTGTCGATCCCCGCATGCGCTTCGGCCTCCACGGTCTGCGACGGCGCACGGGTGGTGATCTGGATGACGCCGCCGGTCGCGTTGCGGCCGAACAGCGTGCCCTGCGGCCCCTTGAGCACGGCCACCTGCTCGACATCGGGCAGCTCGCGCATGCCTTCGCGCTGCTGCGGGATGTAGACGCCGTCGATATACAGCGCGACCGGGTTCTCGACGACGTTGCTCGACGTGCCAATGCCGCGCAGATAGGGCTGGAAGGCGCCGGAGACGTTGCGCGAGTTATAGCCCGGCGCGACGGTGTTTAGGGTCGCCAGGCTGGTGACGCCGGCGGACCCCAGCTGCGAGCCGCTGATCGCGGTGATGACGATCGGGACCTTCTGCAGGTTTTCCGACCGCTTCTGAGCCGTCACGATGATCTCGTCGATCTCGCCGGAGGCGGGCGCCGCTTCCGCCGCGGCAGCGGCCGTCGTGCCGGCCGACGGCGAGCCCGGCTGCGCGGCCGCGCTGTCCTGCGCGGCCGCGACGGTTGACGCACCGGCGACCGCAAGCGCCGCCGCTATCGCCATGTATGACGTGATGGTCTTCATGATTTCCTCCCGTTTGATTGATTTTCCGCTCTCGCCACTGGCCTGTGGGCCTGATCGACGGAGCGGTACGCCGCTTGGGTACAACTTGATTTGCGATGGCTCCTCAGATGGCGGCGAGCAGTTCGTGCCGCTCGGCCAGAGCCGCGAATTCGGGGTCGATCCGCCTCAAGCGTTCGTCGCTGACGCGCCCGGTCCGCTTCATGTAATTGTAGGCGAAGGCGGGCGGATCGAGGTCCATCCGCTCGTCGACCGTCTCGTACCAAAGGATGCTTTTCATCGCGGCGTCCTGGAACTCGTCGGCGCCGCCGCGCCGGTTCGCTTCGAAGGTCGCCAGCGTCAGCGGAATGTCGCCGCCGCATGTCGACAGCGCGTCGGCCAGCGCGATCGCGTCCTGCATGCCGACCCGCGTGCCCGAGCCGATCGAGGGATGCACCGTCTTCAGCGCATCGCCGATCAGCACGACGTTCTTGTGGTGCCAGTGGCGGCTCGTCACGAATTCCGGGTTGAACCAGTTCGACCGGTTGCCGATCAGCGGCGCCCCCCCCAGGAAGGGCTCGAACACGCGGGCGCAAAAGGCCTGGCTTTCCGCTTCGCTCGCTTCGTCCAGTCCAGCCGACCGCCAGGTCTCGGGGCTGCACTCGATCACGAAGGTGCCGAGCTCCTTGGAGAAGCGGTAGCTGTGCGCGATGAAGGTGCCTTGCGGCGTCGACTGGAAGATCAGCCCGACCGAGTCGAGCCGCTTGGCGGTCGCGTACCAGACCCACTTGTTGCGGCGCGGCTCCTTCACGGCCTGGAAATGCTCGTTGAGCGTCTCCCGAATCGCGCTGTTCACGCCGTCGGCGCCGACGATCAGATCATAAGCCGTCAGCGCGTTGACGTTGCTTACCCGCCGCTCGAAATGGATCGACACGCCAGCGTCGAGCGCGTTCTTCTGCATCGCCTGCAGCAACCGGACGCGGCTGATGCCCATGAAGCCGTTGCCCTTCAGCGCGATCGGCACACCCTTGTGGACGATCGTGATGCGGTCCTGGAATTCGGCGATGTCGCTGATCGCGGTGCGCAGGCCCGGATCGACGGCCGCGAGGATATCGAGCGCGACATCGGCAAGAACGACTCCGAACCCGTAGGTGGCATCCGGCGGGTTCTGCTCGAACACGTCGATCCGGTGCGCGGGGTCGGCCTGCTTGGCGAGCTTGGCGAACAGCAACCCCGCCGGTCCGCCGCCAACCACCGCGATGCGCGCCATCCACCACCCCCTCAGTTCGTCCGCACTTTCGTCGCGTTAGTCGATATATTGACGCTGGCGTGGAAGTTTGGCAAGCGGGATTTAACGGCTATCTGGAGACCGGGACGATGCTCGACGTTGTTGCAACGCCGCCGCTGACGCTGAACGGCGTCGATCACACCGCGCGCCCGACCTGGAAGCTGCGCGAGACGGTCGAATTCTACCGCGACAAGCTTGGGCTGCCGTTGGTCCACGCCATCACCGCGAAGGGCTGGGGGCGGGAGAAGGAGGCGCATGCCGACTTCATCCATTTCTTCTTCGACGCGGGGAACGGCAGCACGATCGCTTTCTTCCACTATATCGGCACCGCCCAGCCGCCCGAGTTCGTGGTGCCGCGCGGCTATATGGCGATGGCGAACCACACCGCATGGCGGGTGGAGACCGAGGAGGAGCTGCTCGCCTGGCAGGCCCGGCTGGAAGCGGCCGGGGTGCAGGTCAGCCAGTCGATCCGGCACGAGGTGCTGGAATCGGTCTATTTCCGCGACCCCAATTTCTACCCGCTCGAGATCACGCGCCCGTTGCGGGCTCTGGAGCGGATCGACGGCACCGACGCCGAGCTCACCATCGCCGCCGCGCTGGAACTGACGGACGCGGGCGACTGGACGACCATCGAGCAATTGTGGCGGATCAAGGCCGGCTATGTCGCGCGGCACCAGCGCGACGAAGCCCCGGCCGCATGAGCGGCTTCTACGTCCTCGACGTGCCCGAGTTCGCGGCGTTCGTCGAAGCGGCGGGCGGGCTGGAGCGCTGCCGGGTTCACCCAGTCCGGGCCGGTTATATCTACGTCGAGTTCGACGGCGAGATCGAGATCGCGCGGGAGGCGACCGGCCTCGACGCTGCGGTCTGGTTCGGCTGCCTGACGGGCGGGCTCGACGGCAAGATCGTGCGGTTCGACGCGACCCGCATCCGGCTGGCGCCGACGAACGAGCCCGTGCTGCCGGTCTGACCTAGGCCGAAGTCTCGCCGGACATCGCCTCGATCAGCGACAGATTCTCTCGGATTTCGCCCGCCAGACTCGCGATCGTCGCCCCGTCCTTCATCGGCCCTGTGCGATGGAGCGAGGCGCAGGCATTGTCCGCGATCATCTCCGCGACCGTGTCGAGCGTAGGGCCGTGCCCCGGCTGAAACCACCACGCCGTCCACATCGCCATGCCGATGATCGAGAGCGCCGTGACCCGGCTGTCCACGGCGCGCGCCTCGCCCGCGAAGACCGCCGCATCGACGAGCTTGATCAGCTCATTCAGGATCTGCCGCTTCGCCGCGGCATGGACCTTGGCGATCGCCGGCGGCAGTTCGGCTTCGCTGCGATCCATCAGCCGGAAGTGCGTGCGCGGGTCGGCGACCCACAGCACCAGCCGGCGGACGACCTCGCGGATCGCCGAGGTCGGGGGCAGGCCCTGCTCCCCGACCTCGCGCAGCATGTTGGCGATCGGCAGCGTCACGCCGCGGATCAGCTCCGCCAGCAGCGCCTCCTTGTTGGGATAATAATAATAGATCGACGAGCGGCTGAGGCCCACCGCGTCCGCCACATCCTTGAGGCTCGTCGCCGCGAACCCGCGCGCGGCGAACAAAGCGGCGGCCTTGTCGAGCACCTCCTCGGCGAGCAGCTCGCGACGGGCGCTGGACGATGGTTCCGCCGCTACCGCCTGTCTGGCGGGAGACGGCGCGGCTGAAGCCGGCACCCTGCGATGTCGCGCGCTCCTTGAAACCGCCATGTCATCCGTCACCCGATAGCCAGAGCGCGCATTATGCGCCGGCGCGACTCCGGCGCAAGGACCCTATCGACTCCGATTGTCGCTCTCGGGGGCCGTCAAGGTGGCCATGAGGTCTCCGGCGCCCTTGGTGAGTGACAGCGCGAGCCGGTCGGCCTCCTGCTTGCCGAACGACAAGACCATGACCTGCTCTACTCGTGCGACCAGCCGATGCGCCCGGGCGAGCGTGTCGCGTCCCAGCGGCGTCAACTCGGTCCGCAGGATTCGCCCGTTGTGCGGATCGGGGTGGCGCCTGATCGCACCGTCACGCTCCAGGTTGGCCAGCATCCCCTGCATCGTCTGCGGCGTGACGAACGCCGCCCGCGCCAGCCGCGCGTTCGACAGGCCCGCCTCCGCCTCGACCGCGCAGAGGATGGCATATTGCGGCGCGGTGAGACCGGCGGGACGCAAGGCGTCGTCCATGCTCAGGCGTAGCGCGTGTTGCATGCGCTTCACCGCATAGCCGAGCCGCTTGGCGACAGTCTCAGGCATTGCCGCGCTGGACATATCAGGTTCCTTATAATATATGTCAGCCCCCTGATATATTGAGCGCGAGGGCGCTCGCCAAGTTGAAAGGATAATCATGGTCACGCTCGATCCCCAATCGGATTACCTGGTCCTCATCAACACCTTCACCGTCGATCCCGCGCACGCGGACGCTCTGCTGGACGCGCTGTCGAAGGCGACCGAGCACGGCATGAAGCAGCGGCCGGGCTTCGTCTCGGCCAGCCTCCATGTCAGCCGCGACCGCAAGCACGTGGCCAATTACGCGCAGTGGCGCAGCCAGGCCGATCTCGACGCGATGATGAACGATCCCGCGGCGCAGGCGCACATGCGCGAGGCGGGCAGCCTCGCCGAATCGTTCGACCCGATCTATTACGACCTGCGCGAAACGCACGGCGCGCAGACCGCCGGGTGACGACCGCATGGGTCGGCGTCGCCAGTCGCGAGCATGTTGCCGCCGCAGTCGAGGGCGGCTTCTGCAGCTCAACCACGGCCGGGAAGCGCCGCTCAAACGGATGCAGCCCGGCGACCGCATCGTCTATTACGCGCCGCGCGAACGGATGCGAGCGGGGGAGATCGTCCAGGCGTTCGTCGCGCTGGGCACGATCCTGCCGGGCGAGCCGTATCGGATCGAGGCAGGGGAGGGCTTCCGTCCCTTTCGGCGTCACGTTGGATATTACCGCGCCCATGAAGCGCCGATCGGGCCGCTCCTGGAAAAGCTGTCGTTCACGCGCGATCGCGACCATTGGGGGGTGGTCTTTCGCCACGGCACGTTCAAGATCGAGCCCGGCGATCTTCATGTTGTCGCCCGGGCGATGAATGTAAGGCTGATCTGAAGACGCGACCCCAACCTTTCCCGCTTCGCTTTTGCACGCTCGCGGCTAGCTCCGCGGGAACCGATCCTGCAGCCAATCGCGGATCGCCTGTCCGGCGCGCGATCGGCCGGGCTCTTCCCCCTCGACCAATGGCTGGCCGTGATGGTCGCCGCGGAAGCGGTGGCGGGTGCGGTCGGCCGAGGGGATCGCGGCGAAGATGCGCTCGACATCCGCCGGGAAGACCACCTGGTCGCCGCTATATTCGATCAACAACGCCGGCTGTTCGATCGCCGCCGCGGTCTCGAACAGATTGGCGCGCGAGGTCAGCCCCGACCAGGTCGACAGCCATGCCTCGGGTGTGCAGAAGCGCGCGAAGCCGACCACGCCGAAATTGGTGGCGTAGGGGTCGCGGCTCCAGATCGAGCCGACTGCGCGGTCGGACGGGTCGAGCGCCAGGTCCCAGCAGCGCAGGTCGGCGTCGGTGCGCCAGATCGTCATCGCGGTCGTATGCGCGCCGCGGATGCGCTCGCCGCGCTCGCCGCTTTGCTTGCCGCGCGCGCGGGCCGCGAGCCGGTCGGCGATCAGGGCCTTGGCGGTGTCGTCGAGCCGCGCGACCCGCGCGCGCTGGCCGCTGCGGAAGCGCTCGACGAACGGCGCGGCATAATGCGCGCCGCCGGGGGCATAGCCGTTGGCGGGATCGAGGAAATCGAGGTCCGGGTCGATGCCGAGCGGGTCATTCTCATCGGTCACCGAGGGGTCGATGCAGTTGAGCAGCACGATGCCCTGTCCCGGATGCGGGGACACCAGCACGATGCCGTCGGCCTGCGGCATCTCCAGTTCGCGAAGGCCGGTGGCGCGGCCGCCCGGCGTCCGTTCGAGCCGAGCCTCGGGGGCGAGAAGGGATTGCTGGTTGTAGAAGCCGTAGAGGCTCGCACCGCCCGAATTGCCGATCAGGACGATCTTGCCGAAGCGCTCCTTCAGGAACGACAGCCCGGCCGCCACGTCCAGCAAGGTGATCTCGTGTTCGAGCCGCAGGTCCGATCCCACCGCGCGCGAGGTCTGGGTGAACACCGCGTAACCGGCCGCGAGCAGCTCGGGCACCAGATAATGCGTCGCCAGGAACTCGCGCGGATGCATGATGCACGCAACGACGTTCGACGGCCCGGCGGTGTAGAGGAAACCGTTGACCGCCGCGCCGTCTGCGGTCCGCAGCGGGTGAACGGTGACCTCGGCGCCCTCGGGCAGCCCGCCCATCGTCCAGCCGGCATTGCGGAAGCCGGCGGTCGCCTCCTGCTCCCTCATGCGTCCTGCCTCGTCTCGGCGGCGATCGCCGCGGCGACCATCTCGCGCAGCCTGGCCTTGTCCGCCTTGCCCACCCTGGTGAGCGGGAAGGCATCGATCGCCTCGACGCGTTCGGGCAATTTATACTTCGCGATGCCGAGCCCGAGCAGGAATTCGCCGAGCGACGCGACGGTCGGGCAGTCGCAGCCCGCCTGCGGGATCAGATAGGCGCAGACCTTCTCGCCATAGATCGGGTCGGGCATTGCGACGACCCGCACGTCGGCGACGTGCGGGTGGCGCGCCACGAGCGCCTCGATCTCCTCGGCGCCGATCTTCTCACCGCCGCGGTTGATGTTGTCCTTAATCCGCCCCTCGAACGAATAGCACACGATTCCGTCGATCTCGTGCGCGCGCATCAGGTCGCCCGATCGCAGGAAGCCCGTCGCGGTAAAGCTCGCCGCCGTCGCCGCGTCATCGCCGAAATATCCCGTCAGCGTGCTCGGCCCCCGGAAGCACAATTCGCCGATCTCGCCGAACGCCACCTCGGCTTCCTCGCCCGGCGTTAGCAGCCTGACCTCGTCGCCGGGTGAGATCGGATAGCCGATCGTGTTATGGCGGATCGCGGCCGAATCCTGCGGCGACGACGCGAAGACCATGCCCTCGGTCATCCCGAACATCTGGCCGACCGGCAGCCCGACATGCCGTTCCACCGCCTCGGCGCTGGTCAGCGCGAAGAACTGCTTGAGCGACCCGATGTCGTGGCGGTGGAGGTCGGTGATCTCCAGCAGTCTCGCCGCGACGGGGCCGATGCTGCCGGTGAAGGTCACCCGATGCCGGGCGATCAGCTCGAGCATCTCGCGAATGTCGAGCCGCGATTGCAGCACCAGGGTCCGGCGGTCGAGCGTCACCGGCAGCACCGCGAACATCGTGCCCGCATTGTGCACCAGCGGCAGCCCCCACAAGGTGACGTCAGAGTCGGTCAGCCCGTAGCGCTGCGACAGGTGCCGAACCGCGCCCAGATACTCGCCGTGCATCCGCGGGATGATCTTGGGCAGGCTGGTCGAGCCGCCCGACAGCTGGAAGACCGCGACGTCGAGCGCGTTTGGCGCGATCCCCGCCGTGCGGGCCCGCGCTTCTTCGAGCGGATATTCCTGCGCCGCCGCCGCGAGCGAAACGCAGCCCTCCCGCTCGCCACGCACGACGATCACATGCTCAAGCGCCTCGCAGGATGCGGCGAGCTGCTGCGCGAAGCTGACCTGATCGAAGCTTGGATTGCAGTCTGCCTGGACGAAGATGGCGCGCGCGCCGGTCAGTCGCGCGAAATGCTCCATCTCGACCCTGCGGTACTGTGGCAGCGTGCAGACCGGCACCACGCCCGCCTTCATGCAGCCGTGAAACGCCGTGAAATAGTCCCGCGACGTGCCCAATTGGAAAAGCACACGATCGCCGGGATGCAGCCCCAGGTCGAGCAGGGTCGCAGCCAGCGATTCGGTTTCGGCGTCCAGCCGGGCATAGGTGACGAAGCCGTCCTGGTCGATCACCGCGGCGGTGTCGGGCCGCTCGCTCGCCGCCTGCCGCAGCGTGTCGGCGATGGTCAGGTCTAGCCAGTTCCCATCGGCGAGGTGAGCCCGCGCTTCCGAAATCGAGCGGTAGCGCACGCCATCGATCGGATAACGAGGCCCGATGGCGCCGATACGCCCTGACTGGCCTTGAACCATCCTTCCCCCGGTCGTTGCGTGGCCTGATCTGGTCTTAATCCCCGGATCGAGCCGGCCATCCACTGTTTCGTCCAATTTTCCACGTAAACGTCGATAGGGTCAAGCCGCCGCCGCTCTTGTCATAATTTATCGACGGCGATATCGATCTGTCGACATATGCGTCGAGAACCGAGGCGGCGAGCGCGGTATCGGCGCCCGCTGCAGACGATCGAAGGGAGCCGGATTTGAACACCATCCTGCCGACCACCCTGGTAGGCTCCTATGCCATGCCGGACTGGCTGATCGACCGGGCGCGGCTGGCCGACCGTTTCCCGCCCCGGGTCCGCGCTCGCGAACTCTGGCGAGTGCCGGCCGAGCGCCTGGAGGAGGCGCAGGACGACGCCACGCTGATGGCGATCCACGAGCAGGAGCGCGCCGGGCTCGACATCATCACCGACGGGGAGATGCGGCGCGAGAGTTACTCGAACCGCTTCGCGACGGCGCTCGAGGGGGTCGACATGGACAATCACGGCACCGCGCTCGACCGCAGCGGGCATCCGAATCCGGTGCCGCGCGTCATCGGCCGCATTCGCCGCACCCATGCCGTGCAGGTGCGCGACGTCGAATTCCTGCGCCGGCATACAACCAAGCCGATCAAGATCACCGTTCCCGGCCCCTTCACCATGGCGCAGCAGGCGCAGAACGATTTCTACCCTTCGCAGCGCGAGATGGCGCTCGACTACGCCGCCGCTGTCAACGACGAAATCCGCGACCTGTTCGCCGCCGGCGCCGACATCGTCCAGATTGACGAGCCCTATATGCAGGCCCGGCCCGGGCAGGCGCGCGAGTTCGGCGTGGAGGTGGTCGACCGCGCCCTCGACGGCATCGTCGGCGAGACCGCGCTGCACATCTGCTTCGGCTACGCGGCGATCATCCACGGCGACCGGCCCAAGGGCTACGACTTCCTGCCCGAGCTGGCGGGCTGCTCGGTCCGTCAGGTCTCGGTCGAAACCGCCCAGCCCCACCTCGACCCGGCCGAGCTCGCACCGCTTCGCGACAAGCGGATCATGGTCGGCGTGCTCGACCTCAACGATCCGGCGATCGAGACGCCCGAGGTTGTCGCCGACCGCATCCGCCGCGCGATGACCCAAGTGCCGGTCGAACGGATCATCGTCGCGCCCGACTGCGGCCTGAAATACCTGCCGCGCGACACCGCCTTCGGCAAGATGAAGGCGATGGTCGACGGCGCGGCGCTCGTCCGCCGCGAGGTCGCCTCCTGACCAGCGACGATCCGCGGTATCGCGCTCGACCGCCGCTTCGACCCTAGCCGGTCTGGGCGGTCAAAAATTGAACCGCCCAGTAAGCCCGAACTCACGCGGCGCTCCAAGATCGTAATGCGCCGCGCCGACATTGGCGTAATAATTGACGCCGCCGATCGCGTATTTCTTGTCGAGAATGTTGTTCATGTAGGCGGCCAGGCTGAAGCGCTTGTCGGCGTCGGTGAACTCGACGCTGGCGTTGAGAAGGCCGTATTTCCGAAGCCGCAACGCGTCGTTGTCCGCGCCGGTGCTCTTCTGATCGTCCTGGAAGCTGTAGTTGAGAGTGCTCACGATCCGAGCGCCCGAGCCAAGCTCCAGCGTATGGGCGCCGCCGACCGCGAAGGTGACCTTCGGCGCGCGCTGGAAATCGCTGTTCAGGGTGATCCCCTTGGCGGTGCCGATGTCGGTATATTTCAAGTTGAGGTAGGCGAGGTTGCCGAACAGCCGGACGGCATCCGACACGCTGACCGAATATTCGACCTCGAAGCCATAGCTGCGGGCCTTGCCGGCATTCTGGAGGATGAGGTCGACGTTGCCGGTCGCCGGGTTCGGCTCGGCGCTCTGGATCTGGATGGCCTTCCAGTCGACATAGAAGATCGTCGGGTTGATCGTGACCCGGCGATCGAGAAACTGAAGCCGCGCCCCCGCTTCGTAGCTCGTCGCCTTCTCGGGATCGAACGGGATGAGGTTGGGCGTGCGCGCCGGATTGTAGGGATTGAAGCCGCCGCCGCGAAAGCCGGTCGAGACGTTGGCGTAGGTCATGACATCCGCTGTCCATTGCTGCTGGAGACCGGCGCGGAAGGTCTTGCTGTCGAAGCTTCGGCTGACATCCGCCAGCGTCGCGCCGACGCCATTTCGCACATGGACGTCCTTGTGGTCCTCGCTGTAGCGGAAGCCTCCAAGAAGGCTCAGCGTGTCGGTCAGCTTGAATGACCCGTCGGCGAAACCGGCATAGGATTTGAGATTCCGTTCGGTCGGAGTCGCCGGTGACGGGTTGCCCAGCACGACGTTGGGCCGCTCCGGAATGAGGCCCGGGTTGCGCTCGTTGTAATAATAGCCGCCGGCGACAAAGTTCAGGCGCTCGTCGAGCAGCTTGCCGTTGAGCTGAAGCTCCTGCGAAAAGGCTCGCGTCGTGCTGCGCAGCAGCCCGCCCTGGAAGATCGGCAATGGCGTGCTGTCGAGATCGCTGCTCGACCGGTTCTTGACCTCCTGCCAGCCGGTCAGCGACTTGAGCGTCAGACCGGGCGAAATCGTCCAGCCGACGGTCGCCAGCGCATTCCGGTACTTGGTCGTGCTGAACTCGGGATTGAGGCCGCCGAACTGGCAGTAATAGCAGGTCGAGCGGAACGCGTCGGTGTAGAGCGGAGAGCCGATCCGCGGCGCGATCGCGGTATTGAAGATGAACGGCAGCGTCGGGTTGGCGCCGGGCGCGGGCGGCGTGGGCGTGAGCGGGCCGGGGACGTTGTAGTTGAAGCCGTCGAGCTTGAAGCGGCTGTACTGGCCGGAGAGATCGACATAGAGGCTGTCGGTCGGCTCGATGCGCGCCTGGAGGCGGACGAGGTCGGTTGTCGAGCCGCCGACTCGCTTGCCGCTATTCCGATTGCGGACGAACCCGTCCTGCTCGAGATGGCCGCCCGTCACGCGAAGCGCGGCGACGTCGCCGACCGGCACGTTCAGACCGCCCGACAGGTCGTAGCGGTTTCGATTGCCGACCGTGCCGGTGACATGGCCGGAGACCTCGCCCAATTCGGCGCCGCGCGTCGTGTAGCGGATCGCGCCGCCGATCGTGTTGCGCCCGAACAAGGTGCCCTGCGGGCCGCGCAGCACCTCGACCGAGGCGAGGTCGACGACCTGGAAAATCGTGCCGGACAGCGACGGATAATAGAAGTCGTCGACATAGATGCCGACCGCCGGCTCGGAGCCGTTGGCGGCCCGCATCTGGCCGACGCCGCGCAGGAAGAAGGTGGCCGAGCCGCCGCTGTCTCCGCCCGCCTGGGTGCTCACCTGGAGGCTCGGCACGACCGTCATCAAGTCGCGGCTGTTGGTGACATTGAGCTGGTTGAGCGTGCCTTCGGACAGGGCGGTCACGGCGACTGGCGCCTCCTGGAGCCGCTGCTCCCGGCGCTGCGCGGTAACGACGATATCCTCCGAATTCTCAGCCACGCCGTCGGCGGCGGCGGCGTTGCTGGAGTTCGGCTGGGCCGCCAGCGGCGAACTGCTTCCCTGTGCGTCGTCGCCGGCCGGTTTCGGCGACTGTGCGGCAGCCGGAGTGCCGGCCGCGTTCTGGGCGCTGGCCGGAGTAGCCGCCACCAGCGCCGCGCCGGATGCCGCCAGCAGCAGCGTGAATTTGCCTGAAGTCGTCATGGTTGGTCCTCCCCGATTGGCCGGGCATCGTGCGCCGACCTAAGGCGTCTTCGCGCCTTGACGCCCCACTGATAGAGCAGGTGGAGCGATAGGAAATGATGGCAAATAGTCTTAGGTGTTGCTAAACTGGTATCGGCATGAAGCTTGTCCAGCTCAATCACCTGATCGCCATCGCCGAGCTAGGCGGCCTGCGCCGCGCCGCCCGGCATCTGGGCATCGCCCAGCCGGCGATCACCCGCAGCATCCGCGACCTCGAGCACGAACTCGGCGCGACGTTGTTCGAGCGAACTGCGACGGGCATGATGCTGACTCCGATCGGCGAGGCGTTCGTCAGGCGCAGCACCGCGGTAAGGCTCGAACTCGACCGGGCGCGTGACGAGGTCCAGCAGCTCAAGGGCATCAGCACGGGCACCGTTTCGATCGGTCTGTCGACCGCGCCGCATGTCTCGATGCTGCCGATGGTGATCGGGCCGTTCAGGCGCCGCTACCCGAACGTCCTGCTCCGGATCACGGAGGGCCTGTTCCCCGCCATGGAAGCGGATATCCGCAGCGGAGCGCTCGATTTCTATGTCGGGCCTCTGTCCGAGGACAACCTGCCAGCCGAATATTCGAGCGAGAAGCTGTTCGAGAATCGCCGGGTGGTGCTGGGCCGTCGCGGCCATCCGCTCGCACGGGCGACCTCGCTTGCCGAGCTCGTCGATGCCCATTGGGTTTCGACGTCGGTGACGATGGACAGCGGAGCGGAATTGTCGCCGCTGTTCCAGCGGCACGGCCTGCCCGAACCCGTGATCGCCATCCACGTGCAGAGCGCGCTGTCGATGATCACGGTCACCGCCGCGTCGGACATTCTCGCCATGCTGCCGCAGCAATGGCTTCGCTTCGTTCGCACCAGCCGGCTTCTCGCCCACATCAAGGTGGAGGAGGAATTGGCCGCGCCGACGATATGCCTGGTCAGCCGGTCGCGGTTCCCGCTGACGCCGATCGCGCAGCATCTCGGCGACCTGTTCCGCCGCTCCGCCCTGAACCAGCGCAATATTTCCGGTCCGATGCATATTCGGTAACACCCGGCGCATTTTGTTATCATTCCCTATCGCTCCTCTTGGACTATTCACCACTCGGGCGCGTGAGACGCCGGCGTTCGTGTTGAAAAATCGATCGCTCCACCGGGGAGGGCGCGTCGTCGATGAGCAGGGTAAAGGAACATTCGGTTGTCATCGTCGGCGCGGGTCCGAGTGGTCTGGCGCTGGCGATCGAGCTTGGGTCGCGGGGCGTCGCGTGTCTGCTGGTCGAGCGCAACGACCGTGTCGGCTATGCGCCGCGGGCCAAAACCACCAACGTCCGCACGCGAACGCACCTGAGGCGCTGGGGCATTGCGGGCACGCTGGCCGCGGCGTCGCCATTCGGGGTCGATTATCCCTCGACCGTCACCTTCGTGACCCGGCTCGGCGGCTTCGGCCTGGCGCGAATCGAGAATGCCTCCAACTGCCATCCCGAGCGGAGCGACCTCTATCCCGAGCACGGGCAATGGGTGCCGCAGTACAAGCTGGAACAGGTGATGCGCGAGCATGCCGGAACGCTGCCGTCGGTCGAGCTCCGCTTCAGCACCGAGTTTGTGTCGGTGACGCAGGACGGCGACGGCGTCGACCTGGTCCTGCGGGACCGCCTCACGGGACATGAGTTCACCACGCGCTGCGATTATGTGGTCGGCGCCGACGGGGCGCGAAGCGTGCTGCGCGACGTGGTGGGCGCCAGGATGCACGGCACCTACGGGCTGTCGCGCAACTACAACATCGTCTTTCGCGCGCCCGGCCTCGCCGAGGCGCACGGGCACGGGCCCGCGACGATGTACTGGCAGGTCAACCCCGCCTCGCCGAGCCTGATCGGCCCGATGGACCGCGACGACATCTGGTTCTTCATGCCGACGCGGCTGCCCGACGGCTTCGAGATCACCCCCGATTCCGCCGCGACTCTGATCCGCGAGGCGACCGGCATCGACCTGCCCTACGAGATCCTGAGCAGCGACGAATGGGTCGCCAGCAGCCTGATCGCCGACCGCTACAGCCAGGGCCGCCTGTTCCTGATCGGCGACGCCTGCCATCTCCATCCGCCGTTCGGCGGCTACGGCATGAACATGGGTGTCGCCGACGGGGTCGACCTCGGGTGGAAGCTCGCCGCGACGCTCCAGGGCTGGGGCGGCCCGGCGCTGCTCCAAAGCTACGAGATCGAGCGCCGCGCCATTCACGAAGATGTCATCGCGGAGGCAGCGGCGAACCATGCCGTGCTCTCCAACGACCTCTGGGCTGAAGGTCTCGAGGAGCCCGGCGAGGCTGGCGACCAGCTGCGCCGCGCGATCGGCGAGCGGATCGTCGCGGCCAAGCAACGCGAGTTCCATACGCTTGGCACGGTGCTCGGCGGTTGCTACGCTAACTCGCCGATCATCGCGATTGAGGAGAGCGGGAGGAAGCGTAATCAGCGACATTATGTTCCTTCCAGCAAGCCGGGCTGCCTCGCACCGCACCTTTGGCGCCCTGATGGACAATCGCTCTACGATCTGTTCGGGCAGGGCTTCACGCTGCTTTGCCGCTCCGACGCACTAGCCGATGATATCGCGCAGGCAGCGGCCGACGCGGTGGCGCGCGGCGAGCCGCTCACGATCGTCCATCTCTCCGATGTGGAAGCAGAGGGACGCTATCCCAAATCCCTTACACTGGTGCGGCCCGATCAATATGTTGCATGGCGTGGCGCGCGCTGGCTGCGAAACATGTTCGACCTTGCAGGCGGCTGGCCCTCATCGGAGATCGGCGCGCCGCATGATGTCAAATCCAGCGAGAGCGCACACTCAGCGCTGCCGCCATCAGCAACAGCCGGTGAAGAGCTGCGTACAAAGCCGGCGCCTACGCGAAACTGAGTCAGAAACGCTGAATCGATGATTACCCGCCAAGGAATCGATCCAGTTTTCCCCATGAGAGTTGAGGTCGCCACGAAACGAAGCGCACTTCGACCGCTACAACGGATGCACCACCAGATTGATTGGGAACATTCTCAGCACCGTATTTGAACAGCAAATCAAGGCGGTGGCGGGTCCCCGCAACCAGCACTGAAGAACAGCTGCTCAGATCTGGGCGGCTGTTTTCGTTTGCAGCCAGTGGCTTAGCTTGGTCACATCGCCAATTAAGCCGCACTTCAGCAACGTTTCGTTCTAGTTCAGCGCACAGCCGCGAATGGAAACACGGCTGCCACCGGCTGCGTTTCGGGAAGGATGTAGACGATGCCGTTGGCGGGCTTGAACAGCGGTTGGACGATGCCTTCGTAGAAGCGTGCGGGCACATTGATGCAGCCGTAGGAAATCCTGTTGTCCTGCGTCGAGCGTGTCGCCAGGCGTTGCGCACGATGCTCGGCGGCGTTGGCGGTGACCACCCGGTGAAGCGAAACCGCGGCGGCGTAATCGATCCAAAGGACGTCGAAGGGACCAAAGTTGCGGCCCAGGTGCGCTTCGAAACGGCCGGCGGGGGTTATCCGCTCTCCGGGGGCGATATCCGCCAGCTTTCGATCCCCGATGCCGGGTGGGGACACGTCGCCCCGGGCGGCGCCGAGAAGCGCGGGCGCCGCGCCCTGGAGCCGGCCAGCAGCCCCGAATGCGAAGACTTTCGCCGATCGCTTGTCGACGACGATGAAGGGCAGGCCCCGAGCGTTGCCGCTGGCCACCACCCAGTTCGCCAGCCGCCGGACGTCCGGGGCTGCCGCTTCTGACCCGAAGACGACCCCGCCCGCCGCCGGTGCGCCTGCCGCCGCGGCTGAACAGGCGCCGGCCATCGACAGCGTGCAGAGCGCCAGCCCCGCCAGCCCGATCCTCGCCAGCGCGCGCCTGTCCGACCGCGGCGCCACGCCTAGTTCCGGTCCTGCTTGGGCGGATAGACGGGGGGCACATAGGGCGCCACCGGCGGGCGTGGCACGATCTGGACCGGCGGCACCGGTTGCACCGCGGCGACCTGATAGGGCGGCATCCTCACCCCACCCTCGAGGACGGCGAGACCAAGCCCTGCCGGCGCCAGGACCACCACGGGAGAAACCTCCTCCCCCGGCGATAGGGTCACCGGAAGTATAGGCGTCGGCGTCGGCGTCGGTGTCGGTGTCGGTGTCGGGGTGGGCGTCGGCGTTGGCGTCGGAGTCGGAGTGGGCGTCGGCGTGGGCGTCGGAGTCGGAGTTGGCGTGGGCGTCGGCGTCGGTGTCGGGGTGGGCGTCGGCGTGGGCGTTGGCGTCGGAGTTGGCGTGGGCGTTGGCGTCGGCGTCGGAGTGGGCGTGGGCGTCGGCGTCGGCGTCGGAGTTGGAGTTGGAGTTGGAGTTGGAGTTGGTGTCGGAGTCGGAGTCGGAGTCGGAGTGGGCGTTGGCGTTGGTGTCGGAGTCGGAGTGGGCGTCGGCGTCGGCGTCGGCGTTGGTGTCGGCGTTGGTGTCGGCACGGGCGCCGCGGTAATCGCCGAGGCGGTTCGGAACGTCGAGACGCAGCAGGAGCCGGCAAGCGCATATTGGGCGGCGTTCGGGCCGTCGAGCGTGTAGCCGCTGTAGGTGATGCCGACCTTCGGCCCGACTGCCGGGCTGTCGAACGTCGCCGTGGCGCCGGGGCCGGCGACGAGGTTGACCCCGGTCGGCAGGCCGGACACGGCCGTGGTGTTGAAGCCTGCGAGGATGGCCGCCGTCGTGCCGTCCTCGACCTTGTCGCCATTCGGGAACAGCAGCATGTGCTGGGTGAGAGGTGCGTCGGTGAGCGTGAAGTTCGCGGAGAAGTCGCTCGGCGCTGCGTATGACACCGGATTGTAGTTGATGGTCACCTGCGCATTCGGCCCGGTGACGGTCACCGGCACCGGAGTCCCGAAGACCACCGTGCCGCCGCCGACTCCGGGGCCGGTGCCGTCAGCGCCGGCAATCAGCAGCAGGCCCGGGGAGAAGCCCAGGCTCTGGGCGGCGACGATGCTGCCGCGGGTCACCACGATGGCCGCCTCAATGGTGACGTTGTGTCCGGCGCACAGCACGAGGTTGCCGTCGGTCGTGGTGATCGCGTGGCGGATGTTCACGTTCTGCCCAGCGTTAAGCAGGATGCTGCCGTTGGTCGCGGTTAGCGCCAGGGCGATGACTCCGCCGGCAAGCCCGACGTTCACGTCGCGGCCGCAGCAGGCTACGATGTTGCCGTTGGTGGCGGTGATCGCCGCATTGATGTTGACGTCGCGGAACGCGTTCATCGTCAGCGTCGTCGTGTTCGGAGCCCCGACCCAGGCGATCGCGTCATTGATGATGATGTCGCCGTTACCGGGCGTCGCGGATCCGCCGGCAAGCGTACTGATCGTCACGCTGTTGGCGGCCAGCATCGTCGACAGGTCCGCCCCGCTGATGTTGCCGCCGGCGCCGACGATGAAGTCCTGCGGGTCGATGAGCCAGGTGCCGGTCAGCCCCGCCGGGGCCAGGGTGGTGACCCTTGCGCCATTGGCGATGTCGACCCGCGCCGCCGAGGTTTCGACGAAGCCGCCGTTCCCGCCATCGGGGGCGCTGGCGTCGAGCACGCCGCCTACGCTCGCGGTGCCGCTCTGCATGTCACCGAGCAGCCGGATCGTTCCGCCGTGGCTTTCCAGCGTCCGCGCCTCGATAACGCCGCTGTTGTTGACGACGGTGCGGAGCAGCTGGCCCGCCGCCTGTGCCGTCAGCAGCACCTGTCCGCCATCGGCGCGGATCAGTCCGCCGTTCTGGACGAGCGCGTCGACCGCTCCTGTCTCGACCGCGACGTTGAGCAGTCCGTCGCCCGCGACGTCGAGCGTGATCGCCCGTCCGGCCGCGAGCGCCACCGTGCCGAGGCGCGCGGCGATCACCCCCTGGTTGCTGACGCTGGCGCCGAGCAGCGCGACATAGCCGCCGTCGCCGGCGGTAATCGAGCCCTGGTTGACCACGCTCGCGCTGCTCGCGCCCGAAAAGGCGTAGCGGCCCGCCATGAAGTCGGCGTCGCTGAGATTAAGCGTCGAGGCGACGAGGCCGCCGACATTGACCTGCGCGCCCTGGCCGAACAGCACGCCATTGGGGTTGACCAGGAAGACCTTGCCGTTGGCGGTCAGGCTGCCGAGGATCACCGACGGGTCCGGCCCAAGCACCCGGTTGAGCGCCACCGAGGCGCTGTTCGGCTGGACGAAGCGCACGCTGTTGCCCTGCGCGATTCCGAACGACTCCCAGTTGATCGCAGCCCCCTGGGTCGATTGGGTGACGGTGACGCTGCCGGCCCCGGTCGCGATCGTCGCCGCGCCGGCGGAGACGCTGCCGCCGCTCGGCAGCGCTTGCGCGTTCGCGACACCGGCGAAGGTGAGCGAGCCGCTCAGCGCAAGGCGCGCGACTCCGGCGAGCGCGGCGGTGCCGCACGGCAGCCGACGGGGGCTGCGGGCGCTGAGGATGCTGGCAATGACGGGGGCGTTCATTGGATAATCCTTGGATATGACGGTGGTGGTGGCGGCCCGCCGCGCGGGCCGCCCTGTCAGAAGAACTTGATGACCTGGAACCAGAAGCGGCCGGACTTGTCCGGCCCCGACGTCGCGTCGGCGCCGCCGAGCTTGTGCGCGTAGGTCGCCTTTACGATGAAGCTGGAGGGGGTCTCCCAGACCAGCCCGGTGCCGATGGCGCTGCGGTGCGCATGGTTCGATCCGGCGAACCACGGATTGTGGGCGTACCGGATCTCGCCGGCGTCGATGAAGCCGATCAGCTGCAGCCGGCCCGGCATCCGCCTCGCCCACTGGTTGAGCGCCAGCCGCGCCTCGATCGTCGCGATATAGCCCTCGTCGCCGTAGGACTCGCCCTCGGGATAGGCGCGCACGCCATAGGCGCCGCCCAGCTCCATCTTCTCGGAACTGTCGAGGTTGTCGAACGCGATCTGCCCGCGCACCGCGCCGTAGAGCGACAGCCGACCACTGATGGTCTGTAGCCGCCAAAGGCTGAAATTCGCCTTGCCGAAGCCGCCATCGCTGCGCGCCGTCAGCGCGTCGGCGGCCCGCTCGGCCGGGCTTTCGATGTCGAGGTTGCCGAGCGACACGCCAGCCGAGGCGCCGTTCCAACCGCCACCGCCGAAGCCGTCGTGCGAATCCGCCGCGAAGCCGAGGGTCAGCACCTGGCTCTTCCGGTCCGATTGGGACGGGACGACGTCGACCTTGTCGTTGAACCACTTCGCGTCCGCCCCGGCCAGCGCATAGAGATTGGCGTTGCGCGACCGGATGACCGGATAGCTCGCATAGACGCTGGCGATGTCCGCGGTGCCGTGCGCCTCCAGGCTCTTGAACTCGCGGCCGAGATCGTAGCGGAAGTGCGAATAGGCGACGCCGAGCGTCAGGTCGCCAATCGGCGCCTGATAGGCGGCGCGCCCGTAGGCCAGCCCCGAGGTCGAGGCGAGGATGCGCAGGCTGAACAGGTCGCCGTTGCCGGTCGGGTTGTTGAAATTGACCGTGCCGCCGAACCGGTAGGCGCCGGTGTAGCGATTGCCCGCGTTGTCGGCCTCGACGCTGCCGTCGATCCGGCGGCCGGGGGTAAGGTCGACCGCGAGATCCGACGTGCCGACCGCGGCGCCCGGCGCCAGCGTCGAGCTGACCGCGACGCCGGGAAGGTCCGACAGCAGCAGCAGCCGGCGCTCGAGCGGCGCGCTGGCGACGATGTCGCCGCTGTCGAGGCCGCGCAGCCGCCCCCGCGCGACACGGTTCGAAAGGTGCGCGCTGTTGTTGAGGCTGATCTTGCCGTAGCGGCCCTCGACCACCGCGATGGTGACCGCGCCGCCCTTGATGTCCTGCGCCGGCACATAGGCCTGCGCCAGGAAATAGCCGCGTTTGTTGTAGAAGCCTGCGATCTTCGCCGCGATCGCGCGCAGTTCGGCGAGGCTGAGCTCGCTCCCGGGCACAAAGCCGCTGGCCGCGATCAGCGCTGCTTCAGGAAACAGGCTCTGGCCGGTCAGGTGAAGCGCATCGACCCTGACCTTCGCGCCCGCCGGGCCGGTATCGAGCCGGACGGCTTGCCGCTCCAGTTGCAGGACGGGCGCGGCCTTCGGCGCCGTCGGTGCGGGCGGGATCTGCTGGAGCTGTCCTCCGGCGCCCGGCGCCTGCTGTGCAAGCGCCGCCTGGCTGGCCGCCAGCAATGCCACCGCCACAAAGCCCAATCTGGACATGAACGCCTCGAAGCAACTGCGATACGGGCGAGCCGTCCACGCGCAGCTGCGGGGCAAGTCGTTCGATCGACTGGAGTTATTTTTCCAGAAATGATCGATAATAAAATACAATAAACTGAAAGCGATATTTTGTATAGGTGATTATTAATTATCTCCGATAGGGAAACGGAGCCATTTTGCGCGTCGCCTAAATTGCTAATATTTTACTTCACACTAGGTTCACAAATATTCCTTTTGAGAATAATATTAATTGCGTTTTCGATCATTACTTTGCTGGAATGGGTGTTGGCGCGGCCTGCCCTTCCCCTCGATAAAAGAAGGCGAGCAAAGGCCGCGCAAACCTCCGGCCTTGCCCCTGCCGACGGTCGCCCCGCTCGCCGTCGACGATGACGATGCGCTGCGCATCCTCAACCCCGTGTCCGTGAATACCACGGCGCCATAGCGGGCGATTTTGGCATCGCATTCGGCTAATCGAGCAACGTCTCGGGGCTTGCGCGACGGCCCATGTTTTCGAGCACAAGCAGCGGTCGTAGCTGGAGCAAACTCAAAAGGCTGTCGTCGACCATGCTATCACCCTGCAATTAAACGGTGCGGCCCGGCGTCGGGATTGGGGAACCATGTACGCCGAGCCTAGCCGATATTGCATCTGCAGAATGCGTCCCCGGTTATATGTTTAACGGGTGGCTTTCTTCATGGCCCGCATTTCCCAACTTAATTAGTTGGCCAAGTATGTCTTTATGACACGAGGCAGCGGTTGCACGAGGGGATTTACGCACCGGAGACGGCGTACTCCAACTCTGCGAAATCCCGTCGGAATGTATGGTGCCGCTTAGGTGACTCGAACACCTGACCCCATCATTACGAATGATGTGCTCTACCGGCTGAGCTAAAGCGGCTTCCGGCGCGGCTCTTATCAGTGGGGTCCGGGCAACACAAGCCGACGGCGGTCGCGGAAACTTAACGAATCGCTTGCACAGTATACGATAGACCGGGCAGCTTGAGTCGTCCGGGGGGACGTGTAGCGCATGACGACCGACGACGATCCGACAGCGACGGCCGACGCGCGCTTCCGCGCGCTCGCGGCGGCGCTCGACGATGCGGTGGTTATCGTCGATGGCGACAATGTCGTCCGCTTCGCGAATGCCGCCGCCGACCGGCTGTTCGAGGGCGGCCTGGTGGGCCGGCCGTTCACGCTGCCGCTTTCGGCGATGGCGCCGGGGCCGGTGGCGCTGCCGCTGCCCTCGGGCAAGCTGCTTCGCGCCGCCGCGACGATCACCGCGACGGCGTGGGACGGCGAGGCGGGATGGATGGCGACCTTCCGCCCGCAGGCGTCGCTGCTGTCCGAGATCGGGCCGATGGTCGACGACGCGCTGGCGGTGATGCGCGGGCGCTTCCTGTCGCATGTCAGCCACGAGCTTAGGACGCCGCTGAACTCGATCGTCGGCTTCGCCGAGCTTCTGGCGCTCGCGCCTCACGGGGCCCTAGGGCGCGACGCGGAGGCCGACGAGCGCTACCGCTCCTACGCCGACGGCATCCGCTGGAGCGGCGGCCGGCTGACCGCGCTGGTCGCCGACCTGCTCGACCTCGCGAGCGCAGAGAGCGGCAGCCTGCGGCTCGAGGAAAGCGTGTTCGAGCTCGGGCCGTTGCTCGCCGAGGTGCTGCACGAGGCTCCGCTCGCGGCGCGCGCATCGGGCGCCCCGGCGGTCCTCGGCTCGATTGCACCCATGGTCGTGTCGGGCGACCGCGCCCGGCTGAAGCGCGCGCTCGTCCACCTCGTCGTCAACGGGCTGTCGTTCGGCGGCGGCGCGGTGACGCTGTCCGCCAGCGGCACCCGGGACGGCCGCGTCCGCATCGGTGTCGCCGACGAGGGGCAGGGCTTCCCGGCCGAGGCGCTGGCGCGGGTCAGCGAGCCGTTCGCGCGCGCCCGCCAGGTCGACCGCGCCGATCCGCGCGCCAGCGCCGGCGTCGGCCTCGCGGTGGCGCGGCACATGTTCGAGCTGCACGGCGGCGGCCTCCGCGTCAGCAGCCGCGCCGGGCGCGGCGCCACCGTCACCTGCACGCTGCCCTCGGCCCGCGTGATGCGGGCGCCACAGGCTTCGCTCCGCCATTGATTCCCGGCCTTGCCGCCTGTCGGGCGGCGACGCATAAGCGCGCCACATTTCCGGGCTGCGTAGACGGCTCGCCTTGGGAGTTCACGAATGTCCGCGCTCGCTGACGCCGACGCAGCCGCGGCCCGCCTGTCCGGCCGCTTCGCAGCGGATCCGGTGCGAGGCCCTCTCGCCAGATTGCTGTTCGACGGCTCGCTGCCGGGCGAGATCGAGGACCTGGAATCGGAGGACGCCGAGCGAGTCGTCGATTTCGTCGCCGCGACCGCGGCCGAACGGGCGCCCGGCACTCCCGCGATCCGGCTCGAATCGCTGGAGGGCAAGCCCGGCCGCAGGCGGATGGCGCTCGCCATCGTCAATGACGATATGCCCTTCCTCGTCGACTCGGTCTCGGCGGCGCTCACCGCCGCCGGCCTTACTATCGACCGGCTGCTGCACCCGATCGCCCAAGTCCGCCGCGACGAGGGCGGCAAGCTCGCCGAGCTCGGCGCGGGGCCGCGCGAGTCGCTGATCTACATCGAGGTGGAGCGCGTCGGCGCCAAGGCGCGGAGCGCGCTGGTCGAGACGCTGCACTCGGTGCTCGCCGACGTCCGCGTCGCGGTCGCCGACTGGCCGGCGATGGTCGCGGCGCTTCGCCGTGCCGGGCGCCAGCTCGCCGAGAACCCACCGCCGGTAGCACCTCACGAGCTCGCCGAGGACGCGGCGTTCATCGAATGGGTCGCGACCAACAATTTCACGCTTCTCGGCTACCGCGACGGCGGCGAGAGCCTTGGCATCCTGCGCGGCGACGTGGCGCTGGACGACGCGCCCGACACCGCCCGCCCGATCGTCATCACCAAGTCGCGCGCGATCTCTCAGGTCCACCGCCGCGCCGCCTATGACGAGATCGACATCGGCGTGTTCGACCGGCAGGGCCGCGCCACCGGCAGCTGCCGCTTCCTCGGCCTGTTCACCAGCCGGGCGCTCGCCTCCTCGCCGCGTGACGTGCCGCTCCTCCGCCGCAAGGTCGCCACGGTCACCGACACGCTCGGCTTCGATCCGCGCAGCCATGCGGGGAAGGCGCTGACCCATGTCCTCGAATCGCTGCCGATGGACGAGCTGTTCCAGCTGGAGCCCGACCGGCTGGCGAAGATGGCGATGGGCCTCTTATCGCTGCTCGACCGGCCCCGGCCCAAGCTGTTCGCGCGCGCCGACCCGTTCGGCCGCACCGTCTCGGTCATGGCCTTCGTGCCGCGCGACGACTACACCAGCGGCGTCCGGGGGCGGGTCGGCGCGATGCTGGAGGAGGCGCTCGACGCCCGGCTCTCGCGCTACGACGTCGAGCTTCGCGCCGAGGGGCTGGCGCGTGTCCACTATGTCCTCGACCTGCAGGGGTCGTCGCCGACGATCGACGAGGCCGAGCTCAACCGCAAGCTGATCGCGCTGGTGCGCGGCTGGGGCGACGCGCTGGAGGCGGCGCTCGCCGACGCCGCCGGGCCGACCCGCGCGGCGCGGCTGACGATCAGCCACGGCGGCGCCTTCTCGACCGCCTATCAGGCGCAGTTCAGCGCGGCGGAGGCCGCCGCCGACATCCTGAAACTTTCCGAGCTCGAGGATTCGTCGCAGCGCGACGTCCACCTCTATCGCCGGGAGGGCGACAGGCCGGGCCAGCTCCGCCTCAAGATCTACCGCCTCGGCCAGGTCATCCCGCTCTCCGAAGCGGTGCCGGTGCTTGAGAACTTCGGCTTCAAGGTGATCGAGGAATTTCCCTTCGACCTCGATGACGGCAGGCTCGGATGGATCCACGATTTCGTGCTCGAGGCCGCCGACGGCGCAGCGATCGACATCGAGGCGCTCGCGCTCCGGGTCGAGCCGGCGCTTCGCGAAGTCCTCGCCGGCTGCCAGGAGAACGACGTCTTTAACGCGCTGGTAATCGACGCGGGGCTCGACTCGCGCGCGGTCGGCTGGCTGCGCGCCTATTTCCGTTATCTCCGCCAGACCGGCCTCGCCTACGGGCTGGCGACCGTCGTCGACGCGCTTCGCCGCTATCCGGCGATTACCGACGGGCTGATCAGCCTGTTCCAGGCGGCGCACGATCCCGACCACAAGGGCGATGCGACTGCCGATCTCGACGCGGCGCTTGGCGGTGTCGCGGCGATCGACGACGACCGGATCCTCCGCCTCTACAAGAGCGTGATCGAGGCGACGCTTCGCACCAACGCCTTCGTGCCGGGCGGTCCCGAAGCGCTGGCGTTCAAGCTCGACAGCCACAAGGTGCCGAACCTGCCGCCGCCCGTCCCCTATCGCGAGATCTGGGTCTATTCGCCGCGCGTCGAGGGTATCCACCTGCGCGGCGGCCCGATCGCCCGCGGCGGGCTTCGCTGGTCGGACCGCCGCGACGACTTCCGCACCGAGGTGCTGGGGCTGGTCAAGGCGCAGATGGTCAAGAACGCGGTCATCGTGCCGACCGGCGCCAAGGGCGGCTTCTATCCCAAGCAGCTGCCGCCGCCCGCGCAGCGCGACGCCTGGCTCGCCGAGGGGACCGAGAGCTACCGCATCTTCATCCGCGCGCTTCTGTCGCTGACCGACAATCTGAAGGACGGCGCTGTCGTGCCGCCGGCGGACGTCGTCTGCCTCGACGCGCCCGATCCCTATCTCGTCGTCGCCGCCGACAAGGGCACCGCGACCTTCTCCGACATCGCGAACGCAATATCCGAGGCGCACGGCTTCTGGCTCGGCGACGCCTTCGCGAGCGGCGGCCAGTACGGCTACGACCACAAGGCGATGGGCATTACCGCCAAGGGTGCCTGGGTCTCGGTCCAGCGCCACTTCCGCGAGATGGGCGTTGATGTGCAGACGCAAGTCGTGCGCGTCGTCGGCGTCGGCGACATGTCGGGCGACGTGTTCGGAAACGGCATGCTGCTGTCGAAGATTCTGAAGCTCGTCGCGGCGTTCGACCACCGCCACATCTTCCTCGACCCCGATCCCGACCCGGCGAAAAGCTGGGCGGAGCGCGACCGGATGTTCAAGCTGCCGCGCTCGTCGTGGGCGGACTATGATGCCTCGCTGATCTCCAAGGGCGGCGGCATCTACCCGCGCGACCAGAAGTCGATCCCGCTGACGCCCGAGGTCCAGGCGATGCTCGATCTCTCAGTGGATGCCATCGCGCCGTCCGAGCTGATGACCGCGATCCTGAAATGCCGCGCCGATCTCTGCTGGTTCGGCGGCATCGGCACCTATGTGAAGTCGTCGGCCGAATCGAACGCCGATGCGGGCGACCGCGCCAACGACGCCCAGCGAGTCAACGGCGCCGATCTTCGGGTCAAGGTGGTGGGCGAGGGCGCCAACCTTGGCGTCACCCAGGCCGGCCGCATCGAGTTCGCGCGCGCCGGTGGGCGGATCAACACCGACTTCATCGACAATTCGGCGGGCGTCGATTGCTCGGACAACGAGGTCAACATCAAGATCGCGCTGAACCCCGAGGTACTGGCCGGCCGCCTGGCGCTCGCGGACCGCAACACCTTGCTGGTCGAGATGACCGACGACGTCGCGAATCTCGTCCTCGCCGACAACATCCGCCAGACGCAGGCGATCTCGGTCGCCGAGCGCGGCGGGGTCGAGGCGCTGCCGTCCTACATCCGCGTCATCCAGATGCTCGAGGCCTCGGGCCGCCTCAACCGCGCGGTCGAGGGGCTGCCGACCGACGACCTGCTCGGCCAGCGCGCGCAGGGCCGCCAGGGCCTCCAGCGCCCCGAGCTTGCGGTGCTGCTCGCCTACACCAAGATGGCGCTGCAGGACGCGCTCGTTGATTCGAAGGTCGTCGATGACCCGATCCTCGAGGCCGACCTCAAGATGGCGTTTCCGCCGATCCTGGTCGAGCGCTTCGGCGACGCCATCGACCATCACCGCCTGCGCCGCGAGATCGTCGCAACCAAGCTTGCCAACCAGATCGTCAACCGCGGCGGCATCGCGCTCGCGTTCGAGCTGGCCGAGGAGCAGAGCTGCTCGCTGGCGCACGTCGGCGCGGCGTTCGTCGCGGCGCGCGAGCTGTTCGCGCTCCGCCCGCTGTGGCGCGCGATCGACGCCGCCGATGTCCCCGGCCCGGTCCAGGTCCGCCTGCACGCCGAGGCGATCGACGCGCTGCGAGTCCAGATGGCCGATTTGCTCCACGTCGCCGAAGCCGACGCCATGCCGTCGGCGCTGGTCGAGCGCCTGAAACCCGGAATCGAGCGGATCGACGCCGATATCGGCGCCATCCTCCGGCCCGAGCCCAAGGCGCAGATCGACCGCTTCTCGGCCGCCCTCACCGACGCCGGCGCCCCCGCCGCGCTCGTCGCGTCGCTCGCCCGCATCCACGCGCTCGACGGCGCCGCGGCGGTCGCCGAGCTGGCGGCGGACCTCGGCGCGCCCGAGCGCAAGGTGGTCGATGCCTACACGCTCCTCGGCCAGCGCCTCGGCCTCGACTGGGCGAAGGGCGCGGCGTCCGACATGAAGACCGCCGACCCGTGGGAGCGGCTGCTGCTCGCCGGCCTGGCGCGCGACTTCGAGCAGCTCCGCCTCGCTCTTATCCGCCGCATTGTCCCGGCCGGAGGAGATCCTTTCGGAGCCGCAACGAAATGGATCGAGTCTCATCAGACCGAGGCGGCCCGCCTTGCCGCCACCGTCGATCGCGCGCGCGGCGGCGCGACGATCTCGGCGGCGATGCTCGCCCACCTCGCGGGGCAGGCCCGCTCCACTCTCGGCTAAGAAAAGCAGACTCAGTGTAGAGGTTGTAGACCTAGCCCGCGTCCTCGATCCGGTCGATGTCGTCATCCGACAGCCCGAAATGGTGCCCGATCTCGTGCACCAGAACATGGGTGACGAGCACTTCGAGGCTCTCCCCGCCTTCCGCCCATTCGTCGAGAATCGGCCGTCGGTAGAGGTACACCACATCGGGCATCGCCCCCGTTACCGCCTCCGCCGCGACGCTCCGCCCGTGATAGAGGCCGAGGATGTCGTAGGGGCTTTCCAGCCCCATGTCGGCGCACACCTCGTCGGTCGGGAAGTCCTCGACTCGCAGCAGCACGCCGGCGAGCAGGTCGCGGAACGGCGAGGGCAGGCCCTCGACCGCGGCCTGCGCCAGCGTCTCGATCTCCTGGAGCGTCGGCGCGAAGGTTTGACCGTCAGCCATCCTCCGCGTCATACGCAGCCTCATGGAAAAACTCACCCCCGCCGAACGCGACCGCCTGCTCCCGACCCTCGACGGCTGGACGCTCGACGCGGACCGCGACGGCATCGCCAAGACCTACAAGTTCGCCGACTTCACTCACGCCTTCGCCTTCATGGCCCGAGTGGCGCTGCTGGCGGAGAAGGCCGACCACCATCCCGAATGGTTCAACGTCTACAACCGGGTCGACATCCTGCTGACGACGCATGACGCCGACGGCCTTTCGATGCGCGACATCGATCTGGCGAAGGCGATCGACGGCTAGTCGAGCGGCGGCTGGCTCGCCGGCTTGAGGCTCCGCCCGACCACCGCCTCGCGATAGACGAGGTAGCAGGTCGAGCCGAGGATCACCGCGCCGCCGATCAAGGTCAGCGCGTCGACCTTTTCCCCGAAGCCGTACCAGCCGATCGCGACGACGATCGCGAAGCGCGCGAAGTCGAACGGCATCACCGCCGTCGCGTCGGCAGCGCTGAAGGCGCGGGTCATCGAGCTTTGGCCGACCACCGCCAGCACCCCGAGCAGCGCCAGCCATGCCCAGGTTATGCCGTGCGGCCACTTCCACCGGAATGCCGCGACGACCGCCGAGGGGGCCAGCATCAGCAGGAAGGAATAGGCCGCGACGACCCGCGAATCGTCCGTGCCGACGAGTTGCTTGATCGCGAGGAACGAGCCGGCGGTGAACACCGCGGCGACGATCGCGGCGCCGATGCCAAGGCTCATCGGCGCGATGCCCGGCCGCAGCACGACGAGAATGCCGAGGAAGCCGATGGCCAGCGCGGTGATTCGGTGCGCGCGGATCGGCTCGCCAAGGAACAGCGCCGCGCCCAAGGTGGCGAACAGCGGCGCCGCGAAATAGATCGACTGGACGATCGCCAGCGGCGCGTTGGCGATCGCGAAGAAGGTCGCGAAGGTCCCGATGAAGCCCGAGGTCGCGCGCTTCAGGTGGCGCGCCACCGGCGAGGCGCGCATCAGCGCGCGGTGGCGGATGAGGAACGGCAGCAGCACAACCGTGCCGAACGCATTGCGCCAGAAGGTCACGACGAACGGGTGGAGGTCGCGGCTCGCGACCCGGATCAGGGTCCACATGCCGGCGAAGGCGAGGCTGGCGAGCACCATCCACGCGGGTCCGCGCAGCGCTTGCGGCAGTCGGTCGATCAGGCGGTCCATGCCGGACGCCTTGGACGGTTCGGCGTCAGGCGTCGAGCAGCTTGACGAGCCGCTCGACGTCGCCGTCCAGCTCGCGGTCGGCGGCGCGCAGTTCGTCGATTCGCTTGACCGCATGCATCACCGTCGTGTGGTCGCGCCCGCCGAAGCGCCGGCCGATCTCGGGCAGCGAGCGCGGGGTCAGGCGCTTCGCCAGCCACATCGCGACCTGCCGCGGCCGCGCCACGTCGCGCGCCCGGCGCGCCGACAGCAGGTCGGACAGCTTGATCGCGTAATAATCCGCGACCTTGCGCTGGATCTCGTCGATCGTGACCTTCTTCTCATTGGCGCGAAGGATGTCGGCGAGGGTCGCGCGCGTGAACTCGATGTCGATCGTCTTGCCGACCAAGGTCGCATAGGCGACGACGCGATTGAGCGCGCCCTCCAGCTCGCGGACGTTGGCGGTGATCCGGCGGGCGAGGAACTCCAGCACCTCGTCGGGCACCTGGCTGCCGGTCATCCGGTCGCGCTTGGCGATCAGGATGTTGAGCCGAAGCTCATAGTCCGCCGGGTTGATGTCGGCGACGAGGCCCCAGGCCATGCGGCTGAGGATGCGCTCCTGGATGCCCTCGAGGTTCTGCGGGCTCCGGTCGGCGGTGATCACCAGCCTTTTGCCCGCCGCGATCACCTCGTTAACGGTGTGGAAGAATTCTTCCTGCGTCGATTCCTTGCCCGCGATGAACTGCACGTCGTCGATCATCAGCAGATCGACCGAGCGCAGCCGCTGCTTGAAGCTGATCGTGTCCTTGGCGCGCAGCGCGCCGAGGAAATCGACCATGAACTTCTCCGCCGACATATAGGCGATCTTCGCCTGCGGCTCGCGAGTCCGGAATTCCCAGCCGATGGCGTGCATCAGGTGCGTCTTGCCAAGGCCGGTCGGGCCATGAAGGAACAGCGGGTTGAAGCCGATGGCCCCGCCCTCGCCGAGCGTCCGCGCGGCGTTGTAGGCGAGCTCATTGGCCTTGCCGACGACGAAGCCGTCGAAGCCGTAGCGCGGATCGAGGTCGCATCGCTCGGCCTGGCGGGCCGCCGGCTCGGCGACGCGCTCGCCCGCCATGCGGATCGCGGGCGCCACGACCAGCGCCACCGAATCGACCGCGCCGGTCTGGGTCCAGAGCGCGCGCAGCCGGTCGAGGAAGTGGTTGCGGATCCAGTCGCACATGAAGTGCGTCGGCAGCGCCAGGACCGCCTCGCGGCCCTCCACTCGCACGAAGGAGATCGGCTTCATCCACGATTCGAAGGTCTGCGCGCTGAACTCGGCGGGCAGCCGGCCGCGAATCGCCGCCCAGGCGGCCTCGCCGTCGAAAGCCGGAGCGTTGCCGCGGGTCGGAACGAAGCTGGCGTGCTGAACGGCCGCAGTCATCGGCGGAAATCCCTGATCTGACCGCGGCGAGATGCCATATCCGTCCCCTTAACGGCGGCTTGAATGCCGCCTGCTCATCCAAAAAACGCGCCACTCGACGCCCGCTGAAACGCCGCAACTTCGGCCCTCAACGCCTGTTCTCTTATCGCTTCGAAAGCGAGAATCGCGGGCCTCCCCCCGGTGGCCTCGCACGATCAATTACGCACCCCCGGACACCACGATCAAGGCGCGAAAAATGCGATTCCGATAAATAAAATGTTTGACACGCTGGTCCGCCAATTTCTGAAAAACGGCGGAATTCCGGGCTTTTTCGGTTACGAATCAATGACAGGCCCGAGTCGCCCAAAAGACGAAGGGCCGGGGTGTTTCCACCCCGGCCCCGATGTCATTCCGCTAGCTCAAAGGCTTAGGCGAGTGCGTTGACCCGCTTGGTCAGGCGCGAGATTTTGCGGGCCACGGTGTTCTTGTGGAGGATGCCCTTCGACACGCCGCGCATCAGTTCCGGCTGCATCGCCTGGAGCGCGGTCGCGGCCGCGTCCTTGCCGCCCGACTCGATCGCGCTCTCGACCTTCTTGACGAAGGTGCGGATGCGGCTGACCCGCGCCTTGTTGATGTCGGCGCGGCGGTCGTTGCGGCGGATGCGCTTGCGCGCCTGGGGTGTATTGGCCATCGAAATCCTCGAGTGAAACGGTGCCGGCCAAGCCGGCGCGCGGCGGACCAGAGCCCGCCGGGAAGGCGCGCGATATAAGCGGCAACCTCGCGGCGGTCAACCGCGACTCGGGCGCTTTTACATGTGCTTGAACGCCGCCGCCCGCTTCTCGACGAACGCCGCCATGCCTTCCTTCTGATCCTCGGTGCCGAACAGGCCGTGGAAGATCCGCCGCTCGAACCGCACGCCCTCGCTCAGCGTCGTCTCATAGGCGCGGTTGACCGACTCCTTGGCCGCCATCACCGCAAGCAGGCCGAAGCCCGCGATCTCGCCCGCCGCCTTCACCGCTTCCTCGACCAATTGCTCCGCCGGATAGACCCGCGCCACCAGCCCGATCCGGAGAGCCTCGGCGGCGTCGATCATCCGGCCGGTAAGCGTCAAATCCATCGCCACCGCCTTGCCGACGAAGCGCGTCAGCCGCTGCGTGCCTCCGGCGCCGGGGATGACGCCCAGCTTGATCTCGGGCTGGCCGAACTTCGCGGCTTCCGAGGCGAAGATCGTGTCGCACATCATCGCCATCTCGCAGCCGCCGCCGAGCGCAAAGCCGTTGACTGCCGCGATCACGGGCTTGCGCGTCCGCGTCAGCTCCTCCCATGTCGCGGTGATGAAGTCCTCGCCATACACGTCGGCGAAGCCCTTGCCCGCCATCTCCTTGATATCGGCGCCCGCCGCGAAGGCCTTGCCGTGGCCGGTCAGCACGATCGCGCCGATGCCGTCGTCGGCCTCGAAGCTTTTAAGGGCCGCGGTCAGCTCGGTCGTCAGCTCGCGGTTCAGCGCATTGAGCGCCTCGGGCCGGTGGAGCGTGATCAGCCCGACGCGGCCGCGCGTCTCGACGATCAAGGTCTTATAGTCGGTCATCGCTTTGGCCTCTTTGGCTGGCAGGTCGGGCAGAAAAAGGTCGATCGCCCCGACTGGACGATGCGCCGGATGGCCGTGCCATCGACCGGGCAGGGCTTGCCCTCCCGGCCATAGACCCGGAAGCGGTGCTGGAAATAGCCGAGCTCGCCGTCGACCTGCGCATGGTCGCGGAGCGTCGATCCCCCCGCCGCAATCGCCGATTCGAGCACCTGGACGATCGCCGGATGCAGCCGCTCGATCTCGGCACGCTTGATCGCCTTGCCCAGCCGCTCCGGGTGGATGCGCGACACGTGCAGCGCCTCGCAGACATAGATGTTGCCGAGACCCGCGACGACCTTTTGGTCGAGCAGCAGTGCCTTCACCGGCGCGGCGCGGCCCTTAAACGACGTGGCGAGCGACAGGGCCGTGAAGTCACCGCCCAGCGGCTCCGGCCCCAGCCCCTTGAACAGCGCCTCGATCTCGTCCTTCGGCACAACGTCGAGCGACCCGAACCGCCGCGCATCGTTGAACGCCACCACCGCGCCGTCGTCGGTCGTGAACACGACATGGTCGTGCTTGCCGATCTCCGGCGGATCGAGCCGCATCCGGCCCGACATGCCCAAGTGGAAGACCATCACATCGTCGCGGTCGGTCTCGACCAGCCCATATTTCGCCCGCCGCCCGACGCGCAGCACCTTCGCGCCGACCAGCCGCTGGCCGAGATCGACCGGCATCGCGCGGCGCAAGTCGGCCCGCCGCGCCTCGACGCGCGCGAAGCGCTTCCCCGTCCACACCTTGGCGAGGCCGCGCACCACCGTCTCGACTTCGGGAAGCTCGGGCATGGTCCGAGCGCCTACGGCGGGTTTGCCGCGCTGCCAACCCTCGGCTAGAGCCTGCCTCCATGGAAACCGCCTCGTTCGGCTATCAGGATGTCTTGCCCGACGAGAAGACCCGCCGCGTCGGCGAGGTCTTCAGAAGCGTCGCGTCGCGCTACGACCTGATGAACGACCTGATGTCGGGCGGCCTGCACCGGCTGTGGAAGAACGAGTTCGTCAAGCGGGTGAAGCCCCGCCCCGGCGAGCGCATCCTCGACATGGCCGGGGGCACGGGGGACATCGCCTTTCGCCTTGCGAAAGGCGGGGCTGACGTCACCGTCGCCGATATTAATCCGGCGATGCTGGCGGTCGGTCGCGAGCGGGCGGCGAAGCGCGGGATCGAAGGTCTGGCCTGGGCCGAGGAGAACGCCGAAGTCCTGAGCTTCGAAAGCGCCAGCTTCGATGCCTACACCATCGCCTTCGGCATCCGGAACGTCACCGACATTCCCGCCGCGCTGCGCGAAGCGCATCGCGTTTTGAAATATGGCGGCCGCTTCTTCTGCCTCGAATTCTCGACCACCGAATGGCCGGGCTTCGGCGAGGTCTACGACGCCTATTCGCACAAGGTCGTGCCGAAGATCGGCCAAGCCGTGGCGGGCGACGCCGAATCCTACCGCTACCTGATCGAGAGTATCCGCCGCTTCCCCTCCATGCCGGCGTTCAGGGCGATGATCGAGGCCGCCGGCTTCAGCCGCGTCTCGGCAACGCCGATTCTCGGCGGCCTCGTCGCCATCCACAGCGGCTGGAAGGCTTGACCGCTTCCGTCGTCCATCTCTGGCGCCTGCTCCGCTGGGGGCGGACGCTCGCCCGCCACGGCGCGCTGCGCGGGCTGGAGGCGGACGTGAAGACGCCGCCGCCCGTTCGCCGCCTCGCGCGGATCGCCCGCCTCGGCACCCGCCAGCCCCTCGTTCCGCGCTACGCCGACGCCTTCGAATCGCTCGGCCCCGCCGCGATCAAGCTCGGTCAGGCGCTCGCCACACGTCCCGACCTGGTGGGGGAGGAGGCGGCGCGCGACCTGATGCGGCTGCAGGACAATCTGCCCCCCGCGCCCTTCTCCCAGATCGAGGCGAGCCTCGCCGAGGCGTTCGAGGTTCCGATCTCGACCCTGTTCGCCTCGATCGACCCGGTCGCGGTCGGCGCGGCGTCGATCGCGCAGGTCCATCGTGCCGTCACCACCGACGGCCGCGACGTCGCGGTCAAGGTGCTGCGCCCCAATATCGAGGCCGAGATCGCCAGCGCGCTCGAGACCTACGAATGGGCCGCCGCCCGCGTGGAGCGGATGGGCGGCGAGGCGGAGCGCCTGCGCCCGCGCGCCGTCGTCGCGCAGTTCCGCCGCTGGACCGAGAATGAGCTGAACCTCCGCCTCGAAGCCGCCTCGGGCTCGGAGCTTCGCGAGGGCATGGCGGCGGAGACCGGCTTCGTCGTCCCCGCCGTCGACTGGGCGCGCACCTCGCGCCGCGTCCTGACCATCGAGTGGCTCGACGGCATCAAGCTCACCGACCTTGGCGCGGTCGACGCGGCGGGCCTCGACCGCCCGGCGCTCGCCGCCTGCCTCGTCGGCGCCTTCCTGCGCCAGGCGATCGTCGACGGTTTCTTCCACGCCGACCTTCACCAGGGCAATCTGTTCGCGATGGCCGACGGCCGGGTCGGAGTCATCGACTTCGGCATCATGGGCCGGGTCGACCGCCGCGCCCGCATCTACCTCGCCGAAATCCTCTACGGCCTGCTGACCGGAGACTACCGGCGCGTCGCCGAAATCCATTTCGAGGCCGGCTACGTTCCGCCCCACCATTCGGCGGCCGAGTTCGCGACGGCGCTCCGCGCGGTCGGCGAGCCGATCCGCGGCCTGCCGGTCAAGGACGTGTCGATCGGCCAGATGCTCGACGGCCTGTTCGCGATCACGCGGAGCTTCGAGATGCAGGTCCAGCCCCACCTGCTGCTGCTCCAGAAGACGATGGTGATGGTGGAGGGCGTCGCGCTCGCGCTCGATCCCGACGTCAACATGTGGGAGACTTCGGGTCCCTTCATTCGCGAATGGATGCGCGACGAACTCGGCCCTGAGGCGAAGCTCGCCGACCGCCTGATCCTCGGCGTCCGCACGCTCGTCGATCTCCCCGACTTCGTCCGCCGCGTCATGGCGCTCGTCCCCATTCCCGGCGCCGCCCCGCCGCAGCGCCCGCTGCCCGAGGTGACGGTCCGCGAACGCCAACCCTGGTTCACACTGATCGTCGCCGCGTTGCTGGGAGCGATGGCGGCGCTGATCATGAACGGCCTGCTCTCGTGACGTGCACCGCCCAATCGCCCGTCTCCTTCAGGGGAGGGGTAGGGGTGGGGAACAGTGCTGGTTGCCAAGCTCAGCGCCTCTTGCCCAGCGTCCGCCCCACCCCTACCCCTCCCCCGAAGGAGAGGGGCGAAGCTGTACGATGACCGGCAAGCGCATCCTCCTCATCGTCGGCGGCGGGATTGCGGCGTACAAGTCGCTGGAGCTGGTGCGGCTGCTGCGCAGGGGCGGCTATGAGGTGCGCGCGGTGCTCACCGACGCCGGGGCGCAGTTCGTCACGCCGCTGAGCCTCGCGGCGCTGACCGAGAATGCGGTCTACACCGACCTGTTCAGCCTCAAGGATGAGACCGAGATGGGGCATATCCAGCTGTCGCGGCAGGCCGACCTCGTCGTCGTCTGCCCGGCGACGGCGGATCTGCTCGCCAGGATGGCGGCGGGCCTCGCCAACGACCTCGCGACGACGCTGCTGCTCGCCACCGACAAGCCCGTCCTCGCCGCGCCCGCGATGAACGTCCGCATGTGGCGGCACGCCGCGACCGTCCGCAACGTCGCGCGCCTGCGCGCCGACGGAGTCACGGTGCTGGAGCCCGATGAGGGCGAGATGGCGTGCGGCGAGTACGGCCCCGGCCGCCTGCCCGAGCCGCCGGCGATCCTCGCGGCGATCGAGGCGGCGCTCGGCGACGGGCCGCTCAAGGGCAAGCGCGCGCTGGTCACCGCCGGCCCGACGCACGAGCCAATCGATCCGGTGCGCTACATCGCCAACCGCTCGTCCGGGAAACAGGGCTTTGCCATCGCCGAGGCGCTGGCTCGCCTCGGGGCAGAGGTGACCCTGGTTTCGGGTCCGGTCGCGCTACCGACTCCGGCCGGCGTCCGCCGCGTCGATGTCGAGACCGCGCGCGAGATGGCCGAGGCGGTCGAGGCCTCGCTTCCCGCCGATGTCGCGGTGATGGTCGCGGCGGTCGCCGACTGGGGCGTCGCGGCCTCGCCGGTCAAGCTCAAGAAGGCGGCCGGCGCTCCGGCGCTGGCCTTCTCGGCAAACCCCGACATTCTTGCGGCGATCGCCAAACCCGGACGACCCGGACGCCCGAGGCTCGTCATCGGTTTCGCCGCCGAGACCGGCGACCCGATCGCCGGCGCCAAAGCGAAGCTGGCGTCGAAAGGCGCCGACTGGATCGTCGCCAACGACGTGTCGGGCGATGTGATGGGCGGCGATGCCAACACCGTCTCGGTCGTCCGGGTTGACGGCGTCGAGACGTGGCCGACCGCGTCGAAAACCGACGTCGCCGCCCGCCTCGCCCGGAAGATCGCCGATGCCCTCGCCTAAGATCGAAATCGCGCTCCAGATCCTGCCGCACGGCGAAGGCCTCGACCTTCCCGCCTACGAGACCGCCGACGCCGCCGGCATGGACGTCCGCGCCGCGCTCGACGCCGACCTGATCCTCGCGCCCGGCGAGCGCGCCGCCGTCCCGACCGGCCTCAGCATGGCGATCCCGCCCGGCTACGAAGTCCAGGTTCGCCCGCGCTCGGGTCTCGCCTTCAAGCACGGCCTGACCGTCATCAACGCGCCCGGCACCGTCGACTCCGACTATCGCGGCGAGGTGAAGGTGCTCCTGTTGAACCTGGGGCAGGAGCCGTTCACCATCACCCGCGGCATGCGAATCGCGCAGCTCGTTCCCGCGCCCGTCACCCGCGCCACATGGGAGCGCGTCGAGGCGGTCGACGCCACCGCGCGGGGTGCCGGGGGCTTCGGCTCGACCGGACGCTGAAACATCCATTCATCCCGGCTTTCGCGGGGCTGGGGGCGTTTTATGATATAGGGCCGCCATGCTGACCGACGACCAGCTCGACCGCTACGCCCGCCACATCGTGTTGCGCGAGATCGGCGGGGAGGGGCAGAAGAAGCTGCTCGCGGCGCGGGTGCTGGTGGTCGGCGCGGGCGGCCTCGGCTCCCCCTGCATCCAGTATCTCGCGGCGGCGGGCGTCGGGACGATCGGGGTCGTCGACGACGATGTCGTGGCGCTGTCCAACCTGCAGCGGCAGGTGCTCCACGGCACCGCCGATGTGGGCCGGCCCAAGACGGCGAGCGCGGCTGACGCGGTGGCGCGGCTTAATCCCGACGTGACGCTCGTCCCCATTGAACAGCGCCTGGCCGCCCGCAACGCCGCCGCGCTGCTCGCCGGCTGGCACGTGGTCGCCGACGGCTCGGACAGCTTCGCCACCCGCCTCGCCGTCGCGGACGCCGCCCACGCCGCGCGCATTCCGCTGGCCTCGGCGGCGATCGGCCCGTTCGATGGCCAATTGTCGCTGTTCACCGGCTGGCAGCCCGGGCTCCCGTGCTACCGCTGCCTCGTCGGCGACCCCGCCGACCGCGACGGCGACAGCTGCGCCGACCACGGCGTGCTCGGCGCGCTCGCCGGCGTCATGGGCTCGCTCCAGGCGCTCGAAGTCATCCGCGCCATCACCGGCTTCGGCGACTCGCTCGCCGGGCGCCTTTTGCTGTTCGACGCGGTGTCGATGCGGATGCGGACGATCGCGTTGCCCAAGGACCCGTCATGCCCCGTGTGCAGCTAGGTCTGGCCGTTATGTTCGGGGAGGCGAGTCACGCCCGCCTGCACGCCGGGCTGACGCTCGCCTGCGCCGCCGCCGCGCTCGGCCGCCCCGTCCGGCTGTTCTTTCACGGCGAGGCGGCCGCCGCGCTCTCCCCCGCGCGCCACTGGGCGGGCGATGACACCTACGCCGCCGCCGCCCTGCCGAGCGTCGCCGACCTCGTCGCCTCCGCGCTCGACATCGGTATCGCGATCATGGCCTGCCAGTCGGGCCTTCACCTTTGCGGCCTCACCGCCGCGCAGCTCGCGGACGGAATCGACACCGGCGGCATGGTCGCCTTCCTCGCCGACGCCGGCGACGACCAGCTGCTGATCGCCTGACAAGTCGCCCCTCTCCTTCAGGGGAGGGGTTGGGGTGGGGCCTTCCCGGAGGCTCCGAGCTCCTCACCCAGCCCCCCACCCCCATCCCCTCCCCTGAAGGGGAGGGGCTTTAAGGCTCAGTTGCTCACCGCCTCGTTCGGGTACGTCCCCCACACGTGGGCGCGGAGGATGAAGCCCGCCTTGCCGGCGACGCTCACCCGGCACCACATGCCCTCGCACAGCAGGATCTTGGCGACCACTCCGGGCTCGGCGCGCCACACCGGGTTCGAGCCGAGGTCGCTCTTCGAATAGAGCGTCCGCACCTCGCGCGTCACATAGGCGGTGCGGTCGCCCGAAAGCAGGCCCTTGTTGATCCAGCCTATGCCGCCCTGCGGATCGCGGACCTGACGCCAGATGCCGTATTCGCGCACCACCTCCACCGGCAGCCCGGCGCGGTGGTAGACCCACGACACCGGAAAGCGGTCGCCGGGGCCGGAGCGCATATTCGCCTCGCCCGCCGCCAGCGAGACGAAGCGCGGCACCTTGAGGCCTGAAAGGCCCTTGGTCGCGTCCGCCGGCAGCGCGTGGGCCGCTGCGGCGGCGAGTGCGGCTGCGAGGATGGCGAGAAGCGGGCGGAGGGTCATCGCGGCATAGAATCGAAACCGCCGCGCCAGCGCAAGCGGCAATGCTTGACGGTCGCGCGATGCGCCAATAGCGCTTGGGCCATGGACGAGACGTTGAAACGCCCCAAGGTGATCGTCACCCGCCGCCTGCCGGAGGCGGTCGAGGCGCGGATGGCCGAGCTGTTCGATATCGAGTTCAACAGCGACGACACGCCGTTCGACCGCGCCCGCATGGCGGACGCGATGGCGCGCGCCAACGTCCTCGTGCCGACGGTCGTCGACCGCATCGACGCGGGGTTGATCGCGGGCGCCGGCGACCAGCTGAAGCTCATCGCCAATTTCGGCGTCGGAATCGAGCATGTCGACCTCCACGCCGCCCGCGCGCGCAAGATCATCGTCACCAACACCCCCGGCGTCCTCACCGACGACACCGCCGACATGACGATGGCGCTGATCCTCGCGGTGCCGCGCCGGCTGTCGGAGGGCGAGAAATGGCTGCGCGCTGGCGATTGGCGCGGCTGGTCGCCGACCGGCGAGCGCGGCCACCGCGTGGGCGGCAAGGCGCTCGGGATCGTCGGCATGGGCCGCATCGGCCAGGCGGTGGCGGAGCGCGCGCGTGGCTTCAAGCTCGCCGTCCACTACCACAACCGCAAGCGCCTGCCGCTCGCGGTCGAGGCCTCGCTCGATGCGACCTGGTGGGAAGACCTCGACGCGATGCTCGCGGCGGTCGACATCGTCTCGATCAACTGCCCGGCGACGCCCGAGACGCACCATCTGTTCGACGCGGCGAGGCTGTCGAAGCTCCAGCGCCACGCCTATCTGATCAACACCGCGCGCGGCGAGATCATCGACGAGGCGGCGCTGGCGGAGGCGCTCACCGAGGGGCGGCTGGCGGGCGCCGGCCTCGATGTGTTCGAGAACGAGCCCCGCGTCCATCCCGCGCTGCTCGAGACTCGCAACACCGTCCTGCTGCCGCACATGGGCTCGGCGACCTTCGAGGGGCGCCGCGCGATGGGTGACAAAGTGATCACCAACATCCGCGTGTGGATCGACGGCCACCGACCACCCGACCAAGTGCTTGAAGGTTGGGTCTAAACAAAGAAAACGGCCGAGGCCGTAACGAATGCGCGGAACTGTCGCACCCCCACCGGGTTTATTCGCCGGGTCCTGAATTGATGGAGATCAAGATGTTCAAACGCAGCCTCGTGCTGGCCGCTTCGGTCGGCCTGCTCGCCACCGGCGCGCCGGTTGAAGCCAAGAACAAGATTCTGAAGAGCACCGCGATCGGCGCTGGCGCCGGCGCGCTCGTCGGCGCTGTCGTCCCCGGCATCAGCACCGGCACCGGCGCGCTGATCGGCGGCGGCACCGGCCTCGCGGTCGGCGCGATCAACAAGAACAAGAACAAGCACCGCTACCACGGCCGCAATTACTGGACCGATAGCCAGGGCCGCCGCCACTACCGCTAAACGGTCCTGAACGACCGAGCACGAGACGGCTCGCCCTACGGCGGGCCGTTTTCGTTTATCGCTTCGCTCCGCCCTTGGCCGCGTTCAGCGCCACCGCCGCGCGGACCAGCGCCACGAACGCCGCCTCGTCGATCGCCTCGCCCTCGCGAATGTCGATGGCGCGCCGGACGTTGCCGTCGAGGCTCGCGTTGAACAGCTTCGCCGGATCGTCGAGCGCCGCCCCCTTGGCGAAGGTCAGCTTGACGACGCTCTTGTAGCTCTCGCCGGTGCAGATCATGCCGTCCCGATACCAGACCGGAACCCCGCGCCACTTCCACTCCTCGACGGCGTCGGGAACGGCCTGCTTGATCAGGGCGCGGAGGCGGGAGAGCATGTCGCCCCGCCAGTCGCCCAGCGCGGCGATCCTCTCGTCGATCAGTTGGGAGGGGGATTTGCCGTCCTGAGACGCGGCCTTGCTCATAGGCCTGCTTGCCGCGGGTCCTGCTATGCCGGACGAGGCAAGGAAGCGTCCGGCGGCGACCCGCGCCGGCGCCGCGCCGTCACGCCTGTCGCCGCCACGCCCATGAGGAGCATCGCCCACGCGCCCGGCTCGGGCACCGGCGCCAGCGTTCCCGCGACCGTCACATGTTCGATCGCGAAATTGCCATAGGCGCCGTTGCCATAGGCCTGCAGGCCGGCGTCATAAAAACGCAGGTAGAAGAAGCCCTGTCCCGGCGTGTTGGTCCCGTCGTAATTGACGGCGCCGTCTACGTTCGTGTCGAGCGGCGAGGCGACGTCGATCGAGCCGGAAAAGTCGTTGTTGAAACTGAACGCCGCGAAGTTGAGCTCGTGACTCTCGATCGCATTCAGGTCGGCCACGTAATTTCCGATCTCGGTTTCAAAGCTCGGGGCGCAGCATACGCGCTGCGCGGTCCCCTCATAGTCGCCGTCGATCGTGAAACTATTCCCGTTGATGGTCAGCACGGCGGATATGTAGGACGGCGCGCCGAAATACGCTCCGCTGTAAATGTCGGACTCGTTCGAGCTGAAGGTCGTGACCGCGCCGTCCTGCACCGTATAGACCGCCGTGAACGCCAAGCCGGCCAAGGAGCCGCCGCCGGACACGAAAATTCCATCGGTGTCGGTCCCGGCGAAGGTCGTGCCGGAATAGGTTATCGTCAGCGCCGCCGCGGCGGGCGTCGCGCACAGCCCAAGCGCCAGACACGCCCCGAGTATTAAGTTCTTCATGGTTTGCCCCCAAGAATAACCAAGGGAGACTATCATGCGGCAATGATCGCGGCCAGCGGATAATCCGAACCGGCGAATACCTGCCAACAGTTTGAAATAATGCCTCAGTCCCCGGTCGCGATCCGCTCCACCAGCTGCTTCACCGTCGGCACGAAGCCGTTCGAGTAGAACGGGTCCTCGCCGAAGCGGTAGGCGGAGTGGCCGGCGAACATCAGGTTTTCGTCGGTCGGCCCGCCGTGCGCGATGTCCTGCAGCGTCTTCTGGATGCAGAAGGAGCGCGGGTCGGCCAGCCGCCCGGTCGTGTTGGTCTCGTTGTCCGCCCACGACGAGAAGCCGCACTGGCTGAGGCACCCCATGCAGTCGGCCTGGTCCTTGCGGATCACCCCCTTGTCGTCGGGGGTGACGAACACCAGCGTGTTATCGGGGGTCTTCAGCGCCTCGGTATAGCCGAGCCCCGCCCATTCGCGGGCGCGCGTCAGGTCGTTCAAGGTCACGAAATAGTTCTTCCGCCCGACGCCGACGTCGAGCTGGAACTGGTGGTCGCCCGCCTTTTCGGTCGAGAAGGCGATCTGCCGCTCCGACCGCGCCTGCAAATGGCGGAGGAACGGGTTCAGCACCGCCGACGAATAGAATCCGGTCGGCGAGAACTGGTGCAGCAGCACGTCGCCCTTGCGGATCTTCGTCAGCTCGCTCTTCCACGTCTCCGGGATCGGGCTCTCCCGCGTCAGCAGCGGGCGGGTGCCGTACTGGAAGGCGATCGTCCCGAGCTCGGGATTGTCGATCCAGTTCTCCCATTCGCGCAGGTACCAGACGCCGCCCGCCATGATGATCGGAACGTCGTCGGAGATGCCGACCTCTCGCATCGTCGCGCGCAGGTCCCTGACGCGCGGGTAGGGGTCCTGCGGCGCGCGAGGATCCTCGGCGTTCGACAGCCCGTTGTGCCCGCCCGCCAGCCACGGGTCCTCATAGACCACCGCGCCGAGCCACTCCGACGCCTTCGAATAGGCCCGCTTCCACAGCGCCCGGAAGGCGCGCGCCGACGAGATGATCGGATAATAATGCACCCCGTAGGACGCCGCGATCTCGCTCAATTTGTACGGCATCCCCGCGCCGCAGGTGACGCCGTTCACCAGCCCCTTGGTCTTCTCCAGCACACCATGCAGGATGCGCTGCGCCCCGCCCATTTCCCACAGCACGTTGATGTTGATCGCGCCCTTGCCGCCGGCGATGTCGTGGGCGCGCCGCACCTGGTCGACCGCGCCGTCGATCGCATAGCCCACCAGCTCCTCGTGGCGCTGGCGCCGGGTCAGCGCCTTGTAGACCTGGGGCACGATCTTGCCCTCGGCGTCGAAGCTGTCGGCGTTGACCGCGCTGATGGTGCCGACCCCGCCGGCGTTCGCCCAGGCGCCCGACGACAGGTGGTTGGTCGCCGACACGCCCTTGCCGCCCTCGACGAGCGGCAGGACTTCGCGCCCTCCCATCCGGATGGTCTTCAGACCCTTGAACATGGCGCTCCTCGGCAAGCCCGCTGGCGGCTCTCTGTCCGCGCTCGGGCTGTATAATGGCCTGCGACAAAATTGCTTAATGTTAATTATGGAGCGGCGATTCCGCCCTTCGAAGTCTCGCGCCCATGCCAGACGCCGCTCGCCCCGTCCGCTGCCCAGCGCGACCTTTGCCTCCGCCACCGCCGCCTCGATCGCCGCGCGAAACCCCGGATCCTCCGCCTGGTGCAAGGTCACCCACGAATGCGAGACCTTCGCCCGCGCCGCCGCGATCGTCCGGTTCCCAGTCTCCGCCAGCGTCTGCAAGAACGCCGCCCGCCGCTGCTCGCCAAATGCCTGTGTCATATCCCGAATCGCCTCCCGCAAAGTGAGGCCATCGAGATATGCCGGATCGGGGGCTGTAGGACAGAACATTTTGCGAACACTCTGTCGGATCGTAATTGCTCGGCCAAAGGTTTCGGACAGGGAGAAGCGTGGCCCTAAACTGCGACGAACGTAGTTTGATGCGATGGGGATGCTTGTCGCATTGAACGCTTCTGTGCAAAAGAGGGGGCGGGGTGCTTTGATGGAGAGTGGGGAGCCATCGTCGGTGGATACCTATCTCTCAATTGCCGAGCGGGTGCTGCGCCAAACTAAGCGCGCATTAAGTGCCCATCAAATCCTTCGCATAGCTTACAATGAAGGTGTGGCACCGCCTCATATCGGCGGGCGGACCCAGCATAAGACGCTTCAGGCTCGTCTAAGCGAGAACATTTTACGCCTTCGCGATTCTAGCAAATTCTACAGAACGGCTCCCGGTCGGTTTTTCCTTCGGGAACTTATCAACGACCCTACAATCCCGAGTGAAGAACGCCGGCCCATCATCGCCCGGCGGCGCCAGCGGGACTTGCCTAAGCGGCGGGCGCTAGCCTTCCAACAGAGCGCAGTCGAAGAAACACTTTTGTCCGACGCGCTCGCTTGCACTCCAGAAATCATGAGCCTCATTGAACGTGGCCATTACCATTATGCGACAAGCTCCCGTCAGCGCGCAGATGACGAAGTGGTCGTCTGGTCTTTCATAATCGTAATCAAGATGGGGCATGTGCTGAGCTACCGAAGCGGCCCCTACCGGGAAGATAGGGACACGTTCCTGAGCAAGCGTGCGATTGGATTCTATACTCCGGTTGTCGATACCGATCTAAATTTATTTGATCACTTGGATCATGGCATTGTGGCTAGCGGCCTGAAGGCGCTAGCGAGTGATTTAGATTTAGATGATCATCATACTTGGAAGACTCTGGAGGACAGTAGTGAACTCCAGTCTTTTGTTTACCCTGACAGCAACGGCAATGCCCGCAATTTGTTGGCGCTCGTAAGCTGCATATGTCCAAAATGGTTTGAACCTACGACCTCTAGGTTGGCTATAAACGATTTGCAGTGGCTAGACCTTCGGACACCAATCAACCATCATGACGACTTCGATCCTTGGTCGAAAGCCGTTTTGACCGAGGCAAAAAGGATAGCTCTTGGGGTTGGGTAGTGAATGGCTAGGGGGAGTAGGCCGGTAGGCCGAGGGCGTATAAGCCCTGAGGAAATTAAATTCCTCGAACTTACGCTGACATCTGAGGGGGACACTGCAAAGAAGCAGGCCCTTCAGCGTTTATGCTCGCGCCTGCGCAAAGGTCTCCGATTAACGTCCGTGCAGACGAAAGCTTTGGTAATAATGAACCTCACGTCAAAGGACGTGAAGGTTAAGCGCTGGTCCTTTAACGTTTTAGCTCTAATCGGCACCCCTGAGGACGTTCCATTTTTAGAAGCAGCGTGGCGCGATAATTACGACGTGCCAGAGGTGTTTGAGGCGGGCCTGACTGCTCTTGCAACGATACTGCCTAAAGGTGAACTTCTTATAGCTCTATCTAGGTCAGGCATAACCCTTTCACCTGCGGTTGTAATGGCTCTTGCCCAGCAGTCGTCCTCCTTTGACAATGAGCTAGAAGATATAAGGTTAAACCCATCACGCGCGGGTGATGGAGAATTGAAATCGGCCACACTCCTAATAGGTTTACAAAAAGCACCTAAGTTGCTGTTCTCACCTCGACACGCGTATAATGACGTGATCGGCGATCTAAATACTCATTCGGATGCCATCGTTGCTCAATATTCGTTTTGGGCCACAGTGGAAAATCCTGACCTCTCTCTCAGTAATGTCAGAGTGCCGCCCGCACTTTTCAGCGGCTTGCCGCCGAACGTCCAAGCATGGGCATATCGCGTTTTGACTAAGACGCCGGGGCTGGCGATCGCTCATAACGAGCTTATTGTTGAGGGCTCGGGCAGTAAGCATACAGAAGTCAGAGAGGGCGTCGCCATTGGGCTTCGCGACATTTTCTTTGACTCTCTAGATATGACCGTAATTGATTGGATGCTCGACGAAACAGACTTGGCCATACGCGAAAAACTTCTTGAGCATATGGCTGCTTACGCTGGCGAAAGCAACGGATATCGCGAGGAAGTCGATCGTGCTTACCGCCAATCAAGCCCAAACTCGATTCTGCGAGCACGTCTAGAGGCAGCTTGTCGGGATAATGACTTGTCTCTCGACCTTAGGAAGATCGCCTTACAAACGGGTGATCCCGATCTTTTCACTCATATCGCGGGGAACAACGTGAACAACACCCAGAATTTCAATGCTACCGTGAACGCGGGCGGAATCTCTAACACCGGTACTGGCAACGAAGGCTCAGTTACAATAAACAATCAACAGGAAGCCATCCAACTAGCGAGCGATTTGCTCAAGCAACTCTTGGCCGAACTCCACAAATTTCCGGTCGATGAAGATGTCACAAAGGGAAAGGCGCTAGTCGAACAGGCTATCAAGGCTCCGACCAAGGGAATGGTAGCCACAGTTCTGGGTTGGCTTAAGAGCGCGCAGACCGGCACGAGCGCTCTCGCCGCCATTGGTCAATCGTCCGGACAAATCTATCATGGTTTAGAGGCGGCGGCTCATCATTTGCCGACCATTCTCACATAATCGCGCGCTCTGGCGAATTGGCGAACGGACAAAAAAGGCTCCGCGATCGCTCGCGGAGCCCTCCTTGTCTTTCAGCAGCTGAACGCCACCGATAGTCTTTAGTCGTCGTTCCCAGTCAGGAACGCCGGCAGCGGCGCGTTGCTGCCGTCGGGCTCCTGCGCGGGGCGGTCGTCGCGGCGGGGGCGGTCGCCCTCGCTGCGGGGGCCGCGGTCGCCGCCGTCACGGCGCGGGCCGCGATCGCCGCCACCGTCGCGGCGCGGGCCGCGATCACCGCCGTCACGACGGGGACCACGGTCGCGGTCGCCGCCTTCACGGCGGGGGCCGCGCTCCGAGCGCTCGCCGCCTTCGCGGGGCGGGCGGGTGTCCTCGATCTCGGCGCCGGTCTCCTGGTCGACGAGGCGCATCGAGAGGCGCACCTTGCCGCGGTCGTCGATGCCGAGCACCTTGACCTTGACCTGCTGGCCCTCCTCGAGGACCTCCTGGACCTTGGCGACGCGCTCGTTCTTGATCTCGGAGATGTGAACCAGGCCGTCCTTCGCGCCCATGAAGTTCACGAACGCGCCGAAATCGACCATCGAGACGACCTTGCCGGTGTAGACCTTGCCGACCTCGGGCTCCTCGACGATGCCGCGGATCCACGCCATCGCGGCCTCGATCTGCGCGTTGTCGGACGACGACACCTTGATCAGGCCTTCGTCGTCAATGTCGACCTTGGCGCCCGTCGTCGCGGTGATCTCGCGGATCACCTTGCCGCCGGTGCCGATGACTTCGCGGATCTTCGACTTGTCGATCTGCATCGTCTCGATGCGCGGCGCGTGGGCGCTCAGCTCGGTGCGGGTCTCGCCCAGCGCCTTCGCCATTTCGCCCAGAATGTGCGCGCGGCCGGCCTTGGCCTGCTCAAGCGCCGCGCGCATGATCTCTTCGGTGATGCCGGCGATCTTGATGTCCATCTGCATCGTCGTGATGCCCTCGGACGTGCCGGCGACCTTGAAGTCCATGTCGCCGAGGTGATCCTCGTCGCCCAGGATGTCGGAGAGGACGGCGAAGTCCTTGCCTTCCAGGATCAGGCCCATCGCGATGCCCGAGACCGGGCGCTTCAGCGGCACGCCCGCGTCCATCATGCTGAGGCTGCCGCCGCACACCGTCGCCATCGACGACGAGCCGTTCGACTCGGTGATGTCGGAGAGCACGCGGATCGTATAGGGGAAGTCCTCCTTCGCCGGCAGCACCGGGTGAAGCGCGCGCCAGGCGAGCTTGCCGTGGCCGACCTCGCGGCGGCCGGGAGCCCCGAAACGCCCGACCTCGCCGACCGAATAGGGCGGGAAGTTATAGTGCAGCATGAAGTTCTCGTAGGAGAGCCCGGTCAGGCCGTCGATCATCTGCTCGGCGTCCTTGGTGCCGAGCGTGGTCGTGCAGATCGCCTGCGTCTCGCCGCGCGTGAACAGCGCCGAGCCGTGGGTGCGCGGCAGGAAGCTCACCATCGCCTCGATCGGGCGGATCTGCGTGGTGGTGCGGCCGTCGATGCGAGTGCCGTCCTTCAGGATGGCACCGCGGACGATCTCGGCCTCCAGCTTCTTCATCAGCTTGCCGGCGGCCATCTGGTCCTGCGGGGCGGCGTCGGCGAACGCCGCCTTGCCCTTGGCGCGCGCCTCGTTGAGGAGGCCCGAGCGCTTCGACTTGTCGGTCACCTTGTAGGCGGCGGCGATGTCGGTGCCGATCAACTTCTTGAGCTTGTCCTTGGCGGCCGAGAGGTCGGCCTGGGCGGCCATTTCCCACGGATCCTTGGCGGCCTTTTCGGCCAGGTCGATGATCGCGTTGACCACGGTGCCGCACGCCTTGTGAGCGAACATCACCGCGCCGAGCATGACCTCTTCCGAAAGCTCCTTGGCTTCGGACTCGACCATCATCACCGCCGCACCCGTCGCCGCGACGACGAGATCGAGCTCACCCGTCTTGGTCTCGGCCAGCGTCGGGTTCAGAATGTACTGACCATCCACATACCCAACCCGAGCAGCCCCGATCGGCCCCATGAACGGCACACCGGAAATGGTGAGAGCAGCCGAAGCCGCAACCATCGCCAAAATATCCGGCTCATTCTCGCCGTCGTACGACAAGACCTGGCAGATCACATTGATTTCGTTATAAAACCCATCCGGGAACAACGGCCGGATCGGGCGGTCGATCAGGCGGCTCGTCAGAGTCTCCTTCTCGGTCGCGCCGCGCTCACGCTTGAAGAAGCCGCCGGGGATGCGTCCCGCGGCCGAATACTTCTCCTGATAGTGGACAGTGAGCGGGAAGAAATCCTGCCCTTCCTTGACCGAGCGCGCGGCCGTCACGGCGCACAGCACCACGGTCTCGCCGAGCGTCGCGAGAACCGCGCCGTCGGCCTGGCGGGCGACGCGGCCCGTCTCCAGCGTGAGCGTCTTGCCGCCCCACTGGGTTTCAACTTTCTGGATATCGAACATCTGGTTTCCTTCACTCCCGGCGCGCAGATCGCGGCGAGAGGCCTCTGTGCGGGCTGAAAGCCGGCCCGCGCGGCTAAGGGCGAATTGTCGCCCACCGCGGCGCGCCGAATTGCGCAGACCCACGGATACGACAAGGGCGCCACGCGGGCGCCCTTGGGATTACTTGCGAAGCCCGAGCTTCGCGATGAGAGCTGAATAGCGTCCCTCGTCCTTGCCCTTCAGATAGTCGAGCAGCGAACGGCGCTTGTTGACGAGCATCAGCAGGCCGCGGCGCGAGTGGTTGTCCTTCGCGTGCGTCTTGAAATGCTCGGTGAGGTTGGCGATGCGCTCCGACAGGATGGCGACCTGGACTTCAGGCGAACCGGTGTCGTTGGCTTCGCGGGCATGTTCTTGAATAAGAGCGCTCTTGCGCTCGGCAGTGATCGACATCGGGATCTCCTACTGAAGGTTGAAGCCCCTCACCACGCGCACTCCCATGATCGAAACATCGACCAGCGCGACCGGAACAGACTGGTCGGTCGCGAGATGGAGCCCGGTGATATCGGGGCGCCCGGCCAGCTGCTGACCCCTGCGGAGAAAAGCAGCCTGTTCGGGTTCGACGGGGAGAACCGGGATGTCGTCCAGTCCAGCCGCCAGCGGCAACAATGCCTGTTCAAGGCGCGCGCTCTGCCCGAGCGCCGCCAGATTGTCCAGAGAAATCGCCTGGGCGAGGTCGAACGGCCCCGCCTTCGTACGCCGCAGCATCGAGACATGCCCGACGGTGCCGAGCGCCCGCGCGATGTCGCGCGCCAGGCTGCGGACATAGGTGCCTTTGGAGCAGAGGACGTCGAAGGTCGCCTCCTCCAACCCCACCCCTTTTTCAAAAATCCCCTCCCCTGAAGGGGAGGGGCAGGGGTGGGGTGCGCCGCCGGGCCATGAGGCGCCGAGCTCCACGCCCGTGTCGCTCCCCACCCCTACCCCTCCCCGCTGGGGAGGGGATTGTTCCGCGTGGACGGTCAAACTGAGAATCGTCACATGCCGCTCCGCCAGCACCACCGCCTCGCCCGCCCGCGCTAGCGCATAGGCCCGCTGCCCGCCAACCTTGAGCGCCGAATAGATCGGCGGCACCTGCGCGATCGACCCGGTGAACGCCGGCAACGCCGCCTCGATCGCCGCGCGCGGCGGCCGCACGTCGGAGGTTTCCACAACCTCGCCCTCGCCGTCGTCGGTCGAGGTCGCGGTGCCGAACGCCACGGTGAAGCTGTAGCCCTTGGTCGCTTCCAGCATCCGCCCGGCGAGCTTGGTCGCCTCGCCCAGCGCGATCGGCAGCACGCCGGTCGCCAGCGGGTCGAGAGTCCCGCCATGGCCGATCCGGGTTTTGGGGATTCCCGCTTCGCGCAAAATGCGCTTCACCGCGCCCACGACCTGCGCGGAGGACAGCCCAAGCGGTTTGTCGATGATCAGCCAGCCGTTCATGCGAGCGGCCTTAGCGGGCAAACCGTCATCGCTCCAACTTGTCGGCCGGATGACGGCGAGTCTGGTGGCGGGCTCGCAGCCCGCCACCAGTCAGCTCAGTAGAACCAGTTCCGGCGAACTTCGCGGACGGTGCCGTTCGGCGAGACGCGGACGACGTCGCGGTTGACGCGGACCCAGCGGTCGCCGTTGTAGACCGGCGCCAGGCTATAGCGGGTCGGCTCGACCCAATAAGTGCGCGCGTAATAGGACGAGGGCAGGCGGTCGCCGTTCGCCCAGGCGCGGTCGCGATAGCCGGCCGGGCGGGCGTAGACGCCGGCGCGATAGGCGTCGCGGCGGTCCTGACGCAGTTCCTTGTGCGCCTGACGCAGGTCCTTCTCCTGCTTCCGCACATCCTTGTTGCTGCCATAGGCCTGCGCTTCGCGAAGGTCCTGCTCCTGCTTGGCGACATTCGCCTGGTCCTTGCGAAGCTCGTGGCCGCTGATCTTGTCGCGGTCGCCGGCAAAGGCGGCGGTCGGGGCGGCCAGCACCGCGAACGACGCGGCGGCCAGTATGATCGTCGATTTCATAGGGAGTCTCGCTTCGGTTGTTGATTATGACCCAGGTTAAGAACGTCCGGGCCGCGAGATGGGTCCCTCAGGCGGGGATCTGCCCGTTCGCCGCCAGCATTTCGCCCGCCAGATAGAGCGAGCCGGCGATCAGGATCACCGGCGGCCGCGCGCGGTCGGCGGCGCGCGCGATGCGGCTCAGCGCCTCCTGCACAGACAGGGCGGCCTCGGCGGGAACGCTCGTGTCACGCGCCACCTGCACCAGCGTTTCGGGCGCATGATGCTCATGCCCCTCGATCGGCACGGCGTGGATCGCGGTGGCGCGGCCGGCGAAGGGCTTCAGGAAGCCACCCGCGTCCTTCGCCGACAGCAGCCCGACGATCAGGTGGAACGGCCGTTCGGCGAGGTTGTGGCCGCGAAAGGCATCGACGATCACCCGCGCCGCCGCCGGATTGTGGCCGCCGTCGAGCCAGACCTCGCTTCCGGCGGGCAGGCCCTGCGTCAACGGCCCGATGTCGAGCTTCTGCAGCCGCGCCGGCCATTCCGCCCAGCCCATCCCCGCCCTGAACGCCGCGTCGGGCATCGGCAGCGCGTTCTGGTGGCGCAGCATCGCGATCGCGAGCCCGGCGTTGTCGAGTTGGTGGGCCCCGGCCAGGCGCGGGAAGGGCAGGGCGACCTTCAGCGAGGTGTCGCGATAGTGCAGCTGGCCCTCATAGGTGGCGGCGTCCCAGTCGAGCCCGCGCACGATCAGCTTGGCGCCGATCGGCCCCGCCACCTCGCCGACCCTGGCGGTCACGGTCTTGGGATAGCGGCCGATCACCAGCGGCACGCCGGGCTTGGCGATCCCAGCCTTCTCGCCCGCGATGTCGAGGATGGACTCGCCCAGATATTGCTGATGGTCGAGCCCGAGCTGCGCGATCCCCGTCACCGCCGGCCGCGCGATGACGTTGGTCGCATCGAGCCGCCCGCCGAGCCCGACCTCGAGGATGCAGGCGTCCGCCGGGTGGCGCGAGAAGGCGAGCAGCGCGACCGCGGTCGTCACCTCGAAGAAGGTCACCGCCTCGCCGCCGTTCAGCGCCAGCACGTCGCGCAGCAGCGCGATCAGCGTCGCGTCGTCGATCAAATTGCCGGCGAGCCGGATGCGCTCGTTGAAGCGCACGAGGTGCGGGCTGGTATAGGCGTGGACGCGCCGCCCCGACGCTTCGAGGCAGGCACGCAGGAAGGCGACGGTCGACCCCTTGCCGTTGGTGCCGGCGACGTGGAACACCGGCGGCAGATGCTCGTGCGGGTCGCCGAGGCGCTTCAGCAGCCGCGCGATGCGCTCCAGCGACAGGTCCATGACCTGCGGGTGGAGCGCCAGCGCCTCTTTCAGCAGCGCGTCGAGCGCCGGATTGTCCGAGCTCGCCCCGGGGAACATCACATCGTCCTTCGCCCCTCCCCTTCAGGGGAGGGGTAGGGGTGGGGCGGGCCTCTCCGGCCGCGCCAATGCTGGTGGAGAGGCTGTTCCCCACCCCTACCCCTCCCCTGAAGGGGAGAGGGGATGACGACTGCGGTTGTCACTTACGCCGCAGCCTTTGAGAGCATCGACACCAGCCGCGCCAGCGTCGCCTTCAGCTCCCGCCGGTGCGTGACCATGTCGAGCATGCCGTGGTCGTAGAGATATTCCGCGCGCTGGAAGCCCTCGGGCAGCTTCTCGCGGATGGTGTTCTCGATCACTCGCTGGCCCGCGAAGCCGATCAGCGCGCCGGGCTCCGCGATCTGCACGTCGCCGAGCATCGCGTAAGAGGCGGTGACGCCGCCGGTGGTGGGGTCGGTGAGAACGACGATGTAGGGCAATCCCGCCTCGCGCAGCTCGGCGATCGCGACGGTGGTGCGCGGCATCTGCATCAGGCTCAGGATGCCCTCCTGCATGCGCGCCCCGCCGGCGGCCGTGAACACGATGTACGGCGCGCGAGCGGCGACGGCGGCGCGCGCACCGGCGAGAAACGCTTCGCCGACGCCAAGGCCCATCGATCCGCCCATGAAGGCGAAGTTCTGGACTCCGACGACGGCGGTGACTCCGCCGATCTTGCCCTCGGCCAGCGCGAACGCCTCGGGGTCGCCGGTCGCGGCCCTGGCGGCCTTGATGCGGTCGGTATAGCGCTTCTGGTCGCGGAACTTCAGCGGGTCCTCGACGACGCCGGGGACGGGCAGCTTGCGCATCGTGCCGCCGTCGAAGACCTGGCCGTAGCGCTCCTCCGGCCCGATGCGCTCGTGGTGGTCGCACTTCGGGCAGACCGAAAGGTTCTCGACCAGTTCCTTGCGGAACACCATCGCGCCGCAGCTCTTGCACTTGTGCCAGAGGTTGTCGGGCGTGTCGCGCTTCTCGAGGAAGGCGAGGCGGGGGCGGAGGCGGGTGAGCCAGCTCATGCGGCCTCCCTCCGGCGCGCGGTGCGAACGGCGTCGGCGAGCGAGCGGACGAAGGCCTCGACCCGCTCGGGCAGGTCGTTGGCCTGGCTCGCGTGCGCCTCGCCGATCATCGAGACGATCGCCGAGCCAACGACGACTCCGTCGGCATGGCGCGCGATCGCCGCCGCCTGCTCGGGCGTGCGAATGCCGAAGCCGACCGCGATCGGCAAGCTGGTCTTTTCCTTCAATCGCCTGACCGCCGCCGCCACATCCGCCTCGCCAGCCGAAGCCGTCCCGGTGATCCCCGCCACCGCGACATAATAGACGAACCCCGACGCTCCTTCGAGCACAACCGGCATGCGGACCGTGTCGGTGGTCGGAGTCGCGAGCCGGATCAGGTCCAGCCCCTTGGCGCGAAGCTGCGGCCCCAGCGCGTCATCCTCCTCGGGCGGCACGTCGACGACGATCAGCCCGTCGACTCCAATCTCCGCCGCATCCTCGGCGAAGCGGTCAACGCCATAAGCGAGGAGTGGATTGAAATAGCCCATCAGCACGATCGGAGTCGTCTGGTTGTCGCGCCGGAAGTCGCGCACCATCGCCAGCACGCCCCTGAGCGTCGCACCGGCGTTTAGCGCCCGGATATTCCCGGCCTGGATCGCCGGCCCGTCGGCCATCGGATCGGTGAACGGCACGCCGAGCTCGACGACATCCGCGCCGCCCGCGACGAGCGCGCGCAGCACTGCGGCCGACATGCCGGGCTCCGGGTCGCCCGCCGTGACGAACGTCACGAACGCCGCGCGGCCCTCGGCGCGCGCCGCGGCAAAGGCGTTGGTCAGCCGGTTCGCCATCAGATTTTCACGTCCAGCGCTTCGGCCACCGTGAAGATGTCCTTGTCGCCGCGTCCGCATAAATTCGCGACGATGATCTCGTCCTTTCGCATCGTCGGTGCAACGCGGCTGACCACCGCCAGCGCATGCGCCGGCTCCAGCGCAGGGATGATTCCCTCCAGCCGGCAGAGCAGCTTGAACGCCTCCAGCGCGTCGAGGTCGGTCGCCGAATGATAATCGACCCGGCCGATCGAGTGCAGCCAGCTATGCTCCGGCCCGATGCCCGGATAGTCGAGCCCGGCCGAGATCGAATGGCCTTCGAGGATCTGGCCGTCCTCGTCCTGCAGCAGGTAGGTCTTGTTGCCGTGGAGCACCCCCGGCCGTCCGCCGGCGAGCGAGGCGGCATGCTCGTTGCCTTCGAGGCCATGGCCCGCCGCCTCGACCCCGATCATCTTGACCGAAGCGTCGTCGAGGAAGGGATGGAACAGCCCGATGGCGTTCGATCCGCCGCCGATCGCCGCGATCAGCAGGTCGGGCAGACGGCCTTCGGCCTCGTGCAGCTGGGCCTTCGCCTCGCGCCCGATCACCGACTGGAAGTCGCGCACCAGCTCGGGATAGGGGTGCGGTCCGGCGGCGGTGCCGATGATATAGAAGGTGTCCTCGACGTTCGCGACCCAGTCGCGCATCGCCTCGTTCATCGCGTCCTTGAGCGTGCCGCGCCCCGAGGTCGCGGGACGGACCTCGGCGCCCAGCAGCTTCATCCGGAAGACGTTCGGCGACTGCCGCTCGATGTCCTTGGCGCCCATGTAGATGACGCAAGGGAGCCCGAAGCGCGCGGCGACGGTGGCGGTGGCGACGCCGTGCTGGCCCGCGCCGGTCTCGGCGATGATCCGCGTCTTGCCCATCCGCCGCGCCAGCAGGATCTGGCCGATGCAATTGTTGATCTTGTGCGCGCCGGTATGGTTGAGCTCGTCGCGCTTCAGGTAGATCTTGGCCCCCCCCAAATGCTCGGTCAGCCGCTCGGCGAAATAGAGCGGGCTGGGGCGGCCGACATAATGCGTCAGCAGATGCTCGAACTCGGCGGTGAACGCCGGGTCGGCCTGCGCGGCGCGATAGGCCTCCTCCAGCGACAGGATCAGCGGCATCAGCGTCTCGGCGACATAGCGGCCGCCGAAGTCGCCGAAGTGGCCGCGCGCATCGGGAAAGGAGCGGAGCGAGGGTGCGTTCATGATTGCCGCACCGCATTCACGAACGCCGCGATCTTGGCAACCGACTTGACGCCGCGCGCATCCTCGACGCCGCTCGAAACGTCGACCGCCGAGGCTTTCGTGATGCGGATCGCCTCGCCGACGCTGTCGGCATCGAGCCCGCCCGACAGGACCCAGTCGATGCCGATGTCGATCCCTTCAAGCAGATGCCAGTCGAAGCGCAGGCCATTGCCGCCGGGCAGCGCCTCGCCCTCCGGCGCCTTGGCGTCGAACAGCAGGCGTTCGGCTACGCCTCGGAACGCCTTTGCCGCCTCGATATCGGCGCGCGTCCGAACCGCGACCGCCTTCCAGACCGGGACGCCGAACCGCTCGCGCACCGCCGCGACCCGAGACGCGCTCTCCTGTCCATGCAACTGCACCGCGCTCAGCCGCCCCGCGCCGACCGCCGCCTCCAGCAGCGCATTGTCGGCATCGACGAACACGCCGACCCGGCCGATCGAGTTAGGCACCCGCGCGGCCAAATTCGCGGCCAGCGCGGGCGTGACGTTTCGCGGCGAGGCTGGAAAGAACATAAAGCCGATGTGGTCGGCGCGCGCCTTCACCGCCGCGTCGAGTGTCACGGGCTCGCTCAGCCCGCAGATCTTCACCTCGGTCATCGGTGCACGACGGCGAAGTAGATCACGTAGAACCACGAGAAGAAGCCGTGAACGATCGCCCACAGGATCGAATGGTAATTGGTGTAGCTGATCACCATCGCCAGCGCCGATCCGAAGCCGACGCCGGCGCGGACGCTTTCCTTGCGGACCTCGACAACCCTCGACATCGGCTTCTCCTAGTTGAGCGCGGCGGCGATCGCCCGCGCCGCCTCGGCGGGGTCGGCCGCCCCGGTGATCGGGCGGCCAACAACGAGGATCGACGCGCCGGCGTTCATCGCCTCTCGCGGCGTCATCACGCGCTTCTGGTCGCCGATCGCAGCGCCCGTCGGGCGTATGCCGGGAACGACGAGATGGCCGTCGGGCCATGCCGCGCGGACCGCCGCCGTCTCGTGCGCCGAGCAGACGACCCCGTCGAGCCCCGCGCCCTTCGCCAACCTGGCCAACCGCCCGACCTGCGTGCCCGCCTCGTCCGGCACGCCGATCGCTGCCAGGTCGCTCGCGTCGAGCGAGGTCAGTACCGTCACGGCGATGACCTTGGTCGCCGGGTCCATCGCCTCGCGCGCCGCCGCCATCATCGCCGAGCCGCCGGCCGCGTGGACGTTGACGATGGCGAGCCCGAGCGGGCGGAGCGACCGCATGGCGCCGGCGACGGTGTTCGGGATGTCGTGCAGCTTGACGTCGAGGAAAACCGGCGCGCCGAGTCGCGCGATGGCCCGTACCCCGGCGGGGCCGTTCGCCATGAAGAACTCGAGGCCAAGCTTCAGCCCGCCGACGTGCGGCGCGACGGCCCGCGCGAGCGCCTCAGCCTGTTCAAGGTCGGGCGTGTCGAGGGCGACGAAGATCGGGTTCGTCATATCCCGTCGGACGGTGGCGTCGGGATCACCGGCGGCACGAAGCCGCCCGGCGCGGGGGCGCCCGGCGCGCGTGATTTCAGAACCGGCATTTCGAACGGTTCGCCCACGCCTGCGATCCCGACGCTGCGCGTCGATTCGAGCGCGCGCTCGGTGCGGACAAGCTTCCGACGCAGCCGCCACGCGCTGATCGAATGAAGCGCCGTCGTCGGCAGCCAGCCGGCGAGTACGCAGGCCACCATCAATACCGGCAGCCGGATCACCAGCTGATAGGGCGGCCATAGATTGAGCGTCACTGGCGCCGGTCCCCAATTCTGGGCCGAAAACCAGGCGAGCGCGAGCGCGAAAACCAAGAAGGTCAGGAGTGTCAGGAAGCGCATGGCGCCCGTGATAGCGGAGGCGGGAGGCCGGCGCTACTCGCCGTCGGCGTTGAGGCGCTCGCGCAGTTCCTTGCCCGGCTTGAAATAGGGCACGCGCTTGGCGTCGACCGGCACGGCCTCGCCGGTGCGCGGGTTGCGGCCTGTGCGCGCATCGCGGCCCCGCGTCGAGAAGGCTCCGAAGCCGCGCAGTTCGACCCGCCCGCCGGTGGCCAGCGCGCTGATGATCGAATCGAACACCGTGCCGACGACACGCTCGACATCGCGATGGCTGAGGTGGGGATTGGCCTGCGCCACGCTCGCCACAAGCTCGGACCTTATCATTGTTTCCTCGTCCGTTGCGGCCCGTACGCCCCGCGTGCCGAGATTGGCCAATTTAGGTTAGGGAATCAAGGTTCGAGGTCGTCTGGACGCAAAAGCACCCCGCCGGACGAACCGACGGGGTGCGATTTCGCGTCAGAACAATGCGATCAGGACTTGTCGCCCTCGCGCGCCTTGTTGAGCGCCGCGCCGAGGATATCGCCAAGCGACGCGCCCGAGTCGGACGAGCCGTATTGCGCGACGGCCGCCTTCTCCTCGGCCATTTCCTTGGCCTTGATCGACAGCGTCGGCTGCTTGCCCTTGTCGAAGCCGGTCACGGTCGCGTCGAGCTTCTGGCCGACCTGGAAGCGGTCGGGGCGCTGCTCGTCGCGGTCGCGGCTCAAATCGGCGCGGCGGATGAAGCCCGTCATGCCGCTCTCGCCGATCTGGACGTCGAGGCCGGCATCGCGGACCGCCATGACGGTTGCGGTGACGATCTGGCCCTTGCGGACCTCGCCCGCGCCGGCGCCGGCGCTGCTCGCCGTGCTGCCGCCGGATTCGGCGCCGCCGACCTGCTTCATGCCGAGCGAGATGCGCTCCTTCTCGACATCGACATCGAGCACGACCGCCTTCACGGTCTCGCCCTTGTGATGCTGCGCGAGCGCCTGCTCGCCGGTCAGGCCGAACGCGATGTCGGACATGTGGACCATGCCGTCGACGTCGCCCTCGAGGCCGATGAACAGGCCGAACTCGGTGGCGTTCTTGACTTCGCCTTCGACGATCGAGCCGATCGGGTGGGTATCGGCAAAGGCTTCCCACGGGTTCTGCTGGGCCTGCTTGAGGCCGAGCGAAATGCGGCGCTTCTCCTCGTCGACCTCGAGCACGAGGACGTCAACCTCCTGCGATGTCGAGACGATCTTGCCCGGGTGGACGTTCTTCTTGACCCACGACATCTCGGACACGTGGACAAGGCCCTCGACGCCGGGCTCGAGCTCGACGAACGCGCCGTACTCGGTGATGTTGGTAACGCGGCCGGTGAACTTGCCGCCGACCGGGTATTTGGCGGATGCCGCCGCCCACGGATCGGTCTCGAGCTGCTTCATGCCGAGCGAGATGCGCTGCGTCTCGCGGTTGATGCGGACGATCTGCACCTTGATGGTGTCGCCGATATTCAGAACCTCGGACGGATGCCCGACGCGCTTGTAGCTCATGTCGGTGACGTGGAGCAGGCCGTCGATACCGCCCAGGTCGACGAAGGCGCCGTAGTCGGTGATGTTCTTGACGACGCCGTCGATGATCTGGCCCTCGGCGAGCGACAGGATCAGGCCCGAACGCTGCTCGGCGCGGGTTTCTTCGAGGATCGAGCGGCGCGAGACGACGATGTTGCCGCGCTTCCTGTCCATCTTCAGCAGCTGGAACGGCTGCGGCACGCCCATCAGCGGGGTGACGTCGCGAACCGGGCGGATGTCGACCTGGCTGCCCGGCAGGAACGCGACGGCGCCCTGAAGGTCGACGGTGAAGCCGCCCTTGACGCGGCCGAAGATGATGCCGTCGACGCGCTCGCCGGCCTCATACTGCTTCTCGAGCTTGTCCCACGCCTCTTCGCGGCGCGCGCGGTCGCGCGACAGCATCGCCTCGCCGTGGCTGTTCTCGACCCGGTCGACGAACACCTCGACCTCGTCGCCGACCGAAATCTCGGCCTTCTGGCCGGGGGCGGCGAACTCGCGGAGCGCGACGCGCCCTTCGGACTTCAGGCCGACGTCGATGATCGCCATGTCGTTTTCGATCGCGGTGACGGTGCCCTTGACGACACGTCCCTCGAAGCTCCCGCCTTCGCCGAGGCTCTGCTCGAGCATGGCTGCGAAATCGTCACGGGTGGGCTGGGCGGCAGTTGCCATGTAGATGATGTCTCTCTCGTTTCAGGCCGGCCGGTTGTCTCCGGCGGTCTGCGCACACGGCACCATGCCGCGCGCTTCAATGTCCACGTTCGGGTAAAGCGGCGAAAGCGCATCGGTGGCCTGACCGGCCCCGCGCGCCTAGCGATTTATCCTGGCTTCCACGAGCTCGACAGCCCGCCGGACGGCGGCGTCTATAGCGAGATCGCTCGTATCGAGCAAGATCGCGTCTGCCGCCTGCGCGGTGGGGGCAATCTCGCGGCCCGCGTCGCGGGCGTCGCGGGCCAGGATGTCGGCGAGGACCTGCTCGAACGGCCGGTGCTCGCCCCGGGAGGCGAGCTCGGCGCGGCGGCGCTCGGCGCGAACCTCTGGGGTGGCGGTGACGAACAGCTTGGCGACCGCGTCCGGCGCGATCACGGTTCCGATGTCGCGCCCGTCCAGCACCGCGCCGCCGGGCAACGCCGCGAAGGCGCGCTGGCGTTCGAGGAGCGCGGCCCGCACGCCCGGGTGCGCCGCGACGATCGAAGCCGCCTGCGACGTCCGCGCTTCGCGGAGCGCGTGGGCCGAGAGAAGCTCATAGTGGAAATCGCGCGCCGCGGCGGTGGCGGCCACGGCGTCACTGGTGTCCGCGCCCTCCAAAAGCAGCGCGAGGCCGACCGCGCGATAGAGCGACCCGGTGTCGAGGTGAGGCAGTTGGTAATGCCGCGCCAGCGCGCGCGCGATCGTCCCCTTGCCCGATGCGGCTGGTCCATCGACGGCGATCACGCGGCTCGGAGCACGGCTGTCCACGGGCGCGGCTTATAGGGATGGGCCCCACCGCCCCACAAGGGCGCCCGTCCGGTTGGCCGGTCCTTCGCGGCGTTGAAATCCCGTAGAGTCGCGCCATGGAGGAAGGGCGGATGCGGGTCCTGGTGGTGCTCGGCACGCGGCCGGAAGCGATCAAGCTCGCGCCTGTCCTGCGCGCGCTCGATGCGGCCGACATCGACAGCGCCGTCTGCTCGACGGGGCAACACCGAGAATTGCTCGACCAGGCCCTGCAATGGCTCGACATAAGGCCCGATTTCGAACTCGATCTCATGGACGCCGGGCCTTCACTGGATCGGCTGGCGGCGGCGGTCACCGAACGCGTTGGCTGGGTCATCGATGTCGTCCGCCCCGATTGGGTGATCGTTCAGGGGGACACGACGAGCGCCTACGCCGCTGCCGTGGCGGCACGGGGCTGCCGCGTCCGGCTGGCGCACGTCGAGGCCGGGTTGAGGACCGGCGACCTCAGCGCGCCATGGCCGGAAGAGGGCAACCGCCGAGCGATCACCAGGCTTGCCGACCTGCATTTCCCGCCTACGCCGCTTGCCGCGGAGAACTTGCGGGCGGAAGGTGTGATCGAAGGTATATCGGCGGTAACGGGCAACACCGCGGTTGACGCGTTGCTTGCGATGATGGCTCGCCTTGACGCGGAGCCGTCGTTGCGCGCGGCGGCGGAGCGGGAGATCGCTTCCGTTACAACGGAAAAGCGGCTCATCTTTGTCACTGGCCATCGTCGGGAAAACCATGGCTCCGGTCTTCATCGGGTTGCTTCGGCGCTTAGGCGAATCGCGGCCAGGGGCGATGTCGAGGTTGTTCTCCCGCTGCATCCGAACCCGGCGCTGCGCGAGTTCGCGGACCTGCTGACCGGGCAGCCCTCGATACGGCTGCTGCCGCCGCTTTCCTATCCCGCGTGCCTCCTTCTGATGCGGCGCTCGACCCTGATCATCACCGACAGCGGCGGCATTCAGGAGGAGGCCCCGGCGCTCGGCGCGCCAGTGCTGGTCACGCGTGCCTCGACGGAGCGGCCGGAAGCGTTGGACGCCGGCGCGGCGCTGCTCGTCGGCACCGACGAGACCACGATCGTCGCCGTTGTGTCACGACTGCTCGATAATCGGTCGGCCTATGACGCGATGGCGCAGGTCCGGATGCCATTCGGCGATGGCCATGCGGCCAAACACATCGTGAAGCGTTTGCGGCTCGAAGCAGTGCGAGTGGTTTCACCGGCCGAGGCGAGTTCAAACTAGCCTTTTGCCTCGAATTGCGGCAAGGCGCGGGCTTCCGGCTGGCGTCGCTGCCGCCGGATACTGGGTCGCGCCGGGCGGCCAAAGTCGTCGCCCGGAAATGAATTGGATGCGGCGTCAGGGCGCTGACGTCACCGGATGTCCCGAAGAGGGCGGCGGTGGCAGCGCGAAAAAGGGAGTGAAGCGTGATTGCCCTGAGCGTCGTCACCGCCGTTTTGGCGATGGTCCTTAGCGCGCTCGTCGGCCATCAGGCGAAGGCGATCGCGCGCGCCCTGCGTCTCGTCGACAGCCCCGATCCGAGTGGCGGTCGCAAGCTTCATGCGCGGCCCACGCCGCTGGTCGGCGGGCTCGCGGTGGCGCTGTCGGTCGTCGGAGCGGCGCTCCTCAGCCAACTCGCCAACAATGCCAGCAACCTCTCGAACGCCGATCATTTCGGCTGGCTCGCCTTCGCCGTGTTCGCGATGTACGTGATCGGCGTGGGGGATGACCGTCACCAGCTTTCTCCCAGAGTGCGCCTGGGATTGTCGGCGGCGATCCTGATCGCCGTGATGGTCTTCGATACCCGCTTCGTGCTCGAGTCGCTGCACTTCTCGGGATGGGCGCCGATCTCGCTCGGGCGCTGGGGCGGCCTGTTTTCGCTGCTCTGCATGATCGGCTTGATCAACGCGATCAACATGGCCGACGGCAAGAACGGGCTGGTGATCGGCCTGAGCCTGATCTGGGCGATGGTCCTGCTTGCCCATGCGCCGGTGTCGCTCTGGCCGATTCTCGCCGCCGCCGTCGCCGCGCTCCTCGTGTTGATGTGGTTCAACCTTCGCGGGCTGCTGTTTCTCGGCGATGGCGGAAGCTACGGCCTGTCGGCGCTGTTCGGGCTGCTGGCGATCGACGTCTACGCCCAAGGCACGGGGCTTCGCGCCGACGCCGTTGTCGTCATGTTCATCGTTCCCGTGCTCGATACGATCCGCCTGATGTCGATCCGGGTGCGGCTCGGCAAGTCGCCCTTCGATGGCGACCGCAATCACTTTCACCACTTGCTCGACGACCGCTTCGGCTGGCCGGCGGGCCTGCTGATCTACCTCGGGCTCGTGGGCTTGCCCAACCTGGTCGCAAACCTGGTTCCGGGCACCGGCCCTACGTCCATCGCGCTTAGCGTCGTCGGCTACGCGGCGCTGATGATGATCACGCGCCGCGCCGCGGTGGCCACCGCCTAGTCTTCGGTCGCCTTGCTCTCCAGCTGCACATAGTTCTGCAGCCCCATCGCCTCAATCTTGTCGAACTGCTTCTCGAGGAAGTCGACATGCTCCTCCTCGCTGTCGAGGATCGAGCGCAGCAGGTCGCGCGTCACATAATCCCGCACGACTTCGCAGTGCGCGATGCCCTCGCGCAGCACGGGCAGCGCCTCCAGCTCCAGATCGAGATCGGCGCGCAGCACCTCGGTCAGGTTTTCGCCGACGCGGAGGCGGCCGAGCGCCTGGAGGTTGGGCAGACCGTCGAGGAACAGGATGCGCTCCATCAGCCGGTCGGCATGCTTCATCTCGTCGATCGACTCTTTATACTCGTACTTCGCGAGCTTCTCGATGCCCCAATGGTCGAGCATCCGGTAATGCAGGAAATACTGGTTGATCGCGGTCAGCTCGTTCTTGAGCACCGAATTCAGGTATCCGATGACCTTTTCGTCGCCGCGCATCGCTCGTCTCCACATCGATTGGATCCGCGCCTAAATCGATTGTGAGGCAAAGGCAATGTGAGAGCGAATCGCAGGTATTACTGCGAATAAGACGCAGTTTTACTTAGGCGGCGAGCGCCGACCGCTCCTCGCGGACAAGCCGCTGCGCGAAGGGAAGGCACTGGCCGCACTGCGGCTTGCAGCCGAGGCTCGCATACGCGGCCTTGGCGCAACCAGGGGTGCCGCGAGCGGCGCTCCGGACTTGCGATTCGCGAAGCGCGTTGCAGACGCAAACGATCACGGCGGCTCCACTCCCTGAAAGCGACTGCGAATGATTATCAAGAGTCGCGGAGAGATGCAAGTGCGTCGCAATAGTGGTCAGGCGAGCGCGGCCAGCGTATCGCCGGCGGAGATCGCACGGCCGTAATAAGCACCCTGTCCCTGCTCGACTCCGCTGGCGCTGAGCGCGGCCTGCTGCTGCCGGTCGGCAACGCCCTTCGCGGTCACCGTCAGCCCGAGGCCATGCCCGAGCCCGACGAGAGCGCCGACGATGTCGGCATTGCGCCGGTCGATGGTTATCGTCTCGATGAAGCTGCGGTCGATATTGATCTTGTCGAGCTTGAAATTGCGCAGGTGGTAGAGGCTCGAATAGCCGGTGCCGAAATTGTCGAGCGTGATCGACACGCCGGTCTCGCGCAGGCCGCCGAGCAATTCCTGCGCCGCCTCCATGTCCGCGACCAGCGTGGCCTCGGTTATGCCGATCTCCAGGCGGGCGGGCGCGAAGCCGGTCTCGGCGAGCAGCCGCGATATCCGCCCGGCCAGCTCGCGGTCCTTCATCTGGCTGGCGAACAGGTTGAACGCCAGCGTGATAGAGGGCGGCCAGCTCGTGGCGGTGGCGCAGGCCGTTCGCAGCAGCGCTTCGGACATGTCGTGGATCAGCCCGACCTCCTCAGCGATCGGCACGAAGCGCTCGGGCGGCACGTCGCCAAACTCGGCATGGGTCCAACTCGGCACCACTTCGAAGCTGGTGATCCGCCCGGTGTCGAGATCAACCGAGGGTTGGAACAGCGGCACGATGGCACCCGTCGCGAGCGCTTCGCGCAACGCCTGCTCGATGCGGTCCCGCTCGCGCAGCCGCTCGTCCATCGTCGTCTCGAAGAAGCGCAGCGCCGAGCGCCGTTCGGCCTTTGCGCGATAGAGCGCCACGTCGGCCTTCCGCAGGGCTTCGCCCATCGTGTCGGCGTCGCCGGGAAGCAGCGCCACGCCGATGCCGACGCCGATGGCGTGGATCGCCTTGGCGGTGCGGATCGGCGCCTCGAAGGCCTGGATGACGCGAAGCGCGATGCTTGTCGCCGCCTCCGCACCGAGAAGGTGGCGCGACAGGATGGCGAATTCGTCGCCGCCGAAGCGCGCGACGAGGTCGCCGTCGCGCATCGCCGACAGCAACCGCTGCGCCACGACCACGAGCAGTTCGTCGCCGACCGCGTGGCCGTGGACGTCGTTGACCTGCTTGAAGCCGTTGAGGTCGAGCAGGAACAGGGCGTGGGTGGCATCGGCGGCGGGGGGTGCTGCGAGCGCCGCCTTCAGCGCGTCCTCGAACTGGCGGCGGTTGGCGAGCCCGGTGAGGCCGTCCTGGAACGCCAGTTCGCGGACCTGGCGCTCGGCGGCGGCGCGCCGCTCGGTCTCGCGTTTCTGGTCGAAATATTTCCGCGCCGCGAAGGCCAGCAGCCCCAGCGACAAGAGACCGCCGAGCGCCAGGGATTCGTCGAGCTCGAGGGTCTCCTCGTGGACGGTCTCGCGGCTCTCGTTCTCGAAGACGTCGACCTCGAACGCCAGATAGCCGGCGACGAGCAACGCCAGCAGCAGCAGGCCAAGGTCGCGAATGGTGAAGCGGTGGCGAATGATGAAATCCAGAACGCGATTGCGCGATGCCATTCTCGCCTCCCCGGCTCCGCCGCTCAACCCATCTTGTCGTGCAGAAAGCCGGCGATGTCGTCGACCACGGGCGCCTTGCCGCGAAACGGCCTGGAGAGCGCCAGCAGAATGCCGATATGATCGAGCTTGGGATACAGCCGTAAGGTCGCAGGCGCGCCCGCGCCGTCGAGGGCCGCAGCCATGCGGATGCTGTTGCGCGGGCGGACCGTGTCGTCCCTTTCGCCGTGCGCGAGGAAGGCGGGCGGCGCGTCGGCACGGGCGAAATTGATCGGCTGCGTCGCCTTCGGATGGGCCGCTTGCCCGAAGGCAGCGATCGAGGCGGGCTTGTCGAAGGGATAGAAGTCGTAAGGCCCGGCGAGGCCCGCGACGGCGCGGATCGCCTTGGGGTCGACATGCGCGGCGTCGAGCCAGCGCCGGTCGACCGCCAGGATCACCGCGACATAGGCGCCGGCGGAATGCCCCGCGAGCGCCAGGCGCGACGGGTCGCCGCCGTAGCCGCCGATGTGGCGCGCGGTCCAGCCGACGGCAGCGGCGCCGTCCTCGATGAAAGCCGGAAATCTGACCGATGGCACCAGCCGGTAGTCGGGGACGACCACGACGAAGCCTCGGCTGGCGAAGGCGCGGGCGGCAAAGCCATAGTCCTGCCGCCGCCCACTCGCCCAGCTGCCGCCATAGAAAAAGACGATGACCGGCGCGTGCGCGGCATGCGCGGGCGCATAGATGTCGAGCCGCTGGCGCGGGTCGGCGCCAAAGGCGATTCCCTCCGCCACCATGCGGACGCCGCCGCTGCCGAGCAGGCGGTCGCTGCGGTTGAGCGCCTGGAGCGGCGAGCAGGCGGAGGCGAGCGCCGCGCCGAGCAGGACGAAGGGGCGAAGCAGGCGTTTCACCGCCGCAGGTTTAAGGCTCGATCCTGGCCCCGTCGAGCAGGGCATCGCGCCGCGCGGTGTCGGCCTCGTCGAGCGTGCGCTCGACATTGGTCCGTCCATGCGCGGCGCGATTGGCGGCCGCCAGTTGCTGGGCGGCGGCGCGGGCTGCCGCCTTGCGCCGCCGGTTCAGGTTAACGACCTCGCCCAATTAACGGCCGCCGAAGCGGGCGCGATGGACCGTGGCACCCTGGACCGGGTGACGCCCCGAGGGACGACGGCCCTGGCCGGGGGCGAAGCGGCGGTGGTCTCGGCTTTCCTCCTGTGGCGCGATCGGGCCCATCGACTTGCGGAGCTTGGCGGCCTCGGCGAGGAAATCCTGCGGCAGCGGGGTCATCGGCACCTTCTGGCGCGTCAGCTTCTCGATGTCGCGGAGGTAGGGCCGCTCGTCGTCGGCGCAGAACGAGATCGCAATGCCGCCGGCGCCGGCGCGCGCGGTGCGGCCGATGCGGTGGACATATTGCTCGGGCACGTTCGGCAGCTCGAAGTTGAAGACGTGGCTGACCGCGTCGATGTCGATGCCGCGCGCCGCGATGTCGGTGGCGACGAGGACTCGGATCTGGCCGGTCTTGAAGGCGTGGAGCGCCTTCTCGCGCTGCGGCTGGCTCTTGTTGCCGTGGATCGCCGCGGCCTTGATGCCGGCGGCCTCGAGGTGGCGGACGACGCGGTCGGCGCCATGCTTGGTGCGGGTGAACACCAAAGCGCGGTCCATGCCCTCCTCACGGAGCTTCATGGTGAGAAGCGCCTGCTTCTCGGTCTGGTTGACGAACACGACCTGCTGTTCGACGCGCTCGGCGGTGGTCGAGACGGGCGCGACCGCGACCTGGACCGGATCGGTCAGGAACTTGGACGCGAGCTCGGAGATCGTCTTCGGCATCGTCGCCGAGAAGAACAGCGACTGGCGGCGGCGCGGCAGCATCGGCACGATCTTCTTCAGAGCGTGGATGAAGCCCAGGTCGAGCATCTGGTCGGCCTCGTCGAGGACGAGAACCTCGACATGCGCCAAGGTCAGAGCGCGCTGATCGATCAGGTCGATCAGGCGGCCCGGGGTCGCGACGAGGACGTCGAGGCCGCGCTCCATCATGCGGATCTGGCGGTTGATCGGAACGCCGCCGAACACCGTGTCGGTGCGCAGGCGCAGATGCTTGCCATAGGCGTTGAAGGATTCGGCGATCTGGCTCGCCAGCTCGCGCGTCGGCGCCAGGACGAGGACGCGGCAGCCGTGGCGCGGCGGCTGGACGTTGGTCTGCGCCAGGCGGTGGAGGATTGGCAGCGCGAACGCCGCGGTCTTGCCGGTGCCGGTCTGCGCGATGCCGCACAGGTCGCGGCCTGCCATCACCGGCGGAATCGCCTGGTTCTGGATCGGGCTCGGGGTGTCATAGCCCTTTTCGGCAATCGCTCGGGCGATCGGCTCGGCAAGGCCGAGTTCGGAGAATTTGGTCATGGTAACTTTCAGGTCTGCGGGGAGCGCGCGAGGATGAATCCCCAAACGCGCTCGTTTGGTGACGACCCGCGTGAAATGGGTAGCCTTTGGCTAAATGGCGAATGAAAGGGGGCCTGGTCCGCTTGAGAGCGGCTCGATCACGCTAGCCCCGCCAGAGCATCCGATAAGACGGACGCCGACGCCACGGGAGGGATATGGCAGGATGGCTGCCGAAAGTCAATGTCGCTCCCTTTAGCCGAAATTCTTCTTCAGCCTGAGATAGGGAAGAACATGCTGGTTGCGCTCGCGCAGCTCGAGCGAGCTGGCGGTCAGCGTCCGCCGGTCGGGGGCGTAGAAGGCGCGTTCGCGCTTGCCGGGGATGTTGCTGAGATTGTCGATCCCGAAGGTCAGCGTCGTCTTCGCGTTCGGCCGGTATTCGGCGAAGGTCTGGAGATAGGCCCCGCCGTTGAACGACGAGTCGATCTCGTTCTGGCGGTAGTAGGTAAAGCGGCTGTCGCGCGAGACCGAGAACCCCCAGGCGAACTTGCCGAGGTCCTGCCGGAAATCCGCGTCGAACTCGATCCGGTTGCGCGCCGAGAAAGGCCGATTGCGAAGAGTGTAAGGGTCCTCGACCGACGTGTCGGTGAGCGTCGTGCTTACGGACAGGCGGCCGCCCTTGATGCCGAAGCGGCCGAGCGGCGCGTCGACCGTCCCGCGCAGCAGGATCAGCCGCCCGTCGCCGAGGTTGCCCGGCGCGTCGAAGCCCTCGGGCGTCGGCACCCGGTCCTGGAGCAGCGAGATGCGGTTGTAGCCCGCCTCGATCTTGGCGAGGCCGTCGCCGAGGAGCGGATGCTCGACCGTCGCGAGCACCTCCCAGGCGCGCTGCGGAAGCAGGTTGGCGTTGCCGCCGTTGACGCGGTCGTTGGTCAGCTCGGCGGCGCTGATGAAGTCCTCGAACTGCAACTGCGCGACGGTGCGCGACACCGACAGCTGGGCGTGCCAGCCGCCCCTCGGCCGCCAGTCGAGCGTCGCTTTGGGCTTCAGGAAATTGAGCGAACGTTCGGAGCGGGCGTCGCCACGCACCGTCAGCCGCGAGGTCTCGTAGGTCAGGCCGAGGTCGAGCCGCAGCGACGGGCTCAGCGGCCGCCCGGCGTTGGCGAACAGCTCGCCGCGATATTCTTTGACCGTCGCCTGATCGACCGGCAGGTCGATGCGGGTCGGCGCGCCGCCGGCGTTGAACGAGAACAGGTCGACGTCGCTGTCGAGCTCGTTGCGGACGCCCTCGGCGCCGGTCTCGACGCTCCAGCCCGCGACGTCGGAACGGTTCCAGACGAGCCGCAGCACATTCTCCTCGCGGCGGTCGGCGAGCGTCTGCGAGAAGCCGCCGGTCACCTGGCTCTGGACGCGATTGTAGGAGACGTCGACGTTGCGCCTGTCGCGGCGCGTCGCCAAGCCGATAAGCTTCAGGCCGCCGCCGAGGAACGGCCGCGTCACGTCGCCGCCAATCTCATAGTCCTCGCGGTGGTAGCGCTGGGTCAACCGGTCGTCGCGGATCGTTCCGCCGGCCGGGAAGACGTCGTTGGATTGGGTCAGCGCGAAGCGGTCGATCGACACCCGGCCGTTGAGATGCGCGGTGCGGTTGGCGCCGCCGGCGTAATCCCAGGACGCGGAGGCGTAGCCATAGGGCTCGCGGATCGCGTTGACCTTGCGGCGGAACTCGCGGAGCTGGCCGCCCGGCAGCGACGTCAGGGTGTCGGTGCCTTCCTCGCTGGTGCGGTTGTTGTCGATGCCAATCGAGGCATTGAAGGTCGAGGCGCCGCGCTTGGTCAGCGCCGACAGGCTGCCTTCGGGTAGTACCTTGCCGTCGAACGAGTGGCGGACGCTGACGGTGGCGTTGCCCGCGATGCCGCCCTCGGCGGTGAGCACGAGGTTCACCACCTGCGGCTTGCCCGCGAACTCGGAACCGAACAGGTCGCCCGAGCCGATCTCCACGCGCGCCACCCGGCTCGCCGGGATGCGCGCGAGAATAACGTCGAGCGTGTCGCTCTTGGAGCTCGTGCGCTGGCCGTTGATCACAACGTTGCCCGCCGCCTGGCTGAAGCCGCGCACCTCGGTATCGCCGCGATCCAGCACGAAACCCGGAACCCGGTTGATGATGTCGAGCGCCGACGAGGGCGCGAACGCGGTGAAATAGGCCAGCTGATAAACGGTGCGCCCGCTCGCCTCCACCGCCTGGGCCGCCGCCGGTGCCGCCTGACAGGCGCAGATCGCAGCCGTCGCCAGGATGAGTCTGATATTGGAAATCATGCGCCGGCCCCTCACGTTTTCGTGGGCGTTTTTGCAAGAAACAGGCCACTCGCCCGTAAGGGGGAGGAAGGTCAGGGGTCGGCTGGCGTCTGTCCATAAGCGGACGCCGCATGTCCGGTTTCGAACATTGTCGCCAAAAGGCCGAACGGGGGGATGCGGATCAGTCGAGCGGCGGCCGCGAGCGCCCCGCCTTGACCGTCGAGCGCTTGACCTTGCCTTCGATCCGCCGCTCCTTCGACGCCTTGGTGGGCCGCGTCTTGCGGCGCGACTTGGGGCGTTCGGTGGCTTTGCGGATGAGCTCGACGAGCCGGTCCTGCGCGTCCTGGCGGTTGAGCGGCTGGTCGCGGAAGCGCTGCGCGAAGATGACGATGACGCCGTCGTTGGTCAGCCGCGAGCCGGCGAGACGGTAAAGCCGCTCCTTGACCTCGTCGGGAAGCGACGGCGAGCGACAGGCGTCGAAGCGAAGCTCGCAGGCCGACGACACTTTGTTGACGTTCTGCCCGCCCGAGCCGCTCGAGCGCACGAAGCGCTCCTCGAGCTCGTCGCTGTCGATGGCGATCGTGTCGGTGACCGGGATGGCGGGCATCCCGGCAACCTAGCGCCGGACGGGCGGATTGCCCAAGCGTCTCTTACTGTGGATCGCGCCGGCTGTGCTCGCGGTCGCCCCGGCCCTGCCGCGCTTCGCCGCGCGGCTCGGACGGCTGGCTTGGCGGTGGCGACGCGCGGACCTGAGCGGGCGGGGCGCTGGCGCTGCCGCTCTGGTCGCCGCGAAAGCCGCGCGACGGTTGGGCCGAGCGGTCGCCGCGCCGCTCCGAACGGGCCTCGGCCTGCGCGCCGTCGCGGCGGTAGCCTTCGGGGCGAGCGCCGCCCTGCCGGGCACCGGCCTGCTCGCCGCCGGGTTGGCCACTGCCGCGCCAATCGCGATGGTCGCCATCGGGGCGGTCGCTGTCCCGGCGATTGTCGCCTCGCCGATCGCCGCTTTGCTGGCCGCGGTCGTCGTGGCGCTGCCAGTGGCGGCGCTGCTCGTCGGTCCAGCGCGAGCGGCGGCCGGCGCGGTCGTAGATGTAATAGCCCGAGCCCGGGTAGTAATAATCGCCGTACCAGCCGGTGTTGTAGCCGCCGTAATAACCGTCGTCGTAGCCATCATAGCCGTAGCCGCCGCCGACGCCGTAGCCGACCTGGACGCCGCCGTAGCCGCGCCCGTCCTCGACGCAGCCGCCGAGCAGCGTCGCCGCGGTCAGAAGGCCGAGCGCCGCAAATCGCGTTGGAAGCTTGGGCATGGTTCGATCCGATCCTGGAGCTGTCATGAGCCGTCTGTAGAGGTTCGGTATTGAACCGCTACTGAACGACGCGTTCAGCCAGAACGCAGGAACGGGGTTTGCGTCTCAGGCCCGGCGATTGAGCGAGTCACGGATCTCGCGGAGCAGCAGCACGTCCTCCGGCGTCGCTGCGGCGCTTTCGGCGGGCCTCGTCACCAGCCGCGACGCGGCGCGGACGAGGAGGAAGATGATGAACGCCAGGATGAGGAAGTTGATCGCCACGGTGACGAACGCGCCGTAGCCCAGCAACGGCACGCCCGCCGCCTTCAGCGCCGCGTAATTGGTCAGCGACCCGGCGTAATTGGCGGGAATGGCGCCGAGCCGGATGAAATAGCCGGAGAAGTCGAGCCCGCCGAAGATCGCGCCGACGACCGGCATGATGATGTCGTCGGTCAGCGACTTGACGATCGAGCCGAACGCCCCGCCGATGATCACCGCGACCGCGAGGTCTAGCACGTTGCCGCGTGCGACGAATGTCTTGAAGTCATTGAGCATGGCCGGCTCTCCTTGTTCGAGGCGCGACGGTGCGGCGCGCCCCGCCCAAGGTCAAGCCGGCCGGTTGGCCTCGGCGCGGGCGTAGGCCGCTTCCCACGCGTAGAAGCCGTCGACCGCGTCCCTGACGAACGCCGAGCGGCGCACGCCCCACAGGAAGGCGTCGGCGGCGAGCTTGCCGGGGTAGCGGATGGGCCGTTTGAACTGTACGAGCAGGACGACCCGGACGGCCCCGGTGTCGTTCCACACCTCGTGCTCATAGGTGTCGTCGAACACCAGGCATTCGCCCTCGCGCCAGTGCACGATCTGCCTATCTACCCGCATCCGGCAGTCGCCTTCGGGCACGATCAGCCCGAGGTGGCAGGTCAGAAGTCCCTTGGTGACGCCGAAGTGCGGTGGGATGCGCGCGCCCGGCTCGAGGATCGAGAAGAACGCCGAGTTGAGCCCGGGCACCGAGTCGACCAGCCGCGCGGTCTCCGGGCAGCGCCGCCGGTTGTCCTCGGCATTGTGGCCGTAGCCGACGAGGAAGAAGCTCTTCCACTTGTCGTCGGTCGCGATGTCGGCGTGGTCGGGCGAGATGTCGCGGAGCGCCGGCACGGCGTCGCGGTGGGCGAGCACCAGGGCGGCCTCGTCGCGGATGCTTGCCCAGTTCTCGCTGAGGGTGGCCAGCCCGGGGAAGTCGCGCGCGTCGAAGACCGGCAGGTCGGGCACCGCCGAATAGCGCGCCACCACCCGGTTGACCGCGGGCCGCACCAGTCTGTCGGCGATGCGGACGGAGAGCGGCCGCCCGGCCAGCATCGATTCACGCGTCGTCTGCAACTCGGGCACCGGCGCGGGCTAATCGCGATTTCCCCGCATCGCAATCATCTGTGTCGGTTTGACGCGAGTCCGGGCATCGATGAACAAAAGCGACCGCGCCGGGTTTGCTCGGATCAATGCCCCGGAGATACGCCCGCCGATGACCTCCTTCATGTTCGCCACCGGCATCGAGAATTCGAACCCGACCATCGACCAGGGCCGGACCCGCGTCGATGAGCTCGACGTGTGCGGCCATTACAAGCACTGGAAGCGCGACTTCGAGCTGGTGCGGGAGATGGGCATCAACTTCCTGCGCTACGGGCCGCCGCTCCACACCTGCTGGCGGGGCGACGGCAATTACGACTGGAGCTTCGCCGACGAGGCGTTCGCTGAGCTGTACCGCCTGAACATCGTGCCGATCGTCGACCTCTGCCACTTCGGGCTGCCCGACTGGCTCGGCAATTTCCAGAACCCCGATTTCCCGGCGCTGTTCGCCAATTACGCGCGCGCCTTCGCGACCCGCTTCCCGTGGGTGCAGCTCTATACCCCGGTCAACGAGATGTATATTTGCGCTTTGTTCTCAGCGCGTTACGGTTGGTGGAACGAGCAGATGACGACCGATGCGGCGTTCGTCACGGCATTGAAGCACATCGTCAAGGCGAACGTCCTGGCGATGACCGCGATCCTCGACGTGCGGCCCGACGCGATCTTCATCCAGTCCGAGAGCTCGGAATATTACCATGCCGAGGATCCACGCTCGATCAAGCCCGCCGAGATCAACAACTCGATGCGCTTCCTCAGCCTCGACCTCAACTACGGCCGCCGCGTCGATTCGGAGATGTACGAGTACCTGCTCGACAACGGCATGACCCGCGAGGAATATCACTTCTTCCTCGACACGCGCCTGAAGCAGCACTGCATCATGGGCAACGACTATTACATCACCAACGAGCACCGCGTCAGGCAGGACGGCAGCTCGGTCGCGGCGGGCGACGTGCTCGGCTACGACGCCATCACCTGGCAATATTACGACCGCTACCGCCTGCCGGTGATGCACACCGAGACCAACTTCAACGATCCCACCGGCGGCACCGGCGCCGTCGACTGGCTGTGGAAGGAATGGGCGAACGTGCTGCGCGTCCGCAACGACGGCGTGCCGATCCTCGGCTTCACCTGGTATTCGCTGACCGACCAAGTCGACTGGGACACCGCGCTCCGCGAGAAGAACGGCACCGTGAACAAGGTCGGCCTCTATGACCTTGACCGCAACATCAATCCCGTCGGAACCGCCTACAAGAAGCTGATCGACGACTGGCAGCAGGTACTTCCGACGCAGAGCGTCTGCCTGATCGTGCCCGTGGTGAAGCCGCAGGAGTACGACGACGCCTGGGCTCAACGCCGCCGCGTCGAGGCCGCGAGTTGGCGACAGGCGCGGGCGAACACCATGGATTCGGGGAAAGCGCAATGACCAGGCTTCAGGACCGCGTGGCGATTGTCACTGGCGGTTCGTCGGGAATCGGCCTCGCCTGCGTCCACCGCCTCGCCGCCGAGGGCGCGCGGGTGGTGATCGCCGACCGGGACGCGGACCGCGGGGCCGCCATCGCCGCGACGATCGACGGCGCCATCGGCCTCGGCTGCGACGTCTCGGACGAGAACCAGGTCGCGGCCTGCGTCCAGTCGACGATCGAGCACGCCGGGCAGCTCGACATCATCGTCAACAACGCCGGCATGATGATCTTCAAGCCGCTCATCGAGCTGTCGCACGACGACTGGATGAAGGTCCTGGGCGTCGATCTGATGGGCGCGGTCTACTTCCTCAAGCACGGCTTGCCGCACATGGGCGCGGGCGGCGCGGTGGTGAACGTCGCCAGCGTCCACGCCTACGAAACGACGCCGCTCGTCGCCTCCTACGCCGCCGCCAAGGCGGCGCTGCTGTCGCTCACCCGCTCGGCGGCGATCGAGGCCAAGCCAGTCCGCGTGAACGCCGTGGTGCCGGGCGCGGTCGATACGCCGATGCTGTGGGAGAACCCCAACGTGAAGTCGGGCGCCGAAGTGATCGACAAGGCCGATGTCGGCCGCCCCGAGGATTTGGCGGCGGCGGTGGCCTTCCTGGCGAGCGACGACGCGGCTTTCGTTACGGGCGCGGCGCTGAATGTCGATGGGGGACGGCTGGCCCGGCTGTAGCGCTGGGTATAGCCGCACGCCTACGCCGGCAGCACCTTCCGCCAAGCCGTCACCGCGACGCTCGCGAACAGCCCGGCCTGCGAATAGGGGTCGGCGGCGGCGAACTGGATCGCGGCCTTGCGGTCCTCGAAGTCGATGATCAGCAGCGAGCCGATCGGCGCGCCTTCGCCATCGAGCAGTGGGCCCGCGACAAGGATGCCTTCGCCCACGCTCTGCAAATGCTGGAGATGCGCCACACGGGTTTCGGCGCGAAGCGCGGCGCTGTCGGGCTTGTCGATGCAGTGGATGGCGAAATGGGGCATGGGCGGTCACGCTAGGCGAGCGCGGGACTTGGGTCCATAGTCGCGGCGCCACAGGGGGAGGCTCACGATGGATACCGTCACGCTCATCATCCATTTCTTCGGCGGCATGCTGCTCGCCAACGCGATTCCGCACCTCGTCCACGGCATTTCGGGGCACCGCTTCCAGACTCCGTTCGCGAGCCCGCCGGGCAAGGGCGAATCGCCGCCGCTGGTCAACGTGCTGTGGGCGGCCTTCAATCTCGGGCTCGGCTGGCACGTCATCCACATCCGCCGTGGCTTCGGCTCGCGCGCGCCCGAGGACAAGCTGGCGATCGCGCTCGGCGCGCTGACGATCGCGCTCCTTCTCGCATGGTGGTTCGGCAAGGTGCGCGGCTCAGGCGGCGTTTCAGGAGACTTGGTCGGTCGTTCGGGTTGACCTCGGGGAGGGCTTTCGCTAAATGCGCCGCCTTCCCGGAACACCCCGGACTACAAGGATCAAGCGATGTCGCGCGTTTGCGAGCTGACCGGCAAGGGCCGGCAGGTGGGCCACAATGTTTCCCACGCCAATAACAAGACCAAGCGGACCTTCCTGCCGAACCTGCAGCAGGTGACTTTGATGTCAGATGCGCTCCAGCGCTCGATCCGCATGAAGGTGTCGACCAACGGCCTGCGCTCGGTCGAGCATGTCGGCGGCCTCGACAACTGGCTGGTGAAGACGGCGGAGAGCAAGCTCAGCCTAAAGGCCAAGCGCTTGAAGCGCGAGATCGAGAAGAAGGCCGCAGAGCCCGTCGCGGCCTGAACCTTTCCGACTGCAAAAAGCCGGCCGGGGATTCCCGGCCGGCTTTTTGCTGCGCGCTACTCGGGAAGCAGCTCGAACTTCAGCAGCAGAGTTCGCTGGATCGGCGAGAAATTGTCGTCGGAGCAGAGGTAGACGAAGGTCCGCCCGCCGGCGTGGACGACGCTCAGCCCCTCCATATTGTCGACATTGAGCGGCGGCGACAGCGTCGCCAGCACCGTCGGCTCGCCGAGCCTGAGACCCGCGACGTCGACCGGCACCGAGACGACGATCGCCGACATGCCCGCGGCGACCGAGAAGCGCCGCGCGACGACCAGCACATGCGTCGCGTCGAGCGCCTGCGCGTCGGTCGGCACATAGCCTTGGGGCAACTGCAACTTCACCCGGCCATAGCTGCGCGAGATGCCGCCCGTCGGCGCCAGCACGCCCTCGTTCCAGCCGCCAGGCAGCACCGCCTCCGACAGGTAGAGCCAGGCGTTCGGCAGCCGCGCCATCGCCTCGACGCCCCGATTGGGCGGCAGCGACTTCAGCCACAGCGGATCGGGGAATTCGTCGCTGCTCGCGGCGCCGCCGATGTCGCGATAGTGCCAGACTCGCTTGTCCTGCTCGAACGCCACGGTCAGCCCGCGCGCATCGAGCTCCAGCGCCTCGGCGTCGGCATGCGCCTTGCCCTTCAGTGGCTCGCGCTCCGGCCCTCTCACCATGCCGACGCTCGCCGAATCGAGACCAGCCAGACGATCCCCTTCCTCGCGGATGTCGAGCGTGACCCACTGGCCGCCGTCGGTGATCGCGACGAGGTGACCCGGCGACTGCCAGCGCAGGCCCGACAGGCCGCCGAAGCGCGGGTCGCGGCTCTTGAGCTCCAGGCCGCCGAGATAGCGCAGGCGGCCGGCGCGGGTCTGCGCTGGATCGACGGTCGATAGCGGCACCGGCGTCGCGGCCACCGCGATGACGCGCAGCTCGGGAGCCGGTTTGGCGCCCGCCAGCAGCAGGGCGCTCAGGAGCAGGAGGGGCCGGCGCATCGTGAGAAGCGGCATAGCAGAGCGGCCCGCCACTCGCTATCTGGTGCGGCGATGCATGCGCTCCGCAGCCCTGAGCAGATACTCCACGACGTCTTCGGCTTCCCCGCCTTTCGCGGCCAGCAGGCGGGCGTGGTCCACGACGTCTGCGCCGGGCTGGACGTGCTGGCGATCATGCCGACGGGCGCGGGCAAGTCGATCTGCTACCAGGTGCCGGCGCTGGCGCGGAGCGGGACGGGGCTCGTCATCTCGCCGCTGATCGCGCTGATGCACGACCAAATCCGAAGCCTCAGCGCCAACGGAGTGCGCGCCGCGGCGCTCACGTCCGCCGAAGATCCGGCTGCCCAGCGCGCCACCTTCGAGGCGCTCGAAGCGGGCGAGATCGACCTGCTCTATGTCGCCCCCGAGCGCGCGACCATGGGCGGCTTCCAGGACCGTCTCGCTCGTCTGCCTTTGTCGCTGATCGCGATCGACGAGGCGCATTGCGTCAGCCAGTGGGGGCACGATTTCCGTCCCGACTATCGCCAGCTCCGAGCGCTCTGCGACCGCTTTCCCGGCGTCCCCCGCATCGCGCTGACCGCCACCGCCGACGCGGTGACGCGCAAGGACATCTGCGACCAGCTCGGCATCGGCCACGACCGGATGGTCGTCGCGGGCTTCGACCGGCCGAACATCCGCTACGAGGTCTCGCCCCGCACCGAGGAGAAGCGCCAGCTGAAAGCGTTCCTCGACACGCAGCCGGGCGCCAGCGGCATCATCTATGCGCGGACTCGCGACAAGGCCGACCGCACCGCGGAGTGGCTGAACGGCCTCGGCGTTCCCGCGCTCTCCTATCACGCCGGCCTCGACAGCTCGGTCCGCCGCGCCAACCAGGAGGCCTTCGTCAAGTCGGAGGAGATGGTGATGGCGGCGACCGTCGCCTTCGGCATGGGCATCGACAAGCCCGACGTGCGCTTCGTCGTCCATCTCGGCCTGCCCGATTCGATCGAGCAATATTATCAGGAGACCGGCCGCGCCGGCCGCGACGGCGAGCCGTCGGTCGCGTTCATGATGTATGGCGCGGAGGACATCGGCCGCCAGCGCAGCCGGATCGAGGCGCAGGAGGCGCCCGAGGCCAAGCGCCGCGCCGACCACCAGCGGCTGAACGCGCTGATCGGCTTCTGCGAGACGACGGGCTGCCGGCGGGTGCCGCTGCTCACCTATTTCGACGAGCCCGCGCCAAGCCCATGCGGCAATTGCGACACCTGTCTCAACCCTCCGACCACGACCGACGCGACCGAGACGGCGCGAAAACTGCTGTCGGCGGTCTACCGCACCGGCCAGCGCTTCGGCGTCGGGCATCTGGTCGAGGTGCTGCAGGGGGCGGACAGCGAGCGCATCCGCCAGCTCGGGCATGACAGGCTGTCGGTCCACGGCATCGGGCAGGGGATCGACGCGCAGCATTGGCGGGCGCTCGCGCTCCAGCTCGTCGCCGCCGACGCGCTGGTCCGCGACCCCGAGCACGGCGGCCTGGCGCTTGGCCCGGCGGCGCGCGCGATCCTGAAAGGGGAGCAGAGCGTCTCGCTCCGCGACCAGCCCGAGCGCACCCGCCGCACGCGCACGAAGCGGGGCAGCGCGCCCGCCGGCAACCCAGTCGACAATCCGCTGTTCGAGCAGCTCCGCGCGCTACGCCGCACCATCGCCGCCGAAAGCCAGGTGCCGCCCTACGTCGTGTTCTCCGACGCATCCTTGCGCGAAATGGCCGCCGTGAAGCCCCAGAGCCTCAACGCCTTTGCCGAGATCACCGGAGTCGGCGCCGCCAAGCTCGACCGTTACGGCGCGGCGTTCGTCGAGGTCATCCGGGCGTTCGAGACCTGATATAAGGCCGCTTATCCCGAGCGAAGTCGAGGGACGTACAGTCTCTCCGTGCGTCCCTCGACTTCGCTCGGGGTGAGCGGCTTTGTCAGCTGGAAGCGGCCTGCAACGCCTCCCCCTCGCGGATCGTCAGGTCTTCGCCGCCGTCCAGCGCGCGGGCCAGCATGCCGGTGTCGAGCTCGCCCTCCCAGCGCGCCACCACCAGCGTCGCGACCGCGTTGCCGACGAAGTTGGTCAGCGAACGGCACTCGCTCATGAAGCGGTCGACGCCGAGGATGAGGGCGAGGCCGGCGACGGGCAGGTCGGGAACCACCGACAGCGTCGCCGCCAGCGTCACGAAGCCCGAACCCGTCACCCCCGCCGCGCCCTTCGAGCTCAGCATCGCGACGCCGAGCAGCAGCGCCTGCTGCTCGAAGCTCAAATGGATGTCGGTCGCCTGCGCGACGAACAGCGCGGCCAAGGTCATGTAGATGTTGGTGCCGTCGAGGTTGAACGAATAGCCGGTCGGCACGACGACGCCGACGACGGGTCGCGACGCGCCGGCGCGCTCCAGCTTCTCGATCAGCGCGGGGAGGGCGGCTTCGGACGACGAGGTCCCGAGCACCAGCAGCAGCTCGCCCTTCAGATAGCGCAGCAGCTTGAAGATCGAGAAGCCCGCCGCGCGCGCGATCAACCCCAGGACGACGATCACGAACAGCAGCGAGGTCAGGTAGAACGTCCCGACCAGCGCCGCGAGATTGGTGAGCGCGCCGATGCCGTACTTCCCAATGGTGAACGCCATCGCCCCGAACGCACCGACCGGCGCGACCTTCATTACGATGTGGACGACCCCGAAGATCACCGAGGAAATCTGCTTGACCAGCGCGAGGACGCCCGCGCCCTTCTCTCCCGCCATCGCCAGCGCGACGCCGAACAGCAGCGAGACAAGCAGAACCTGAAGCACCTCGCCGTGGACGAAGGCGCTGACCAAAGTGTCGGGGATGACGTTCAGCAGGAAGCCGGTGATCGTCTGGTCGTGCGCCTTCTTGGCGTAGTCGGCGACCGCCGCCATATCGAGGCTGGCGGGATCGATGTGCATGCCGGCGCCGGGCGCGACGACGTTGCCAACGATCAGGCCGACCGCGAGCGCCAAGGTCGAGACGACGAAGAAGTAGCCGAGCGCCTTGGCGCCCACCCGGCCGAGCTTGCCGAGGCCCGACGCGCTGCCGACGCCTGTCACCACGGTGCAGAAGATCACCGGCCCGATGATCATCTTGACGAGCTTGACGAAGGCGTCGCCGAGCGGCTTCAGCGACGCCCCGGTCTCGGGCCACAGCGCCCCGACCGCGATGCCGAGCGCGACCGCCGCGAGCACCTGGACGTAGAGCTGGCTGTAGAGCGGCTTCCTGGCCATTCGTCCCCCCGCGCTCGCGCATTTGCCTTCGAGCGCCCTTTTCCCTATAGGCCCCGCTCCCCGGCTGGTCATCCCTGGAGGCGGCCGGGCCTACAGCAATCGGAGAACGATCATGAGCGAAGCGCTCACACTGAGTGCGGAATCGCGCGAGCGGGCTGGCAAGGGAGCCTCCCGCGCTCATCGCCGCGAAGGCCGCGTTCCCGCCGTCATCTATGGCGGCAAGCAAGACCCCATCGCCGTCCACGTCGAGGAGAAGGCGCTGGTGAAGATGCTCCACACGGGGCACTTCATGAACAGCGTCATCGAGATCAGCGTCGGCGGCAAAGTCGAGCGGACCCTGCCGCGCGACGTCCAGTTCAACGTCGTCAGCGACCGCCCGGTCCACGTCGACTTCCTGCGCGTCGGCGCCGATTCGAAGATCACGGTCAACGTGCCGGTGCGCTTCGTCGACGAGGAAGAATCGCCCGGCATCAAGCGTGGCGGCGTGCTCAACGTCGTCCGCCATGATGTCGAGGTCACCTGCCCGTCGAACGCCATCCCCGACGATCTCGTGGTGTCGCTCGCCGGCCTCGATGTCGGCGCGTCGATCCACATCTCGGCGTTCAAGCTGCCGAGCGGCGTCGTGCCGACGATCACCGACCGCGACTTCACCGTCGCGACGCTCGTCGCGCCGTCGGCGCTGAAGAGCGAGGAAGGCGACACCGCCGACACGCCGGCGGCGGAAGCCGAAGCCGCTCCGGAGGCGTAAGACCCTTCGTTTCGATGCCGTCATCCCGGCGAAAGCCGGGACCCAGTCGACCGATCGTCCGGGTCCCTGCCGTCGCCGGGATGACGTGTTTTCGGCTGTGGGGTAGGGAGCGGCCATGCATCTGCTCGTCGGCCTCGGCAATCCTGGAACCGCGCACGCGCTGCAGCGCCACAATGTCGGCTTCATGGTCGCCGACGCGATCGCCGAAGCGCACGGCTTCGATCCGTGGCGGACGCGCTTCCAGGGCCTCGCGGCGGAAGGCAGGCTCGGCGGGGACAAGGTGCTGCTGCTGAAGCCGGCGACCTATATGAACGACAGCGGCCGTTCGGTCGGCGAGGCGCTGCGCTTCTACAAGCTGGAGCCGTCCGATCTCACCGTCTTCTACGACGAGCTCGATCTCGCGCCGTTCAAGGTTCGGGTGAAGACCGCCGGGGGCGCCGCGGGGCATAACGGCATCCGCTCGCTCGATCAGCATATCGGCCCCGACTACCGCCGCGTCCGCATCGGCATCGGCCACCCCGGGCACAAGGACCGGGTGACGGGCCATGTCCTCGGCAATTTCGCCAAGGCCGAGATGGACGATCTCGCCGATCTGCTCGGCGCGGTGGCGGCGGAGGCGGGGTTGCTGGTGCGGGGCGAGGACGCGCGTTTCATGAACGATGTCGCGCTGCGGCTCCAGAGTCCCTAGACCCTGAATATGGCCGACGCGCTCTACAACACGCGGATCCTGCGCCTCGCCGCGTCGATCCCGCTGACCGAACGGCTCGACGGCCCGCAGGCGAGCGTCCGGCGGGTCAGCCCGATCTGCGGCAGCCGGGTAACCGTCGACCTCGATCTCGGCGACGACGGGAGGGTCAGCCGCTTCGGGCAGGAGGTGCGCGCCTGCGCTCTGGGGCAGGCGTCGGCATCGCTGCTCGGCGCCGGGGTGATGGGCCGGACGCCGGCCGAGCTCGCCGCGTCGCGCGACGCGCTGGCGGCGTTTCTCAAGGGAGAGGCGGAGACGCCAGGCGACTGGCCGGGGCTCGAGCTGTTCGCGCCGGCGCGGTCGCACAAGGGGCGGCACGGCTCGATCCTGCTGGCCTTCCAGGCCGCCGCCGACGCCGCGGCCGCGGCGGCGGCACGGTGACGCCGGCGCCCGTCGAGCATTCGGCGCTGCTGCGCGACGCGGTGGTCTACCTGACCGCGGCGGTCGTGCTGGTGCCGCTGTTCCACCGGCTCAAGCTCGGCGCGGTGCTCGGCTATCTCGCGGCGGGCATCCTGATCGGCCCCGGCGCGCTGGCGCTGGTTTCCGATTCGCAGTCGACGATGGCGTTCGCCGAGTTCGGCATCGTGCTGCTGCTGTTCGTCGTCGGGCTCGAGCTTCGCCCGGCGCGGCTGTGGCGGCTGAAGCGCGACATCTTTGGCTTCGGCCTGCTGCAGGTCGTGGTGACCGGGGCTCTGCTGACTCTGGTCGTCCACGAGTTGACGGCGTTCTCATGGTCGGCTGCGCTTGTCGTCGGCCTGCCGCTGTCGCTGTCGTCGACCGCGCTTGTCGTCCAGCTCCTGCAGGAACGGCAGGCGCTCGGCACCCGCTTCGGCGAGCGCAGCTTCTCGGTTCTGCTGTTCCAGGACCTGGCGATCGTGCCGCTGCTGACGCTTGTCGCGGCGCTGTCGCGCGTTCCCGACCCGACGGCGCGCCCGGGGTGGGAGCAGGGCCTGCTGACGCTCTTCGCGGTCGGCGGGCTGGCGCTCGCGGGGTTCGCGCTCCGCCCGCTGTTCCGCGCCATCGGCACGATCGGCGCGCGCGAGGCGTTCGTCGCGGCGGCGCTGCTGACCGTGCTCGGCGCGGCGCTGATCATGCAGAGCCTGGGGCTTTCGATGGCGCTCGGCGCCTTCGTCGCGGGCGTGATGCTCGCCGAATCGCCCTACCGGCACCAGCTTGAGGCCGACATCGACCCGTTCCGCGGGCTGCTGCTCGGCCTGTTCTTCATCTCGGTCGGCATGTCGCTCGACATCGATGTGGTGCGCGCCAACCTCGGGCTGATCGCCTTGCTGGTGCTCGCGGTGATGGCGGTGAAGGCGCTTGCCATCGCGGCGCTCGCCAAGCTGTTCGGCGCGCCGGGCGGCTCGGCGGTGCGAACCGGTCTGCTGCTGGCGCAGGGCGGCGAGTTCGGCTTCGTGCTGTTCGCCGCCGCCGAACGCGGCCTGCTGATCGCACCGCAGGCGGCGAGCCTGTTCAGCGCCGTGGTGACGCTCTCGATGCTGCTGACGCCGTTCATCGTCCGGATCGCCGCGCGCGCCGGCCGGGTGACGGTGCGCACCGATCATCTCGCGACGCCCGACAAGGCGGCGCCCGCGCCGGTGATCATCGTCGGCTATGGTCGCTTCGGCCAGGGCGTCGACCAGATGCTCGGCGCGCGCGGCGTCAAGACCGTGCTGATCGACTTCAGCCCGCGCCAGATCGAGCTCGCGCTGCCGTTCCGCTCGGAGGTCTATTACGGCGACGGCCGACGCACCGACGTGCTGCGCCATGCCGGCGCCGAGCAGGCCAGGCTCATCCTCTATTGCACCGACGACCGCACGATAGGCGCCGAGACCTTCGAAGCGGTGCGCACCGCCTTCCCGAACGCCACGATCATTTGCCGCGCCTTCGACCGGCTGCACTGGCTCAACCTGCGGCAGGCTGGGATCGATATCGCGGTGCGCGAGCTGTTCGACTCGGCGATCCGCATGGGCGGCGAGGCGCTCCGCGCGCTCGGCGACAACGACGACGTCATCGACCGCGTCGCCGAGGAATATCGCCGCCGCGACACCGAGCGGCTGGCGGCGCAGCTCAGCACCGGCGACCTGATGGCGGGCCGCGAGACGCGGTTCGAGGAGACCGGCCCGATGTCGAGCGACGCGGTCGGCGAGATTCCGTTTATCGAGCCCGAGGAAGCGCGCTAGACGCTTTCGGCCTGACTTAACTTACGCCGCTCATCCCGAGCGAAGTCGAGGGACGCATGGCCTCTCCGTGCGTCCCTCGACTTCGCTCGGGATGCGCGGCTTTGGTGATTCAAGTCAGTCGGATTTTGCTCTAGGATGGCTGCCATGCAGTTCGACCTCACCGAGGACCAGCGCGCCATCCAGGAGATGGCGCAGCGGTTCACCGCCGACGCCATCACGCCCCACGCGGCGGAATGGGACGAGAAGCACATCTTCCCAAAGGACACGATCAAGGCCGCCGCCGAATTGGGTTTCGCCGCGATCTACATCCGCGAGGAATCGGGCGGCATCGGCCTCGGTCGGCTCGAATCGGCGCTGATCATGGAGGCGATGGCCTATGGCTGCGCCGCGACATCGTCGTTCATATCCATCCACAACATGGCGTCGTGGATGATTGACGCCTTCGGCGACGACGCGGTGCGGGCGAAATACCTGCCAAGCCTCGTCACGATGCAGCGGATCGCCAGCTATTGCCTGACCGAGCCCGGCGCCGGGTCCGACGCCGCGAGCCTCAAGACCCGCGCGGTCAGGGACGGCGGCGACTATGTCGTCTCGGGCTCCAAGGCCTTCATCTCGGGCGCCGGCGTCAATGACATCTACGTGACGATGGTCAGGACCGGCGAGCCGGGGCCCAAGGGCATCTCCTGCCTGGTCATCGAGAAGGACATGAAGGGCGTCAGCTTCGGCGCGCACGAGCGCAAGCTCGGCTGGCACGCCTCGCCGACCGGCCAGGTCAACTTCGACGAGGTCCGCGTGCCGGCGGAGAACCTCGTCGGCGTCGAGGGGCAGGGCTTCGCGATCGCCATGGCGGGCCTCGACGGCGGGCGGTTGAACATCGGCGCGGCGTCATTGGGCGGCGGCCAGCGCTGCCTCGACGAGGCGATCGCCTACACCCGTGGCCGTCATCAGTTCGGCAAGAACATCGCCGATTTCCAGGCGACCCAGTTCAAGCTCGCCGACATGGAGACCGACCTGCAGGCGGCGCGGATGCTGCTCTATGCGGCGGCGGCGCGGGTGTCCGATGGCACGCCCGACAAGACCAGGTTCGCCGCGATGGCCAAGCGGCTCGCCACCGACACCGGCATGAGCGTCGCCGACCGCGCGCTCCAGCTCCACGGCGGCTACGGCTACCTCCGCGACTATCCGGTCGAGCGCTTCTTCCGCGACCTGCGTGTCCACCAGATCCTCGAAGGCACCAACGAGATCATGCGAGTCATCATCGCCCGCGAGATGATGCGGAGCGCCAACTGACCGCCCGCGGCCTTGCAGCGGCGCTGGCGGCTCTTCACGGCTTCGTCGGAGTCGCGGTCGCGGCGGTCGGCGCGCATGTCGTGGCGGAGGCCGACACTCGCCCGCTGATGACCGGAGCGGGTATCGAGATCGCCCACGCGCTGGCGGCGCTGATCGCGCTCATACTGCTGCCCGGCCGCTGGGCGCTTGCCACCGCCTGGAGCTTCATCCTCGGCGGCGCGCTGTTCGCCGGCGCCATCGACGCGCGGGTGTTCGGCGGCCTGCACTTGGGGCCGGTCGCGCCGACGGGCGGGGTGATCCTGATGCTCGGCTGGCTGCTGCTGGCGGTCTGCGGGGCGCGCTCGGTTCGATAACCGCGCTCGGTTCGATAAAGAAGCCGCTCATCCCGAGCGAAGTCGAGGGACGCATTGAGGGGCCGTGCGTCCTCGACTTCGCTCGGGATGAGCGGGGTGGGTTAAGCCAGCATGAAAAGCGCTCTTTCGGGCGTCAGTCCCGGAACCCCGGATCGATGCGGTCCAGCTTCCGGAGCAGCGCCGGCCACGCCAGCATCCGCGACACCATCGCCATCCCCTGCGGGTTGGCTTGCGTCTCGACTTTCTCGGGCGTGCCCTGCGGCGGGTTCCAAAGATTCTCGCGCCCCGCCGACAGCATGTGGACCTGCGCCTCGCAGGCGCGTTCCAGGACGTACATCCGGACGAAGGCGTCGGCGATCGTCTCGCCCACGGTCAGCGTGCCGTGGTTGCGCAGGATCATCGCGTTCTTGGCGCCGAGGTCCTCGACCAGCCGCCGGCGCTCCTCGAGATCGGTCGCGATGCCTTCATACTCGTGGTAGGCGACGTCGTGCCGCGCGATCATCGCGGTCTGGGTGTGCGGCAGCAGCCCTTCGCTCATCGCGCTCACCGCCTGCCCGTGCGGGGTGTGGAGGTGCATCACCGCATGCGCGTCGTCGCGCGCCATGTGGATCGCCGAGTGGATGGTGAAGCCCGCCGGGTTGGTGACATAGGGCGTGTCGATCACCGGATTGCCCTCGACATCGATCTTGACGAGCGAGGAGGCGGTGATCTCCTCGAACATCAGATTGTACGGGTTGATCAGGAAATGATGCTCGGGGCCGGGGATGCGGACCGACAGATGGGTGAAGATCAGGTCGTCCCAGCCGTAGTGCGCGACCAGCCGGTAGGCGGCGGCGAGATCGACGCGCAGCGCCCACTCCTCGGCGCTCACGTGGCCACGGACATTGTCGACGCTCTTCAGGACGGTCGCCATTTTTACTCTCCCAAGGAAGACGGGGTTTGCCCTAAAGGCCCCGGTATTTCAACGCGCGGTTCAGATAGGCTTCGATCCGCGGCAGCTCGACGTCCTTGGTGACGAACGCCTGGCCGATGCCGCGTGCCAGGATGAGCGCCAGCCTGCCGCCGCTCATCTTCTTGTCCTGCGCCATGTGCGCCACCAGCCGCGAGGCGGGGCAATCGATCGCCGCCGGGACGATGACCGGAAGGCCGGCGCGCGCCAGATGCGCCGCGACACGCGCCGCATCCGCCTCCGCGCACAAGCCAAGCTCGGCGGAGAGGCCGAACGCCAGCGCCATGCCGACCGCCACCGCTTCGCCGTGCAGCAGCGTGGCGGAGAAGCCGAGCTCGGCCTCCAGCGCGTGGCCGAAGGTGTGGCCGAGGTTGAGGAGCGCGCGCAGGCCCGTGGTCTCATGCTCGTCGGCGGCGACGACCCCGGCCTTGAAGCGGATCGCGGTAGCGATGGCGTGGGCGAGCGCTTCGGGCTCGCGTGCCATCAGCGCGTCGAGATTGGCGTCGCACCATTCGAAGAACCGCGCATCTCCGATCAGCCCGGCCTTGACGATCTCGGCATAGCCGGCGCGCAGCTCGCGGTCGGGCAGGGTGGTGAGCAGGCCTGGATCGACCAGCACCAGCGTCGGCTGGTGGAAGGCGCCGACCAGGTTCTTGCCTGCGCCGGTGTCGATCGCGGTCTTGCCGCCGACCGACGAATCGACCTGCGCCAGCAGCGTCGTCGGCACCTGCACGAAGCGGCAGCCCCGCCGCAGGATTGCGGCGGCGAAGCCCGTCAGGTCACCGATCACCCCGCCGCCGAGCGCGACGACGAAGTCGCCGCGCTCGACGCCGTGGCCGAGCAGCGCCTCGGTCAGCGTTTCGAGACCGGACCAGGATTTGGTCGACTCGCCCGCCGGCAGCACCACGGCCACCGGCTCGCGGCCGCCCGCGCGGAGCGAGGCCAGCGCGCGGTCGAGGTGCAGCCCGGCGACGGTCTCGTCGGTCACCACCACGGTCTTCGACCGGCCGCGCAGGGGCTCGACCAGGCGTCCCAGGGAATCGAGGCCATCGGCGTCGATATGCACGGGATAGCTCCGCTCGCCGAGCGCGACGTCGACGGTCAGGCGCATCGGCGTTCCTCATGCTCGCGGAGCGCCGCGAGGATCGCGCCGACGGTGGCGTCATGGGGGGCGAGGCGGCTTTCGACTCGGATGGGCGCTTCGGCGTAGAGCGGGTTGCGGACTGCGGCGAGCTCGGCGAGCACCTCCCTCGGGTCGCGGTTGTGGAGCAGCGGGCGATGGCCCCGCCGCGAGACGCGGTCGGCGAGCGTCGCGATGTCGGCGTCGAGCCAGATCGCCAGCGCGCGCTCGAGGATCAGCGTCCGCGTCTCGTCGTTGACGAAGGCGCCGCCGCCGGTCGCCACCACCTTGCGCGTGCCGTCGATCAGGCGCGCGATGACGCGCCGTTCCCCGTCGCGGAAGTGCGCCTCGCCATAGCGTTCGAAGATTTCGGACACCGACAGGCCGGCGGCTTTCTCGATCTCGCTGTCGGCGTCGACGAAGGGCAGGCCGAGCCGCGCCGCGAGGCGACGGCCGACCGTCGACTTGCCGACGCCCATCAGCCCGACGAGGACGATCGGCAGATGGGCTCCCGCGCCCCCGTTTTTTGCGTCGCCCTGCATGACGGCCCCCGCTATACACGCGGCGCGCCGAGCGGGCCAAGCGAGAGGACTGACGTGGGACGACTGCTGCTTTGGGTTTTGCTGGCGGCGGTCGCCATCCTGGTCGTCGGCGCGGTCTATCTGATGGTCGCGACGCCGAAGGCGGGGACGCATCATGTCGAGAAGGTCGTGCCGCTTGAGAAGCTGGCGCGCTAGCCTCGGCCTCGCCCTGCTGGCGGCCTCCGGGGCGCTGGCGCAGGACGCGCCGAAGTCGATCCTGCCGCCGGGGTTCGAGGCGCCGCCGCCCGTGCGGGTCAAGCCCGCCGAGATCGACAGCGCCCCCGATCCGACGCCCGACGCCGTCGAACCGCCGACCGCGTCGTCGATCCCGCCGCCCGTCACGCCGAGCCTCGCGCCCGATCCGCTGCTGGCGCCACCGCCGCCGCTGCCTTCGGGCGGCGCGCTCGGCTGGCTGACGCCCGAGGCGGGGGGCTATGGCCCCGCCGCCTTCGCCGGATCGAACGGCCGTTTCGTCACCGGGCTGATGCGCCGCATCGACGCGCCGATCGCCTCGCGCTGGGCGGAGATCGTGCTGCGCCGCGCGCTTCTGTCGGTCACTCCGCCGCCCAGGGGCGCGCGCTTCGCCGACTGGGTGTCGGAGCGCGCCTGGCTGCTGGTCCGGCTCGGCGAGGTCGACGGCGCCAAGGCGCTGATCGACCAGGTTCCGGTCGACCGCTTCAGCCCCCGGCTCTACGAGGTCGCGGCGCAGGTCCACCTCGCGGCGGGCGACCTGCCGGCGCTCTGCCCCTTGGGGCCTACCGCGGTGACCCTGTCGCGCGAGCCGCTGTGGCCGCTGGTCAACGCGATGTGCGCCGGGCTCGACGGCGACGACCTCACCGCCGCCTCGACCTTCGACGGCGTCCGCGCGCGCAAGACGATCAACACCTTCGACCTCCAGCTGGCGCAGCGTGTCGCCGGCGCCGCCAACGGCAGCGGGCGCGCCGCCAACGTCGAATGGGACAATGCGGGGCGGCTCACCGCCTATCGCTTCGGGCTCGCCAAGGCGGCGGGGCTGCCGATCCCGCAGGCGCTGATCGACCGTTCGCCGGCGCCGGTGAAGGCGTGGGTGCTGCGAAGCCCGAGCGCCTCGCTCGACGCTCGGGTCTCCGCCGCCCCGACCGCGGCGGCGATCGGCGTGTCGTCGGCGGCGGAGCTGGTGTCGCTCTATTCGGCCCAGGCCGTCGAGCTCGATCCCTTCGCGCTCGACGCCGCGCCCGCCGGGCGGCTGCGCGCCGCCTACGCCGCCAAGACCCGCGCCGAGCGGCTGGCGGCGCTCCGCGCGCTCTGGCAGCGCGGCCGCGACGAGCGGGAGCGCTACGGGATGCTGATCCTGACCGGCAAGGCGGCGGCGCTTCTCCCCGTAAACCCGGACGACCCAGACGGTGAGGCGGCCAAGGTCGCGGCAATGCTCGCGGCGGGGCTTGTCGACCCGGCGATGCGGCGGGCGCCGCTGGTCGGGAAGAGCCCGGCGCTGTGGGCGCTGCTCGCCGTCGCGGAGCAGGGGCGGGGACCGTCCGGGTCGTCCGGCTTCGATGCGTGGCGCAAGGCCGAGACGGCGCGGCTGGGCGAGGTTCGCGCGAAGCGAAGGGCGCAGCTGCTGGCGGCGAGCCTCGAAGGGCTCGGCAAGGGCGACTGGAGCGACACGCTCGACGACCTCGGAGTTAGCGCCGAGGCGAACGCCTTCACCCGGGCCATTGACTCGGCGGCGGCGGGCGGGCGCAAGGGCGAGGTCGCGGTGCTTGGCGGAATCGGCCTGCAGGGAAGCTGGCGGTCGGTGCCGCCGCGGCACCTCCAGCATATCCTCGCCGCCTATCGCCGCGTCGGGCTCGACGGCATGGCGCGGATGATCGCCGCGGAGGCGCTGACGCGCGGATGACCGACGCGGAGGCCATCGCGCTCTTCCTCGACATGCTCGCCGCCGAGCGCGGCGCCGCCAAGAACACCATCCTCGCCTACGGCCGCGACCTGTCCCAGGCGAGCGAGTTGCTCGGCGGCGGGATGACCGCGGCGAGCGGCGAGGCGCTCGGCAAGCTAGGCGAGGCGTGGGAGCCGCTCGCCCGCGCCTCGGTGGCGCGCAAGGCCTCGGCGCTGCGGCGCTTCTACGGCTTCCTCGTCGACGAGGGCCACCGCGCCGACGACCCGTCGCGCGAGCTGCCCCGCCCGGCGCGGGCGCGGCCCTTGCCCAAGACGCTGTCCAACGCCGACGTCGACCGGCTGTTCGAAGCGGTCGAGGCGCGCTGCGCCGCGACCCCCGACATGCGCTCGCTCCGCCTGCGCGCGCTGATCGAGCTGCTGTACGGTTCGGGGCTGCGCGCCACCGAACTGGTGTCGCTCCCCCGCGCCGCGATCCGCGCCGGCCGGCCCTACACCGTTCTGCGCGGCAAGGGCGGCAAGGAGCGGCTGGTGCCGGTCGGCAGCCGGGCGCTCGCGGCGGTCGAGGCCTATTCCGCCCTGCTGCCCGAGAAAGGGATCTTCCTCTTCCCGAGCGGCGGCAAGCACCTGTCGCGCATCCGCCTGTTCCAGATGGTCAAGGAACTCGCCGCCGACGCCGGCATCCCGCCCGACCGGATCAGCCCTCACGTCCTCCGCCACGCCTTCGCGACGCACCTGCTGGAGAACGGCGCCGACCTCCGCGCGCTCCAGACGATGCTCGGCCACGCCGACATCGCGACGACGCAGATCTACACGCACGTGCAGACCAGGCACCTCGTCGAGATGGTCAACGCCAAGCACCCGCTGGCGGACAAGGCCAAAGCGCCCTAAACCCCGCGCATGGTCACCTTCCTCGACTTCGAGAAGCCGGTCGCCGAGCTGGAGGCGAAGATCGCCGAGCTCGATGCGTCGGCGGGCGACGGCTCGGTCGACATCGCGCCCGAGCTCGACCGGCTGCGCGCCAAGGTCGAGCGGCAGCTGCGCGAGACCTATTCCAGGCTGACGCCGTGGCAGAAGACGCAGGTCGCGCGGCATCCGGCGCGCCCGCACTTCAACGACATAACGACGCGGCTGATCGAGGACTTCACCCCGCTCGCCGGCGACCGTGCGTTCGGCGAGGACGCCGCGATCATGGGCGGCTTCGGCCGCTTCCGCGGCCGGCCGGTGATGGTGATGGGGCACGAGAAGGGCCACGACACCGCGACGCGCCTCAAGCACAATTTCGGCATGGCCAAGCCCGAAGGCTATCGCAAGGCCGCGCGGTTAATGGACATGGCGGACCGCTTCGGCCTGCCGATTCTGACCTTCGTCGACACCGCCGGCGCCTTCCCCGGCATCCAGGCCGAGGAGCGCGGCCAGGCCGAGGCGATCGCCCGTTCGACCCAGGCCTCCCTCGACGTGAAGGTCCCGCTGGTCGCCTCGATCGTCGGGGAGGGCGGGTCGGGCGGCGCGATCGCGCTCGCGGCGGCGAACCGCGTGCTGATGTTCGAGCATGCGATCTACTCGGTGATCTCGCCCGAGGCCGGCGCCTCGATCCTGTTCCGCACTTCCGACAAGGCGGCGGACATGGCTGACGCGATGAAGCTCACCGCGCAGGACCTGAAGCGGCTGAAGGTGATCGACGCGATCGTCGAGGAGCCGCTCGGCGGCGCGCACCGCGACCCCGGCGCGGCGCTCGACCGGCTGGGCGACGCGGTCGACGCGGAGTTGTTGGCGCTCGACGGCATGAGCGGTGAAGACCTACGCGCCGCGCGCCGCCAGAAGTTCGTCGAGATGGGGCGTACATAACTCCCCCTCTCCCGCTTGCGGGAGAGGGTTGGGGTGAGGGGCGAAGCGCGCCAGCGCGAGCAGCGCCGGACTCAGCGGTTTTCCCTCACCCCGCTCGCTGCCGCGAGTCGCCCTCTCCCGCGAGCGGGCGAGGGAACTTGGCCTGCGGTCTTGTGGTTCGGCTGAATACTTGTTTGGAGTGACCATGCGCCGTTTCCTCATCGCCGCCGCGATCGGCGCGCTCGCTCTCTCATCCGCCGAAGCGCCCGCGCAGCAGACCCAGCGCGCCACCGCGATCAGCGACCGCGACCGGCAGACCGGAGCCGAACAGCACAAGGCGATCCTCGAGGAGTTCGGCGGCGCCTACAGCGGGCCGGGCGTCGCGCTCGTCAACCGCGTCGCCAAGGCGGTCGCGGTGCGCTCGGGGATCGCCGGCGCGGGCAGCGACTGCACGGTGACCCTGCTCAACTCCTCGGTGGTCAACGCCTTCGCGCTTCCCGGCTGCTACGTCTACGTGACGCGCGGCCTGCTGGCGATCGTCAACGACGAGGCCGAGCTGGCCTCGGTGCTCGGCCACGAGATGGGCCATGTCGCGGCGCGCCATTCGCAGAAGCGGCAGAGCCGGTCGACGCTGACCGGGCTCGGCTCGGTGCTGGCGAGCGTCATCCTCGGCTCGACCGCCGGGCAGCTCGCCAATTACGTCGGGCAGCGGAGCGTCCTCGCCTTCTCGCGCGACCAGGAGTTCCAGGCCGACGCGCTCGGCATCCGGTCGATGACCGCCGCCGGCTACGATCCCTATGCCGCGCCCGACATGCTGCAAGCGCTGGAAGCCGACAGCGCGCTCCAGGTGCGGCTGAGCGGGCAGGCCAAGGCGGACAAGGCTCCGGCGTGGGCGCGCACCCACCCGCTGACCAGCGACCGAATCGCGCAGGCGGTCAAGGTGGCGCGCCAGACCGGCGTGGAGCAGGGCACGCGGGCGCGTAACGCCAGCGCCTATTACGCCGGGGTCGACGGCCTGCTGTGGGGCGACGACCCGAGCGAGGGCATCGTCGACGATTCGACCTTCTCGCACCGCGCCTTGCGGCTGCGGTTCCAGGCGCCGCCGGGCGCGACGGTCACCAATGGCAGCAAGGCCGTGACGATCGTCACGGCGACCGGCGGCCAGGCGCAGTTCGCCGGCGGGCCGCTGCAGCGCGGCGAGTCGCTTGAGGATTATGCCGCCCGCGTGGCGCAGGCGTTCGCCGGCAATTCGGGCGGCGAGTTCGGCCGCGCCGAGCCGACCCGGGTCAACGGGATCGACGCGGTGGTGCTGCCCGGGCGCGTCCAGACCCGAAGCGGCACGATGGACGTCGATATCGCCGCCTATCGCTGGAGCGACGGCCAGGCCTTCCACTTCATCGCGCTGTCGCCCGCCGGGCGCGGCGGCCAGTTCGGCGGCATGATCGCCTCGCTCCGGCGGCTGACCGAGGCCGAAGCCGCGGCGATCCGCCCGCGCGTCGTCCAGGTGGTGACGGCGCGGGCGGGTGATACGCCGCAATCCTTGAGCCAGCGCATGGCCTTCGGTTCGCTGAAGCTGGAACGCTTCCTCGCGATCAACGACCGCGAGGCGAGCCGCCCGCTCCGGCCGGGCGAGCAGGTCAAGCTGATCGTCTACGGGCGCTGAAATGCGAAAAGGCGGCGGACCTAGGTCCGCCGCCTGTCACGATTCGCCTATGCGTATCGATTAGTTTCCGGCCGTATCCAGCGTCGTCGAGGCCGAGTTGAAAGTCCCCTGGATGCTGGTCCCCACCGCCTGAAAAGCGCCGACGCCGGCGACGGCAATGAGTGCCGCAATCAGGCCGTACTCGATGGCGGTGGCGCCCTTCTGGTCACGGCGCACAAGCTTGAAAATCGACATATCACTCTCTCCTTGGTTCCGTCTTCGCCTCGTCCCTGTCCCTCGATTCGGGGGCCAGCATTCGTTCTTTAAGGCCTTCACCCTTGCGGATCATTTAAGCCGCAAGGCTAAGCGCCCGTTAACCAACCGCCGAAGCGATTCGCGCCCAAATCGACCCCGATCCGATGGCGACCTGACCAATCGCGCCGACGCTCGCGAGGGCGATGAGCGCGACGATCAGGCTGTACTCGATCGCCGTCGCGCCGCGACGGTCGCCGATCAGTGTCTGGAGCCGAATGAGCACGAGTGGGATTTTGGACCGCGGGGTTTAAGAAAGCGCGATGGAAGAGAGTGAAGACGCGCTTAACTGTCCCGGCCCGCCCGCCGGCTCGCCGGATTTGCCGTTGGTGCTGGTCTCGGCGGCGGCGCTGGTTGACCGCGACGGGCGGGTGCTGCTGGCGCAGCGCAACAGCGGGGGTCTCAAGGGGCTGTGGGAATTCCCCGGCGGCAAGATCGAGCCCGGCGAGTCGCCAGAAGCCGCGCTGGTCCGCGAGCTGCGCGAGGAGCTCGGCATCGATACCGCCGCCTCCTGCCTCGCGCCCTGCGGCTTCGCCAGCCACGCCTATGACGATTTCCGGCTGCTCCTGCTGCTGTTCGCCTGCCGCAAATGGCGCGGCACGCCTGAAGGCCAGCAAGGGCAGGCGCTGAAATGGGCGCGGGTGCCGGAGATGTTCGGGCTGCCGATGCCGCCTGCCGACCGGCCGCTGCTCGGCCTCCTACAGGCGCTGCTTTAGCGCCTCGGCCAGATCGCCGCCGTCGCCGCCCGGCGCCCAGCCGGTCATGTGGAGAATCTGCACCCGCACCGGAGTCTTGTCGGGTGCGGCGCCGAAGCGCCGGGCGGCGTCGAGCAGCGCGGCGCGGCGGAGCGGCGCGCGGTTGGCGGCGTCGAAGATCGCGCTCTCGCCCGCGCCGCGCAGGTCGGCGAGCGCCTTGAACAGCGTCGGGTAGCGGATGGTTCGCGAATCGACGTCGGCGACGGGCGAGGTGAAGCCGGCGCGCAGCATCAGCGACGGCGCCTCGGCGGGATCGACCATCGGCAGCATCCGCGCCGCCGCGCCGCCGCTCAGCGCCGATTCGGCTTCGAGGAACGCCGATCGGATTTCCGCGAGCGAATCGCCGCCGACGAACGCCGCGAGGAAAAGCCCGCCGGGCCGCAGACAGCGTCGGATCTGCGCCAGCGCGCCGGGCAGGTCGTTGACTCCGTGCAGGCTGCCCGCCGAAACGACGAGGTCGAACGCCCCGCTGGCGAACGGCAGCCGGTCTTCGTCGCATTGCACGCCACCCGCCGTGCGCGCGAAGGCGAAGCCAGCGTCGGCATAGGCGACATGCTCGACCGGCAGACTCCGCCCCAGCCGCCCGTCGTGCGATCCAAGATCGAGCGCCGACTGGAAGCGCCGGCCGATATCGGCGAGGCGCGCGGCGATCTCCTCCCCCATGATGTCCTTCAGGAAGGCGTGCGCTTCGAACCCCGGCGCCGCGCGGTCGCGGCGCCGGCGGCGGAGTACGCGGTCGAAGGGCTCGAAGGGCTCGGGCATGCGGGCCTCCTAAGGCCAAGATCGCGCGCACCCAACCTCCGTTCGCCCTGAGCCTGTCGAAGGGCGTCCGCGCGGCCTCGTGCTTCGACAGGCTCAGCACGAACGGAGCTTGGAAAATCGGCATTGTTGGATAGCCTGTCGCCATGCGCCCCGCCGCCCTCCTCACCGCCGCGCTGGACCTCGTCCTCCCGCCGCGTTGCATGGGATGCGGCGAGATCGTGCCCGATGATGGCGGCTTCTGCGCCGCCTGCTGGTCGAGCCTCGCCTTCATCACGCCGCCGCTCTGCGCGACCTGCGGCGATCCGTTCGAGCTTCCCGCCGCGCCGGGCGCGCTCTGCGGCGCCTGCCTTGCCGAGCCGCCGCGATTCGGCGCGCGCGCCGTCGTCGCCTATGATGGCGCGGCAAGAGACGTCGTGCTCGGCTTGAAGCATGCCGACCGCGATCATCTGGCGCGCGCGATGGCGCGGCAGCTGGCGCGGGCGGGCGGCGAATGGCTCGACGGCGCGCTCATCGTGCCGGTGCCGCTCCATCGCTGGCGACTGTGGCGAAGGGGCTACAACCAGGCGGCGCTGATGGCCCGCGCGCTGGCGAAGGTGTCGAATGCCGAGTTGCTGGTCGACGGGCTGGAGCGCCACCGCGCCACGCCGTCGAGTCAGGGCATGAATCGCAAGGATCGCGCCGCCAACGTCCGCGGCGCTTTCCGCGTGACGGAGCGCCGGCGCGCGGCGATCAAGGGCAGGGCGGTCGTCCTCGTTGACGACGTGCTGACCACGGGCGCCACCGCCAACGCCTGCGCCCGCGTGCTGCTGCGCGCTGGGGCGCATTCGGTGAACCTGCTGGCGTGGGCGCGGGTTGTGCGGAGTGGCGGGTAGCGCCATATCTTAGACACAGGGAGGTGCGCCGTGGCCAAGGTCGAGATCTACACCAAGTTCACGTGCGGCTACTGCGCGCGCGCCAAGTCGATGCTCAAGGCCAAGGGCGTTGAGTTCATCGAGTACGACATCACGATGGGCGGGCCCAAGCGCGCCGAGATGCTGGAGCGCTCGAACGGCGGCTCGACGGTTCCGCAGATCTTCATCGACGGCAAGCATATCGGCGGCTCGGACGACATGGCGGCGCTCGACCGCCAGGGCGGACTGGACCCGCTGCTCGCCTGATGACGATCCTCCGCGCCGGCCTGCTGCAGACGACGACCGGCATCGATCCGAAGGCCAATGCCGCCGCGATCGCCGCCGGCCTCGGGATGCTGGCGGGGGAGGGGGCGCGATTCGCCTTCACGCCGGAGATGAGCGGATTGCTCGACGGCAACCGGGCGCGGGCCGCCGGGACTATCGGCGACGAGGCGGGCGACCCGACACTCGCGGCGGTGCGCGAGGCGGCGGCGAAGCTCGGCCTCTGGGTTCATCTCGGCTCGCTCGCGATCCGCGACCCCGGCGCGGGGCGGCTCGCCAATCGCGGCTTCCTGATCGACGACCAGGGCGCGATCCGCGCGCGCTACGACAAGATGCACCTGTTCGACGTCGATCTGCCGAGCGGCGAGCGCTACCGCGAATCCGCGACCTACGCGCCGGGCGCGCAGGCCGTCGTCGCCGACACGCCGTGGGGCAAGCTCGGCCTCAGCATCTGCTACGATATGCGCTTCCCGCGGCTCTATGAGACGCTGACCGGCGCCGGCGCCACTCTCCTGTCGGTCCCCGCCGCCTTCACGCGGCCGACCGGCGCCGCGCATTGGGAGACGCTGCTTCGCGCCCGGGCGATCGAGGCCGGCGCCTTCGTCATCGCCGCAGCGCAGACCGGCGAGCATGCCGATGGCCGCGCGACCTGGGGCCACTCGCTCGCCGTCGATCCTTGGGGACGGGTGCTGCTGGATATGGGCGAGGCCCCAGGCCATGCCGTGGTCGACCTCGACCTCGATGCGGTCGCGGCGACCCGGTCGCGCATCCCGACGATCGAACACCGGCGCGAGGTGACGCTCGCGTGATCGTCTTCGACCTTCAGTGCGCGAAGTCCCATGTCTTCGAGGCATGGTTCGGATCGAGCGACGATTACGAGTCGCAGCGCAAGCGCGCGCTCGTCGCCTGCCCGCTGTGCGGCGATACCCAGGTCGACAAGGCGGTGATGGCGCCCGCCGTCCAGGCCAAGGGCAATCGCGCCACCAGGCCCCACGCGGCCTATACCCCGGACGACGCGAAGCGCGTCCTCGCCGCGATGGCGACGATGCAGGCGGCGGTCGAGGAGAATTGTGACTATGTCGGCGACCGCTTCGCCGACGAGGCGCGGTCGATCCACCTCGGCGAAACCGAGCCGCGCGGCATCTACGGCGAGGCGACGCCCGCCGAGGCGGCGGCGCTGCGCGACGACGGCATCGAGGTCGCCGCGCTGCCCTTCCGCCCGCGCCGCGCGGCCGACGCCTGACCTTGCTTTTCGGAAGCTTTGCCAGCACATCGCCAGCGGCGCGGCCCCGTAGCTCAGCCGGATAGAGCGACGGTTTCCTAAACCGCAGGCCGGAGGTTCGAATCCTCTCGGGGCCGCCAAATCTCCCTTAGCGGCTCGTCGCGCTGGCGATCGAGCCGGGGCGGGCGTCGAAGGTCAGCGTCGCGGACGCGTCCTGGGTAAGCGTCTTGCCGTTGAAGCGGAAGACCTCGATGTCCTTGGTCATTCCGCACGCGCTTTGAGTTGAACTCGCATGCCTAAGAGCAACATGAGCGCTATTCCAAAAATACCGATTTGTGATGGCTCAGCGATCGAAATCTCATCGGCTTGCAATCCAGTAATGGTCCCCGTGAAGTGACCACTGTTCGTGAACGAGACCATCGAAACCCACTCGGCATCTGGGTCGATCGCGGCATTCTGGTTAATACCCAAGATTCGGAACTCACTCACTGGAGTGGCAAAAACATACTCCTCAAGGGAATTAACGGTCGCCAGATACGTCCACGCGCCGTCAACAAGGGTGTGCAAATCGAAATCGGATTGCACATCACCCAGCGCGGGTAGCGCAACTGACTTAAACAAAGGGTCACCCGATCCAATTTTATATTCGAATCCACTCGCGAAGGCCGGATCAAGGGTTATAGGGTTGCCTGCTCCAACTTGAACATCAAAAGCCGAAGTTGTCCCCGATTTCGACGATGGTTGAATTGGTTGCTTTTGACTATCAATATCATCTAGTATTTGCTGCAACTGCTGTCGTTGGTCGCGCGACATATATAAGCCCCGAGTGTTCGGGTCCGAGTCATTAGCAGCGTCATGAATTGCACTTACACCCTGCTGAACCTCCGGATCCAATAGGCCTGTAAGCATGTTGTTAATCACACCGCCTAAACGGGAAATCGAGCCGGATAGACCAGTGACGATCCTTTCCCCCATGGCTTCGAGAAATGCAGACCTGCTACCACCGCTTCGCACCCACTCAAGTATCGCGTCGCGCGTTCCGTCCACCAATGAAATCGTAGCTTGGACTACTCGATCGATTAAGTCGGCATCGTTCGGCGGTGATGGTGGGGCAATGTCTTCCAGTGACGAGATCGATCGAGGGACCTTATAAGAAAAATCTGCACCTTCTAATGAAGCAGATGACGGCAATGCACCATTTATTATGCCAACGTATTGAACCTTTCTCGTAAAGATAGAGCTATAGCCGTTGGATGGATTCGATACATATTCATCTGCAACATATGCAACAATTGTCTGGCCGGGGCCTGGGCGAAGTGGGATGGGGCCATTATATTGCCCATCAACCGTAACGTATCTGCCGTTGCGAACCTCGCAGTCCCTCCAATAGGTCCTGTCAACTCGCACCGCCGAGCAAAGATTCGTCATGTTGGGGTCGAACGCCGCGCTTGCTGGGCTCGCAACCACGACAAACGAAAGAATGAGAAGTTTAAGATCGGTGCGCATAATTTGTTCCCTGCTCACGGAACTCGATGCATGAAACGTGCCGACATTTTTTAGTAAGTGATTCAGCGTTTTGCCGAATACCAATTCGCGGACTGTAAAATAGGCCGACGAATCCGACGCCAAGGCAGCGAGCGTGACCGTCTTCTGATCAACAACAGGCTTTTCGATCTCCTCAACCTCAAGGGTGCCTGGATCGTTGCGATCGATCTTGTGGTCGAGGCCGCCAACCAGAAGCGCAAGGATGCTCGCCAGGCCTGACCTGGCCGCGATTATCGGCCGCGATGGGTCATAAGTGTGATTGGTTCTCTTATTATGAGAATCCACCTTATGACCCAAACCGGCTCGATCGCGTGACTGACGTCGCGGCCAGGATACCAAGAGACAGCGCGAAGTCCTCCAGAAGGGGATCGACGATGTCGTGCCGAGGGAATGACTCAAAGCCTCACTTTTCTACCGCGCCGCCAGTGCCGCCACTATTCCTAAACCGCAGGCCGGAGGTTCGAATCCTCTCGGGGCCGCCAAATCTCCCTTAGCGGCTCGTCGCGCTGGCGATCGAGCCGGGGCGGGCGTCGAAGGTCAGCGTCGCGGACGCGTCCTGGGTCAGCGTCTTGCCGTTGAAGCGGAAGACCTCGATGTCCTTGGTCATTCCGCACTGGAGCAGCACGGTCTTGCCGTCGTCGCTGAAGATCGCGCCCTGGCACCAGGCGCCGCTGTGCGCCTCGGCGACGCGGGTCATCCTGGTGCCCGAGACGCTGTACACCTGGAGCAGGCCATAGGGATGGTATCCGGCCGCGCTCGGCTGCGCCGCCGAGCCGTTGGCGACGACGACCGCCATGTAGCGGCCGTCCCGCGACAGGACGAGATGCTCGGGCGTCTGGCCGACATCGACGCTCTCGACCGCGCCGGTCTTGAGGTCGACCGCCGAAACCGTGCCGATGCGCGGGCCGCTGCCGCGCGCCGGCGGTGCCGCGCCTTCCGGGAGTGGCCGTCCGCCGAGGTTGGTGTTGTAGGCGTAGCGGCCGTCCGGGCTGTACGAAGCACCATAAGGCTGCACGCCCGGCGTGACCGAGTCGCCGGTCAGGGCGACGGTCGCTCCCTTGACCGAAACCCGCAGCAGCTTGCCCGTGCTCTGCGCCACGACGAGCGCGCTCCTGCCGTCGGGGGCGAAGACCACGTCGGTCGGCCGGCTTTTCGCCGGAAGCTGGAGTTTGCCCGCGGGCGTCAGGCGCTTGCCGCTGATCGAATAGATGGAGATCGTGTCGTCGCCGGTGCTGGCGACCAGCGCCAGCGTGCCGGCGCGGTTGATGGTGACGCCGCTGGCGCCCGGCCCTGCCTGGAGCGTCTGAAGGATCGCCGGTGCTTTCGGGTTGGCGAGGTCGACGACCGATAGCGTGTCGTTGAGCTCGATCTCCCCCGCGCCGCTCAGGCGCTGCGCGGCGGTGACGATCGCGAAGCCGCCCTTGCGCGCGACCGCGACGGCGGCGGGCGGCCCGATCATGCTGGCGGGGGCCTGGATCGTCGCCAGCGTCTTCGGCGGATAGCTCCGCATGTCGATGACCGAGATCGAATCCGCGGTCCGCGTGCTCGGCGCCTCGCCCGGCCGCAGCTGCTTGCCGTCATTGGCGGAGACGACGATTTGCGCCTGGGCGCTAACGGCGCCCGCCAGCACGAACGTCGCGGCGATCAAGCTAAGTCCGGCTTTCATCGACTGTCTCCCCAAGATCGGTCTGTGTGTTTCGAACGCGTGTTAATATGCCGAGGCGGCGGGAAGGTTGACCCTCCCGCCGCCCCTGCCTTGTGGCTTGCCGTCCCGGATCAGAACTGAGCCCGGAAGCCGACCGAGACAAGTCGGCCGAGCAGGTTGGACGTGAAGCCGTTGAAGCCCCACGCGCCGACGCCGCCGGCGCCCGTCGTGTTGCCGTTGTAGAACGGCGGCTCCTTGTCGAAGAGGTTCTTCACGTCGACGTAGACCTGGCTGCCGTTCATGAAGCTGCCGTTGAAGTTGTAGGCCAAGTGGGCGTCGATGGTCAGGTCGGACTTGACCCGGTCGCCGCCGCCATTCGGGTTCCCGTCAGGCCCGAGCGACACCGGGATGATCGAGGTCTGGATGTAGTTGCGGTATTTGCCGGTATAATTGGCGAACACGTCGAGCCCGATGTCGTGCCCTTCCCAGCTCACCTGCCCGCGGCCCTTGGTCTGGATCGACGGGAACTGCGAGTTGTAGCCCGAGGTGTTGAGGATGCTGAACGCGTTGTCGCCGAAGTCCTGGTCGAACTTGGTGAAGTAGGTCAGCGACGCGCCGATCGTGAACGTTCCAAAGCTGTCGGTCGGGATGCGGTACTGCGCCTGCGCGTCGATGCCCTGGACGTGGAGGTTGAGCACGTTGCCGACGTCGCGGTTGATCAGGAAGTAGGAGGTGACCGGCAGCGTCGCCGCCACCGTCGCGCCGTTCGCGACGTTGGTGAAGTCGGTGATCTGCTGCGCGGTGCAGCCCGTCGCCGCGCAGATCGTCAGGCGATCATGGAGCGCCGCCGAGTTGACGATCAGCGGCTGCGCGGGCGATGCGACGCCGCCGTTGAAGGTGTTCGAGAAGAAGGTCACGTTGGCGGTGAAGCCCGGCATGAAGCTCGGGTTCAGGTCCATCCCGACCGACCAGCTGCTGCCGGTCTGCGGCACCACTCCGGCGAAGCCGGCGCCGAGCGAGCGGTCGAGACCTTCGCGGCCCGTGCCCGAGCCGACGCGGCAGACGGTCGTCACCGTCTCGCAGCCCGGCAGGTTGCGGACTTCGGGGTAGGCTGAGACAGGCACGTCGATGACTGCGCTGGCGCCGGTCCCGGTCGCGCCGCGGATATAGCCCTGGTTCGGGTCGCCGATCTGGTTGAGCGGCGGGGCCACGAACGATTCTGCATAGTTGCCGCGGAACTTGATCGAGTCGTTGATCACCCAGTTGGCGGCGATCTTGGGGTTCGTCGTCGAGCCGAAGTCGCTGTAGTGATCGATGCGGCCCGAGATGCTGACGTCGAAGCGCTGGACCATCGGAATGTCCATGTCCTCGTTGATCACCGGGACATAGAGCTCGAGGTAGCCCGACTTCACGTCGCGCGGCCCGAGGTTGCTGATGAAGTTGATGTAGCCGTTGCCGGTGTTGTTGGCGGTCAGGCCGTACACGTCCTGCGTGACGTGCATATATTCGGCGCCCGCGGCCATCCGGACTTCTCCGCCCGGAAGCGAGAACAGCGGGCCCTGCACCTCCAGCTTGCCCTGGTACATGTTGTTCTGGTGTTCGCTGTTCGTGTTCGCCGAGTAGATATAGTTGTACACCGACTGCGACGTGCGGTTCGAGGCGAGCGGATTCCAGACGTCGAGCGAGTTCGCGGCCGTCAGCGGATTGGAGACGGTCGCGGTCTGCCCCGCCGCCGGGACGACGGTGGTGCTGCCGCTGAGGTTGGGCGAGCCGTTGAGCGAAAGGTTGGTGCAGACGCTGCAGAACACGCGGCGGCCGCGCTGGTAGCTGTCCGAGCGCGCGAGGTCGGCGCTGAACGTCGCCGTCCACTTGTCGGTGATGTTATAGTCGAGCTTGCTCGTCACGTAGAACGTGTCGTTGTGATAGTTGTTGGTGCCGTAGTCGCCGTCGGGCGTCAGCACGACATAGTTGATCGACTCGGTGGTGAACGCGGTGCCCGGGGGCGTCCGGAAGAACGGGTTGATCTGCGTGCCGCGGCCCGAGCCGGGTCCGAAGACGCTGCCGTTGCTGATCGTGCCCGGCGTGCCGGTCGAGAGGTGCTTCAGGACGTTATAGACGACCTTGCCCGTGAAGGTTAGCTTGTCGCTGATCTCCTGGTTGAGGACGACGAGGATGCCTTCACGTTGCACGCCCGGTACGGCGCTGCCGTAGACCGAGTTGTTGCAGGTGGCGTTCAACGCGGCGTTGAACGGGATCGGCGTCGCGGTGTCGGCGTTGGGGTAGATCGTCGTCGCGGACGATGTCGCGCGGATGGTGGCCGGCTGGCACTGATAGGTGTTGGTGTTGCTGCCGCCGACGCTGCGGTAGTCGCCCATGCTGAGGAACGGGCGCTTATCGTTGGTGATTTCCTGCTGCTTCAGGAACTGCCCTGCGACGTAAACGCCTCCGGTATCCCAGGTCGTGCCCCAGATGCCGTTCAGGTCATAGCTCTTGTAATTGTCTGCGAAACCGATGCGGCCGTTCACCTGCACGCCCTTGTAGGTCTTGCGGGTGATGAAGTTGACGACGCCCGCGACGGCGTCCGATCCATAGATCGACGACGCGCCGTCGGCGAGGACCTCGACGCGCTGGAGCGCGGGGGTCGGGATAATGTTCGGGTCGGTCTGCGCGTACTGCAGGCCGCCGCCCGGCATGCGGAGGCCGTCGATCAGCGCCAGCGTGGTGTTCGAGCCCGAGCCGGCGAGGCTGTGGATCTGCGGCGCGTAGTAGGAATAGGCGCTCTGGGCCTGGGGGGTCGAGCCCGCCGTGGTGATCGCGGGTACCGTGTTGACCAGCTCGGTGACGCTGATCGCGGCGGTCTTCGCCAGCGCTTCCTGGCCGACCGAGACGAGGTTCGAGCCGACTGGCGCGACGCCGCGGATGCTGGAGCCGGTGACGACGATCTCCTCGGCGTCCTCCCCGCTGTCCTCGGACGGAGTCGCCTGGCCGGAGCCCGCCGAGGGTGCGACCGGCTCGTTCGCCGGCGCGGTTTGGGCCGTGGCGCCCGACGCGATCGCGAGCGCGGTCACCAGAGCCAGCGCCGAGCCACTCACCTTGAGCGTGTGAAGCAGAGTGTTCATTTCAATCCCCCTTTTTTATTTGTTGTCGCCGTGGCGATTCGCAGGCGCCGGAGGCGTCCGCAGCGATGGATTTACGAGGAAGCGCGAAAGGCGGCCGAAGGCGCGCGCGTTGGCGTTATTCGACGTGCGGCATGGAAACCGGACATACACTCTCCCCTTGTTGCGCGATGGTCTTCGCCATCGGCGCCATGCGGTCGTTTTGCGATCCGCGGATGCAGCCCTTAATGGAATGCACCCTGCAGAACTTGGATACAAGACAGTATATTTGAATACAACCCCTGCCAAATGGCACAGCCTAGCCGTGGCAGCGGCGACACAGCATAGGTTACAGACAATGGGCCGCGCCTTGCGGCGCGGCCCAAATTCGTCGCCTTCGTCGATTAGGCGATCAATAGGGGTCGGTCCGCTTGGTGAAGGCGCGGCCCTTGTCCGCCGCCGGCGAGTCGCCGCCGGTGCAGATCATCACGCCTTCCTTCAGCTGGTCGATGACCGTGTTCTCGTTGCAGGCGTTGAGGAACCTGATCCCCGCGGCCTTGGTCGCCGCCAGCACGCGTGCGCGCACCTGGACCATCGCGGGCGCGGTCGCCATCGCGCCATTGCCGCCCTCCCGAGGCGCGCCCAGCAGATAGTAGCTGTGGTCGCCCGGGCCCCATTCGGCGAAGGCGACGCCCGGGACTCGGACCGTCGACTCGACGTTGGCGTCGGCGCGCGGGTTCTCGATCTTGACGCCGAAGATCAGCTCGCCGTCCGGATTGAGCGGCCACGGCTCGGCGATCCGGACATATTCGGCCGGCGACACACCCCAGATCTTGGAGGCGTATTGCTGGCTGCCGTTGCCGCGATAGCCCTGGTTGAGGCCCGGCACGATCGGAGCGAACGGATAGCGCGAGGCCTCGATCATCGCGCGCACGGCCTCGGCCGACTCGGCGTTGCACAGCAGGATGCCGTGGATGCCGGTGGCGAGCGCCTGCTGGATCATCCAGGCGTTGGCGCGAACCGCGTCGGTCGTGCCCTGGATCGGCAACGTCGCGACGACCGCGGGGGTGTGATGCCCGGTGCGGGTCGTGCCGCCATCGGCGAGGCCGCGCATGAATTCGCGAAGCGCGGTGAAGTCGAGCGACCCATGCTCCATGTCATAGGTGATGTAGTCGGCCTTGGTGCCGGCGAGCGCCTTGCCCTCGGCGTAACCGCCGCCGGAGGTCTGCGTGTAATAGACTGGCTGGCCCTTCAGCCACATGTCGATGACGCGGTTGACGTGCTTGCCCGTGCGAGTCGGCCTGGTCGGCATTTTCGGCTGCGCATCGACCGCGAAGGCGGGCGCCGGCGGCTGCTGGGCGTCGACCGCGGAGGTCGCCAGGAGGGCGGCCGGGATCAGCGCGAGTGTCAGGTATTTCTTCATGGTGCTCTCTCCCCTTGGATGATTTCGTCAGGCGAACCGCGCCGTTTTTACTAACGCTGAAAGTCTGCGGCCCCTAGCTATTGCATACACGTTTGCGTCTTGCACACAAATTCGTTAGGCGCGCGGCACTCGGCTGAAAGAAAATCGTCCATGCTCTTCGATCCCTTGTGGGTGCCTTTGCTGTCTCACTATGCGGGCGACGGGTCGCTGGACGCGCCGCGCTGCCGCAGCCACATCGGCAGCCTCTACCCGCTTGTTCGGCAATATCTGGTCGGCGGAACGACGGGGGACGGCTGGGGCATGAGCGACCGGGTGCTCGGGCAATGGCTCGGCCTGTGCAGCGATTCGCTGGAGCGCGACCAGGCCTTGCTGGTCGGCGCGTTCGCCGAGACTACTGAGGGCGTCGTCGAACGCGCGCGCCGAATCGAGGCGCATTTCCGCGAGCGCCCGACGCGCGCCCGATTCCTCGGCCTCACCTTGTGCGCCCAGGTCGACGAAGCGGCGTCGCAGCCCGCCATCCTCGATCACTTTCGCGCTGCGCTGGCGGCCACCTCGCTGCCGGTCGCGATCTATCAGTTGCCGCAGATCACCGGCTGCGAGATTGCGCCCGAGACTTTCGCGCAAATCGCCGAAGACTCGCGTGTCGTGCTGTTCAAGGACACCAGCGGCGGGGATAGCATCGCCTTGTCCGGCGGGCCGTTCGGCGGGGCGCGGCTGCTTCGCGGCGCCGAAGGTCGCTACGGGGAACAGCTCAAGCCATCGGGGCCTTATGACGGCTGGCTCCTCAGCACCGCCAACGTCTTCGGCGCCGAGCTTCGCGAGATCGCCGACTATGTTGCGGACGGCGCTGTGGAGCAGGCGGCCGCGCTTTCGGATCGCCTGTCGGCCGTCGTCTCAGCGTTGTTCGCAGAGGCGCAATCCCTCGGCAACAACGCCTTCGCGGATGTCAGCAGGGGCGGCGATCATATCCGAGCCAACGGGCGGGACTGGGCGTCGCAGCCGCCGCCGCGCCGCGCCGACGGCAGCGAACTGCCGCGCGGCTTTCTCGCCTCCGTCGAGGCCGAGATCAGCCGGGGAGGCTTCGGCACGGCCCTCGGCTATCTCGCCAACCGTTCTTAAACTTGTATTGACGCTGTCTATTTTGCATGCAAGTTTTGCGCAAAGGCTGCTCGATGGCCGCACCAAAACGGGGGAGAATTCACATGAGGAAGTTGATTTTGGCGGCGGCGCTTTGCGCGTCGGCGCTGACGATGGCGCTGCCCGCGCGGGCGCAGATCCAGTCCACGAAGGAAGACATTCTCTTCTACACCTCCGAGTGGAAGGGCGAGCGCTTCCCCGACGGGCGTCCCAAGGTGTCGGACGCGATCCTCGACCGCCTGCTCGACGTCAACACCGAGGAGGCGTGGGGCATCCTCCGCCAGGCTGGCTACAACAACCAGTTCGAGGGCGGCTTCACGATGGTCCATCAGGACCGTCCGTTCGTCGGCCGCGCGCTCACCGCGCAGTACATGCCGCTTCGTCCCGACATCAACCGCGCGGTCAGCGAGCTCGGCAAGAAGGAAGGCCGTATCGGCGGCCACAACAGCTGGCCGATCGACGTCCTGCAGAAGCGCGACGTCTATGTCGCCGACGGCTACGGCAAGATGGTCGACGGGACGCTGATCGGCGACAACCTCGGCAACTCGATCTACGCCAAGTCGAAGACCGGCGTGGTGTTCGACGCCGGCGTCCGCGATGTCGCGGGCCTCGCGGAGATCGAGGGCTTCAACGCCTTCACCCGCGGCTACGACCCGTCCGCCATCCGCGAGATGGAGATGATGCACATCAACGGCCCGATCCGAATCGGCCGCGCGACCGTGCTGCCGGGCGACCTCATCCTCGCCAAGCGCGAGGGCGTGATGTTCATCCCTGCGATCATGGCCGAGAAGGTCGTGAAGGGCGCCGAGTTCATCGCGATGCGCGACGGCTTCGGGCACCAGATGCTGCGCGAGCAGAAGTTCACGCCCGGCGAGATCGACCAGAAGTGGACACCCGCGATCAACGCCGCCTTCGTCAAATGGGTCGAGGCCCATCCCAAGATGATGAAGATGACCCGCGCCGAGTTCGACGAGATGATGGTTTCGCGAAACAACTAGGTTCGGCGGGCGCAGACCCGCTCCTCCCAGCCTCGGGCGGCCTCGGGCCGCCCCTTTTCTTGTCAGGCGAAGTCGATGCGGAAGATCCGGCCGCTCGACTTGCTCTTGCGGTTCGGCCAGCCGGGATGGATGCCAGCATCGCAGCCGTAGAGGATTCCGTCGCGGAACGTCAGCCCGTGCGGGTCGGCGCTGCCTGGCAGGAATTCGGCGGTCTCCAGCAGCTGCCCGGTTTTCGGGTCGTATTTGGTCAGGCCCATGACCGCGTTCGGGTCGACGTTGTCGGCCGCCGTGACGATCCAGATCGAGTCGTCGCTGACCGCCAGGCCATGGAGCCGCGCCGCCGAGCAGGGAATGAAGAACTCGGGCGCCCAGCTCTTCGGATCGACACGCAGGATGCCCTTCATCCGAAGCGCCGCGAAGTAGAGCTTGCCGCCGTGATAGGCGACGCCATGGCAGCCGCCGCCGTTGTTCGCCGGCCCGAGCGGGATCTGGCGGTGGCTGATGGTGCGGCCGTTGAGGTCGGTCTCGAAGATGCCGTTCGGGCCGCCGTTGGCGCCCATCCACAGATGCCCGCCGCCGAACGCCATGCCGCTGGTGTTGATCGATTCGGTCTTGACCTTGCGGAGCACCTTGCCGTTCCAGTCGACGAGATAGGCGTCGTTCGAAACGCCGATGCCCTCGACCGTCCGCTGCTCGCCGATCCACAGGCCCTCGGGCTGCGAGTCGATCGCGTTGGGGTAGCCTTCGGGGCTCAGGAACAGGTCGGTCGTCCGGAGCTTGCGGTGCGGCACCGCCGCCGCCTTTCGCGTCTCGCGCGCGATCCGCGCCGCGTCCTTCTCCGCCTCGCTCTGCGCGAAAGCCGCGCCGCTCATCCCCACAAGGCCGAACCCAAGGCCGGCCATCAGAAAGCTCCGCTTATCCATTATTTCTCTCCCCTTCATGCGACCGGCGTCAGCAGCGGTTGGCCCGCCAGATGCGCCTTCAAATTATCGACCACCAGCTGGCCCATCGCGGTTCGCGTCTCGATCGTCGCGCTGCCGCGGTGCGGTTGCAGCACAACGTTATCGAGGGTCAGCAGCGCCTCCGGCACATTCGGCTCGTCGGCGAACACATCAAGTCCGGCCCCGCCAAGCCGCCCATCGACCAGCGCATCGACCAGCGCCCTCTCGTCGACCACGCTGCCGCGCGCCACGTTGATCAGCAAACCGTCGGAGCCGAGCGCCTCAAGCACGCGCCGGTCGATCAGACCGTCGGTGCCCGCCCCGGCGGGTACGACGACAACGAGAACGTCGACGCTCGCCGCCAGCGTCTCCGCGTCGGGATAATAAGCGTAAGGCACGTCCTGTTGCGTCCGCCCGGTGTAGGCGATGCTCGCCATCATCGGCTCCGCCCGCGCCGCGATCGCCTTGCCGATGCGGCCCAGCCCGACGATGCCGAGCCTCCGCCCGCTCGCCGTCCGCATCAGCCGCAGCGGGCGCTTCGCCGCCCAGCCGCCGTCGCGGACATAGCGGTCGCCGGCGGCGATGCCGCGATAGGTCGCGATGATCAGGCCGATCGCCATGTCGGCGACATCAGCGGTCAGCACGTCGGGCGTGTTGGTGACTCGGACGCCCCGTGCCCGCGCCGCGTCCATGTCGACCGCGTCGTAGCCGACGCCGTTGACGACGATGATCTCGAGCTTGGGCAGCGCCGCGATCAGCGCCGCGCTCGCCCCCTTGCCTCCCGACGTCATCAGCGCGCGGGCGTTTGCGGCTTCGGGCGGAATGTCGGCCGGCTCGGGTCCGATCCCGTGCAGCGTGCAGACGCCCTCCAGCTGCGCCTCGATCGCCAACGGCAGGCGATCGAGGACGGCAACCTCGGGCAGGGCCATCAGAGGCTTTCGATCGTCGGCGGCGCGCGCAGCTCGGCGTGCGGGTTGATCAGCAGCCAGGCCACCGCCCCGACCAGCGCCAGCGCCGCCGCGACGAGGAAGGACTGCGTCCAGCCAAAGGCATGCGCGATGATCGGAGTGACCTGCGCCACCGTCGCGCCGCCGATCTGGTTGCCCATGTTCATCACCCCCGACACACTGCCCGCCGACGACTTGCCGAAGTCGGCGCTGAGCGTCCAGAAGGCGCTCTGCGACAGGTAGAGAGAGCCCGAGCCGAGCGCGAGAACAACGGCGGCGAGCCGCGGGTCCGCGACCTGGGTCGCCAGCGCCACGAACACGCCGGCGAGCGCCATGCCGACCGCCGCCGGCATGCAACGTCCGGTGCGCTTGCTGTAACGTGCGGCGAGCTTGTCCGACGCATAGCCGCCGATCGACGAGGCGAGCGCCATCGCGATGAATGGCAGCATCCCGTAGAGGCCGCTCGATTTCAGATCGAGGCCGCGCACCGTCGACAGATAGGTGAAGAACCAGGTGAAGAAGATGTAGGCGACGTAGCCGAAGCAGAAATAGGCGAGCGCCAGCAGGCGGACGTCGCGGTTGCCGAAGATCTCGCCCCACCGCAGGATGCCGTCGGCGTCGCGCACGGCTTCGCCGCCCGCGCCTCGCTCGGCCTCTATATAGGTCAGCTCCTCCGGCTTCACGAACGGGTGCTTCTCGGGCCGCTCGCGGGCGAGCAGCAGCCAGATGCCGCACATCACGAGGCCGATGACCGCGCTCGCGAAGAAGGCGGTGCGCCAGCCGTGCGAGGCCATGATCATCGTGACGAGCGGCGGCGCGACGCCCGCACCGAAGCCGACGCCGGCGAAGATCAAGCCGTTGGCGAGGCCGCGCTCCCGCGACGGAATCCAGTTGGCGACCAGCCGGTTGCTCGCCGGATAGATCACCGATTCGCCGATGCCGAGCAGCAGGCGGACCGCGACCATCACCCCGAACGCGCCGGCGAAAGTCGCCGAGACGAGGCCGGTGATCGCGGTGATGACGCTCCACCAGACGATGCCGATGGCGATGACGCGGTAGGCACCGAAGCGGTCGGCCAAGCGCCCGGCGATCGGCTGGGTCAACGCATAGCCGAGCACGAAGGCGGTGAAGATCGTGCCCATCTGAACATCGGAAATCCCGAAGTCGAGCTTGATGGCGGGCGCCGCGATCGAGATGTTGGTGCGGTCCAAGTAGGACACCGCCGACACCAGGAAGACGAGGCCGACCATGAGCCAGCGGATCCTGCCGCGCGGCACCAGGCCCCCGATTGCACTTGCCAAAACCGATCCCTCCCCATGCTGCGCGGCGTTGTCGCCTTGCGCAATGATGTATGCAATTCTATGCGCTGTATGCACAAACGGCGCAAGCAATGCGCGCATCTGGGGGCATGGATGACGACACGGCTGTCGCGGCGAAAGGCGCTCGCCCTCCCGGTGATGGCCTACCTTTGGGCGAAAGTGTCCGTGGCCCACGCGCTCGGCCTGCCCGCCGACACCGATTGGAGGAGCTACGCCGGCGACCTCGCCAACACCCGCTATTCGCCGCTCGACCAGATCGACGCCGGCAATTTCAACGACCTCGAGGTGGCCTGGCGCTTCAAGACCGAATCCTTCGGCCCGCGCCCCGAATATAATTACGAGGCGACGCCGCTGGTCATCGCCGGGCGGCTCTACACCACAGCCGGAACCCGCCGCGACGTCGCGGCGCTCGGCGCCGCGACCGGCGAAATCCTGTGGACGCACCGCCTCGACGAGGGACAGCGCGCGCTGAATGCGCCGCGCCGCCAGTCGGGGCGTGGCCTCGCTTATTGGAGCGATGGGACCGAGGAGCGCATCCTCTACGTCACCATCGGCTATCAACTCGTGGCGCTCGACGCGAAGACCGGGCTGCTCGACAGGGCTTTCGGCGCCGGCGGCATTGTAGATCTGAAGCAGAACGACGATCAGGTGATCGACCCCCTGAACGGCGACGTCGGCCTCCACGCGACGCCGTGCGTCGCCAAGGACGTGGTGATCGTCGGCGCTGCGCACTCGGTCGGCAACGTTCCCAAGACGCACCGCAACGTGAAGGGCTATGTCCGGGGCTTCGACGTCCGCACCGGCAAGCGGCTGTGGATCTTCCACACCATCCCCGAGAAGGGCGAGTTCGGCTACGATAGCTGGCTCGACGGCACCGATGCCATCGGCAACGCCGGCGTCTGGTGCCAGATCTCGGTCGATGAGGAACTGAACCTCGCCTATCTCGGCGTCGAGCTGCCGACCGGCGACGCCAATGGCGCCTACCGTCGCGGCAAGGGGCTGTTCGGCGAAAGCATCGTCGCGGTCGATCTCCACACCGGCAAGCGCAAGTGGCACTACCAGACCGTCCACCACGGCCTCTGGGATTACGACATCCCCTGCGCGCCGATCCTCGCGGACATTCCGGTCAGGGGACGCATGGTCAAGGCGCTGGCGCTGCCGACCAAGCAGTCCTTCCTCTATGTGCTCAACCGCGAGACCGGCGAGCCGATCTGGCCGATCCGCGAGACGCCCGTGCCGAAGGGCAACGTCCCGGGCGAATGGTATTCGCCGACCCAGCCGGTGCCGAGCAAGCCGCCCGCCTATGACGTGCAAGGGATCCGCGAGGACCTGCTGATCGACTACACGCCTGCGCTTCGCGCCGAGGCGGTGCGGCTGATCAAGAACTACAAGATCGGGCCGCTGTTCACGCCGCCCTCGGTCTACGAACCGAACGGCACCTGGGGCACGCTGACCGCGCCGAGCCTGACCGGCGGCACCAACTGGCCGGGCGGCGCCTACGATCCCGAGACGCACATGGTCTACGTCCATTCGAAGACGCAGGCCGATGTCATGATGTCGGTGCGCAACACCGACGAGGCGGTCTCCGACTTCGACTATGTCAACATGCGGAGCGAGCCGCCGATCCCGGGGCAGGGGCCGGTGACGCGGGATGGCTTCAAGCCGGGATTGCTTAGCGTCCAGGGACTGCCGCTGCTGAAGCCGCCCTACGGCCGGATCAGCGCCTTCGACCTGACCAAGGGGACGATCGCCTGGCAAGTCGCGCACGGCGAGACGCCCGACGAAATTCGCAACCACCCGGCGCTAAAAGGGCTGACGATCCCGCGCACCGGGCGGGCCGGCGTCGTCGGGCCGATGGTCACCAAGACGCTGGTGATCTGCGGCGAGCCCGGCTTCGTCACCACGCCGAACGGCAAACGCGGCACGATGCTGCGCGCCTACGACAAGGCGACGGGCGTCGAGCGCGGCGCGGTCTATCTCCCGGCGCCGCAAACCGGCGCGCCGATGAGCGTCATGATCCGCGGCCGGCAGCACATCATTCTGGCGATCGGCGGCGGGAGCTATGGCGCGGAGCTAGTCGCTCTGCGATTGCCCAAGGCATGATGCGCCCGGTCTTTGCGATGTTTGCGCTCGCCGTCTCGGGCCTGGTGCTCGCGCAAGCCGCGACCCGTCCGGCGTCGGGCGGCGTCTACACGCCGGCGCAGGCGGCGCGCGGCAAGGCGGCCTATGACGCGACCTGCGCGGCGTGCCACGGCGGGACGCTGGCGGGCGTCGAGATGTCGCCGCCGCTCGCCGGCGACCGCTTCCTCGCCAACTGGACCGGGCAGCCCGCCGAGGCGCTGGCGCAGAAGATTCGTACGACGATGCCGCAGAGCGATCCCGGCAGCCTCGGCGCCGCCGCGACGGCGGACGTCGTCGCCTATATCCTGGAGGCAAACGCCTTCCACCCCGGCGCGGCCGAGCTTCCGAAGGACGCCACGGGGCTTCAACAGATTGTCATCGACGGTCCGCATGCTAGTCACTGACGGCCCGCCCGGCAGCCGCTTGATTAGTCCTAAACTGGACCTTAGGCTGGCGGCGGTCGCAGCCTCCACCATCTACGAAAGCGCAGGCTTGAGGATATGAATCGCAAAGCATCGGCCGCCCAACCGGCACCCGCCGATGACATTTCGCCGGTCAAGAACGGCGGTGACGAGCGCCGCAAGGGCCAGCTGCGCGTCGACGCGGTCGAGACGATCCGCAAGATGATCCTGTCCGGCCGCCTGCCGCCCGGCGAGCGGCTCCGCGAGGTCGCGCTCAGCCAGGAGCTCGGCATGTCGCGCACCCCGATCCGCGAGGCGTTCCGGACGCTGGCGGCCGAGGGGTTGGTCGACCTGCTGCCCAATCGCAGCGTCGTCGTCAGCGTTCCCGACAAGTCGGAAGCGGCCGATGTGTTCACCGTGCTCGGCGCGCTCGAAGCGCTGGCGGGCCAGCTTGCCTGCCGGCGAATCACGCCCGAGCAGATCGAAATCCTCGGCGAGCTGCAGGACGACCTCGCGGCCTATTTCGAGAAGTCCGATCGTTTGAGCTATCTTGAAGCCAACCGGCTGATCCACGAGCAGATCGTCGAGGCGGCGAACAGCCCTTCGCTGCTCCTCGCGTGGCGGCTGCTGTTGCCGCGCGCCGAGCGGGCGCGCCACGTCTCGACGCTCGACCACGACCGCTGGGCCGAAGCGTTTCAGGAGCATCGCGAGATTAACGCCGCGATCGCCGCCCGCGACGAGAACCTGCTGAAGCAGCTGCTCGAGAACCATTTCGCCAAGGGCGTCGAGAGCATGAAGAAGGGCGAGGCCAAGCTCAGGGCGCGCAAGCGGTCGGAAATTTACGCGGGCGCCTCCACCTAGCCAAGCGGCCGGCGAATCCATTTGCCTGTATGCAAGATGTTTTCTATGCATACAGATATAGGCGCGATCAACGCGCGGCGGGGAATGGTCACGGTGCTCGAATCGCTTCCTCAGGACGCGCACGACGCGATTCTGATCGGGCGTATCTCGACGCCGGCGGGCCCGACGCCGGTCAGTATCCTCGATGGACAGGTTTTCGACCTCTCCGATTTCGCGCCGACCGTCGCCGATGTGATCGCAATGACGCCGCCGGGACGCGCGCTGCCGGAAGGCCACCACCTCGGCCCGATCGATATGATCGAGTCGCGGCCCGCCTGGGAGGCGGACGCCCAGCGGCTGCTCGCGCCGATCGATCTCCAGTGCATCAAGGCCGCCGGCGTCACCTTCGCGGTCTCCGCGCTGGAACGGGTGATCGAGGAGCGCGCCCGAGGCGATGTCGCCAGCGCGCACCTCTTCCGCGACGAAATCCAGGCGCGAATCGGCGGCGACATTTTCGCGATCCGGCCGGGCTCTCCGGAGGCCGAAGCATTGAAAGCGGCGCTGATCGAAAGCGGCAGCTGGTCGCAATATCTGGAAGTCGCCATCGGTCCGGATGCGGAGGTGTTCACCAAGGCGCCTGTTCTCTCCGCCGTCGGCTCGGGCGCTTACATCGGCATCCGGAGCGATTCGCACTGGAACAACCCCGAGCCCGAGATCGTCATCGTCGCCGATCCGGCCGGCAACGCGCGCGGCGCGACGCTCGGCAACGACGTCAACCTGCGCGATTTCGAGGGGCGTTCGGCCCTGCTCCTCGGCAAGGCCAAGGACAATAACGCCAGCTGCGCGCTCGGTCCCTTCATCCGCCTATTCGACGACAATTTCACCATCGACGACGTCCGCAGCGCCGAGGTGTCGCTGCATGTCGCGGGCGAGGACGGTTACCGGCTCGACGGCTCGTCCAGCATGCGCCTGATCAGCCGCGACCCGTTGGAGCTCATCCGCCAGACGATGAAGTCGCACCAATATCCCGACGGCTTCGTGCTGTTCCTCGGCACGATGTTCGCGCCGATCGACGATCGCTGCGAAGCGGGACGGGGCTTCACGCACAAGGTCGGCGACGTGGTGACCGTTTCGACGCCCCGCCTGGGCGCGCTGACCAACAAGGTCCGCCATTGCGAGGACGCGCCGCCATGGACCTTCGGCATTTCCGACCTGATGCGAAACCTCGCCGGCCGCGGCTTACTGGGAGCGTGATCATGAAGAGCCTTATGCGTATCCTCGCCCCGGCCCTGCTCGGCGGCGCGTTGCTCGCCGTGCCGGCGTTCGGCGAGACGCTGGTCCTGAAGAATTTCTCGCTGATCGACGGCAAGGGAGGCCCCGCGGTGCCGGGCTCGTCGATGGTGGTCACCGACGGCCGGATCGTCTGGGTCGGCGCTTCAGCGCAGGCGCCGCAGGCCGATGGCGCGGTCGTCGACCTCGGCGGCAAGTTCGTCATGCCGGGGCTGATCGACACCCATGTGCACATCGGCACCGTCGTCGACATGACGCAGCTCGACAGCAACTACACCCGCGAAAGCGTCGAGAAGGACCTCCGGAACTACGCCTTCTACGGCGTCACCACCGTCGCCTCGATGGGCACCGACAAGGACCTGATCTTCGATCTTCGCCGCGAGCAGCGCGATGGCCGGCCGACGATGGCGCGAGTCATGACGGCGGGGCAGGGCATCGTCTACTCCAGGGGCTACGGCGGGGTTCCGGGCATCAACATGCAGGTTTCGACGCCTGCGCAGGCGACATCGGCGGTCGATGCGCAGGCCGCCAAGGGCGCCGACTACATCAAGCTGTGGCTCGACGACGAGCTTGGCGCCATGCCCAAGATGCCGCCGGAGATCAGCCAGGCGGTGATCGATGCGGCCCATCGCCACGGCCTGAAGGCACTGGGCCACATCTTCTATCTCGCCGACGCCAAGCGGCTGGCCGCGCAAGGCATCGACGGCTTCGTCCACGCGCCGCGCGACATGCCGATCGATGCGGAACTGCTCGCCGCGATGAAGAAGCAGGGGACGGTTCAATGGGCGGCGACGCTCAGCCGCGAGCAGTCGCTCATCGAGTTCTCGAAGCCCGCGCCGGAGTTCGACGATCCGTTTTTCCAGCACGCGGTGTCGCCCGCCGCGCTCGCCATCCTGAAGAGCCCCCAGCGCCAGGCCGCCGTCCGCGCCTCCGCCGCTTACCCGCAGCTCGCGCGTTTCGCCGAGCTGTCGAGGATCGACGTCAAGCGCGAGATGGACGCGGGCGTGCCCGTCGGCATGGGCACCGACTCCGGTCCGCCGGGGCGTTTCGGCGGCTATTTCGCGCATTGGGAGCTGGCGCTGCTCGTCCAGTCGGGGATGACGCCGGCGCAGGCCATCCACGCCGCGACCGGCGGCGCCGCGGAGCTGCTCGACGCCAAGGGCGTCGGCACGATCGTTCGCGGCAACTGGGCCGACCTCCTGGTCCTCGATGCCGATCCGAACCGCAACATCCTGAACACGCGCAAGATCGACTCGGTCTACATCGCCGGCCGCAAGATCGTGCGCTGATCTGGAGGCCTGGAGAATGACATGGTGATGCGCGAACGGCCGACGCGGGTCCGGCATACGGTGCTCTGGCTCACCGTCGCCGCCTATATGATCACCTACATGGACCGCGTCGTGATCTCGACCGCGGCGCCGTCGATCCAGGCGGAGTTCGGCTTCTCGCTGATCACGATGGGCTGGATCTTCAGCATCTTCCAGATCGGCTACGCGCTGTTCCAGATTCCCGGCGGCTGGCTCGGCGACCGCTTCGGCCCGCGCCGCGCGCTGACCGGGATCGTCATCTGGTGGTCGGCCTTCACCGCCGCGACCGCGCTGATGTGGGGCGCGGGCTCGATGCTCGTCTGCCGCTTCCTGTTCGGGGTCGGCGAGGCGGGGGCCTTCCCGATCGCCACCCGTTCGCTCTCCCGCTGGATGCTGCCGTCGGAACGCGGCTACGCGCAGGGCATCACGCATGCCGGCGCGCGGCTCGGCGGCGCGATCACCCCGGTGTTCGTCGTCTTCCTGATCGCGCACTACGGCTGGCGCGCGCCGTTCTTCGTCTTCGCGCTCGTCGGCCTCGCCTGGGCGGCGCTGTGGTTCGGCTATTATCGCGACCAGCCGCGTGAGCACGCCAGCGTCAACGAAGCCGAGCTGGACCTGATCGCAGAGGGTCTCGGCAAGAGTGCGCCCGCCGGGCGCGGCGCCAAGGTGCCGTGGCGCAAGCTGCTCCGCAATCCGCAGATCTGGCTGCTGTCGGCGATGTACTTCTGCTACGCCTACGACATCGGCATCTTCCTGACCTGGTTCCCGAAGTACCTGAACGCCGCGCGCGAGTTCGACCTGACCGAGATGGGGCTTTACGCCAGCTTGCCGCTGATGGCGGGCGTGCTTGGCGACATCGCGGGCGGCTGGACGTCGGACAGGCTGCTGACCCGCTCGGGCAATCTCAAGACCGCGCGGCGCATGGTCGCGGTCGTCGGTTTCCTGATCGCCGCGGTCACCATCCCGTTCGCGACTCTCGCCACCGACCCCTTGATCTGCGTCGCCTGGTTCTGCCTCGCGGTGTTCGGGCTGGAGCTGACGGTCGGCGTCTCATGGGCGATCACTCTGGACGTCGGCGGGTCCTACGCCGGATCGGTGTCTGCGGTGATGAACACCTTCGGCAACGTCGGCGGCGCGATCGCCTCGGCCGCCACGGGCTATATCGTGACGCACAGCGGCTGGACTCCGGCCTTCATGATCCTCGCCGTGCTGTCGCTGATCGCTGCGCTGTTGAGCCTGAAGATCAACGCGGCGAAGCCGCTCTACGTCGAAGCGCCATCATAGCCATTTTGGTGGAGATGAGCCTTGCAATCCGCGAACGATATGCTGCATACATATATGGAATTTTGTATGCAAAGATATGTGGACGCCAGATCGCGCCGCCGGGGGGCCTGCTAAAGCCATGCAGATCAGCGACAAGAAATGCGTGGCGTGCGGCAATTGCACCTACGTCTGCCCGATGGGTGCGATCTATATCGATCCGGTGCGCCGCAAGGCGACGATCAACCATGACGCCTGCGTCGAATGCTATGCCTGCTACAATGGGCTCAGCAAGGAGCACCTGCCGCCGAAGACGGTGCGGATCGCCCGCCGCATCATGTCGAAGCTGCTGCTTCGCTTCGAGCCCGATCCCGATATCTGCCCGACCGACGCGATCGAGCCCGACGAGCTGAGCTGGCCGCGCGTCGTCCGCCGCGCCTTCTCCGACCCCCGCGTGCCACATGAATCGACCGGCGTCCTCGGCCGCGGGACCGAGGAGGTGAAGACCAACGACGTCTCGAATCGCGTCGCGGTCGGCATGGTCGGCTTCACCATCGAGTTCGGCCGCCCCGGCGTCGGCGTCCGCTTCCACCAGATCCAGGAAATGAGCATGGCGCTGGCCGCGCTCGGCGTGAAGATCCAGCCGAAAAATCCGGTTACCGCGATGATGAGCGACGTCGAGCGGGGCGTCATCCGCGAGGACATCCTGAACGAAAAGGTGCTGTCGGCGATCCTCGAGATCACCGTGCCCGTTGAGCGGACCGAGGAGATCATCCGCGCGGTGTGGGAGGTCGAGAAGCGCATCGACACCATCGTCGTGCTTGGCGTCGGCACCCGCTGCGACGAGGATGGAGAGGAGCGCGTTGTGGCGCCCATCCTCGAGAAGCTCGGCTACAAGCTCCGCCGCGCCAAGACCAACATCGGCCTCGGCAAGACGCAAATCAAATCCTTCCACGAGCTGGCGACCGACGTCGAGGTGGCGGCATGACCAATACGTTGCATCGCTACGGCACCGCCGAGAGCTTCGTCGATGACTACATCATCTTCGCGCTTCCCGCGAAGGGCGACACCCAGAAGGGCGACCCGCTGCCGGCGCTCAAGCGCTTCCTGGAGATCGCGATCGAGTACAACCCGGTCAACATCGGCGACGCCATGCACGGCGGCGGCACGCGCCCGACCTATCACGAGAAGGCGCTTGAGCATTTCACCGCCGACCGCCCGACCACGCCCGATTTCCAGAAAGTCCTGGACGGCGTCACCGGCGCCACCACCTTCTCGGCGGTGTTCGGCACGCGCGAGGATGCGGAGGCGTTCGTCAAGCGCATCGCCGAGGAGGATCTGGGCCTCAGCATCAACATCTCGTCATCGGTCGAGAATGCGCAGAACTGCTGCAAGGCGGCCGGCCTGACGCGTCACAGCGTCGGCTATTCGCTGGGCTTCGAGGGCATTCAGGACAATGCGCCGAACCGCCACGTGTTGGCGCTGTCGACGATGTGTGGCCACGGCATGGTCAGCCAGTCGCTCGCCAAGAAGATGATCGACCTCGTGAAGGAGAACCGCCGCTCGCCCGATCAGGTGACGGCGGCCCTCAGCCGCTTCTGCTCGTGCGGCATCTTTAACACCAAGCGCGCCAAGCGGATCATCGAGGAAGCGCGCAAGCAGGTCTTCTAGGCCCGCGGCGGAGAGCGTCTCCGCCGCGTCTTCAGCCACGCTATTGCGCGCTGCTCGCGAGCTGTTCACCCGCCGTGGGCTTGCGCTGCCCGTCGAGCGCGATGACGCGATGGAAGGGCTTGCCGTTCCAGGTTCCGGTCGTCACGCCCTGGGGCGTCACCAGCAGATCGAAGGTCACGCCGGTGACCGGATGCCTGCCGGTCAGGACCATCCGGTTGCCTTCATAGCTGACGTGAACGTTGTAGCCGCCCTTCGAGACGAAGCGCGCGCTGTCTTCATAGGCGTTGGCGGCGGTGGCGGTGAGAAGCATGGCGCCCAGGGCGGCAATGATTTTCATGGCGAGATCCTGTCCGTTGAACAGCACGATTGCTGTTGTGCGGTGCAGCATATGCCACATGGGGAGTCTGCAAATCGCAGAGCGCGCAATCGCCCTTGCGCGCATCGCAAGTCTATCGAAGCACGCGAAAAAAGGGCCGATCCTTACGGACCGGCCCTTAAAGTAAATCCTTGGGGAGGATCGCCATCGCTGGCCCGCCCCTTGTCGCCTATTGCACTGCACAACGCCAACGCCTTCAACGCAAGTTACGTTGCGCGAAATGCAATGTCGCCGTCGGGAACGGCTTCGCCGAACAACCAGTCGTGGAAACCACGCAAGGCCCGGCCGGTCAGCGCCGCGCGACGGCAGACGAAATAATAGCTGTAAGGCGTCGCCACCGCCTCGCCGAACGGCCGTTCGAGCGTGTTCCGCCCCGCGTTGAAGTTGACGGTGTCCTCCAGCATCAGCGCAACGCCGAGCCGGCTTTCGGCGGCGGCGAGCAGCATCGGGCCGCTGTCATAATAATCGATCCGTTGCGGCGTCCGCCCGGCGAGCCCCATTGCCTCAAGCCAGATCGGCAGGACCTTGGGCAAACCGTTGTGGAGCAACAGCGTCTGCGAGGTCAGGACCGAGGCGGGATCAGCGTCGGACGGGAGCAAACCCGGAATGCAGAGCGCCGCGGCGGTCTGCGGCTTCAGCTTGCGCGAATAGAAGTCGCCTTCCACGGTCTCGGCGAAAACGATGACCGCGTCGAGGCTTCCGCCCAGCCGCGAGAACGGCGCGCCCGACGAGTCGAAGCTCAGTTCGATGTCCGTGTGCTTCTCCTTGAACCGCCCGAGGCGCGGCAGCAGCCAGGCCGCGGCGAACGACGGCGGCACGCCGATCGTCAAACGATGGCTGCCGCTATGCTGGAGGTCGGCAAGTAGCTGCGACAGCGTGTCGAACACTGGCGCCGCGTTCTCGATCAGCCATTCGCCGCCGGGTGTCAGCCGCAACTCATGATGCAGCCGCTCGAACAGCGGATGACCGACATAGGTCTCAAGCGCCTGGACGCGCCGGCTAATCGCCGAGACCGAAAGGTTGAGCTCGCTGGACGCCGCCTTCAGGGTGCGATTCTGCGCCACGATCACGAAGGCTTCGAGGGCACCCATGGGAGGAAGCCTGCGCATGCGTCAGCGCGAGATCTGATAAACTCTGGACACTCGCTCATTGTTGCATTGCAACATTATTTTGCAAGCGCGAACAAATTCACTCGGCGGCGATAGCGCCCGCCTCGTCGCCTTCGGCCTGCTGAAGCGCCCACATGTCAGCATAGCGGCCGCCGCGTGCAAGGAGCGCGTTGTGCGTCCCGCGCTCGATGATCCGCCCGTCGTCCATCACCAGGATCTCGTCGGCATCGACGATCGTCGACAGGCGGTGGGCGATGACGATCGTCGTGCGGTTGGCGGAGACGGCGTGGAGGCTCGCCTGGATGTCGGCCTCGGTCGCCGAATCGAGCGCGCTCGTCGCCTCGTCGAGGATGAGGACGGCGGGGTCCTTGAGAATGGTCCGGGCGATGGCGACGCGCTGTTTCTCGCCGCCCGACAGCTTCAGTCCGCGCTCGCCGACCATCGTCCGGTAACCGTCGGGCAGCGAGACGATGAAGTCGTGAATCGCCGCGCGGCGCGCGGCGTCCTCAATCTCCTCCTGCGACGCGCCGGCCCGGCCGTATCCGATATTGTAGCCGATGGTGTCGTTGAACAGCACGGTGTCCTGCGGAACGATGCCGATGGCGCGGCGAAGGCTGGCCTGCGTCACCTTCGAGATATCCTGCCCGTCGATCGTCACCGCGCCGGCGGCGATGTCGTAGAAACGGTAGAGGATGCGGCTGATCGTCGATTTGCCCGCGCCCGAATGGCCGACGACCGCGACGCGACGGCCGGGCGGCACCGCGAACGACACGTCGTGCAGGATTTGCCGGCGCGCCTCATAGGCGAAATCGACATGGTCGAAGCGGATGCCGCCGCCGCTGACCGCCAGCGGTCGCGCGCCCGGCGCGTCGGCGATTTCCTCGTTGGTGTCGAGCAGGCCGAACATCTGCTCCATGTCGATGAGGCCCTGCTTGATCATCCGGTAGACCATGCCGAGCAGGTCGAGCGGCCTGAACAGCTGGGACAGCAGCGTGTTGACGAACACCACGTCGCCGACGGTGAAGCGGCCCTGGCTCCAGCCCCAAACGGTGTAGGCCATGGCGCCGCCCATCATCAGGTTGGTGATCAGCGACTGGCCGATGTTGAGCGCGGCGAGGCTCACCTCGTTCTTCACCGCCGCGTCGGCGTATTTCATCACCGAACGGCCATAGCGGTCGGTCTCGACGTCTTCCGCGTTGAAATATTTGACCGTTTCGTAATTGAGCAGGCTGTCGACGGCGCGCGCGCTCGTCTTGTTGTCGCGCTCGACCATCGCGCGCTGCACCGTGTTGCGCCAGTTGGTCACGACCCAGGTGAAGGCGATGTAGGCTCCGACCATCGCCAAGGTCGCCGCGACCATTCCCCAGCCGAGCTTGTTGTAGAAGATTATGCAGACCGCGGTCAGCTCGATGATCGTCGGCGCTATGTTGAACAGGATGAAATAGAGCATCGTGTCGATGCTCTTCGTCCCGCGCTCGATGATGCGGGTGAGCGCGCCGGTGCGGCGCTCCAGGTGATAACGCAGGCTCAGCCGGTGCATGTGGGCGAAGACTTGCCGGCTGAGGCGCGCCGCGGCGCCCTGGCCGACGCGCTCGAAGATCGCGTTGCGCGCATTGTCGAACAGCACGCCGCCGAAGCGCCCGCCGGCGTAGGCGAGCACCAGCGCGATCGCCAGCGTCACGCCCGCGTCGGCGCCCTTGGACAGCTGGTCGATCCCGCCCTTGTACGCATAGGCCATCGCGAAGGTGCAGGCCTTCGCGACCAGCACGAGCAGCAGCGAGACGACGACGCGGGCGCGCAGGGCGGGCTCGTTCTTCGGCCAGAGGTAGGGAAGGAAGCGCCGAAGCGTTCGAATGTCGGGGGATTGATCCATCTGCGCCCTAGATAGGCGCTTGTCGGTGCGCCGCAACGTGCGTCCGCGGGGAACGAACCGCGTATCTTGTGTGTTGACAGCCTTGATACTCTTGCGGGTGCGGCGTGATGAATACGGCTCTTATCGTGATGGCGATCCTCGGTTGCGGCGACGGCGGAAGCCAGTGCCAGACCGTCCGCATGCTTCCGGCGAGCTATTCGACGGTCGAGGCCTGCCAGGCCGCGATGCCGCGCGAGCTGGAGAAGGCGACCGACCTTCCCTATCCCTCGATCTCCGCCGATTGCCAGAAGCGCCCGGCCAAGGCGCTTGCGCAGCTGGAGCTGCCGACGCGCCGCTAGCGAAACAACCCTGAAACTTCTCCCGAGGCCCGCACGTTGCGGGCCTTTGTTGTTTCAGGAGAGTGCGCGATGGCCTCGGTCCAGCCCAAGATCCACGAAGACGCCGAACCCGGCCACGAGTCGCAGATGTCAGAGAAGCCCGACTTCCTGCCGCGCTATCCGGGCTCGGGCCGGCTGAAGGGCAAGGCGGCGCTGATCACCGGCGGCGACTCGGGGATCGGCCGGGCGGTCGCCGTGCTGTTCGCGCGCGAGGGCGCCGATGTCGCGATCGTCTACCTCGAGGAGGATGACGACGCGGCGGAAACCGGCCGTCACGTCGAGCGCGAGGGCGGCAAGTTCCTGAGCATCCGGGGCGACGTCGGCGATAAGGCGTTCTGCGAGAAGGCGGTGGCGATGACGGTCGCGGCGTTCGGCGGCCTCGACGTGCTGGTCAACAACGCCGGCGAGCAGCATCCGGACAAGGACATCACCGAGATCACCGAAGAGCAGCTGAAGCGCACCTTCCAGACCAACATTTTCGGCTATTTCTTCATGGTCCAGGCCGCCCGGCCGCACCTGAAATCGGGCGCCTCGATCATCAACACGACCTCGGTGACAAGTTTCGAGGGCTCGGAGGAGTTGCTCGACTATTCGTCGACCAAGGGCGCGATCACCTCGTTCACCCGCGCGCTCGCCGCGAACCTGATCAAGGACGGCATCCGCGTGAACGGAGTGGCTCCCGGCCCGATCGTCACGCCGCTCAACTATTGCGGCGGCGCCAGCCCCGAAAAGCTCGCGACCTTCGGCGAGGAGACTCCGATGGGCCGCCCCGGCCAGCCGTGGGAGGTTGCTCCCGCCTACCTGTTCCTGGCGTCGCAGGACGGCAGCTATTTCGCCTCGCAGATCCTGAGCCCGAATGGCGGAACGCCGGTCGGCGGTTAGGCCTTCCCCACCCCAACCCCTCCCCTGAAGGAGAGGGGCTTTGGTCCGCACGGGAGAAAAGCCCCTCTCCTTCAGGGGAGGGGTTGGGGTGGGGGCGATGCCGGGCGCTATTCGCCAGCGGCGTCCTCATCCTCCGGCTCAAGCTCCAGCCGCAGCTCGGCGATCAGCCGCTTGCGGAAGGTCTCGCGCTCCTTCTCGGTCAGCGTCCGGCTGCACGCCGCGCCGAGGCGCGAGAGCATCGGGCGGTCGAAGACTTGCGGCACGCGGCCGTTGCTGAACTCGGCGTAAGCGAGGATCGAATCGATGTCCTCGTCGCTGAGCGCCTCGATCTCGCGGTCGATTCGTTCGTCGAGGATGCGCTCGAAGTCGGCGGTCGAGGTTGGCGTTGGCTTGGGCGCGAGCCAAGCGAGGTCGCCGCGTCCCCAGGCGGCAAAGCTGTCGGCCTCAGCGGCGAGCGGCGTTTCGCAATGACCCACCCCGGCGACATGGACTCGGACTCCAAAGGCCTGCGCTGCGTCAATCGCCGCCGCCAGCGCCGGATCGCCCGCGATGATCAGAGCATCGGCGATGGCATGGTTGGCGGCTAGCGCCTTGAGATCGGCGCCGAGCCCGCCCTCGCGTATCTTGAGATCGTGCGTCCGCGCGAAGTTCTCTTCCGCCTTGGCATCGTACCAATAGATACGGAGCAGCCGGGCGCCCGGCGCGACAACCCGCGAGCGCGCCCGCAAGGCGGCAACCACGGCGGCGGGATCGGCGCTCGGCTCCTGTCCGCCAAAGAAGGTCGCGGCCTCGGCCATCAGCCAGGCGGCGTCCACGAAGACTGCGATCTGCTGCATCAGTCGAACAGACTCGAGACGGAGCTCTCGTCCGCAATTCGTCGAATCGCCTCGCCGAACAGCGGCGCGATGGTCAGGCGGCGGACCTTGGGCGTCGCGATAGTGTCGACCGCCTGGATCGTGTCGGTCACCACCAGCTCCCTGAGTTCCGAACTTTCGATGCGGGCGATCGCGCCGCCCGACAGGACCCCATGGCTGATATAGGCGACAACGCCCTCCGCCCCCGCCTGCATTAAAGCGGCGGCGGCGTTGCAGAGCGTCCCGCCCGAATCGATCATGTCGTCATGCAGGATGCAGAAGCGGCCGCGGACGTCGCCGATGATGTTCATCACCTCCGACTCGCCGGGCCGTTCGCGGCGCTTGTCGACGATCGCCAGCGGCAGGTTGTCGAGGCGCTTGGACAGCGCCCGCGCCCTCACGACGCCGCCGACGTCGGGCGAGACAACCATCAAATTGTCCTTCGGGAAGCGCGCCTTGATATCCTCGGACATCACCGGCGCCGCATAGAGATTGTCGGTCGGGATATCGAAGAAGCCCTGAATCTGCCCGGCGTGGAGATCCATAGACAGCACGCGGTCGGCGCCTGCGGTGGTGATGAGGTTGGCGACAAGCTTCGCCGAGATCGGGGTGCGCGGGCCGGGCTTCCGGTCCTGACGGGCGTAGCCGAAATAGGGGATAACGGCGGTGATCCGCTTCGCCGAGGCGCGTTTCAGCGCGTCGATGCAGATCAGCAGCTCCATGAGGTTGTCGTTGGCGGGAGCCGAGGTCGACTGGAGGACGAAGACATCTTCGCCGCGCACGTTCTCGTTGATCTCGACGAAGATCTCCTCGTCCGAAAACCGGCGGACCGAGGCGCTGGTGAGCGGCGTCTCCAGATAGGCCGCGATGTCATGGGCGAGCGGCAGATTGGAGTTGCCGGTGATGATCTTCATAAAGCCGCCTCTAAAGTCGCATCCGTCCTAGCGGGGAGCGCGATGGCCGACAACTGGCGTCCGTAATCGGGCTCGCCGGCGTGAGTCGCGCGGCGGTAGCTGAAGTAGCGCGGGGCCTGCGCATAGGTATCCTCGCCGAGCGCCGCGATCCGAGTCAGCCCTTCGGCGGCGAGCCGCGCGACGACGAATCCCTCGAGGTCGAACTGGCGGTGGCCGGGCTTGCCGGGCGCGAAGAAATGCTCGTGGCCGGCGTCCTCGGCGGTGAAGCGCGCCATGAAGGCGTCGTCGACCTCGTAGGACCGCCGCGCGATGCACGGGCCGACCGCCGCGGCGATCCGCTCGCGTCGCGCCCCCAGGCCTTCCATCATCGCGACTGTCGCCGCGATCACGCCGGCCAGCGCGCCCTTCCATCCGGCATGCGCCGCGCCGATCACGCCCGCCTCGGCATCGGCGAACAGCACCGGCGCGCAGTCGGCGGTCAGCACGCCGAGCGCCAGGCCGGGGGCGTCGGTGACCATCGCGTCGGCATGCGGGCGGTCGTCATCGGGAATCGCCGCAAGCACGCGAACGACGGTCGGGCTGTGGACCTGGTGCACCGTGACGATCGTCGCCCCCAGAGCATGCGCAATCCGCGCCTTGTTCTCGGCGACCGCCGCGCGGTCGTCGCTGGAGCCAAGGCCGACGTTGAGCGACGCGTACAGCCCGTCCGATATCCCACCCTCGCGCCCGAAGAAGCCGTGCGGCAGCCCGGCGAAGGCGGGGACGGTGCGGCGCGGCGGGCTCAAAGCGGGCGTTTCATCACGATGTCGTCGTCGGCGTGGTTGCCGACCATGAACTTGTAGGGCCCGACTTCGGTGAAGCCGTGCCGGGCGTAGAAGGCCCGCGCGCGGTGATTGTCGGTGAACACCGAAAGGTAGATTTCGGAGGCGCCGCGCGTTTTCCCCACTGCCAAAGCCCAGTCGATCAGCGCGTCGGCATGGCCGCCGCCCTTCCAGCTTTCGAGCAGGTAGAGCTGCTTGAGCTCGATCGCGCCGGCGGGCGGGGTGAACGGCAGCTTCGCCGGGCCGATCTTGCAATAGCCGACCGCCTCCCCCGCGTCCTCGGCGAGCCGCACCGCGAAGGCAGGGTCGATCAGCTCGGCCTCCCAATTCTCGGGGTCGTGGTTGGCGAGAAAATGGTCGAGGTCGTCGGGCGCGTAGAGATGCCCGAAGGTCGCGACGAAGGTGCGGCGGCCGAGCGCCGAAAGCGTGTCGGCGTCATCGATCGTCGCGTCGCGGAAGGTGACGGTCATGCGAAGCCCTCGGGGTTTGGCCACCCTGGCGCGACCAGCGCCATCGCCTTGAACAGCCGGCCCATCTGCGCGTCGCCCGCGAGACGTGCCGCCTCTGCCTGCTGGCCCAGCTTCGCCGCGCGGACATCGAGCCCGAGCGCGCGCAGGAAGGCGCCTTGTCCGACCGGCCCGTGGGCCTTGAGGCCCACGGCCGCGTTGGCGAGGGCGGTGAAATCGACGTGCGCGGTCAGGTCCGTCTCCCCGGGATCGGTGAAGGGATCGGCATAGCGGTGGTGACGCACCGCCTGCAACGTGTCGCCGGTCGCGGGGCCGGAATAACCGTAGTCGACGACCAGCATCGCTCCGCCCCCGGCGCGCAGGCGGGCCGAAATCCTGCCCGCGATGGCGAGGCTGGCGGGCGACTCCTCGCGGATCGCGCCGGCGGGAGCGGAAAAGCGTCCGTCCGCGAACGACACGAGGCGCTCCACGCCGTCGATGAATTGCCGAATCGGCAGGGCATCGAAGAACTCGTTGGCGACGATCAACAGCGGCCGGTCGGCTGGCAGGTCATCGACGCTGTCGTGCCAAGTGGCGGCTGGCACCCGTTCGGCCTGCGCGGCGCGCAACGTCGGGCTCATCTCCACGAAGTGCACCGGCGGCGCCAGCCCGGCCTTGGCCGCGACCCGCAACAGGTCGGCCATCAGCGTGCCCCGCCCCGGCCCAAGCTCGACCAGCCGCACCGCTGGCGCCCCCGCGCGCCGCCACAGATCGGCGCACCAGCCACCGATCAGCTCCCCGAACATCTGGCTGATCTCGGGCGCGGTGGTGAAGTCCCCCGCCGCACCGAGCGGGTCGCGGGTCGCGTAATAATGCGCGTTGCAGGCGGCCATGTAGGCCTCGACCGTCAGTGGTGCTTGAGCAGCGAGGACTGTGGCAAGCGGTGTCACCGGACAATTCGCCCGGCGGTGTCACCCCCACCTAACCTCCCCCATCGAAGGGGGAGGGATAAGGCTAAGCTTATGGCAAGGGCGTTTTCTGCCCATCGAAGGGGAGGGTGCGCTATTCTTGCATCGTCCAGACCAGTCCCTCCCCCTTTGATGGGGGAGGTTAGGTGGGGGTGACACCGCCGGGCGCTATGCACGGCAATCACGCCTGCGACGCGGTTCCCGCGAACGGCTCGACGCGCTGGCGGCGGCCCTTGCTGGTCAGCGTGAAGTACAGGCCGGCGAGGATGAGCGGCAGGCTCAGCCACTGGCCCATGTGAAGCCCGGTCGCGGCAGCGAAGCCGGTCAACTGGCTGTCGGGCTCGCGGATGAACTCCACCAGGAAGCGGAACAGGCCGTAGAACAGCGCGAAGGCGCCGGCGATGCGGCCGGGGTAATAGCGCGCCTGCGTCTTGTGGAAGAGCCACCACAGGATCGCGAACAGCAGCGGGCCTTCCAGCGCCGCCTCGTAAAGCTGGCTTGGGTGGCGCGGCAGCGGGCCGCCATCGGGGAAGATCACGCCCCAGGGCAGCGTCGTCGTGCTGCCCCACAGTTCGCCGTTGATGAAGTTGGCGATCCGCCCCAGGCACAAACCAAACGGAATGGTGACCGCGACATAGTCGCAGAAGCGCAGGAAGCTGAGCTTGTGGGCGCGGACGAACAGCGCGATCGCCACCAGCACGCCGACGAGCGCGCCGTGGAACGACATGCCGCCCTCCCAGAGCTTCAGCGCATCCAATGGCCGTTCGGCATATTTGGCGAAATCGTAGAACAGCACATAGCCGATCCGCCCGCCCAGGATGATGCCGAGCGTGATGTAGGTGACGAAGCTGTCGATATGCGCCGCGCTCATCGGCGCGCCCGGTTTCCTGATCAGGCGCAGGATGTACCACCACGCCAGCATGATGCCGCCGATATAGGCGAGGCTGTACCAGCGGAGCGCCAGCGGGCCGATCTGAACGATCACCGGATCGAGGTGGAGCGCGCGGTAGTCGATCGCGGTCTGGACGAATTGGATAGGGTTGATCATTTTCGCCTTGTCGCTCGCTTTGGCGGCACCATAGTCGCGGCAAGTTAGAAGACAAACGGGGAGAGGGGCTTCGGCCCGCCGATGCTGACCGAACTCGACATCGCGCTCGACGCCGCGATCGCCGCGATCACCGGCCCCGGCGGGCCGCTGCCGACGACGCACGCCCCGATCCGAGGCGTCGACCACCGCGTCTTCGCCGCGCCGCCGCCGACGATGCGGGAGTTCGCGGACTTCTGCGCCGCCAGCAACGGCGCCAGGGAGTTCGTCGTCTACCAGGGCGAGCGCTACACGCTCGACGCCATCGTCGCGAAGGGCAAGCGCATCGCCGCGGCGCTCCAGGCGCGCTACGGCATCGCCAAGGGCGACCGCGTCGCCATCGCGATGCGCAACTACCCCGAGTGGATCGCCGCCTTCTTCGGCCTCCTGCACTTCGGGGTCGTGGCGGTTCCGATGAACGCGTGGTGGCAGGCCGACGAGCTCGCCTACGGAATCAAGGATTCGGGGACCCGGCTGGTCGTCGCCGACGCCGAGCGCGCGCAACGGCTTGGCCGGATCGGCGTACCGGTCGTCACCGTCCGCACCGACGACACGTCGCTTGGCGATGCACGGCTGGAGGATTTGCTTGTCGATGCGCCGGACGCGGCCTGGATGCCGCCCGCGCTGTTCCCCGAGGACGACGCGACGATCATGTACACCTCGGGCTCGACCGGCAGCCCCAAGGGCGCGGTGTCGCAGCACGGCGCGCTGGTCCACGGCGCGCTCAACTACGTCGTGACGATGATGGCGATGTTGAAGCTGCACGTCGAGGCGGGCAATACGCCCGCCGAGCAGCAGGTGATGCTCCTGAACGTCCCGCTGTTCCACATCACCGGCTCGGTGCCGGTGATGCTGGTCTCGGCGGTGATCGGGCGCAAGCTCATTATCATGCACCGCTGGGACGCGGGCGAGGCGCTGAAGCTGATGGAGGCCGAGAAGGTCACCTATTTCGTCGGCGTCCCGACGATGAGCCTCGAGCTGATGCAGCATCCCGACCGCGACAACTACGATCTGAGCACTCTCGTCGACATCGCCGCGGGCGGCGCGGCACGGCCGGTGGCGCATGTCGAGCGGCTCGCCGAGGCCTTCCCCGGCAAGAGCCCGGCGATCGGCTACGGCCTGACCGAAACCAACGCGGTCGGTGCCGGCAACCTCCGTACCAACTACCGCGCCAAGCCCAACTCCACCGGCCGCGCCTCCGGCCCGGTGGTCGAGATCGACATCGCCGACGCCGACGGCAACCCGCTGCCTCCGCACCAGGTCGGAGCGATCCGAATCAAGTCGGCGGCGAACGCGCGGGGCTATTGGAACAACCCGGAGGCCACCGCCAGGGCGTTCAGCGCCGACGGCTGGTTCGACAGCGGCGACCTGGGCTACCTCGACCAGGACGGCTATCTGTTCATCGTCGACCGCGCCAAGGACATCGTCATCCGCGGCGGCGAGAATATCGCCTGCCTGGAAGTCGAAGCCGCGATCTACGCGCACCCCGACGTCGCGGAGGCGGCGGTGTTCGGCCTGCCCGACGAACGGCTGGGCGAGATCGTCGGCGCGGTCGTTCACCCGAAGGCGGGGGCGAGCCTCGATCCGCAGGATGTGATAGACTTCGCCAAGACCCGGCTCGCGGCGTTCAAGGTCCCGGCGCGCGTCTGGGTCGATTTGGAGCCACTGCCCAAGCTCGGCTCGGCGAAGATCGACAAGGTGACGCTTCGGGCGGCCTACAGGGAGAAGGCGTGATGTTCACGACGATGGCTGAAGGCACGGCGGAGGACTGGGGCCATATCGCGCGCGAGCATATGGCGCACCAGAAGTCGGCGACCGGGCTTCAGATCATGGATTCGCTCCGCCGGCTGGAGCCGATCGTCGTCGGCTTCGCCGCCAACCAGCTGACGCACTGCCTGATGGCCGGAACGCTCGCCCGCCGCGACGGTGCGAGCGACGAGGAGGTCGTCGCGGCGCTCACCCACGATCTCGGCAAGCTGTTCAGCATCCCCAACCACGGCCCGATCGCCGCAGAGATGCTCAAGCCCTACGTCTCCGACGATCTCTACCAGGCGATCTACTGGCACCAGGATTTCCAGGGCCGCTATTACTACAACCACCTCGGCAAGCCGACCGACCTGCGCGAGCGCTTCCGGGGCGAGCCGTGGTTCGGCATCGCCGAGACGCTGGTCGACGAGTGGGACGGCCCGGCGTTCGATCCGAACTTCCCGGTCGACAGCCTCGAAAGCTTCGAGCCCGAGGTGATGCGGGTGTTCTCCTCGCCGAAGCGGATGTGACGCCGCAGAACTGCAGCCACTCCACCGTTCGTCCTGAGCTTGTCGAAGGACGTGGTCGCATGGCCTGCGCGACCTCGTGGTTCGACAGGCTCACCACGAACGAAGGTTTGTGGGTTCGCGAGTGGATTGGCGCTCCGCGAAAGGCTAACGCTCTTCCATGAGCGCCAAGCCCGCGAAAGCTCCCCGTGTTACCCGCCGCAAGTTCCTGATCGGGGCAGGTGCCGCGGGCGCGCTGATCGTCGGCTTCGCCGCCTGGCCGCGCCGCGAGACGCTGAACCTCGTCGCGAAGCCTGGCGAGACGGTCATGAGCGGCTGGCTCAAGATCGGCTCGGACGGGCAGGTCACCGTCGTCGTGCCGCAGGCCGAGATGGGGCAGGGCGTCTACACCTCGCTGCCGCAGGTGCTGGCCGACGAGCTGGGCGCCGACTGGCGAACGGTCGGAGTCGAGCCCGCGCCGCTCCATCCAATCTACGCCAACAAGGCGATCATCGAGGGCGCGACGCAGGGCGCGCCGGGCTTCCTGCGCGGCGGCGTCCGCTGGGCGCTGGGCGCGGTCGTCGAGCACTACGCCGTGCAGCTGACCGGCGGCAGCACCTCGATGATGGCGTTCCACGACACGCTGCGCCACGCCGGCGCCACCGCGCGCGTCATGCTGTGCATGGCGGCGGCGCGCGACTGGGGCATCGACTGGACCGAGTGCGACACCGCGAACGGCTTCGTCATCCACAAGGCCAACCGCGTCCGCTTCGCCGACATCGCCGCCAAGGCGGCGCAGGAGACGCCGCCGTCCGATCCGCCGCTTCGGCCAAAGCCGGTGCTCATCGGCCGCTCGGTGCCGCGCATCGACATCCCGTCGAAGACCGACGGCAGCGCGCGCTTCGGAATCGACGTCCGGCTGCCCGGCATGGCCTATGCGGCGGTGCGCGGCGGCCCGGTCGACGGCGGCGCGCTGCTAAGCGTCGATGCAGCCGAGGCCAGGAAACGCCCCGGCGTCCGCATAGTCGAGGGTCCGACTTGGGTCGCGGCGGTCGCCGACACCTGGTGGGGCGCGCGCACCGCGCTCGACACCGTCAAGCCGATCTTCACCAAGGCGGCGCAGCCCGCAGGGCCGTGGATGGACGATGCCCTCAAGCTCGGCACGACCGGCGACAAGGCCAAGACGATCTTCGAGGACGGCGACCCATCGCTTGCGCGCGGCAAGGGCGCGATCGTCGCCGATTACGCCGTGCCCGCGCTCGCCCACGCCTGCCTCGAGCCGATGAACGCCACCGCGCGCCTCGTCGACGGCCGCGCCGAGGTGTGGGCGCCGACTCAGTCGGTGACGCTCGCCACCTGGGCGGTGGCCCGCGCGCTCGGCATCGACGAGGACAGCGTGACGATCTTCCCGACGCTGCTCGGCGGCGGCTTCGGCCGCAAGGCGGAGGTCGACGCCATCGTCCAGGCCGCGCTGATCGCCCGCGACGCCGGCCGCCCCGTCCAGCTGATCTGGACGCGCGAGGAAGACACCATCCAGGACAAGTACCGCCCGCCCGCCCACGCGCGGATGCGGGCCACGCTGGGTGCCGACCGCCGCATCGCCAGCTGGGACGCCACCATCGCCGTTCCCGATGTCGACGCCAGCTTCCTGCGCCGCGCCCTCCCGGCGCTCGGCGGCAAGGGCCGCGCCAACGGCCACGCGCTCGAAGGCGCGACCGACCTGCCGTACCAGATACCGAACCTCCGCATGGCGCACGCCGATGTCGAGCTGCCGGTGCCCTATGGCTATTGGCGTTCGGTCGGCCACAGCTTCAACGCCTTCTTCGTCGAAAGCTTCGTCGACGAGCTGGCGGCGGCGGCCAAGCTCGATCCATTGAGCTTCCGCCTTCGCATGATGGAGGGCTCGCCGCGCCACGCCAGGGTGCTGAAGGCGGTCGCAGCTCACGCCGACTTCGGCGGCTCGGGCGCCCAAGGCATCGCGCTCCACGAAAGCTTCGGCTCGATCGTCGCGATGGTCGTCGAGGTCGAGGCGGCGGAGGGCGGCGTCAAGGTCTCGCGGGTCACCGCGGCGGTCGATTGCGGCACGGTCGTCAATCCGGACATCGTCCGCGCCCAGATCGAGGGCGGCATCATCTTCGGGCTGACGGCGGCGCTGAAGGGCGCGGTCACCTTCAAGGACGGCCATGCCGAGCAAACCAACTTCGACGGCTATCCGCTCCTCGCGATGAGCGAGACGCCCGAGATCGAAGTGCTGCTGGTGCCATCGGGCGATCCTCTGGGCGGTGTCGGGGAGATCGCCGTGCCGCCGGTCGCCCCGGCGCTCGCCAACGCGATCTTCGCCGCCACCGGCAAGCGTCTGCGTTCGCTGCCGCTCGAACCGCAGCTCACATGATCGGCGTCCTGCTCGTCAACCTCGGCACCCCCGACGACCCGAGCCCGAAGGCGGTCCGCCGCTACCTCGCCGAGTTCCTCTCGGATCGCCGAGTCGTCGAGATCCCGCCGCTCGTCTGGCAGCCGATCCTGCGCGGCGTCGTGCTCACCACGCGCCCGAAGAAGTCGGCGGAGGCTTACGCGCAGGTGTGGGGCGAGGATTCGCCGCTCCGCGCCATCACCCGCGCGCAGGCCGAGGCGCTGCAAGGCGCGTTCGGTCCTGAGGTAAAGGTCGAATGGGCGATGCGCTACGGCAACCCGTCGATGGCGGTCGGCCTCAAGGCGCTCGACGGCTGCGACCGCATCCTGATCGCGCCGCTCTATCCGCAATATTGCGCCGCCACGACCGCCAGCGTGAACGACAAATTGTTCGGGCTGATCGCCGCGCGCCGCTCGCAGCCCGCGCTCCGCACGCTGCCGCCATACTACGACGACCCCGGCTATATCGCCGCGCTCGCCCGAAGCATCGAGGCGTCGGTCGCCGCGCTCGACTTCGCGCCCGAGCTGATCGTCGCCTCCTTCCACGGCATGCCCGAGCGCACCGCGACGCTCGGCGACCCCTATCGCGGCCAGTGCCTCGAGACCGCGCGGCTACTGGCGGAGCAGCTGAGCCTGCCGCTCCGAGCCACCTTCCAGTCGCGTTTCGGCCGCGCCGCCTGGCTCCAGCCCTATACCGACGTGACGCTCGCCGCGCTCCCGGGCGAGGGAGTCGGGCGAGTCGCGGTGGTGGCCCCCGGCTTCGCTGCCGACTGCGTCGAGACGCTGGAGGAGATCGCCATCCGCGGCCGCCAGAGCTTCGAGGCGGCGGGCGGCGAGCGCTTCGCCTATCTGCCCTGCCTCAACGCCGGCGAGGACGGCATCTCGCTGCTCAAGAAACTTCTCTCGCGGGAACTTGCGGGCTGGGCCTCGCTTCCATAGGCTGCCCGGCAACGAAAACGTCCTTGGGAGCTCAGGTTATGGCGCGCGTGGCAATCGTGACGGGCGGGTCCCGTGGCATCGGCGAGGCGATCAGCCTGGCGCTTCGCGACATGGGCATGACGGTCGCCGCGAACTATGCCGGCAACGAGGAGCGGGCGGCGGCGTTCAGCGGGCGCACCGGCATCAAGGCGTACAAGTGGGACGTCTCCGACTACGACGCCTGCCAGGCGGGCGTCGCGCAGGTCGCGGCCGACCTTGGCCCGGTCGACGTGCTGGTCAACAACGCCGGCATCACGCGCGACGGCACGCTGATGAAGCTCACCTACGAAATGTGGAAAGAGGTCATCGACACCAACCTGGGCGGCTGCTTCAACATGGCGAAGGCGGTGTTCCCCGGCATGCGCGAGCGCGGCTGGGGCCGGATCGTCAACATCGGATCAATCAACGGCCAGGCGGGGCAGTACGGCCAGGTCAACTACGCCGCCGCCAAGTCGGGCATCCACGGCTTCACCAAGGCGCTCGCGCAGGAAGGCGCTCGCTCCGGCATCACCGTCAACGCCATCGCGCCGGGCTATATCGACACCGACATGGTCGCCGCCGTCCCCGCCGACGTGCTCGCCAAGATCGTCGCCAAGGTGCCGGTCGGCCGCCTCGGCCAGGCGAGCGAGATCGCGCGCGGCGTCGCCTTCTTGTGCGGCGAGGACGGCGGCTTCGTCACCGGCTCGACGCTCAGCATCAACGGCGGCCAGCACATGTACTAACATATACTTCGCCCCTCCCCTTCAGGGGAGGGGTAGGGGTGGGGATAGCTTCTCCAGCGAAGGATGGTCGTCGCCCGTGCCTGGCCCCAGCATCGTCCCCACCCCAACCCCTCCCCTAAAGGGGAAGGGCGACAACGGCCTGATCAAGCGTTCGGTGACCATCGCCGGACATCGGACGTCGATCAGCCTTGAGCCGGTCTTTTGGAATGCGCTGGTGGAAGCGGCGACCGCCGACGGCCAGTCGCTGAACGGCCTCGTCACCGCGATCGACGAAGCGCGCACCACCAACCTGTCGAGCGCGATCCGGGTGTGGCTGTTCGAGCGGGCACGGTTGCCAAAGATATAGGCCTGCCCCCTCCCCCTTCCGGGGGGAGGGTTGGGGAGAGGGGTGCTGAGCGGGTCGTGGAGGCCGAGCGTCTCGCCCGGCACCGACCCCTCTCCCAACCCTCCCCCCGGAAGGGGAGGGCTCAATTCACCCCAATCGCGTCACATGCCCCATCTTGCGCCCCTCCCGCACCTCGCTTTTGCCGTAAAGATGCAGATGCGCCGTCGGGTCCGCCAGCAACTCGGCCCAGTCGTGCGCGGCGTCCCCGAGGAGGTTGTCCATCGACACGCTCGCGGCGGTGCGGCTCGGGTCGCCGAGCGGCAGGCCGCAGACCGCCCGGATGTGGTTCTCGAACTGGCTGGTGCGCGCGCCCTCGATTGTCCAGTGGCCGGAATTGTGGACGCGCGGCGCCATCTCGTTGAACACCGCGCCGGAGGGCGTCGAGAAGAACTCGAAGGTCAGCACGCCGATATGGCCGAGCCGGTCGGCGGCGGCGCGGGCGAGGGCGGCGGCGCTCGCCTCCTCCTCCTCGATCGCCGCGCCGGCGGGAACGTCGGATCGCATCAGGATGCCGCTCGCGTGGGTGTTGCGCGGCGCGTCGTAGATCACCACCGCGCCATCGTCGCCGCGCGCCAGGATGATCGAGAATTCGGCGTCGAAGCGCACCAGCCCTTCCAGCACTGCCGGCTTGCCGCCGATCGCGCCCCAGGCGGCGCGCGCCTCCATCGGGTCGTCGATTCGAACCTGGCCCTTGCCGTCGTAGCCGAAGCGCCGGGTCTTGAGGATCGCCGGGAAGCCGAGCTCGCCGAGCGCGTCGACCAACCCGCCGACGCTGTCGACCGGGCGGAATGGCGCCGGGCTGCCGCCCAGCTTCTCGACGAACGCCTTCTCGGCCAGCCGGTCCTGCGCCACCTTCAGCGAGCGCGCGCCCGGCCGCACCGAAACCGTCTCCGCCAGATGCTCGACGCAGGCGAGGTCGACATTCTCGAACTCGTAGGTGACGACATCGACGGCCGCCGCGAAGCGGTCGAGCGCGGCCAGATCCATATAGGCGGCGCGGGTCACTTGCGCCGAGACGTCGGCGGCCGGCAATTCCTCCTCGGGCGCGTAAATGTGGACGCGGTAGCCGAGGTTGGCGGCGGCGAGCGCCAGCATCCGCCCGAGCTGGCCGCCGCCGAGGATGCCGATGGTCGAGCCGGGCGGGATCATTCGGGCGTTTCGGCGACCGCATCGGTCTGCGCGGCACGCCAGGCGTCGAGCCGCTCGGCCAGCGCCTCGTCGGTGGTCGCCAGCATCGCCGCTGCGAAGAGGGCCGAATTGACGGCGCCCGCCCGGCCGATCGCGAGGGTGCCGACGGGAATTCCAGCCGGCATCTGAACGATCGACAGCAAACTATCCATGCCTTTGAGCGTCTTCGATTCGATCGGCACGCCGAGCACTGGCAGCCGCGTCATCGAGGCCGTCATTCCGGGCAAGGCCGCTGCGCCGCCCGCCGCGGCGATGATGACTTTCAATCCGCGCCCGACCGCTTCGTGAGCGTAATCGTACATCCGGTCGGGCGTGCGGTGCGCCGAGACGACCCGCGTCTCATGCGGCACGCCCAGGCTGGCGAGCGTCTCGGCGGCATGGCGCATCGTCTCCCAGTCGGAGGTGCTGCCCATGATGATGCCGACGACCGGCGTCTCGTCCGCCATTTCACTCCCCAGCGCGAAAAAGAGCGCGCACCCTATCCACGCCCCTTCAACGGCGCAACGCGCGTCTCTTTAAGCATTCGGTAAGCCGGTCGTCCTAATGAACGGGCATGTGGCGGGAGGCGCAGCGGTGAGGATCGACGGAGCGGGAGCTTATGCCGGTGTCGCGGCCGCGCTTCGGGCCGGCGCCGGCGAGGTCCGCCGCGCTTACGCCGCCGATGCCGCTTCAGCCGCCGAGCCTTCGCTGGCGACGACCCCGCTCGCCAGCCTGGCGCAACTGGCGCCGTCCGAGATGACGCCGCGCGTGCGGCAGGTGTTCGCGCAGCTGGTCGAGGAGGCCGACCGCGTCCGCCGCGCGCTCGACGCGGCGCTCGACCGGATCAAGGAGCTGGAGAAGCTCGCCGACCTCGACACGCTGACGCCGCTCGGCAACCGCCGCTTCTTCGTCCGCGAGCTGGCGCGGGCGCTCGGCTACCGAGACCGCCACAATATCCCGACAGCCCTTCTGTTCGTCGATGTCGACGGGCTGAAGGCGATCAACGACGAGCGCGGCCATGCCGCGGGCGACGCCGCCATCCTCCACGTCGGCAAGATGCTGGCCTTGAACGTCCGCACGTCGGACACCGTGGCGCGCCTTTCCGGCGACGAGTTCGGCGTCATCCTGATCCACGCCGATGCCGAGCAGGCGGGCCTGAAGGCGCAGCAACTGATCGACGCGGTCGCCGGCACGCCGGTCGTCCACGACGGCCAGAGCTTCGCGGTCACCGCCTCGGTCGGCGTCTGCAACCTGCGCCCCGGCGATAGCCCCGCCGACACCCTCGCCCGCGCCGACCGCGCGATGTACGTCAACAAGCGCGAGCGCAAGGCGGCCTAAAGCTGCTAGGCGCGTTGTCGCGCTATGCCCGCCGTCGATGTTCCTCACGACTGGATACTCCCTCCTTCCCTGAAGGCCGCGACCGGCGTCCAGCGCGAGCTGTCGGCGCGTGCCGTGCTCCACGATGATTTCGGCGAGCTGCGAAGCGTCGCGGGCGCCGACATCAGCTGCAACCCGCGCTTTCCGAAGCTGCCGATCCATGCCGCGTTCGCCATCCTCGACTGGCCTTCTCTGGCCGTGACCGGCTCGGCCGGCGCAGTGCGGCAGCCCGAATTCCCCTATGTTTCGGGCTATCTCGGCTTCCGCGAATGCCCTGCGCTGGTCCAGGCCTACGCCGACCTGCCCGAGCGGCCCGACCTGATCTTCGTCGACGGCCAGGGCATCAGCCACCCGCGCGGCTTCGGAGTCGCGACGCACCTCGGCGTGCTGCTCGACGTGCCGACGATCGGAGTCGCCAAGAGCAAGCTCACCGGCGAACCCGTCGGCGAGCTCGGCCCCAGCCCCGGCGACCGCGTCGACCTCACTTTCAAGGGCCGGATCGTCGGCGCGATGCTCCGCACCAAGCCGCGCTGCAAGCCGCTCTACATCTCGACCGGCCACCGCGTGTCGCTCGACACAGCCGTCGACCTCGTCATGCGGTCGCTCCGCGGCTACCGCATGCCCGAGCCGACGAGGGCTGCGCATAACGCCGCCAACGCCTTTCGCCGGGGCGAGCAAATGCCCTAAAGCGGTTCGACACCGCGCGAGGAGCCTTCATGACCGACGTCGATACCGTGATGACCCTGTCTCCGGTCATTCCTGTTCTGGTGATCGACGACGCCGAGACCGCGCTGCCGCTCGCCGAGGCGCTGGTCGCGGGCGGTATCCGAGTCCTCGAAGTGACGCTCCGCACCCCCGCCGCGATCGAGGCAATCCGCCGGATGAGCCGGGTGCCGGGCGCGGTGGTCGGCGCCGGCACCGTGCTCAACCGCGACGACGTCCGCCGCGCGGTCGACGCCGGCGCGACCTTCCTGATCAGCCCCGGCCTTACCGACGCGCTGGCGCGGGCGGCGGCCGACGAGGGCATTCCCTTCCTCCCCGGCGTCGCTTCGGCGTCGGACGTGATGCGCGGCATCGAGCTCGGTCTTCGCCGCTTCAAGTTCTTCCCGGCGGAGGCGGCGGGCGGCGTTCCGATGCTCAAGAGCCTCGGCGGCCCGTTCGCCGACATCCGCTTCTGCCCAACGGGCGGCGTCTCGCCATCCAACGCCGGAAGCTACCTGGCGCTGCCGAACGTCTCGTGTGTCGGCGGAAGCTGGCTGGCGCCGCCGGCAATGGTCGCGGCGGGCGACTGGGCGGGGATCACCGCGCTCGCGAAGGCGGCGCAGGCGCTGAAGGCTTAGGAGCCGAGGACCTCGTCGTCGGCATTGTCGTCGGCAAGCGCCGCGACATCGATCCGTGTCGGCGCATCGCCCTTGCCGTAGATGAAGCCATAGGTCGGATAGGCCTTGATTCCGACCGACTTGATCGGATCGAACCACACCTTGACCGCGCTCCAGTCGCCCTTCTCGGAGGCGTCGACGACGGTGACGTCGCGCTCCACCTGGCCCTTGGCGCCGTTGATTCGCGACCAGTTGGCGTGGGTGACCTTGATGATGCGGTCGCTGACGATCTGGGTGACGGTCGCCACATGGCCGACGCGCATCGAGCCGAAAGCCTTGAACACCAGCACCGATCCCGCCTTGGGCGCATTGCCCTGCTGGTACTTGCCGACGGCCTTCTGCCACCAGCTATAGGCGTCACCGAACAACTGGATGCCGGAGAAGACGCGGGCGAACGGCGCGCACTGCCAGGATTGCGCCTGCGCCGGCGTCGCGGCCAGCGTGGCGAAGGTCAGCAGGATCGAGCCGAGTGCGGCCCGCGACCAATTGCGCATTGAATGATTCCCCCGAATCCCGTGCACTCTGGTTACGGCGGATTCGCGGGGCGTTGAAACCGTCCTGCGGCAGTCCGCACAAATCGCGCGGCGAATGGAACCGGATCGAAATTTGCGCGTTGCGCGCCGCCATTTCGCGGTTGAATTGACTCTGTAACATATAATTCCTAGCGCCTTGGGAGCGGAGAGGCGGGGTTCCCAATGAAGTCGCGAGTTGCGTTGGCGGCGGTTGCACTGGCGGTGGCGATGCCATCCACCGTCGCGCGCGCGCAGGTTCTGGAAATCGCCGACGACGGCAGCGTCGCGACCTATGACCGGCCGGCGGTGTACACCGACGCCGGGGTGACGCCGATCCGGCCCGATGCGGTCGTCGCGGCCCGCGCCGCGCCCGCCGAGGTCCGTCGTGAGATCACCGACGCTGCCGTCACCTACAGCGTCGACCCCAGGCTTCTCGAGGCCGTTGCCTGGCGCGAGTCGCGTTTCCGGAGCGATGCGCTGTCGCCGAAGGGCGCGCGCGGTGTTATGCAGCTGATGCCGGGAACGGCGCGGGATCTGGGCGTCGACGCCTCGGACTTGCGACAGAACGTGCGCGGCGGGGCGGCCTATCTCTCGGCGATGCTCGGGCGCTTCGGCGGCGACGTCGCGAAGGGGCTCGCCGCCTACAATGCCGGGCCGGGCGCGGTCGAGCGCTTCGGCGGCGTGCCGCCCTTCGCCGAGACGCGGGCCTATGTGGCGTCGATCATGGGCCGGCTCGGCACCGGCTCGCTCTTGGACGGGACGATAAGATGAAGCTTCGGAACTGCCTTGCCGCCCTCGCTCTGCTCCCCACCGCCGCTTATGCGCAGACGACGGCACAGCTCGACCCGCAGGGCTCGGGCGCGATCCTCGGCGCGGTTTCGTGGCTGCAGGGCACCTTGCTCGGCAACGTCGCCACCGCCGTCGCGGTCGTCGCGGTCGCCGCGGTCGGCTTCATGATGCTCACCGGCCGGATGAACTGGCGCTATGGCGCGACCGTCGTCCTCGGCCTGTTCATCCTGTTCGGCGCCGCCTCGATCGTCGCCGGCATCCGCTCGGCGGCGGGCGGGTATTAGGCCCGATATGCCAGCCCCCCAACCTCCGTTCGTCCTGAGCCTGTCGAAGGACGTGGCCGCACCGCCGCGCGTGCCACGTCCTTCGACAGGCTCAGGACGAACGGACTCAGAGCGCCGGGTTCGCACCTGATGGCAACCGAGCTCGCCCGCGATCCCGTCTTCACGGCGCTGACGCGCCCGCAGATGTTCGCGGGCGTGACCTACAGCTATTTCGTGCTGAACGGCATCGTGATGGCCGAGCTGTTCCTGATCTTCAAGTCGATCTGGGTGCTGCCGCTGGCGCTGATCATCCACTTCGCCGGCTACCTCGCCTGCCTCAAGGAGCCGCGTATCTTCGATCTCTGGATGACCCGCGCCTCGCGCAATCCCCGCGTGCGGAACCACCGCCTCTGGGGCTGCAACAGCTACCGCCCCTGATGTTCGGGAAAGAACCCAACCGCGACGAGGCCGCGCTCCGCGAAAAGGCGGCGGGCGACCGGCTGCCCTACGCGCGCCACCTCGACGATCACACGATCGAGACCCGCGACGGCATGCTCCTCCAGGTCGTCCACATCGCCGGGCTCTCTTTCGAGACCGCCGACGCCGACGAGCTCAATTACCGGAAGGCGGTGCGCGAGACGATGCTGCGCGCGCTCGGCTCCTCGCGCTTCGCGGTCTACCACCACGTCGTCCGCCGCGAGGTCCGGCCCGAGCTCGACGGCGACTTCGGCGACGACTTCAGCCGCAGCCTCGACGCCGCGTGGCGTGACCGGCTCGCCGCGCGCCGCCTTTACGTCAACGACCTGTTCCTGACGGTCGTCCGCCGTCCGCTGCAAGGCCGCGTCGGCCTCCTCGACACGTTCCTGAAGCGCGGCGCGGGGGCTGAGGAGGGAAAGATCGCCGCCGCCCGCGACCGCCGCGAGCTGGACGCGGCGCGCGAAAGCCTGATGGCGGCGCTTGAGCCCTATGGCGCGCGCCTGCTCGGCGTCTACGACACCAGGAAGGGCGCCTGCTCGGAGCCGCTGGAGTTCCTGTCGGCGCTCTACAATGGCGAGCTTCGCCCGGTGCTGCTGCCGCACGGCGATCTCGGCCGGCACCTGCCGTACCGCCGCGTCAGCTTCGGGCCGGAAGCGATCGAGCTGTCCGCCGCCGGCCGCCTGCCGGCGAGCTTCGCCGCGATGATCTCGGTCAAGGATTACCCCGCCGAGACGATGGCCGGCCTGCTCGACGACCTCTACCGCCTGCCGCACGAGATGACGGTCACGCAGAGCTTCGCGCTGATCGACCGCCAGCCGACGCTCGACCGCATGAACCTCGCCCTCCGCCGGATGCGCGCCGCCGACGACGAGGCGCTGTCGCTCCGCGCCGGCCTTGCCGCCGCCAAGGACGACGTCGCCGCCGGCCGCGCCGCCTTCGGCGAGCATCACCTGACCGTGATGGTGAAGGCCGAGAGTCTCGCCGCGCTCGACGAGGCGGTCGGCGAGGTCCAGTCGGCGTTCACCGAAGCCGGCATCATCGCGGTTCGCGAGGACGTCAACCTGGAAGCCGCCTTCTGGGCGCAGTTCCCCGGCAACTTCCGCGACATCGCGCGCCGCGCGCTGATCTCGACCGGCAATTTCGCCGGCTTCGCCTCGGGCCACAACTTCCCGGTCGGGCAGGCGGCGGGCAACCATTGGGGCAGCGCGGTAACGCTGCTCGAGACGACCTCCGCCGGACCCTATCATTTCAATTTCCACAAGGGCGATCTCGGCAACTTCACGATCATCGGCCCGTCGGGCTCGGGCAAGACCGTGGTGCTGAACTTCCTGCTCGCGCAGGCCCGCCGCTTCGATCCGCGCATCGTGTTCTTCGACAAGGACCGCGGCGCCGAGATTTTCCTGCGCGCCATCGGCGGCAGCTACGACGCGATCCGCCCGGGCACGCCGACCGGCTTCAACCCGCTGGCGCTTCCCGACAACCCCGCCAACCGCCGCTTCCTGACCGACTGGGCGGGTAAGCTGGTCGACGCCTCCAGCCCTGAGGAGCTGGCGCTGGTCAAGGACGCGGTCGACGCCAATTTCATGCAGCCCGCCGACCACCGGCGCCTGCGCTATTTCGCCGAGCTGTTCCGCGGCCGCGGCCGCGCCAACGCCGCCGACCTCCACGCCCGCCTTGCGCCCTGGTGGGGCGACGGCGAGCACGCCTGGCTGTTCGACAACGAGGCCGACGTGCTCGACTTGGGGCAAGCGACGATCGGCTTCGATCTCACCGCCATACTCGACGCACCCGTCCTCCGCACCCCGGCGATGATGTACCTCTTCCACCGCGTCGAGGAGCGGCTGGACGGCAAGCCGACCCTGATCGTCATCGACGAAGGCTGGAAGGCCCTGGACGACGAGGTGTTCGTCCAGCGAATCAAGGATTGGGAAAAGACCATCCGGAAGCGCGGCGGCGCGGTCGGCTTCGCCACGCAATCCGCCGCCGACGCGCTTCAGAGCCGCATCGCCGCGGCGATCGTCGAGCAGGCCGCGACGCAGATCTTCATGGCCAATCCCAAGGCGCAGGCCGGCGACTATATCGACGGCTTCGGCCTGACGGCGCACGAGTTCGAGCTGGTGCGCTCGCTCCCCGACACCAGCCGCGCCTTCCTGATCAAGCACGGGACGGATAGCGTCGTCGCGAGGCTCAACCTCTCCGGCAACCCCGAGCTCCTGACGGTCCTCTCAGGCCGCGAACGCACCGTCCGAATCCTCGATGCGCTACGCGCCGAAGTGGGGGACGCGCCCGAAGCGTGGCTGCCAAGACTGCTGGACGCGGCATGATGGTGCGAAACGCCCGGCGGTGTCACCCCACCCCTGCCCCTCCCCATCGAAGGGGAGGGGATAGTCTCGCCGCTTGCACGGTCCAGTCCCTCCCCCTTCGATGGGGGAGGCTAGGTGGGGGTGACACCGCCGGGCGAAAGGCGCGGCGGCGATGAACGACTTCTGCACTCCCACCGCCGACATCGGCCTCATCCGCTCCCTCCTGAACGGCGTCGACTGCAACGTCGGCGGCCTCGTCCAGAACGGCTACGCCTCGCTCAGCGCCCCCGGCAGCCCGGTGATGCTGACGCTGACCTCGCTCCTGACGCTCTACGTCGCGTTCATCGGCTATCGCCTGCTGCTGGGCCGCAGCCGGCTGTCGGTCGGGGACACCGCGATGGCGGCGCTCAAGATCGGAGTCGTCCTCGCGCTGGCGACCAGCTGGGGCAGCTACCAGGCGGTGGTCTACGATTCGCTCTACACCGGCCCGCAGGCGCTCGCCGGCTCGCTGCTCGACGGCATCCAGCCCGCGAATTCGGCGTTTCGCGGCAATCCCGTCGATGGCCTGCAGATCGCCTTCGACGAGCTCCAGCGCGCGGGCCAGGCCTTCGCCGAGCGCGGCGGCGCGGCGTCGCCGTTCACCGGCGGCATCGCCTTCGGCGCGATGACGCTAAACGGCTCGGCGATGCTGCTGCTGCTGTCGACGCTCGGCCTGCTGCTCGCCTCCAAGATCGTGCTCGCGCTGCTGCTGGCGCTGGCGCCGCTGATCGCTGGCCTCCTGCTGTTCGACGCGACGCGCGGCATGGTCGCGGGCTGGCTGAAGGCGATGGTCGCGCTCGCGCTCGTGCCGCTCACCGCGACTCTCGTCCTCGCCATCGAGCTGACGATGATCGAGCCCGGCCTGATCAAGCTCGCTGAAAATCGCGTCGTCGGCAATTACGTCATCGGCCCGGCGATCGAGATCGGCGTCATCGTCCTCGTCTTCGCCATCGTCCTGCTCGCCGCATTGCTCTCGGGCATCGCCATCGCGCGCGGCATCCGCCTGCCGTGGACCCGCGAGGTGGCGCCCGAGGTAACGCGCGCCGCGATCGACGCCGCCGCCAATGACCGTACCGCGCTGCTGGCAAGCCCGCCGCGCGCCACGCGCATCGCTGCGGCAGCCGCCGCGGTCGCCCGGCGGGAGGCGCGCGCCGACGCCGCCCCGCGCGTCTCGGCCGATCGTCGCACCGTCGTCGCCACGACATCGCGCGACCGCGCCGGGGTTGGCGCGCCGGTGCCGCTCGGCCAAAGCTATCGCCGCCGCGCGCAGCCCCGCCGCTCCGCCGCCGCGCAGAGGAGAGACCGTTGAAGCGCGAAGATTATTACGCCGAAAGCCAGAGCTGGGGCGACGAAGCCGCCGCCTCGGCGCGCCGCGCCTCGCGCCTCGCGTGGATCGTCGCGGGTGTCGCCGCCGTGGTGGCGCTTGCCGAGGCGCTGGCGCTGGTCGCGCTCGTGCCGCTCAAGACCGTCCAGCCCTATGTCATCGCCGTCGACCGCTCGACCGGCCAGATCTCCGCCCCGCAGCCGCTGGCGGCGGGCGCGCTGACCCAGAACCAGGCGGTCGCGCAGTCGGCGCTCGTCCAGTACGTCATCGCGCGCGAGAGCTTCGACGCGACCGACCTCAAGGACAATTACCGCAAGGTCCAATTGTGGTCGGGCGCCGAGGCGCGGAACGCCTATATCGCCGGCATGTCGGCGCAGAACCCGCAGAGCCCCTTGCGCATGTTCCCGCCCGCCACCACTGTGGCGATCACCGTCAAGGGCGTCTCGCTCCTTTCGGACTCGACCGCCATCGTCCGCTTCGACGCCGAGCGCCGCGATCCCGGCGCCGCCTCGGGCCAGGTCACGCCCTACACCGCCGCGATCACCTACCGCTTCTCCGGCGAGCCGCTCTCCGCCGAGGCGCGTTTCGTCAACCCATTGGGATTCCAGGTTATTCGCTACCGGCGCGATGCCGAAGCCCTGGCCCCCGCCACCGTCCCGATCAACCCCCTGCGCCCCGCGAACTAGCATGCGGACCGTCTTCCTTGTCTGGGTTGTGCTCCTCGCCGCTCCCGCGACGGCAGCCGAGAGTCCGCGCCCCGGCCTTACCGATCCGCACATCCAGAGCACCTTCTGGAACCCCGACGAGGTCGTTCGGCTGAAGGGCCGCTACGGCTTCCAGACGATGATCGAGTTCGATCCAGCGGAGCGGATCGAGAACGTCGCGATCGGCGACGCGATGGGCTGGCAGGTCACGCCCAACAAGCGCGCCAACAAGCTGTTCGTGAAGCCCATCGACCGCCGCGCCGTCACCAACATGACCGTCGTCACCGACCGGCGAACCTATAACTTCGCACTCTCGGTCGCGCCCGTCGGCAGCGTCACGCCGTGGGTGCTGCGCTTCCGCTATCCCGCCGCTGTCGTCGTCGCCGCGCTTCCGGTCCAGAAGCCCGTGATCGACCCGGCGACGCTCAACCACGCCTACACCGTCGTCGGCACCCGCGACCTTCTTCCAGCCGACGTCTACGACGACGGCCGCCAGACCTATTTCCGTTTCCCCGCCCACCTCGCCGCGCCCGCGATCTTCGCCGCCGCCGCAGACGGGCGCGAGATCCTCGTCAACTATCTCGTCCGCGACGGGCTGACGATCGTCCAGCAGACCGCCGGCCGCTTCACGCTGAGGAGCGGAAAGGCGATGGCGACCGTTACCAGCACGCCGGGCTCCGGCCTGATATTGCGCGAAGGCAAGGCTCGATGACCGACCATCCCATCGTCAGGCGCCCTCTGGTGGCGCGCGCCGGAAGCCAGCTCCCCGCCCTGCTCGGCGGCGTCGCCGCGCTGACTCTCGGCGCCGGCGTCTTCCTCGGACTCGACGCGCGAAGGGCCGCTCAGGCCGAAGGGCTGGCGGCTCCGCCCAGCGAGACCGTGATGCTGCCCACGCCCCAGCCGCTTCCCGTCGTCCCGGCGGCTCCGGTCGTCCCGGCGCCGCAGTTCAGCGTCAACAACAACGTGCCGACCGAACCGGCGCCCGCCCCACGCCCGATGGTCGCCACCGACCTGCGCGCCGAAGCGGCCGCGCAACGCCAGCGGCTGGCCGCGCCCGCGCTGATCGTCGATTTCGGGGAGGCCCGCCCCGCCACCCCGGTCCGCCTCGCCATGCAGGACATGCAGAACCCCTCGATCCCCGGCGCCGCGGCAGGGGCGGCCGCTGGCGTTCAAGCCGGGGCGGCGCCGCGCGGCTCGGAAGAGGACGCGTTCAGCCGCCGCATCGGCAGCGAGGGTCCCGAGCGCGTGAGTGCCAACCGCATCGGCGCGCTCGGCAGCACCATCCCGCAGGGCGCGGTGATCGAGGCGGTGTTGGAGACCGCGCTCGACTCGGACCTTCCCGGCTTCGCCCGCGCCCTCGTCGCCCGCGACGTGCTGAGCTTCGACGGCGAGAACGTGCTGATCCCGCGCGGCAGCCGAGTGATCGGCCAGTACAAGGCGGCGACCGCGCTCGGTGCGAGCCGGGTGTTCGTTATCTGGTCGCGGATCATCCGGCCTGACGGCGTCTCGGTCCAGCTCGCCTCACCCGCCACCGACGAGCTCGGCCGCGCCGGCTTGGGCGGCAAGGTCGACCGGCATTTCCTCCAGCGCTTCGGCGGCGCGATCCTGCTGTCGGTGATCAACGGCGGGCTGGCGGCGGGGACGGCGGCGCTGACCAGCGGCAACGGCGTCTTCATCGGCACTGCGTCGGAGGCGACGAGCGCCGCGACCTCGGCGCTGCGCGGCACCGATATCCCGCCGACCATCCGCACCCCGCAGGGCGCTTCGGTCCGAATCTTCGTGGCGCGCGACCTCGATTTCTCGGCGGTCGGCCCCGCGCGATGAGCAGCGCGCCGAGCCAGGTGCCGGGCGTCTACCTCCGCGCCTATCTCGCCCCGTTCGCGCCGTTCCTCGAGCGCCCGGACGTCACCGACATCTACGTCAACCGGCCCGGCGAGCTGTGGCTGGAGACGATCGGCGGCGACAGCGAGCGGATCGCGCTGCCCGAGATCGACGACGCCCAGCTGTGGCGGCTCGCCCGGCAGATCGCGGCGCTGACGCATCAGGGCATAAGCCGCGAGCACCCGCTGCTGGCGGCGACGCTGCCCGACGGCGCCCGCGTCCAGATTTGCGCGCCGCCCGCGACTCGCGGCAACCTCGCGATGGCGATCCGCAAGCACGTCACCGCCGACCTGACGCTGGAGGACTACGCCAGCGCCGGCAGCTTCGCCGAGATCAATCGCGCCGACGACGCCGATGACAGGCTGCGGGCGCTGCTTGACGCGGGCGAGGTCGCCACCTTCCTTCGCGAGGCGGTACGGGCGCGCAAGACGATCGTCGTCGCCGGCGGCACCTCGACCGGCAAGACGACGTTCCTCAACGCACTTCTCAAGGAAGCGCCGCACGACGAGCGGCTGGTGCTGATCGAGGACACGCCCGAGGTGAAGCTTGATCATCCGAACGCCGTCGGCCTCGTCGCGGTGCGCGGCGAGCTCGGCGAGGCGCGGGTGACCGCCGAGGACCTGCTTCAGGCGTCGCTCCGCATGCGGCCCGACCGCATCATCATGGGCGAATTGCGCGGGCGCGAGGCGCTCTCCTTCCTGCGCGCGGTCGGCAGCGGCCATCCCGGTTCGATCACCACCGTGCACGCCGATTCGCCAAAGGGCGCGGTCGAGCAAATGGCGCTGATGGCGATGCAGGGCGGCACCCCGCTGGGCCGCTCGGAGATCGTCGATCATGTGCGCGGCACGGTCGATATTTTCGTTCAGCTCGAACGGCGTAGCGGTAAACGCGCGGTGTCGGCGATAGAATTTCGCGGGATCGACTCGAAAACTTAACACAAATGCGCTATATGCCCCTCACCTGAGTAGCCGGGGGGTTGCGTAATGAGGTTCGTGTTTTATCGCGCTGCGGCCTTTGCCGCGGCGCTGTCGCTCGCGGCATGCGGCGGCGGTGGCGGAACGGGCGGAGGCTCGACGTCGAGCGCGCCTGCGGCGGCCCTGCCGCCGGTCAAGATCCAGATGGCGGACGCGGGCCGGCTGGCCAAGCAGGCGACCTTTGGCGCGACTCAGCCGCTGCTCGACCACATCACCGACGTCGACATGACGCCATGGCTCAACGAGCAGTTCGCGGCGGGCGGCAGCAGCTATGCCGACTTCATCAGGCCGGTTCTGCGCAACGTCTGCGGCGGCCTGACGGGCCAGGACGCCACCAATTGCAACCGCGACAACTTCTCCTCGACGCCGGTCGCGATGCGCTTTTACGCCGACGCGGTCGGCAAGGACGATCAGCTCCGCCAGCGCGTCGCCTTCGCATTGTCGCAGCTGATCGTAGCCTCGCAACTCGAGGTGACGTCGACCGCCGGCCTCGCGGCCTTCCAGCAGATCTTCCTCGACAATGCCTTCGGCAACTATCGCGATATCCTGAAGGCGGTGACGCTCAATCCGTTCATGGGCGACTTCCTCGACATGGTCGACAGCAACAAGTCCGCGCCAAACGAGAATTACGCGCGCGAGCTGATGCAGCTGTTCTCGCTGGGGCCGAACGCGCTCAACATGGACGGCACGCCGCAAAAGGACGCCGGCGGAGCGACGGTCGCCAACTACACGACGGACGACGTCAGGAACGTCGCCAAGGCGCTCACCGGCTGGACCTACGCGAGGATCGGCGACGGCGTGATCACCGACAGCAACACCGCTGACTATACCCGGCCGATGATCATGAACGCCGCGCGCTACGACACGACCGCGAAGACCTTCCTCGGAACGACGGTGCCGGCGGGCGCGCCGCAGGATGCCAGCGTCAACGCCGTCGTCGATGCGGTATTCAACCACGCCTCGACCGCCCCCTATGTCAGCCGCTACCTGATCCAGCAGCTGGTCACCGCCAACCCGTCCGCCGCCTATGTCGGCCGAGTCTCGGCGGTATTCGCCAACAACGGCTCGGGCGTGCGCGGCGACCTGAAGGCGGTGGTCCGCGCGATCCTAACCGACTCCGAGGCGCGGGGCGACGCCAAGACCGGGCAGTCGGACGGCAAGGTCAAGGAGCCGGTGCTGCTGTCGCTGAGCCTCGCCCGCGCGATCGGCATGACGACCGACGGCTACGCCTTCACCACCCGCGATGCGGCCATGGGCCAGGCGCCGTTCCGCGCGCCCTCGGTGTTCAACTACTATCCGCCGGACTATCCGCTGGCGCAGGGCGGCACATTGGTCAGCCCCGCGTCGAAGCTGCTGACCACCGCGACGATCGCGGCGCGGCACAATTTCGTCTGGGATTGGACGATGGGCGGCGACAGCCGGTCGGAGTTCGCGGCGCAGACGGTGATCACCGGCGCCACGGGCACCGCCGAGGACTGGTCGGCGTGGACCGCCTACGGCACCGATGTCGACGGCATGATTACGCGCGTCGACAATCTGCTGATGAACCGCACGATGACCGCGAACCAGCGGCTGACGCTGCGCGCCGCGATGATGGCGGTGACCAACGCCGATCCGATCGTGCAGGCGCGCAAGCGCGCGCAGGTCGCGCTCTATATCGCGGGCACGTCGCCGCAATTCCAAGTCGATCGCTAGGGGGCCGCGACATGAACCACATCTCACGCCGCGACCTCGGCCGCTTCATGGGCGGTGCGGGCGCGCTCGCCGCCTTCGGCCAGCTCGGCATCTCCGCCGCGATGGCGCAATCGGCGCCGTCGGACTTCCGCGCGATGGTCGGAGTCTTCCTGTTCGGCGGCAACGATAGCTGGAACATGGTCGCGCCGACCGATGCGCGCTACGCGACCTACGCCGCGTCGCGCGGTTCCGGCCTCGCGCTGCCCTTGGCGTCGCTCAGCCGCCTGAGCGGCACCGCCTTCGGCCTGCACCCCAGCCTCGCGCCGCTGCAGACCGCCTGGGGGGAGGGCGCGCTCAACGTCGTGCTCAACACCGGCACGCTCTACCAGCCGCTGACCAAGACTCTCTACCAGCAGCGCTCCGACCTGCGCCCGATCAACCTGATGAGCCACAGCGACGAGCAGTCGCACTGGCAGGGCCTGCGCGCCCGCGACATCAATATGGACGGCTTCATGGGCCGGCTCACCGACAAGATCGCCGCCGGGACCACACCGTCGCTGATCTCGATCGCGGGATCGCAGCTCGCGACGATCGGCAAGACCAGTTCGCCGCTGATCCTGCCGTCGACGGGCACGCTGGTGCGCAGCGGCTACAACGCCGCCGCCACCGACGCCGCGACGACCAGCCGGCAGGCTGCCCTGGTCGCCTTCGCCGATGGAACGGGCATGGGTCCGGTCACCGAGCTGACGGCGGGCGGCATCTCCTCGGCCTATTCGCAGATGGTCGTCGCCAACGGCATCGTCACCTCGGCCACCAGCACCACCGACGCCTTCTTCAAGAACGCGGCGGGGGCGACGCTGACCAGCGACGTCGCGCGCCAGCTGATGCGCGCCGCCCGGATGATCGAGGCGCGCAATACGCTCGGCCACACGCGGCAGACCTTCTTCGTCAGCCAGGGCGGCTATGACACCCACTCGAACCAGGTCGCGGGCGACAACAGCACGGGAACCCAGGCCAATCTCTACACCGATCTCGCGCTGGCGCTCGCGGGCTTCTACGCAGCGATGAAGTCGCTCGGCCTCGCCAACAACGTCACCGCCTTCACGATGAGCGACTTCGGCCGCGTCTACAAAGCCAATGCCCAGCGGGGGACCGACCATGCCTGGGGCGGCAACCACCTGGTCCTCGGCGGCGCGGTGAAGAACCAGACCGTCCACGGCGCCTATCCGGACCCGGTGCTCGGCGGCGCGGACGACCCGTTCGGCGACGGCCGCTTCGTTCCGACGATCGCGCAGGAGGAATATATCGGCGCGATCGCCAGGTGGCACGGGGTCGCCGATGCCGACCTTCCGTACGTCTTCCCCAACTGGGGAACGTGGAACGGCGGCGGGCGCGGGCCGGTGCCGCTGTTCGGCTGATACGAAAAAGGCCGCCGCCCGATCGGCGGCGGCCTTTCGATAGAAGCGGAGGAGCCTACTTCAGGTGCTGCGCGAGATGCTTGTTCATCTCGAACATCGTGACCTTGTCCTTGCCGAAGATCGGCTTCAGCTTGTCGTCGGCCAGGATCTCGCGCTTGTTCGCGGGGTTCTGCAGGTTGTTCTTCTTGATATATTCCCACATCTTCGAAACGACCGCGCCGCGCGCGATCTGGTCGGTGCCGACCACGGCGCTCAATTCCTTGGACGGCGTCAGCGGGCGCTGCAGCGCGTTGGGCTTCTTTGCCGGCGGTGTTGCCATAGTCTAGCTCCTTGCTCCGATGCCGGTTGTCCCGGCGTTGTCGATGGTCGAGCGCGGCTTCCCCCGCCGCCTCTGGGGCACACCAAATACCGGAAGACGCCCTTCGTAAAGCAATTTCGCGTCCAGAAAGGTCGGTTCCGCTCTTAATATCGGTTAGAAGCCGCCCGCCTTGCCGACGCGGCTCGGCAGGGGCTTGCCGATAATCGGCGCGAACCAGCGGTTGACCTCGATCGCCCTGGCGAGATCGATGCCGCTCTCGACGCCCGATTTGTCCAGCAGGTAGACCAGATCCTCGGTCGCGATATTGCCCGTGGCGCCCGGCGCGAAGGGGCAGCCGCCAAGGCCGCCGATCGAGCTGTCGAGCACATCGGCGCCCGCTTCATAGGCTGCCCAGGCGTTAGCGATGCCGGTGCCTCGCGTGTCGTGGAAGTGCGCGCGCAGGCCGATCTCGGCGGGAAGCAGCTCGCGCAGGCGGCCGACCAGATCACGGACCTGCGCGGGAACGGCGATGCCTATGGTGTCGGCGATGGCGATTTCCGCCGGGCCAGCCTCGGCGAGCCGCTGCGCGATCTCGATCACCCGGTCGGGCGGGGTCGGGCCGTCGAACGGACAGCCGAAGGCGACCGAGATCGTCACCTGCGCGACAAGGCCCTCGGCCTTCGCGAGGCCTAGCATCGCGATATTCTCGGCGACCGTCTCGTCGGCGGTCTGGTTCTGGTTGGCCTTGCCGAAGCCGTCGCTCGCCACCGCGACGCAGCCCGCCTCGTCGACGCCGCGCTTGTTGCCGCCGCGGGAGTCTGCGGCGCGCTCGACGCCCTTCCGGTTGAGGCAGAGCCCGATGTAGCTGACGTCCCGACGGTCGGGGAGCAGCGCGATCACCTCGGCGGCGTCGGCCATCTGCGGCACGCGCTTGGGGTTGACGAAGCTCCCGACCTCGAGCCGCCGCGCGCCGGCGTCGATCAGCCGGGTGATCAGCGCGACCTTGTCGGCGGTCGCGATGATCTCCGGCTCGTTCTGCAGCCCGTCGCGTGCGCCGACCTCGACGATCCCGACGCGGCTCACTTCTTGCCGTGCTTCTCTTCCTCGGCGGCGTCAGCCTCCGCCTTGGTCTTGTGGACCGTGCCCGGCTCTTCCTCGGGCGGCGCATAGATCGTGTAGAGCTTCAAGGGCTTCTTGCCGGTGTTGATGAAGTTGTGCTTCGTCCCCGCCGGCACTTCGACGAGGCTGTTGGGGCCGACCTTGCTGGTCTTGCCGCTCAGCACCGCCTCGCCGTCGCCGTCGACGAAGATCAGCACCTGGTCGACCTCGTGCGTCTCGGCGCCGATCTCGTCGCCGGGCTCGATGCTCATCAGCACGATCTGGCTGTGCTTGTTGGTCAGGATGGTGTTTCGGAAATACTTGTTGTCCAGCGTCAGCTTGCGGATGTCGGTGTTGAGCTTCTCGGCCATGATGGTTCCTCGTTGCGGTCGGTCAGATAATGTGCGGCGCTCGATTTGGTGCCTCAGAGCCGGCGTTCAAGCACCGAAACAAGCACCTCGCAGCCCGCCTGGTCGTCGGCGTCGAAACGGCCCGCGATGGGTGCGTCGAGATCGAGCACCCCTACCAGCGCGCCGTCCTTGACGATCGGCACCACCAATTCGGATCGCGAGGCGGCGTCGCAGGCGATGTGGCCGGGGAAGGCGTGAACGTCCTCGACGCGCTGGGTCTCAAGCGTCGCGGCGGCGGCGCCGCAGACGCCGCGGCCGATCGCGATGCGGACGCAGGCGGTCTTGCCCTGGAACGGCCCGAGCACGAGCTCGCCGTCCTTCAGCAGATAGAAGCCCGCCCAGTTGAGATCGGGCAGCTGGTCGAACAGCAGCGCCGCCATGTTAGCGAGATTGGCGACGCGGTCGGTCTCGTCGCCAAGCAGGCCATCGAGCTGCTGCGCCAGCTCGGCGTAGAACTCGGTTTTGGAGGCGGCCGCGATCGGCTGAGCGCTGAACATGCGCCTTATATAGGCGCGCGTCCTAGACCGCGTAAGGCGGTGTCGGAAGCGAGGCCTGCGCCGCCTTCAGCGCTGCCTGCCAGCGTTCGCCGAGATCGCGGAAATAAGGCTCGTCCGCCTCGACGCGATGATTGAGCGCGATGCCCGGCTTGCCGGTGCGGATGACGATGATGTCGATCGGCAGGCCGACCGCGAGGTTGGAGCGCATCGTCGAGTCGAAGGAGATCAGGCCGATCTTGATCGCGTCGTGCAGGTCGGTGTTTCGCTTCAGCGATCGGTCGATGATCGGCTTGCCGTATTTCTTCTCGCCGATCTGCATGTAGGGCATCTCGGCGCCGCCCTCGATGAAGTTGCCCGCGCTGTAGACGAGGAAAAGGCGCAGCGGCTCGTCGCCGACCCGGCCGCCGACGAGCAGGGTGGCGTCGATGTTGATCTTGTCGCCGGCGGTCATCGCGTCGACCTCCTGCTTCGCCTTGTGAAGCGCGTGGCCGACGAGGCCGACCGCCCTGAACATTGTCGGCACGTTGTCCAGCGTTTCGGTCTCGCCGGTCTCGGCATTGACGATGCCTTCGCGGAGATGGCCGAGCGCCGCCTGCGTGGTCGACAGGCTACCGGCCGAGGCAACGATCAGCGTATGGCCCTCGCCCTCGAACAGGTGGAGCTTGCGGTAGGTGGAGATCGAATCGATCCCGGCATTGGTCCGCGTGTCGGCCATCATCACCAGCCCGTCGCCGAGCAGCATTCCGAGGCAATAGGTCATCGCGCCGCCCCGCCGATCACGACTGGCTCTGGCTCTGCGTCTGGCGCGCCGGGTCGGCGACGGTCAACTCGACATCCATCCGCTCGCCGCCGCCGCCATAGCGCGATCCGCGCACCGGCGACGCATCCAGATAATCGAGGCCGACCGCGACCCTGACATAGGAATCGGAGGCGCTGACGCCGTTCGTCGGATCGAACGCCACCCAGCCGAGATCGGGGATCAGCGTCTCGACCCAGGCGTGCGAAGCCTCCTGGTCGTCGCGATCACTGCGCAGCAGCTGGCCGGAGACGTAGCGCGCGGGGAGGCCAAGATGCCGCGCCCCGGCGATGAAGATGTGCGCCAGGTCCTGGCAGACGCCGCTGCCGAGCGCGAAGGCGTCGCCGGCGCTGGTCGCGACGTCGGTGGTCGAGGTGTCGAACGAGATGCGATCGTAGATGCCGGCGAGCAGCGCGTGAGTCGTCGACAACGGATCGCCGTCGACCCGGACACTTTCGGCGAAGGCGCGAATCGCCGGGTCGGCGCGGGTCAGCGGCGTCTCGCGCACGAAGAGGCCGGGCGGCAGCGGCTCCGGCTGGCCGCGCACCACGCCGTGGGTGTCGGTGGTGTCCACCGTGCCGGTGACGGTGATCGCCAGCGCCTCGATCGCGCGCTCGACGTAAAGCCGGTGGACGATGTTGCCGAAGCCGTCCTCGCCCTGCCGCAGGCGGCCGTCGACGTCAATGTCGATCCGCCACTGCGCGACATGCTGGCCGTCGTGCGAGCGCGGCGTGAGACGCAGCAGCTGGACGACCGAGCGCGCGGGCTCTTCATAGGTGTAGCGCGTGACGTGGCGGATGTTGATGCGCATCAGAACAGGAACTGCTCGGCCACTGCCGCGCCCAGACGGTTGTTGTCGTTCAGGAATCCCTGCACGAATTCGTGCAGGCCGCCGCCGAAGATCGTGCTGATATTGGTGCTGTTGAGCCGGTCGCGCGTCGCGCCAGCCAGCCGGTGCGCCGGGCCGCGCTGTCCCGAGTTCATCGCCAGCAGGTCGAGGTTTCGCACGATATCCTCGTAGCAAGACGCGAGCGAGCGCGGCATCTCGCGGTTGAGGATCAGGAGGTCGGCGATCAGCCAGGGCTTCAGGCTGTCGCGATAGACCCAGCGGTAGGCGGTCGCCGCCGAGACGGTGCGCAGGATCGTCGTCCACTGGAAATAGTCGAGGCTGCCGCCGACGACCTCGGTCTGCGGCAGCAGGAGATGGTATTTGACGTCGAGCAGCCGCGCGGTGTTGTCGGCGCGCTCGACGCCCGAGCCAAGCAGGATGAACCAGTAGGATTCGTTGCGCAGCATCGTGCGGTGCGCGGCGCCATCGAACGCCAGGACCGCCGCCTTGACGCACTCCAGGAAGACGGAAACCTGGTCGCGCTTGCCGTTCGGCCCGGTGGTCTTGGCGACGTCCAGCCACGCGCCGTTGATCGCTTCCCACGCCTCGGTGGTCAGCGCGGTGCGGACCGAGCGGGCGTTGCCGCGGGCGCGCTCGATGCAGGAACGGATCGACGAATCGTTCTCGGCGTCGAAGGCGAGGAAAGAGGCGACGTTCTTATGGTTGATCTTCTTGCCTGTCGCTTTGAACGCGCCGCGCGCGCCCGCGGAGGCGAGAGCGCTGGACCAGGCATCGTCGGGGTTGGCATTGGCGGCGGGGAGGGCGGCAAGGCGGAGCGTAGCGTCGAGCAGGCGCGCCAGGAAGTCGGCGCGCTCGAGGTAGCGGCCCGTCCAGAAGAGGTTGGCGGCGTTGCGGGAGAGCATCAGGCGGTGCTCCCGTAATCGCGCGACATATCCCCGAGCCGCTCATCCCGGACCCCTCGACTGCCTGCCAAGGCAGGCGCTCGGGATGAACCAAGGCCGAGAGACGCATTGAGGGGCAGTGCGTCCCTCGACTTCGCTCGGGATGAGCGGGTCTTGTGGAGGACGAGAGATGTGGTGTGCGATGGCATCAAGGTGCGTCGATGCCCGGCGGTGCCACCCCCACCTGGCCTCCCCCCTCGAAGGGGGAGGGACTGGGCTGTGCAAGCGGCAAGATTGTCCCCTCCCCTTCGATGGGGAGGGGTAGGGGTGGGGTGACACCGCCGGGCGTTTCCACGGGAGGGGCCGCGGCTAATCATCGACTACCCAGGTGTCCTTGGTGCCGCCGCCCTGGCTGGAGTTCACCACCAGCGAGCCTTCCTGGAGCGCGACCCTCGTCAGGCCGCCGGGGACGATGCGAATCTTGTCCGATCCGGTGAGCACGAAGGGCCGCAAATCGACGTGGCGCGGCGCCAGGCCTTCGTCGACCAGCGACGGGCAGGTCGAGAGCGCCAGGGTCGGCTGGGCGATGAACTTCTCAGGGTTGGCGGTCAGCTTGGCGCGGAACGCCTCGATCTCGGTCTTGCTCGCGCGCGGGCCGATCAGCATGCCGTAGCCGCCCGATCCGTCGACTTCCTTCACCACCAGCTCGGCGAGGTTGTCGAGCACGTAGCGGAGCGCCTCGGGCTCGCGGCAGCGGAAGGTGTCGACGTTGGCGATCAGCGCCTCCTCGCCCGTGTAGAAGCGCGTGATCTCCGGCATGTAGCTGTAGACCGCCTTGTCGTCGGCGATTCCGGTGCCGACGGCGTTGACGACGGTGACGTTGCCTTCGGCATAGGCGCTCATCAAGCCCGGCACGCCGAGAACCGAATCGGGCCTGAAGGCCAGCGAATCGAGATAATCGTCGTCGACCCGGCGGTAGATGACGTCGACCCGGCGCGGGCCGTCGGTGGTACGCATGAACACGACGTCGTCGCGAACGAACAGGTCGCTGCCCTCGACCAGCTCGACCCCGACCTTGTCGGCCAGGAAGCTGTGCTCGTAATAGGCCGAGTTGAACGGCCCCGGCGTCAGGATGACGATGGTCGGCTCGCCGCGCGTCGTCGTCGGGGCGACCGAGCGCAGCGTTTCGAGCAACGCTTCGGGATAGCCGTCGACCGGCGCGATCTTCTGCGTCGCGAACAGATCCGGGAAGAGGCGCATCATCGCCTCGCGATTCTCCAGCATGTAGGAGACGCCGGAAGGGGTGCGCGCATTGTCCTCCAGCACGCGGAAATCGTTGGGACCGATGCGGACGACGTCGATTCCGGCGATATGGACCCAGACGTCGTGCGCCGGCCGCCGTCCGATCATCTGGACGCAATATTGCGGGTTGCGCAGGATGAGGTCGGGGGGAAGAATTCCCGCCTTCAGGATCTCGCCCTTGCCGTAGAGATCGGCGATGAAGGCGTTGAGCGCCCCGACGCGCTGCTTCAGCCCGGCCTCCAGCCCGGTCCATTCGTGCCGCGACAGGATGCGCGGCACGATGTCGAAGGGGATCAGCCGCTCCGCCGCCTCCGGATCGCCGTAGACCGCGAAGGTGATGCCGATGCGGCGAAAGAACAGCTCGGCCTGTTTGCGCCGCGCTTCCAGCTCGTCCTGCGTCGCGGCGTTCAGCCAGTCGCCGACGCGCGCGTAGATCGCCCGCGCCTCGCCCGACCCGTCGCCCCGCATTTCATCGAACGGCTCCACGCCCCGCAGTGTGGCGGATTTGTTGCGCCGCACACAAGGGCTTTTAGAGCTTCACGAGCATCTTGCCGGTGTTGCCGCCGGCGAAGAGCTTGCGGAAAGCGTCGGGCGCCTTGCCGCAGCCGTTCTCGACCGTCTCCTCCCACTTGATCTTGCCGGAGGCGACCCACTCGCCCATCTCGGCCTGGAAGCGCTCGCGGAGGCCCGGGTGCTGCGCCATCAGGTTGGTGACGATGAAGCCCCGGATCGTCAGGCTCTTGCCGACGATCTGCATCATGTTGCGCGGTCCGGGCGCCGGCTGTGTGTCGTTGTAGGCAGCGATCATGCCGCACTCGACGAGGCGAGCATTCGGCCGCGACAGCTCGATCGCGACTTCCAGATGCTCGCCGCCGACATTGTCGAAATAGATGTCGATGCCCCTCGGCGCGCCCTCGGCGACCGCCGCCAGCAGGCTGGGCGCGGTGCGGTAGTTGACGACATGATCGACCCCGAGCGACGTGAGCCAGGCCGCCTTGTCGCCCGATCCCGCCGAGCCGACGACGCGGCAGCCCTTCAATTTGGCGATCTGGCAGACCGCCGAGCCGACCGCGCCGGCCGCGCCCGAGACGAAGACGGTGTCGCCCTCCTTGGGCTGGCCCAGTTCGAGGAAGCCGCCATAGGCGGTCATGCCGGGCATGCCGAGGACGCCGAGATAGGCCTGGTCGGGGACGCCCGCGATGCGCGGCAGCTTCTGGAGCGCCGCTCCCGGGGCGACGAAGCCCTCGCGCCAGCCCAGCATCGACAGCACGAGGTCGCCGGGCGCGAATTTCGGGTCGTTGGAGGCGACGACCTCGCCGACCGCGCCGCCCTCCATCGCCTTGCCGAGCTCGAACGGCGGCACGTAGCTCTTCCGGTCGGACATGCGGCCGCGCATATAGGGGTCGACCGACATCCAGCTGTTGCGCACCAGCACCTCGCCAGGGCCGGGCTCGCCGAGCTCGACGGCCGCGTGCTCGAAGTCCTCGTCGAGCGGCACGCCTTCCGGCCGCTGCTTCAGCCGGACCTCGTGCGACGTGAAACCTGCCATTTGTCTCTCCCAAGGCTTTTCGCTTTTACGCGAGCCAGCGTTACTCGATATGGAGCGCCGTTCAACCGCTCCCCGAAAGAACAGGATGACCGCGGACAAGCCGCACCCTTCCGTCGGTACGATCGTCCTGCTGGGCGCGCTCACCGCCTATCCGGCGATCTCGATCGACCTCTATCTGCCGAGCCTGCCGACGATCGCCGAGACCTTCGGCGCGAGCACGGGCGCCGCGGCGCGGACGGTTTCCGCCTTCTTCTTCGGCCTGTGCGTCGGCCAGTTCGCCTACGGCCCGATGTCGGACCGTTTCGGCCGCCGGCCGCCGCTGCTGTTCGGCGCGGCGCTGTACGTCGCGGCCTCGGTGTTCTGCGCCTTCGCGACCGACATCGACGCGCTGATCGCCGGGCGGTTCGTCCAGGCGCTCGGCGCGTGCGCGGGCATCGTCATCCCGCGCGCCATCGTCCGCGACCGCTATGACCATAACGAGACCGCGCGCATCTTCTCGCTGCTGACGCTCGTCATGGGCATCGCGCCGATCCTCGCGCCGCTGCTGGGCGGCTTCCTGCTGACCGTGACGACATGGCGCGCGCTGTTCGGCGTGCTGACCCTGTTCGGCGTCCTCGTCGGGCTGGCGCTGTACCTCCGGCTGGACGAGAGCCGGCCGGAGGCGGTGGCGCAGCTGGCGCGGAGCGAGAGCGCGTTCGGCGCCTATCGCGCGCTGCTCGGCCATCGCCGCCTCGTCGGCTATACGCTGAACGGCGCGCTGAACGGCGCCTGCTTCTTCACCTACATTTCGGCGTCGCCCGAGCTGATCATTCATTACTACGGCTTCCCGGCCAAGCATTTCGGCTGGATCTTCGGGGTGAACGCCGCCGGCCTGATCGTGATGAGCCAGGTCAACCGCTGGCTGCTGACGCGCGTCTCGCCCGACCGCGTGCTGTCGGTCGGCGCGCTGGCGGTGGTGGCGTTCGCCGCGCTGCTGACGGCCTGCGCGACGACCGGCTTCGGCGGGATCGCTGGCGTTCTCGGCCCCTTGTTCCTGATCATCTCGACCTATGCCTTCGTCTCGGCCAATGCGACGGCGGGCGCGCTCAGCATCGACCCGGCGCGCGCCGGGTCGGCCTCGGCGCTGGTCAGCGGCGCGGGGTTCGGCGCGGGCGCGCTCGCCTCGGCGACCGCCGGCTGGCTGAGCGACGGCACGCCGGTGCCGGTCGCCTATGTCATGCTGGCCGCCTCCGCGCTGGCCGCGCTGGCGCTGTTCACGCTCGCGCTGCCGCGCCGGGAGGCTACCCCCGACCTTACGTCCGCTCCGCCGCCGCTCCACTAGGCTCGGGACAATCGAAGGAAACGCCATGAAGCGCCTCGCTCTCCTCCTCGCCGCCGGCGCATTGATCGGTGCGGCGCCGCCCGACGCGATCTCGGCCGGCGCCGATGCCGACAACGCCTATCTCGTCGCGCTCTACGCCGACCTCCACCGCGCGCCCGAACTGTCCTACCAGGAGGTCAAGACGGCTGCCCGGCTGGTAAAGGAGCTGAAGCCGCTCGGCTTCGAGATCACGACCGGCGTCGGCAGGACCGGCATCGTCGCGGTGATGCGGAACGGCCCCGGCCCGGTGCTGCTGATCCGCACCGACATGGACGCGCTGCCGGTTCGGGACGAGACCGGGCTGCCCTACGCCAGCACGGCGATGGCGACGACGCCCGAAGGCCTCGCCACCCCCGTCACCCACGCCTGCGGGCACGACATCCACATGGCGACCTGGGTCGGCGTGGCGCGGCGGATGGCGGCGATGAAGGGACAGTGGTCGGGAACCCTGGTGATGATCGGCCAGCCCGCCGAGGAGCGCGGCGACGGCGCCAAGGCGATGCTCGACGACGGCCTCTACACGCGCTTCCCGCGCCCGCAGTTCGCGCTCGCATTGCACGACAGCGCGCAACTCCCGGCGGGCCAGCTCGGCTACACCAACGGCTATACGCTGGCCAACGTCGACTCGGTGGACATGACGATCCGCGGTCGCGGCGGCCACGGCGCCTATCCGTACCTGACGATCGACCCGGTCGTCATCGCGGCGCGCGTCGTGACGACGCTCCAGACCCTGGTGTCGCGCGACAACGACCCGCAGGACGCCGCTGTCGTCACGGTCGGCTCGATCCACGGCGGCGCCAAGCACAACATCATCCCCGACGAGGTGAAGCTGCAGATCACCGTCCGCAGCTATCGGCCCGAAGCCCGCGACAAGCTGCTCGCGGGCATCAAGCGAATCGCCGATGGCGAGGCGTCGGCGGCGGGCGTGCCGGCCGACCTCATGCCGGTCATCGACTATCACAAGGAAGATTTCACGCCCGCCGCGTTCAATACCGACAAGCAGACGATGCGGCTGGTGGCGCTGTTCGGCGAGCGCTACGGCGCGAACAACGTCGTCCGGCTCAACCCGTCGATGGCGGGCGAGGACTTCAGCCGCTTCTGGCTCTCCGACAAGAGCATCGAGAGCACGATATTCTGGCTCGGTGCGGTCAAGCAGTCGACGTGGGACGCCGCGGGCGGCGACGCGGCGAAGTTGCCGCCGCTCCACAGTTCCAGGTTCGCGCCCGACCCCGCGCCGACGCTCCGCATGGGCGTCGACGCGATGACGACGGCGGCGATGAGCATCGTCGGCAAGCGCTGACGCTTTCCCAAATTTTCCGCGCCCGCTAGAGTCGGGCCATCAGCCAAGGAGAGCGATCGTGGCCAAGGGTCAGATGAAGAGCAACAAGGAAGCCAAGAAGCCGAAGAAGGAGGTCAAAAAGACCATCGCCGCCAACCCCTCGACCAAGGGCAAGCTGGTCAGCGAGTAAACGCCTCGGCGTAGGTTTCCGGATTAAAGCCGACGACCAGCCGACCATCGACGTCGAGCAGCGGGCGCTTGATCATCGACGGCTGGTCGATCATCAGCTGGATCGCGCGCTCGGCGTCGAGGCCGTCCTTCAGCTCGTCGGGCAGCTTGCGGAAGGTCGTGCCGGAGCGGTTGACGATCTTTTCCCATCCCGCCTTGGCGATCCAGCCCTCCAGCGTCGCGCGGTCGATGCCGCGCAGCTTGTAATCGTGGAACGTGTAGGCGATGCCATGGCCCTCGAGCCAGGCGCGCGCCTTCTTGATGGTGTCGCAATTCTTGATTCCGTACATCGCGACCGTCACTTTGGCGCCCCCGCTATATTTCCCACGATCGTCATGCGGTCGGATGTCAGATCGACAGTTCGGCCGCCGTCGATCGCGCATCGAACTCGATCTCCCCACCCACTGCGGGAAGATGCACATGATAGAGGTGCAGGCCATGGACCGCCGCATCGCCCATCGCCGGGATGATGACCGTCTCGATCAGCGGATGAAGGTCGTGGATCGTGTAGGCCTGGACCGCGGTCACGCCGTCCCACGCCGCACCCAGCTTTCCGATGGCCGCGCCCAGATTTCCAAGGATGAATCGCGTCTTTGCTTCCAGGCCGGCGGGCGACGTATCGCCGGCCGCGACTTCCTGCCCCTGGGTGCCGACGAAGCGCAGGTCGGGAAGGCCCGAGATGACGAAGGTCGGCACATGGGGGCCGCGCCGGGCCGGCCGGGTATAGCTGAAGGCGGAGATCCTGTGGCCCCCGGCGTCGCCGAGCGCGACCTTCGTGCGCGTCATCGGCACCGCCCCGTCCACCAGCAGGCCGAGCGCCTTCATCCGGCCGACATAGTCCGCGTTGAAGGCGAAGAAGACCTTCAGGCTTTGCACCTGCCCCTGCCTTAGCTCCATGCCGCAAAGCGCCTGGAGCGGCCGCCCTTCCGATCGCAGGTGCTTCTCGACGTCGAGCAACCCATCGGGAAAGCCGACGGGCCGCCGGAACACCGCCCGAACGATCTCGAATCCGGGATCGGCGCGGACGCCGAGGCTGAAGAACGGCATTGCCGGAATGAAGGAATAGCCGCCTTTCGCATTGCGCCGCAGGCCGGTTACCGCGCCCGCCGCAGGCGGCGCCGCCCGAGCGATCGATGCCAGGGTCAGACCGATGCCGCTGGCCACCTGCAGGCAGGAACGACGGGTGAGGATCGTCTCGGCTTTCATCATCACGCATCCTTTGCGCCGTCCGGACATCGGCAGCATGTTGTCCTTACAGAGTTCGCAGGGGAGAGGAAGTCGGACAAGAACGCAGCAAAGCTGCGGGAAAAGTCCCGCCGATCCTGGCGCGGTGATCGTCCGTTACGCTGACGGTGCGCACCCGGCGCCCTACCGAATGCGGCCCGGCCGGCCGGAGCGAGTCACCGGAAGAGCCGCACTATTTACAATGTTCGCTCCGCGCCTAAACTCCCCGCAAAGCCACCGCGAGGACATGGCGGAACAGGGGAGGTGCCGTGAAATACGCGGTGTGGTGGGTGCGCCTTGTCTTCGCGGCATGGATGATCCCGGCCGGGATCAACCACTTCTATCCCCTGTTTCCGCAACCGATGGGCAACCAGCCGCTCAGCCGTGAACTGTTCCTGGCCCTGCGCGACAGCCATTTGTTCGATCTCGTCAAGGCGGTGGAGCTGATCGCCGGCATCGCATTGCTGACGGGTTTCTACGTGCCGCTGGCGCTGCTGCTGGCGCTGCCGGTGTCGTTCTGCGTGTGGTATTGGGACAATGTGTTGCAGGGCTGGCGGTCGGTCGCCGCGATCTATGGTTGGGCGGTGCTGGGCTGTAACGTCGCGCTGTGCCTGGCCTATCTCGGCAGCTATCGATCGATGTTCGCACTGCGCTCGACACCCCGCGGCCTGGGCGCCGCCGCACCTCGTGACGTCCGCGTGGAGGCGCGGTGATGAAGCAGCTCGCCCTGGCCGCACGGCTGATATTCGGCGCCTGGATGCTGGTCAGCGGCCTCAATCACTTCTTCGTCTTTCTCTATCCGCCGCCGGCCGGCCATGCGCCGCTTGCCGCGCAGCTGATGACCGCGCTGGTCAACAGTCGGCTGCTCGACGTGGCGATGGCGATCCAGCTGGCCGCGGGCGCGCTGATCCTCGCCGGATTGCTGGTCCCGCTGGCGCTGTGCGCGGTGATGACGATCTCGACCTGTGCCGCCTTCTGGGCGGTGATACTGGAGCGTGAGCCGGTCGGCGCGCTGCTGGCGCTGGCCGCGGTCGCGCTCAACGGCCTGCTGATGCTGGCCTATGTCGATTCCTATCGCGGCGTGCTGCAGCGGCACGCTTTGGCCGCCGGCGAAGCATGAGGAGTCGGCACATGAATTACGATGCGCTCTTCGCGAATCCCACCGGCCGCACCTCCCGCCGCGAATATGCCGGCGCGCTGATCGTGCTGCTGTCAGCGTTTGTCTTTTATTACGTGTATTACTCGCTGCTGCGGGGGCTGGGCCGTCCCTTCGGCATGCTGGTGCTGCTTTACCCCGCGGTCGTGCTTCACGCGCGACGCCTGCACGACATGGGCCGGACCGCGTGGCTGCTGGCCGCTCCAGTCGCTCTTATCGTCGCGGCATTCTGGCTCCACATCGCCAGTCCCGGCACCGGAGCGCAGCTTGCCGTGGGTTTGGCCGCGCTCGCCGTATCCGTCGGGCTCGTCCTTTGGGGCTTGACCGGTGAGGGACGAGCCGACGCCGTTTAGTCAGTACACGGATAATTATATCGATTATTCCCACTCGATCGTGCCCGGCGGCTTCGACGTGTAGTCGTAGACCACGCGGTTGATGCCCTTGACCTCATTGACGATCCGCGTCGCGACGTTGGCAAGGAAGCTCGCGTCGAACGGGTAGATGTCGGCGGTCATGCCGTCGACGCTAGTCACGGCGCGGAGCGCGCAGACGCTGTCGTAGGTGCGGTGGTCGCCCATCACGCCGACGGTGCGGACGGGAAGAAGCACCGCGAACGCCTGCCAGATCGCGTCGTAGAGGCCGGCCTTGCGAATCTCGTCGAGGTAGATGCGATCGGCCTTGCGCAGGATGTCGCACTTCTCCCGGGTGACTTCGCCCGGGATGCGGATGGCGAGGCCGGGGCCGGGGAAGGGGTGGCGGGCGACGAACGCCTCGGGCAGGCCGAGTTCGCGGCCGAGGACTCGGACCTCGTCCTTGAACAGCTCGCGCAAGGGCTCGACGAGCTTCATGTTCATGCGCTCAGGGAGGCCGCCGACATTGTGATGGCTCTTGATCGTGACCGACGGCCCGCCGGTGAAGCTGACGCTCTCGATGACGTCGGGGTAGAGCGTGCCCTGCGCCAGGAAGTCGGCGCCGCCGATCGTCTTGGCCTCGGCCTCGAAGATGTCGATGAAGCTCTTGCCGATGAACTTGCGCTTCGCCTCCGGGTCGGTGACGCCGGCGAGGCCGCCGAGGAACAGCTCGGACGCATCGACGTGGACGAGCGGGATGTTGTAGCTGTTGCGGAACAGGCTGACGACCTGCTCGGCCTCCTCCAGCCGCATCAGGCCGTGATCGACGAACACGCAGGTCAGCTGCTCGCCGATCGCCTCGTGGATCAGCACCGCCGCGACCGCCGAATCGACGCCGCCCGAAAGGCCGCAGATGACGCGCCCCTTGCCGACCTGCGCGCGGATCTCGGCGATCTTTGCGGCGCGAAAAGCCCCCATCGTCCAGTCGCCGCGGCAGCCCGCGACGTGGCGAACGAAGTTGGCGATCAGCTTGCCGCCGTCGGGCGTGTGGACGACCTCGGGGTGGAACATCAGGCTGAAGAAGCGGCGCGCCTCGTCGGTGGCGATGGCGAAGGGCGCGCCCTCGGATTGCGCGACGACCTTGAAGCCCTCGGGCAGCGCCTCGACCCGATCGCCGTGGCTCATCCACACCTGGTGGCGCTCGCCGACCTTCCACAGGCCGTCGAACAGTGACGAATTGTCGACGACCTCGATGAAGGCGCGGCCGAACTCGCGGCTGTCGGAGGGCGCGACGCGGCCGCCGAGCTGGTGCGCCATCGTCTGCTGGCCGTAGCAGATCGCGAGGATCGGCAGGCCCGCGTCGAAGAAGTGCTGCGGCGCGCGGGGGCTGTCCTCCCACATCACGGAGGATGGGCCGCCGGACAGGATCAGCGCCTGCGGCTTCAGCCGCTCGAACGCCTCCTGAGCAGCGTTGAAGGGAGCGATCTCGCAATAGACGCCGGCCTCGCGGACGCGCCTCGCGATGAGCTGCGTGACCTGGCTGCCGAAGTCGACGACGAGGATGGTTTCGGTGGGGGTGAGCGCCATGCCGCGCTTTGGCAAAAAAGTGGCGCACGGTCCAGCGGACCGCGCGCCATCAGGCTTCCTGGGTGAACTTCCTTAATAACGCTGGGCAAGCTCGGCGCTGGAGCCGAAGCGGAACGAGACGATCCGGCCGCCGGCCGCGGTGCAATCGAAGCGCGCGCGCTCGGTGCTCGCCTTGCCGCCGTTGTAGCCGCCCTTGTCGATGTCGGCGATGCCGGTGACGCGGTAGCCGCCGTCCTTCTGCACCTGCACGTCCTCGATCGTGCCGACGTGGACTCGGCTCGAATAGCGCTCGCCCTCGCGCTCGGCGGCGACCTTGCAGGCGTCGACCGCGTCGTCCCGGCCGAGGCTGGCGCTCTGGCCGCGCGCGGGCGGCGGCGGAACGGGCGACTCGTCGAGATCGAAGGGGAACTCGTCGCGCGGCGCGGGGGGCGGGTCGTCGCGCGTGGTGCGGACCTCGCGGTCGCGGTCGCGCGAGTTCGACGAAGCGACCGCGGCGATCACGCCGATCACCCCGACGCCGAGCAGGAAGTCGCCGAAATTGCTGCGGCCGTTGTAATGGCGGTAGCCGCCATGGCCGTAACCGCGGCCGCCGCCGTGGCCCCAGCCGCGCGCCGAAGCCGCGTCGCCCGCGACCATCGTCAGCGCCAGAGCCGACCCAACCAAAACCTTGCCGAATGAACGCATCGCTTTGCCCCTCATACTGTGAAGCATCCTCTAGCGGACCGCACTTGTATGGGGGATTAACGGAGCAACCTGTTGATTTCACTCCGCAGTTCAGGCGGCAGATCGACTGGTCGGCGAGTCGCTCGGTCGACGTAGACGTGGACGAACTGCCCCTCGGCAGCGGCGTCGGCGTTGCCTTCCGAAAACAGCCCGAGCTCGTAGCGAACGCTGGATCGCCCGGCTTCGCCGACGCGCAGGCCGATCGTCAGCACCTCGGGGAAGCCGACTGGGCGGGCGTAGCGGCAGCCGCTTTCGACGACCAGCCCGATCACCGCCCCGGCATGGATGTCAAGCGCCCCCGCCTCGATCAGGTGCGCGTTCACCGCGGTGTCGAACCACGAGTAATGAACGACGTTATTGACGTGGCCATACACGTCGTTGTCGCTCCACCGCGTCGGAATTTGCCGGAACACGGGATAGGCTTCGCGGGGCCGGAAGGGGGCGCGTGTCGTCATGGCCCCCAGTCTAGCGCTCGCTCGCACATCGTCACCTGTTAACCGGCTGTTAGCCATGTTCGCCTAGCTTGGCGGGCAGGGACACGGGGACCAATTTATGCCGCGCCGCATTCGCGCCATCATGTCGATCCTCGGCGACGAGGTCCGCCGCTTCGCGCGCTCGAACGAGGATATCGCGTCCAAGACCAACCTGCTCGCATTGAACGCCTCGATCGAGGCGGCGCGGTCGGGCGCGGCGGGGCGCGGCTTCGCGGTCGTCGCGGCGGAGGTCAAGGCGCTCGCCGGCCAAGCCAAGGGCGCCAGCGCGGCGTTTCGCGCGCAGGTGCTCGACCGCATCACGACGGGCGCGGCGCTTGCCGACGAGCTTGTCGCCGATCTCGAGGGCACGCGCCTCGTCGACCTGGCGCAGACGCTGATGCAGTTGGTGGTGCGCGGCATGTACGAGCGGGCATGCGACATTCGACTGGTCGCGACCGACGCGGCGATTTTCGACGCCTTGCAGAATCCGGGTCCCGACAAGCTGGCGCACGCGACGCGGCGGATGGCGAGCGTCCGGCGCTACTCCCCCTTCTACGCCAACGTCATCATGGCCGATCGCGGCGGCACGATGGTCGCGGCGGCGATTCCGCGCTCGCCGGTGCTCGGGAAGAATGTCGGCGACCAGCCGCAATTCCTGCGCGCCATGGCCAGCCGCACCGCCGAGGACTGGTTCACCGACGAGGTGTGGATGAGCCCGTGGGCGGGCAATCGCGCGGTGCTGGTGTTCGCCTGCGCGGTTCGCCGCGACGGCGCCCATGACGGCGCGCCGCTCGGCGTCCTCTATTTCGAATATGACTGGGAGCGGCAGGCCAAGCGAATCGTCGCCGACGAGCCGCATTTCAGCGACGCCGACAAGGTGCGGACCCGCGTGTTGATCCTCGACAACGTCAACAAGATCGTCGCCTCGTCCGACGACAAGGGCTTCGGCACGACCTTCCCCTTGCGCAAGAACGGCGCGCGGGGCGTCTACACCGATGGTGACGAAATCATCGCCCACGCGCTCGCGGTTCCGTTCGAGGGGTTCGACGGGCTCGGCATGCGGTGTGTCATCGTCCAGAAGGCGGTGAGCCAGGCCGAGATCGAGGCCGAGATCCTGCGCGGGGTCGAGACGCGCCGCGCCGCCTGAACGGCGAAGGGCCGCCCTTGCGGGACGGCCCTCCTTTAACCTTGCAAGCGGGCTTTACGCCGCTTCGTCGAAATCCTCGCGGACTTCGACTGGGCCGCTGTCCTGGCCCTTGGCCGAGGTGTCGCGGTCGATGAACTCGATGACCGCCATCGGCGCGGCGTCGGAGGCGCGGAAGCCGGCCTTGAGCACGCGGATGTAGCCGCCCTCGCGGGTCGCGTAGCGCGTCGCGATGGTGTCGAACAGCTTGACCAGCTGCGTGTCGTCGCCGAGCCGCGCATGCGCCAGGCGGCGGTTTGAGAGGCCGCCCTTCTTGGCCAGCGTCACCAGCTTCTCGACGTAGGGCCTAAGCTCCTTCGCCTTGGGCAGCGTGGTGGTCAGCTGCTCGTGCTTGATCAGCGCGGCGGCCATGTTGCGGAACATGGCGAGGCGGTGGCTGGTCGTGCGGCCGAGCTTCCGATGGGCGTTACCGTGGCGCATGTCTTCTACTCCGTTCGTTCAGGGCCCGTATCAGGTAGCCCAGACCAGGTCAGAAAGGGCTGACCCATCCCATCTCACGTCGAACCGGCTAGTGGTCCATCTTCCCCACCTTGCCGTTCGTCCTGAGCTTGTCGAAGGACGTGGTCGCTCCGACGGCGGAGCATGCCACGTGGTTCGACAGGCT